>DAOLFG010000057.1:0-36919 GCA_035326425.1 Geminicoccus sp. | reverse complement strand
CGCTGGTGGTGCCGAAGTTCCTGGCGCACGACGCCTTCTTCATCTTCCTGATGGTGCAGTTCTTCCGCGGCATCCCGCGCGAGCTCGACGAGGCGGCGCGCATGGACGGCTGCGGTCCTTGGCGCATCTATTGGCGGATCATGCTGCCGCTGTCGCTGCCGGTGCTGGCGACCGCCGCCATCTTCTCGTTCATCTGGACCTATGACGACTTCCTGGGACCGCTGATCTACCTCAACGACATCCAGGCCTTCACCGTGCCCTTGGCGCTGCGCAGCTTCGTCGACAGCACCGGCCAGTCCTCCTGGGGCCAGCTGTTCGCGATGTCGTCGCTGTCGCTGCTGCCGGTGTTCCTGTTCTTCCTGTTCTTCCAGCGGCTGATCATCCAGGGCGTCGCCGCCTCGGCGATGAAGCGTTGACCGGATTCGTGGAGCAAGACCTTGGCTGACCTCCAGCTCATCGACGTCGTCAAGCGCTTCGGCCCGGTCGAGGTGATCCACGGCGTCGACCTCGACGTGAAGCACGGCGAGTTCGTCGTGTTCGTCGGCCCCTCGGGATGCGGCAAGTCCACGCTGCTCAGGATGATCGCCGGCCTGGAGGAGACCACCGACGGCGAGATCCTGATCGACGGCGACCTCGTCAACGACGTCGACGCCTCGCGCCGCGGCCTCGCCATGGTCTTCCAGTCCTACGCACTCTATCCGCACATGTCGGTGCGTAGCAACCTGTCGTTCGGCCTGCGCACCATGGGCATGCCCAAGGACCAGATCGCCGAGCGGGTGGCCGAGGCCGCGCGCATCCTGAAGCTGGAGCCCCTGCTCGACCGCAAGCCGTCGCAGCTCTCCGGCGGCCAGCGCCAGCGCGTCGCCATCGGCCGCGCCATCGTCCGCGAGCCCAAGATCTTCCTGTTCGACGAGCCGCTCTCCAACCTCGACGCCGAGCTGCGGGTCGAGATGCGGGTCGAGCTCTCCAAGTTGCACCAGCGGCTCGGCGCCACCATGATCTACGTCACCCACGATCAGGTCGAGGCCATGACGATGGCCGACAAGATCGTGGTGCTGCGGCTCGGCCGCATCGAGCAGGTCGGCAGCCCGCTCGAGCTCTACAACGCGCCGCGCAACCTGTTCGTCGCCGGCTTCATGGGCTCGCCGCGGATGAACTTCCTCAAGGCCACGGTCCGCTCGGCCGACGCCTCGGGCATCGAGGTGGCGATCGGCGGCGGCACGCCGATCCGCGTGCCGCGCGACGGCCGCGGCCTGGCGGCCGGCACCGAGCTGACGCTGGGCGTGCGGCCCGAGCATCTCAAGGTCGACGAAGGCGGCGGACCCGGCCTGCCGGCGGTCGTCAACCTCACCGAGCACCTGGGCGGCGTCACCTTCTTCTACAGCACCATCGCTTCCGACGAGCCGCTGACCATCGAGGTCTCGGGCCAGGCCTTCGTCGACAACGGCGTCACCGTGCAGGTCCGCATCGACCCGGCCTTGTGCCACCTGTTCGACAAGGACGGGCTGGCCCTGCCGCCGGTGGCGCCGCAGGCCAAGGCCGCCTGACAGCCGCTCAGGCGGCCGGAGGCTGGTGGCGCAGCCGCAGCTCCGGATGCTCGGCGAAGGGCTGGAGGGGCGTTATCCAGCGGCGGGCCGTGGTCGCCGTGTCGAGCCGCGCCTCGAACGGATCGTTGCCGAACACCCGCAGGACGATCGACTGGTCGAGCTCGAGCAGCGTCCAGGCGGCGGCGGGCTCGGGGTGGGTGGTGAAGCTCTCAGTCAGCGACTGCAGCGTGAAGTGCGGGATGCCGTCGACCACGGTCAGCGTGTTCCAGTGGACATGGCCCGACACCCAGGCCACCGGCACCTTGGCCGCCCGCAGCACGGCACGGGCGCGCTCGGCGCCGGGATAGGTCGAGCCCGCGGGGTTGCGCTCGAAATAGTAGTTGCCGATCTGCGAGTGCCCCGAGACCGGCACGTGGCTCATGACGAGCAGCGGCCGGTCGGCGGCGCGCACCACGCCGGCGAGCCACAGCAGGTCGGCCTCGGTCAGCACGAAGCCGCCGGGACGGCGGATCAGCGAATCCGCCCGCCACAGCACCAGCCGCCAGCCGCCGACATCGACGGTCTGGTGCTCGAGCGACTGGCCGAGGATGGCGGCGTTCTCGGCGACGCTGATGTGGTCGCGATCGTGGTTGCCGCAGATGTGGTAGATCGGCTGGGTGATCGGCTTCAGCGCCTCGGCCACCTCGCGCTCAAGCCGGAGGTCGGTGTCGTGGTCGCGATCGGAGATGCGGTCGCCGACGTCGACCACGAGATCGGGCCTGGCGTCGGCGACGAAGCGGCGGAACTCCGCCAGCAGCGGCAGGGCCGTCGATCCCATCTTCGTGAAATGGTCCTCGCCGTGATGGATGTCGGCGATGATCGCGATGCGCAGGGAAGTCATGTCTTGGTCTCGTGGATGGGATCGACGGTGGCGTGCGGTGCTGCTCAGTCGGTGACGGAGATCCGCCCGGCGCGGAAGTTCAGCACGTAGGGGATGTGGCCGGGCAGCGGCCGCCACTGCACGGTCTTCTTCATGCCGTAGGACTCGTAGGGCTGGTAGAGCGGCAGTACCGGCGGGTCGGCCCGGATCATGTCCATCAGCTCGGCATAGGCCTTCTTGCGGTCGTCGAGCCCGGTCGAGAAGCGGAAGCGCTCCCAGGTGTCGATATAGGCCTGGGTCGGCGCGAACCGGTTCTCGCTCACCGAGTTGCCGGTGGGGCCCCACATCACGCCGAAGGCGCCGGCAGGATCGGTGTAGTACATCGGGTTGGACCAAGTGCGGACCATCATGGTGGGATCGGCGCCCGTCCACTCCTCGGTGACGTTGAGCTGCAGGTTGATCCCGACGGCCGCCATCATCTCCTGGATCGCCTGCCCGACCAGCAGCTCGTTGGTGTAGTAGGCCGTGCGCAGGTCGTAGCGGATGGGCTCGCCCTTGTAGCCGATGTCGGCCAGCAGCTGCTTGGCCTTGTCGGGGTCGTAGCCGAAGGTCTGCAGCTCCGGCATGTAGAGCGGGCCGAACTGCTCGAAGGTGTGGGTGCTCGGCACCTTGGCCTTGCCGAACCACAAGGCCTCGTTGAGCGTGTCGCGGTCCACCGCCATCGACAGCGCCTGCCTGAGCCTCGGATCGGCCATCTTCGGGTTGAGCGGGTTGAAGATGATGACGTGGAACAGCGGTGTCTGCATGCCCTCGACGTTCAGCCGCTGGTCGGCGGCGATGGTGTCGATCTGGTCCGGCGGAATATTGGTGACGAGGTCGACCTCGCCGTTCTTGAGCGCCGTGATGCGGGCCGACAGCTCGGGGATGCGCCGCACCGTGATCCTCTCGAACGGCGCCGGCTCGCCCCAATAGTCGGCGAAGCGCTCGTAGACCAGCTGCTGGTTGGGCACGAACTCGGCGATGCGGTAGGGGCCGGTACCCACCGGCCTCAGCGAGAACGCCTCGTAGTCGGAGTTCTCGATCGCCTTGGGATCGCCGGTCAGGCCCATGATGTAGGCCTTCGGCACGATGGTGGTCTGCTGGGTGTTGAGCAGCACCTGGAACAGCGGCTCGGGCTTGGTCGTCTTGACGCGCACGGTGTCGGCGTCGACCGCCTCGATGCTCGCCATGTTCGGCAGCGTGTCGCGCTTGCGCACGGTGTAGAGCGGGAAGGTCGCGTTGATGATGCGGTCGAGCGAGAACACCACGTCCTCGACCGTCATCGGATCGCCGTTGTGGAACTTCACGCCCTGGCGGATGTCGAGCTCCATCTCGGTCGGCGAGGTCTGCTTCCAGGCGGTGGCGATGCCGGGCAGCCACACATGCTCGACCTTGCCGTAGTCCTTCTCGATCATCGGCTCGAAGGCGTTCAGGTAGAACTGCGAGCCGACATTGGAGAAGTCGCGCCCCGGATCGAGATAGGGCGCCATGTTCTGCACCCCGACCACCAGCTCGCGGGCCGTGGCCCCGGTCGAGAGGGTGGCGGCCGCGGCGGCCGCCAGCAGCACCGCCTTGAAGCGTCGACCCGTCATGGTTTTCCAGCCCCTTGTGGTTGGGAGGTTGAGGTCAGCGGTCGCGCAACCTGACGTCGACGCGGTCGCGCAGGAAATCGCCCAGGAGCATCGCCACCAGCGACACGAGGACGATCAGCGCCGCCGGTGCAGCGACGATCCAGGGCGAGGAGGCCATGTAGTCGCGCCCCTGCCCCACCATCGAGCCCAGCGTCGCCGTCGGCGGCTGCACGCCCAGGCCGATGAAGGACAGCGCGGACTCCAGTAGGATCAGGTTCGAGAAGTTGAGCGTGGCCATCACCACGATCGGCGAGACCATGTTGGGGATCATGTGCCGGCGGGCGATCCGCCAGCCGGTGGCGCCGGCGGCGCGCGCCGCCTCGACATAGGGCAGGTCGCGCAGGCCGATCACCTGGGCCCGCACCAGCCGCGCGAAATGCGCCCAGTAGGCGAAGCCCAGCACCAGGACCAGCACCGAGATCTGCGTGCCGGCGATGGCAATGAACAGCAGCGCCATCAGCGTCACCGGCAGGGACAGCATCAGGTCGACCACGCCCATCAGCAGGTCGTCGACGAAGCCGCCGAGCAGGCCGGCGACGAGGCCTACCACGATGCCGATGGCGAGGGCCACGAGCGTGCCGAAGAACGCCAGCGCCAGGGTCAGCCGCAGGCCGAAGATGCAGCGCGAGAGGATGTCGCGACCGAGCTGGTCGGTACCCAGCAGGTAGTCGGCATTGGCGCGCTCGAAGCCCACCGGCGGCCGCAGGCGGGCCAGCAGCTTCTGCTGCGCCGGGTCGAACGGCGCCAGCACCGGCGCCAGCAACGCCACCAGCAGCAGGGCACAAGCGAGGATCGCCGCCGCGACGACCAGCGGGTTGAGGCTGTCGCGGAGATCCGCCCACCACTCTCCCGTCGGCGATGCCGCCGCCGCGAAGCCGCCTTCGATCGCCCGGCTCATGCGGCGCGGGCCCCGCCCAGCCGCACCCGCGGGTCGATCGCCGCATAGGCGAGGTCGACCAGGATGTTGACGACGACCACCGCGGCGGCGACCACCAGGATGCCGAACTGCAGCACCGGGTAGTCGCGGTAGAGCGTGGCGCCCACCAGGAGGTCGCCGATGCCGTTCCAGGCGAAGACGGTCTCGATGACCACGGCACCGGAGACCAGGGTGGTGACCTGCAGGCCCAGTACGGTGATCACCGGGATCAGAGCGTTGCGCAGCCCGTGCCTGAGGATCACCGTCCGCTCGGAAAGCCCCTTGGCCCTGGCCGTCCGCATGTAGTCCTGCGACAGCACGTCGAGCATGGCGTTGCGGGTGTAGCGGACGAGTGCCGCCGTGAAGTAGGCCGAAAGGGCTATGGTCGGCATGATGTAGTGGGCCAGCGAGCCCGAGCCGGCGCTGGGCAGCCAGTTCAAGGTGGCCGAGAACAGCAGCAGCATCATGATCGCGAGCACGAAGTTCGGGATCGCGTAGCCGAGGAAGGCGAAGAACAGCACGACGGCGCCGCGGGTGCGCTGCCGCCAGATCGCCGCCAGGATGCCGAACGGAACGCCGGCGGCGATGGTCAGGCACAAGGTGGCGAGCAGCAGCGAGGCGCTCTGCCACAGGCGCTCGGCGAAGATCAGCCCGACCGAGCGGCGCTCCATCAGCCCGAGCCCGAGATTGCCTTCGAACAGCGAGCGCCAGAACAGCAGGTACTGGTCGAGCACCGGCTGGTCGAGGCCCCAGTAGGCCACCACCTCGGCGCGCGATTGGGCGTCCAGCCCTTCGGGCATGAGGAAATTGATGGCGTCGCCCGTCATCCGCGTCGCAAAGAAGACGACCGTGACGATCGCCCACAGCGTGACGACGAGACGGAGCATGCGGCCAGCGAAGAACTCCAGCACCCGTCCAGCCCCCCTTCGGCCCCCTCTTTGCGCTCGCGGAGCCTGGCTGAAAGTAGATCAGCATCCATCGGCTTTATCAATGAGCTTTTTTCAGCTATCGCCTCTGCCCGAGGAGCCGGACCGGGACGGGACATGGAAGCGTTGCGCGATGCCCAAGGGGCTCTAGTCGACTTCGATGGCACGCTCGTGACGGCCGGGGCGCTGGTGCCGGGTGCGGCCGAGCTGATGGCGGCCTTCGGCGATCGCTGCGTCGTCGTCTCCAACGATGCCGAGCACACGCCGGCCGAGCTGGCGGCCGATCTCGCCGCGCTCGGGATCGAGGTTCCCGCGGAACGGATCGTCCTGGCCGGGGCGCTGGCTATCGAGGTCGTGGCGCGGGAGAGGCCGGGTGCCGGGGTGCTGCTGCTGGCGAGCCCGGCCCTGGAGGACCATGCCCGGCGCCTCGGCCTCGACCCGGACGTCGAGCGGCCCGAGGTCGTCATCGTCGGCCGCGACCGGCGCTTCTCGTTCGCCCGCCTGGCCGCCGCCGCCAACGCCGCCCGCGGCGGTGCCGCGCTGGTCGTAGCCAACCCGGACCGCACCCATCCCGGTCCCGGCCGCGGCATCGTGCCCGAGACCGGCGCGCTCGCCAGCGCCATCCTGACCTGCACGGGTCCGATCCCCTATCGCGTCATCGGCAAGCCGGAACCGGCGCTGTTCCTCGCCGGCCTCGCCATCCTCGGCCTCGAGCCGGCGCAGGCGGTGATGATCGGCGACAACCCCGAGACCGACGGCCTGGGCGCCGAGCGCGTCGGCATGCGTTTCCTGCTGGCCCGCGACGGCAGACTCCCCGACACTTCGGCCCGGGCCCCGCGACTGGCCGGGGCGGCATGAGGTAGGCGAGGCGCATGGCCCAGGGACCGCCGGCCCGGCTCGAAGGAGCGTTGGAGCGGCTGCAGGCGGTGCGCGGTACGCTGGCGCCGACGGCGGCGCGCATCGCCGACTTCATCCTCGCCAACGCCCACGACGTCGTCCACATGTCGATCACCGAGGTGGCCGAGCGCAGCCGCGCCAGCGAGGGCAGCGTCATCGCGCTCTGCCAGCAGCTGGGCGCCCGCGGCTTCCAGCAGCTCAAGATCGCGCTGGCCCGCGACCTCGTGCGGCCGGTGCAGTTCATCCACGAGGATCTCGACCGCGACGACGACACCCGCACCGTCGTCGACAAGATCTTCCGCAGCAACCTGCAGGCGATGCAGGATACGCTGAAGGTCCTGGACGTCGAGGCGATGTCCCGGGCGGTGGCGGCGATCGGCAAGGCGCAGCGGGTCGAGCTCTACGGCATCGGCAGCGCCGCTCCGATCGCCGAGGACGCCAACTACCGCCTGCTGCGGATCGGCATCGAGTCCAAGGTGGTGGTGGATTCGCACATCCAGGCGATCAGCGCCGCCCTCACCGGCCCCAACGTCGCGGTCGTCACCGTCTCGCATTCGGGCAGCACGCACGAGACCATCACCGCCACCAAGCTCGCCAAGGAGGCCGGCGCCACCACGATCTGCATCACCAACTACGGCAAGTCGCCGCTGCTCGCCTTCGCCGACATCGTGCTGCACACCATGGCGCGCGAGACCGATTTCCGCACCGAGGCCATGACCAGCCGGATCGCCCAGCTCGCCATCGTCGACGCCCTGATCGCCTGCCTGGCGCTGGCGACCTACGACCGGGCGATCGACACCATCGCCCGCACCTTCGACGTGCTGTCGACCAAGCGATTCTGAGGGGGCTGCGACTTCGCCGACGGTCCCATGCCCGACTGTCTCTTGTGGACCGGCCGGCGGCACGGCAGGAACGCCGCACGCGCGAACGACGCGGATCCGCCGCCTTGATGCTCAACGAGCCCGCCTTCTACGCCACCGCCATTCCGGCGGTGATCCTGCTCGGCCTGTCGAAGGGCGGCTTCGCCGGCATCGGCGCGCTCGGCATGCCGCTGATGGCGCTGACCATATCGCCGGTGCAGGCGGCGGCGGTGACGCTGCCGATCCTGATGGTGCAGGACGTATTCAGCGTCTGGGTCTATCGCCGGAGCTGGGACCGCACCAACCTGAAGATCCTGCTGCCGGGCGCCGTCGTCGGCATCCTGCTGGCCTATCTGTTCGCGGCCCGGGTGCCGGACGCGGCGGTGGCGCTGGTGCTGGGTACGATCTCGATCGTGTTCGCGCTGCGCCGATTCACCGGCGGCCGCAAGCAGGCCGCCGCCGAGCCGGCGGCGGCGCCCAACCGGCCGCAGGGCTGGTTCTGGGGAGCCATCGCCGGCTTCACCAGCATGATCGCCCATGCCGGCGGCCCGCCCTTCCAGATCTACACTATCCCGCAGCGGCTGCCGCGCGACATCTTCGTCGGCACCGGTGTGATGTTCTTCGCCGCCGTCAACCTCATCAAAGTGCCGCCCTACATCGCCCTCGGCCAGTTCAGCCGTGAGAACCTGCTGACCTCGGTGGCGCTGTTCCCGCTCGCCATCGTCTCGACCTGGGCCGGCGTCTGGCTGGTGCGGCGGTTCTCCAGCGAGCGGTTCTACGACATCGTCTACGTGCTGCTGTTCCTGCTGGGCTGCAAGCTGGTCGTCGACGGCGCGCTCAAGGTCCTGGGCTGACGGCATCGATCAGCGCCAGCTCGGGCAGGAGGCCGAGCTGCAGGGCGATCTCGCGCGCAGCCATCGGCTGCCCCAGCAGGCGCAGTGCCGCAGCCTCCAGCGCCCGGTAGCCGTGCGCCCGGGCGAGATCCAGGCCCTCCTCCGCCAGCCGCCGGCCGTCGTCGGCGCGGCCCGAGGCCAAGCAGGCCTCGGCCTTCGACAGCACGGCGTGGGCAAAGGTGTATTGCAGCCGCAGCTCGTCGGCGCCAGCGAGCGCCGCATCGAGCAGGGCCACGGCCTCGTCCGGCCGGCCGGCGGCGGTCCGGGCATGGCCGAGCAGGGCCCGGTGGGCCAGCAGCATCGTCCGCATGCCGAAATGGCCCGCCAGCTCGACGGCCTCGGCCAGCAGCCCGGCGGCGCGGTCGACCGTGCCCCTCGCCAGCAGCGTGCGGGCCAGGTGCCAGTCGGCGTTCATCCGGTCGAGCGGCCGGCCGGTATCGGCGGCCAGGGCCTGTGCCTCGGCGCCGAAGCCCAGCGCCTCGTCCCAGCGCCCGAGCAGCCCCAGGCAGCCGCCCAGCAGCGCCAGGCCCTCGACGGCGAGCGTGCCGCTGCTGGCCATCCGGGCGATGCGCAGGCCCCGGCGATAGGCGTCGAGATCGCCGACCAGCTCGGCCGCGGCGGCGCGATAGTCGCCGGCAACCCAGAGCGCCTGTGCCAGCACGAAGCGCGCCGCCGCCGCCAGCTCGGCGTCGCCCAGCGAGCCGGCGATGCGGCCGGCCTCGCGGCCGAAGCCGATGGCGCGGCGCGCATGGCCGCCGAACAGCGATTCGACATGCGCGCGCTGGGCGCGCAGCTGGCAGCTCAGGCGCGCCAAGCCGTAGCGGCCGGCGCCGCTCTCGGCGGCGCGAAGCTCGGCCATCAGCCGCACGGTGTCGCCGGTCGCCAGGAAAGCCCAGCAACGGGTACCGCGCAGGTCGATCATCTCGACCTCGGCCGTGGTCGAGCCGGCCTGCCGGGCGCCGGCATCGAGGGCCCGGCCCAGGAGGTCGATGGCCTCCGCATAGGCCGCCCTGTCGATGGCTGCCTTGCCGGCCACGCCATAGTCGTGGAGCGCCCGCGACCACAGCTCGGCCGCGGCCGCGTGCCTCGCGGTCTCGGCCGGATCGACCGGACGATCGGCCAGGCCGGCATCGAGGGCCGCCAGTATCCGCTCGTGAATGGAACGCCGCCGGCTGCGCAGCAGGCTCTCGTAGGCGGCATCGCGCACCAGGGCGTGCCGGAAGGCCCAGGTGGCGGCCGGCGGCTCGCCCTTGCAATCGAGCAGGCCGGCCTCGCACAGCCGGTCGAGAAGGCGCGCCACATGGCCGGCGGGCAGCCTGGTGGCCGCCGCCAGCAGCGGCAACTCGATCTCGCGACCGATGCAGGCGGCGATCTGCGCCACCTCCTTGACCTCGGGCAGCCGGTCGAGGCGCGCCATCAGCGTGTCGTGCAGCGAGGCCGGCACGTCGCTGGCCGCGACGGCCTCGCCGCCGCGCTCGGCGAGATCCTTGGCCAGCTCCTCGGCGAACAACGGAATGCCGTCGGCGCGGCGCACCACCGCGTCGATCATGCCGGCCGACTGCGTATCCGGCAGGAGCCGTGCCGCCAGTGCCGCGACCTCGGCCTCCGCCAGCCGCCCCAGCACCAGCTCCGCCAGCCGTGGCCCCGCTGGCAGTGGCGGCCTGCCGTCGATCCGGCTGCTGACGGCCAGCAGGACCGGCCGCCGCTCGATGGGCTCCAACAGCCGGCGCACGAGATCAATCGTCGTCGGATCCGCCCATTGCGCGTCCTCGAGCACGACCAGCAGCGGTGCGGCGGCCGCGAGATCCGCCAGCCTGTCGAGCAGGCCGGCCAGCAGCCGATGCCGCTGGGCGTCGCCGCCGAGCCGGGCCGCGGCACCGCTCTCGGCCGAGCCCAGTCCCAGCAGCGCCAGCCCCTGCGCCGGCTCCAGGCCCGAGGCACGGAGGTTTCGCGCGAGGCCGGCCAGCGCCTCCGGATCACCGGCGAGCTCGCGTGCCACGGGCCAGAGGGGAGTGCCGCTGTGGAAGGCCGAGGCCTGCCAGCGGACCACCCCGCCTCCGCCAGCGGTCGCGGCCTCGCACAGCTCGCGCAGGAGCCGGGACTTGCCGATGCCGGCCTCGCCCAACAGCAGGACCGCCCGCCCCTGCCCGGCCGTGGCGAGATCCCATTGCTCCAGCAGCCATCGCAGCTCGCGGTCGCGGCCGATCAATGGCGCCTGTCCGCCGGATCGCGCCTCGAACCCGGCCTGGCCGGCGGATTCGCCACGCACCAGCCAGCCCCGCACACCGCCGTCGAAGCCCTTGGCGTCGAGCTTGCCCGACGCTTCCAGCTGGAACAGCCTGCCCAGCAGGCGCCGCGTCGAATCGCCGATGAGCACGGCGTTCGGCGGCGCCAGCGCCTGGAGCCGTGCTGCGAGGTTGGGCGCGTCGCCCACCACCGTCTCCTCGCGCGCCGCCCCCTCGCCGATGGTCTCGCCCACCACGACCGAGCCGGTGGCGATGCCGACGCGGACGGCCAGCGGGCTCGCCGGCAGCACCGGCAGGCGGCCGACCGCCGCGACGATGGCCAGCCCGGCCCTGACCGCCCGCTCGGCCTCGTCCTCGTGCGCCCGCGGCCAGCCGAAATAGGCCAGCACGCCGTCGCCCATGAACTTGGCGACATGGCCTTCGAGCCGCTCGATCTCGGCCGCGACGCAGTCCTGGAAGCGCCGGATGACGGCGCTCATGTCCTCGGGATCGAGCTGGCGTGCCAGGGCGGTCGAGCCGACGAGGTCGACGAACAGTACGCTGAGGCGGCGGCGCTCCTTGCGGTGCGCGTCCTGGCGCTCGAGGGCGGCGATGGCGTTCAGCAGCTTGCGGCGATGCCCGACGCTGGCGACCCCGAGGTCGCGCAGATCCTGCGCCGTCAGCGTCGGCAGCAGCCGCGCATCGACCGCGTGGTCGGCGAAGGCGCGGGCATAGCGCCCGAGCCCCAGCCCCGCGAGCCACTCCCCGACATCCCGCATGAGAAGGTCCGACTGACGCATGCCTCGTCCCGGCCGTGATACAGATTCCCGCTCTACCGGGCGAGACAAGTGGAAGCAGCCCGAAAACCGGCTGGTGGGATAGCGCGGCCGGAAGGCCTATGATGGCCGCATCGAAAGCCAGAGTTCGGACTCACTCCAGCCATGCGGCGTCTCGCCATCGCCTTCGTCGTCCTGATCGTGCTGGTGGCCGTGGCCGTCGGCGGGCTGCTCTGGCGCATCGGCACGGCACCGCTGTCGCTGGCCTGGATCCAGCCGCAGATCCAGGCGATGGTGGACCGCAGCTCACCCTTCGCCGTCACGTTCACCGATCCCAGCCTCGGCTGGGACCGTGCCGACAACGTTCTCGAGCTGCAGGTGCGCAACGTCGAGGCCAGGGCCGAGAACGGCCATCTGGTGGCGAGCGCACCCCGTCTGCGCGGGACGGTGGCGCTGGCCCCCCTGCTGGGGCGGCGGATCGAGCTGGTCGAGGTGGGCCTCGAGCTGCCGCGGATCGGCTTGGCGCGCGATGCCAACGGCAAGCTGGCGCTGAGCTTCGACGGCAAGCTGGCCGAGGTGCCGATGGGCGAGACCGCCGGCGGCGGCGGTCTCGAAGCCCTGCTCGGCGGCACTCCCGAAGGCGCCGATCCCCGGCTCGCCAGCCTGCGACGCATCGAGGTTCAGGCACCCGTCCTCGAATATGTCGAGGAGGCATTGGGCGCCAGGGTGACGGCGCGCGACGCGGTCTTCACCATGGTCCGCACGGGCGAGATCTGGGACACCTCCCTCGCCGCCGGTCTCGGCAGTGGACGGATCACCGCCAGGGCGGCGCCCGCCGCATCGCCGCCGCTGCTCGACCTCGTGATCGAGCTGGAGAGCCTCGAGCCCAGCCTGCTGGCCGATTTCGCCCGGAACCTGCCCCTGGCCGGCCTCGTCCTGCCGGTCTCGGGCACGATCGCCTTCAGCGTCGATCCGCATACCGGCTCGAACGGGCCCGCCACCGTCGATCTCACGGGGCAGAGCGGCCGGATCGCCTCGGAATCGCTCGGCCTGGCACCATTGGCCCTGGATGGTGCCATCCTGCGGGGCCGCATCGACGCCGCACTGACCGGTGCGTCGATCGACGAGCTACGTCTCGCCGGCGAGGGCTTCGTCTTCGACGCCAAGGGCACGATCGGCCTCACCCCCACCGGCGTCACGGCCGATGTCACGATCGACCCCGACGATCTCGATATCGACGAGGCGCTGCGGCTCTGGCCGACCAAGGTCGCGGAGGAAACGCGGACCTGGCTCGCGGACCATGTGACGGAGGGCAAGCTCGGATATGCCACCTTGCGCATCGGCGACAGGAGCTCCCGGCCCGGACAGCAGGATCTGTCGGGCAGCCTGCAGTTCAGCGGCGCCCGGGTGAAGTATCTCGACGGCTTCCCGCCGGCGGACAGCCTGTCGGGCAATGTCGGCCTCGCCGGCGATACGCTGACGCTCACCGCCCCGGGGGGTCGCACCGGCGACATCACCCTCGGCGCCACCAAGGTGACGCTGGCCAATCTCACGGGGGCCGGCGTGGTCCGGCTCCAGGCCAGGCTCGACCTCAGCTCGACATTGCGGGCTGCCCTGCAGCTGCTCGATGCACCGCCCGTCGAGCTGGGCAAACATACCGGCATCGCGGCCGACCGGGTCGGCGGCCGGCAGGCCACGTCCCTGACGGTGAGCCTGCCGCTGGTCGATCCGCTGCCGCCCGCCAAGATCGTCTATCGCGCCGACGCCCGGCTCACCGGCCTCGAGGTGAAGGACGCGATCGACGGCTATTCGCTGGGGGCGGATGTCCTGACGTTGACGGCCCAGCCGGCGGGTGTCAGCGGCAAGGGCGACATCCGGGTGAACGGCGTGCCGGTGACGGTCGACTTCATGCAGACCGAGAAGCCGGGCGCCGACAAGATCATCCGGCGGATAGACGCCCGCGGCCAGCTCGACCGGCAGGGCGTCGAGCGGCTGGGCTTCGCCTGGCCGGCCCAGCTCGGCGGCAGCGTGGCGGCGCAGGCGCTCGTCACCGAGCAGGCCAATGCCGTCCGCACCGCCGACGTCACCCTCGACCTCGCCCGCGCCAGCGTGAGCGTGCCCGAGCTGCAGCTCGCCAAGACGCCCGGCCAGGCGGGCACGCTGCTCGCCAAGCTGACCCAGCTCGATACCCATACGTTGAGCGTCGATCTCGCACGCCTGACCATGCCCGGCTGGACCGTCGAGGCGCACGGCGCGGCGGCGCTGGATCCGTTCGCCGTTCAGCGGATCGAGCTGACGCAGGGACGCTCGCCGCTGGGCGACCTGACCGCCAGCCTGTTCCAGCAGCGTGGCGTCTGGCGGGGGCATGTCGACATCGGCAGCCTGGATGCCCGCCCCCTGATGGCCGGGGGCGGCGGTGGCGGTGGCGGCGGGCCCCTGCCGGACATGGCGCTGGCGCTCTCCGCACGCAGCCTGCGGCTCGGCGAGACGCCGCTGAGCAGGATGATAGCCTCGTTCGAACATCGCGGCGGCCAGTGGCGGACCGCCTCGGCGCAGGGCGCCATCGAGGGCAGCACCATCGGGCTCGAGCTCGCTCCGGCCGGCCGCGACACCCGCCTGACCGTGCGCGGCAGCGATGCCGGTTGGGTGCTGCGCTCGATCTCGTCGTCCGACCAGGGGGTGCGCGGCGGAACGTTCCGGCTGGACGCCACCGTCGATCAGTCGGGCAGCCGTCCGGCCGCCACCGGCGATCTCAAGATCCGCAACTTCACCATGTGGGGGGCGCCGACCATCGCCCGCATCGCCTCGCTGGCCTCGATCAGCGGGCTGAGCAATGCGCTGAGCGGCCAGGGCGTCCCCATCAGCCGCCTGATCGTGCCGTTCCGGCTGGGCAACGACGTCGTGACCTTCGAGGCGGCGCGCCTGGTGGGCAGCGACATAGGCGTGCGCGCCGACGGCACCATCGACATCGCGCGCAGCCAGATCGACATGAGCGGCACCGTGGCGCCGCTCTACACGATCAACCGCACGCTCGGCCGGATCCCGATCATCGGCTCCCTGATGTCGGGCAGCCGGTCGGACGCGCTGCTCGCCGCCGGCTTCAGCGTCCGCGGCGCGCTCGACCAGCCGCAGGTCAGCGTCAATCCGCTGTCGGCCCTGGTGCCCGGCTTCATCCGCGACCTGTTCGGCGGCTTCGATACCGACCCGAGCTCGGCGGGCGAATAGGATTCGCGGCACTCCGCGCTCTCGGGCCGAGGGAACGGGGCCTTCGACGCGCCATTGCGCGCCGGATGGCTTTCGACCACGTTCGGGCCGCGCGCATCGCCGCGGCTATCCAGGATTCGAGCCCCGATGACCAAGGATCGTGTGGTGCATGCGATGCTGGGGATCAGCACCGCGATCCTGGCGCTGGCGGCACTCCATCTCGCCCGGCCGGTGCTGGCGCCGGTGGTCTTCGCGATCTTCGTCATCGCCATCGTCTGGCCGGTCCAGCGCGTGCTGCAGCGGATGCTGCCGACGATCGTCGCCATGGTCGTCACCCTGGCGCTGACCGTCGTCATCGTCGCCGGCCTCGCCTCGATCGCGGTCTGGGGTGTCAGCCAGGTCGCCCGCTCGTTGCTGGCCAATGCCGGCCGGTTCCAGGAGATCTACCAGGCCAAGGCCGACTGGCTGGAGCAGCACGGCATCTACGTGGCGAGCATCCTGGCCGAGCATGTCAGCGCCGGCTGGCTGGTCGGGATCGCCCGCGAGATCTCCGTGCGCGTGCAGGGCCTGCTGAGCTTCACCCTGGTGACGCTGGTGTTCATCATCCTGGGGCTGCTCGAGGTCGATACCGCCAGCCGCAAGCTGGAGGGCCGGCAGCTCCTGGCCTCCTTCCGGGCGATCGCCGCCAAGTTCCAGCGATTCATGCTGGTGCGCACGCTGATGAGCGTCTCGACCGGCATCGCGATCTGGGCCTTCACCTCGCTCGTCGGCCTCGAGCTGGCGACGGCCTGGGGCGTCATCGGCTTCGTGCTCAACTACATTCCGGTGATCGGGCCGTTCGTCGCCACCGTGCTGCCGAGCCTGTTCGCCGTCATGCAGTTCGACAGCTGGCAGGCGCCGACCGTCATCTTCCTCTGCCTCAACGTCATCCAGTTCCTGTCCGGCAGCTATTTCGAGCCGCGGATCGCCGGCGCCGCGCTGTCGCTGTCGCCGTTCATGGTGCTGTTCGCGGTGTTCTTCTGGACCTTCCTCTGGGGCATCCCCGGCGCCTTCATCGGCGTGCCGATCATCATCGCACTGCACAGCCTGTGCGCGTCCCATCCCGAGACGCGCTGGCTGGCGACGACGCTGGCCGGCGAGCCGGCCCGGCAGCGGCCGGGCTGAGCCGGCCGGCCGATCCTCAGCGCGCGTTCACGATGTACTCGCGCATGGCCTCGGCCTCGTGCTCGATCTGGTCGAGCCGGTGCTTCACGGCGTCGCCGATGCTGACGAGCCCGCCCAGCCTGCCGTCGTCGTCGACCACCGGGATGTGGCGGATGCGACGCTCCGTCATCACCCCCATGATCGAGCTGACCTCGTCGCATTCGGAGCAGGTGACGACCTGCTTGGTCATCACGCGGCTCAGCGGCTCCTGCAGGACGGCGACGCCGTGGTCGACCAGCTCCCAGAGCAGTCCCCGGTCGGAGACGATGCCGGCGATCCGGCCGCTGTCGTCGACCACGACCAGGGCGCCGATCCGCTTGGCACGCATCAGCCGCGAAGCCTGATCCACCGTGGTGTCGGGCCCGATCGTCTCGACGTTGCGCCCCTTGGCATCGAGGATGGACTTGATGGTCATGGCGCGGACCTCCTTCCGGGCTCGACGCCGAAGCAGGCGACGGTCCGCCCGCCCGGTCAAGCCCTTCGTTGGGTAAGGACGATCGCAAGTCCGCGACAACGGAGCACGCCCGCCGCGACCGGCGGCCATGCCTGGCCGGGATCGAGCCCGTCCGCGCCATGAGCCACGCCCCGGCCGCTCCCGATGCCGGCGCGGCGACTCAGCGGTGCTTGATGAACCGGCCGGAACGCAGCTCGCTCACCGCCTGGACCAGCTGCTCGCGCGTGTTCATCACGATCGGCCCGTGCCAGGCGACCGGCTCGCGGATCGGCTTGCCCGAAACCAGCAGGAAGCGGATGCCGGTGTCGCCGGCCTGGACGGTGATCTCGTCGCCGGATCCGAACAGCACGAGCGAGCGGTCGCCGGCGTCGTCGCGCGTCACGACCTCCCGGCCGTCGACCTGCCGCTCGGTGAGCACGCCCATGGGCTCGGAAGCGTCACGGAAGCTGCCCGAGCCCTCGAACACATAGGCGAAGGCATGGCGCGCGGTCTCGATCGGCAGGGTCCGCCGGCGGCCCGCCGGAACCTCGATGTCGAGGTAGCAGGGATCGGCGGCGATGCCGTCGACCGGCCCGCGCCGTCCCCAGAACTCGCCGCAGACGATCCGCACGGCTGTGCCGTCGTCGTCGACGACCTCCGGGATCTCGCCGGCGGTGATGTCCTGGTAGCGCGGCCGGGTCATCTTGAGGCCGGAGGGCAGGTTGGCCCAGAGCTGGAAGCCGTGCATCCGGCCGCGGGCGTCGCCTTCCGGCATCTCCTGGTGCAGGATGCCGCTGCCGGCGGTCATCCACTGGACGTCGCCGGCGCCCAGCCGGCCGCGGTTGCCCAGGCTGTCGCCATGCTCGACCGAGCCCGCCAGCACATAGGTGATGGTCTCGATGCCGCGATGCGGATGCCAGGGAAAGCCGGCGCGATAGTCGTCCGGCCGGTCGTTGCGGAAATCGTCGAACAGCAGGAAGGGGTCGTGCTCGGCGGTCTCGCCGAAGCCGAAGGCGCGGCGCAGATGCACGCCGGCACCCTCCATGGTGGGGCGGGACTGGGCTATCCGCTGCACCGGCCGAATCGACATGATCGCCAGGTCTCCTCGCTGTCCGGCCGCATATGTGACGCCTGCCGCGGCCGAGTTCCAGCCCGGGCGAGGAACCGCGGCGCCGCCACGGCATTGGCCGGGCATCGGGCGCGGTCGCGGCGGCCACGCCGGCTTCTCGGGGACGGAGATGGCGACACCGCAGATCGGCCTGGACAAGGTCTGCTTCATCATCGTCAAGGCACGCGAGCTCGACGTGCAGGAGGCCGTGGTCGACGAGGATTCCGGCTCCAACCCGATCGACGACGGCTTCACGGACGTGCTGCAGGCCGGCGAGGGCGATCCCACCCGCGAGGAGCTGCAATCGGTCATCGACGACCTCAACGAGGACGAGCAGCACGAGCTGGTGGCGCTGGCCTGGGTCGGCCGCGGCGATTTCGAGCCCGAGCAGTGGTCCGAGGCCGTCACCGAGGCGCGGCGCAGGCGCACGGCCGCCACCTCGCGCTATCTGCTGGGAATTCCCGTCCTCGCCGACTACCTGGACGAGGGCCTGGCGGCCTTCGGCCTGTCGTGCGTCGGAAGCGGGCCCGACGACGAGCCGGAGCCCGCCTGACGCCGGGCGGCCTTCAGGCCGCCCGGGGCAATCCGCCGGACCGGCGGCGGAGCAGCTTGCCAATCCAGGCGAAGTCCTGGCGCCGTGGCAGCAGCAGCTCCCGCCAGTCGAGCCCGCACGAGCGCCGATAGACGAACAGGATGGCCAGCGCCGCGGTCGCCTGGCCGCCGGCGAACGCCATGGCGGCACCGTCGAGGCCGAGCGGCGGCACCAGCGCCAGGGCGAGCAGGCCGTTGACCGCCACCGCCGCCCCGAACAGCCACACCCCGCTCCGGGCATGGCCGCGCGACGACAGGGCCGGGTAGAGGATCATCACGAGGCAGCTCGCCACCGCCCCGCCCAGCATCCAGCGCAGCGCGCCGGCGGCATGGCCGAAGCCGTCGCCCATGACCACCGTCAGCACCGGGCCGGCCATGGCGCCCGCCGCCAGCGCGGCGCACGCCATCACGAACGTCACCAGCCGGGCGACACCGGCCGATGCCACGGCCGCCTCGCGGTCCCGGCCGGCGCGCACGCCGCGGCTGAACACCACGACGCCCACGGCCGTCGCCACCTCCACCAGCATCTCGGCGAGGCGCAGCACGGCGAAATAGCTGCCGGTCTCGGCAGGCGATGCCAGCCAGCCGACAGCCCAGACGCCGATCCGGCCGGACAGGATCATCAGCAGAATGGCGCCGAAGAAGCCCCAGCCCTGCCGCAGCAGCTCGCCGGCCGCCGACCACTCGCCGAAATGCCGCCAGGCGAGGCCCCGCCGCAGCGCCACCAGCACGTAGGCGGCCGATGCCAGCTGGGAGAGCGCCATCAGCGCCAGGGCGGCGTCGAGGTCGAGCAGGTCCCGCCACCACAGCAGCAGGGTGAGAACCAGCAGGATCGCGCGCGACACCAGCTCGGACTGGTTGAGGCGGCGCAGCTCGCCGGTGCCGAGGAAGATGCCCTGCCCCATGCGCACGAGGAGCATCGGCGCGATCGCCAGCACGGCCAGCGCCATGGCGGCGGGTCCGGCCTCGGCGAGCCCGCCCCAGGCCATCATCGCCCAGGCGGCGCTGCTGGCGAGCGCGGCCAGACCGCACCAGAGCAGGACCAGCTGGCTGGTCAGCGGCCCGGCCCGCTCCGGCGCCTTGCCGAGGGCCGCCGCCGCTCCCTGGCGCAGGCCGAGATCGAACGCCACCGTCAGCACCAGCGAGGTCGACACGACATAGCCGTAGAAGCCCAGCTCGACCGGTGTCAGCGCGCGCGCCAGCATCATCAGCACCAGCAGGTTGGCGCCGCGCTGGACGAAGCGCGTCAGCAGGACCCAGAAGGCGTCGAGCATCATGGGCGAAGGACGAATCCGTGCCGGCCGGGACCGGCCCGTCGCCGGCCCCTCGGACCACCATCCTGCCGCCGGCGGATTGAGAGTCGGTTAACGCCGGCTCAGTTCACCTCGCCACTCCAGGCCTGGTCGAGCAGCAGCCGTGCCGCCGCGGCGTCGAACGGCCGGGGATTGCCGCCGGCGGTCGGATCCCTGGCCGCCATCTCGGCCAGCTCGTCGAAGCGGTTGTTGCCGATGCCGAGCGCCTGCAGCGTATGGGGAATGCCGAGATCCCGCCGCAGGGCCAGCACCCAGCCCTGCACGGCGTCGTAGCCGCCCCGCCCCAGGCCGAGCCACGCCGCCAGCCGCTCGAGCTTGTCCTCGACGACCGGCCGGTTGAACGCCAGCACATAGGGCATGAACACGGCATTGGTCAGGCCGTGATGGGTGTCGTAGACCGAGCCCACCGGGTGGCTCAGGCTGTGGATGGCGCCGAGCCCTTTCTGGAAGGCCACCGCCCCCATCGCCGACGCCGACAGCATCCTGCCGCGGGCCGCGAGGTCGGAGCCGTCCCGGACGGCCGTGGCCAGCGCCTCCTTCACCAGCCGCATGCCCTCGACGGCGATCCCCTCGGCCATCGGATGGAAGCCCGGCGCCAGATAGGCCTCGAGGCAGTGCGCCAGGGCGTCCATGCCGGTGCCGGCGGTGAGCCCGGGCGGCAGGCCGACGGTCAGCGCCGGGTCGAGGATGGCCGTCTTCGGCATCATCAGCGGGTGGAAGACGATCTTCTTGGTATGGGTGGCCTCGTCGGTGATGACGCCGGCGCGGCCGACCTCGCTGCCGGTGCCGGCGGTCGTCGGCACGGCGACGATCGGCAGGATGCCGGCCGGATCGGCGCGCGTCCACCAGTCGCCGATGTCCTCGAAGTCCCACATCGGCCGCTTCTGGCCGGCCATGAAGGCGATGACCTTGCCGGTGTCGAGGCCGCTGCCGCCGCCCACCGCCACCACGCCGTCATGGCCGCCGGCCCGCAGCACCGCCAGCCCGTCCGCGACATTGGCCGCCACCGGATTGGAGCGCACATCCGAGAACAGCGCGGCACCCAGCCCCTCCTGCCGCAGCACGTCGAGGGCCGCGAGCAGCGGTGGGGCGGCGGCGAGGCCGGCATCGGTCACCACCAGCGGCCGGCCGATCCCGGCCTCGCGGCAGGCCCGGCCCAGCTTCGCCACCGATCCCACCCCGAACAGCACCTTGGTCGGGTAGCTCCAGGTCGTGCTCGTTCGCGTGAGGTCGGTCATCCGCAGGGGCCTCCGGCAGGCGGGACGCGCTGTGCTAGCGCAGCCCGCCGCGCCCGGAAAGGCCCGGCCGCTCAGACCTCGCGGCCGAGCACCCGGTCGAGGGACAGGCGGCCGCCGCCGCGCACCGCGAACACCAGCGCCGCCACCGCCCACAGCAGGGCCAGCTCGTAGCCGCCATCGCCCACGAACGGCCCGTTCGGCAGATGGAACAGCACGGCGTTGACCAGCACGACGAACGCCAGCGCCGCCGCGATCCGGGTGGCGAGGCCCAGGGCGAGCGCCAGGCCGCCGAAGAGCTCGACGGTGCCCACCACCAGCGCCCAGAGCACGCCCGGCGAGTAGCCGATGCTCTCGAAGAACTGGCCCGTGCCCGACAGGCCGTAGCCGCCCAGCGCCCCGAACAGCTTCTGCGCACCGTGCGGCATCAGCAGCAGGCCGGTCGTCACGCGCAGCAGCGGCAGGGTCAGCGGCGACAGCGCCGCATAGAGCCGACCCAGCGCCGGCATGGCCAGCGGCGTCGAGCCCATCGTCGTATCGGTCATCGGCATGTCCTCGCTCGTTTCCCTCCGCCGCAGGTTGGCATTTCGCCGGAGGTGGACAATCCGGCCGATCATGAATTGTTCGTCGTTCAGACGTGAACAATCGGTATGGTCGCCGCGATTGACTTGCGCATGAGGGCCCCGCCAGAAGTCCACGACCGGGGCAACCGAGTTGGCGGGGACATGTTCGGCAGGCGCGGCGCGCGCGGCGGGGCGGCACTGCTGGCCATGGCCTGGACCGCTTCGGCTGCGCCCGTCGAGGCGGCGCCGGCTCCACGGCCGCAGCCGGTCGTCGGCAGCATCGTCGATGCGCGCGGCGAGGCCGAGATCGCCCTGGTCGAGCTGCCGGAATGGCGTCTCGCCGAGGTCGACCAGGGCCTGCTCACCGGCGACGACCTCCGCACCGGCGCTCTCGGCGGCCTGGCGCTGCTGTTCACGGACCGCACCCAGATCCGGGTCCACCGCAACACCACGCTGCGGGTGACGGCCGTCGCCGGCGAGGCGCCGGGGCAGGCGACGACGCTGCTCGACCTGTTGCGCGGCCGGCTGTGGTCGCGCGCCGCCGCGGGCGGCGACGACATCGAGGTGCGCACGCCGGCTGCGACGGCGGCTATCCGCGGCACCGACTGGTCCCTCGAGGTCGACGCCAACGGCCGCACGGTGCTGATCGTGCTCGACGGCGAGGTCGTGCTGGTGAACCCGCAAGGCAGCGTGACGGTCGGCTCCGGCGAAGCCGCGGTCGCCGAGGTCGGAGCCGCGCCTTCCCGGCTGTTCCTGGCGCGGCCGGCCGGCAGGCCGCAGCTGCTGCTCTATGGCGATATCGACGACGTGTCGCGTGGCTTCGGCCCCGGGCGGATGCCGGTCGGCGAGCTGCGCCGGCAACAGGCCCGCCTGCAGCGGATCGACCCGGCCGGACGCAGCGCCTCGGACTGGCTGGACGCCGCCGAGATCTCGATCGCGACGAGCGATCTCGCGCAGGCCAGGGCCGAGCTGGCGTCGGCGCTGGCGAGCGGCGCTTCCGGCGGGCGCGTCGCCTATGTCGAGGGACTTCTCGCCGATCGCGACGGCGACCATGCCCGGGCGGCCCGGCTGCTCCGGTCGGCCGCACCCGGCCTCGACCCGCAGCGCCGGGACTCGGCGCTGGCCACGGCCTATCTGGCGCTGGTCCTGGCACGCCAGCCGGCGCAGGCGGCGGCCCTGCGGCGTGAGCTCGGCGACCACGCGTCCTCGCCGGAGCTGACGCAGCTCGACGCCGCCGTGGAGGTGTTCTCGGGCGATGCCGAGACGGCGCTCGGCATCGCCACCGAGGGCGTGCAGCGCTTTCCCGACGATGCCCAGCTCCGCCTGCTGGCCGGCCAGCTCATGCTCCTGCTCGACCGGCGCGACGAGCTGAAGGCGCTGGCCGACGAGACCGTGGCGATGCTCCCCGACCAGCCCGAGGGCTGGGAGCTGCGCGGCCACTGGCTGGCGGACGTGCAGGGCGACTATCGCGCCGCGATCGTGGCCTTCCGCGAGGCCGAGGCGCGTGGCCGTGCCGGCGACGACAGTCTCAACGAGCTGGCGCTGGCCTACTACGCCCTGGACGAGACCCGGCAGGCCGAGGCGCTGCTCCGCCGGGCGATCGACAAGGACGCCCACGGAACGGCGGCGCGGGCCAACCTCGCCCTGCTCCTGCTCGACCAGAGCCGCGAGGCCGAGGCCGAGCCGCTGATCGCCCGGCTGCGCGCCGACAGTCCGGGCTTCTCGACCGGCCTGCTGCTCGAAGGCCGCCTCGCCTTCCAGCGCGGCGACATCGAGCTGGCGACCCGCAAGTTCCTGGCCGCCTCGACCGCCGATCCCGGCCAGGCCGACGCCGTGCTGCTGACCGCCATCGGGCTGCAGGCGCAGGAGGATTTCGCCGGTGCCGCCGATGCCGTCGACGATGCCATCCGCACCGATCCCTACGATCCGGCCGCACCCCTGGTGGGGGCGGTGTTCGCCCGAGACCTGTTCGATGCCGACCGCTCGATCGAGCTGGCGCGCGAGGCCGACCGGCGCATACAGGCGACACCGGCGCTCGGCATCGACCAGATCGACGCCGCGCGCGGCGGTGCCGTCAATGTCGGTGCCGCGTTCAGCTTCCTCGGCCTCGACGCCTGGGGCGATCTCTATGCCGAGCGGGTGTTCGACCCGCTGGATGCCGGCAGCCTCTTTTTCCGCGGCGCCCAGTCGGCCGACGACAGCGCGCGCTTCTCCTCCAACACCCAGGGCTTCCTGCTCGACCCGCTGGGTGTGGCCGGCCGCCTGCGCTACACCGACGTGCTGCGCCGGCCCTTCACCGACGTCGAGGTCGGCGGCCGCATCGGCAGCTCGGGCGGCGCCAGGCAGAGCGGCACCGATTTCAACCTCGAGATGCTGCGGACCGGCAGCATCCCCTATGCGCTGTCGATGATCGGCACCAGCAGCGACGACCAGGGCGACGGGCCCAACGCCGGCGGCAACGGCTGGGGAGGTGCCCTGCTCGCCGGGCTGCAGCTGACACCCTATGACAGCCTGCTGGTCGCCGGATCGAGGTCGCGAAGCTATCTCGGCGTGCCGGGCGCGGACGGCGACCACGATCCCGACGACGCCAGCGACTCCGAGGACCTCACCGCCAGCCTGGCCTACAGCCACGCCTTCTCGGCCCGCAACGTCCTGATGACGCGGCTGTTCTACGAGGAGAGCGACACCGAGGCCCGCAACGGCAGCCCGTTCGGCCTCGGTCTCGACGACCGGGTCTACTCGCTGCTGACGTTCCTCGGCCGGGAGGACTACGCCTTCGTGCAATCGCTCGGGCTCAACGACGCCTCGGGCACGCCCTGCCAGGCCAATCCGGCCCTCGATCCGCTGCTGGTCGTCGATGGCGGCATCTGCGGCGGCACGGCGCTGCCGCTGATCGATGCCGCCCGGATCGACGACAGCGTCTTCAAGGACCTGCGCAACCACGACCGGCGGGGCGGGCTGCAGCTGCGCCATGCCCTCGACGTCGGTCCCGTGACGCTGAGCTATGGCGCCGAGCTGACGCGCCGGCTCGACGAGCTGAAGCTGCGCGCCACGCAGTTCCGCGAGATCGGCACCGGTCGAGTGTTCGTGCCCACCCTGCTCGACGAGGAATTTCCCTTCGGCGAGGCGGTGGTGGTGGGCGGACAGACCGAGGCCGACCGCTGGACGCTGGACGGCCATCTCGACCTGCTCTGGTCGCCCGACCGCGACCTGCGGATCGAGGCGGGGCTGTTCCCCACCCAGCGCTGGGACGACGGCGACCGGCTCGATGCCCATCCGGGCCCGCGCGCCGGCATCGCCTGGGCGCCGATCGAGGGCCACTGGCTGCGTGCGGCCTATCGCGACCAGCGCCTGGGGCCTGGCCAGGTGACGCTGGCGCCGGTGGAGACGCTGGGTCTCGGCGGCGCGGGCGAGAGCCTGTCGGACGATGGCCGCAGCCGCAGCATCATCGGCCGCTGGGACGCCGAGTGGAGCCGGCACCTCTACACCGGCGTCGAGCTGCGCCGCGACATGCTGCACGACATCGTCGTGGCGCTGCCCAGGTCGTTCGATGTCGTCGGCATCGAGAACGGCCGGATCGACCGCGCCAGCCTGACCGTCAATTCCTGGCTGACCCGCGGCATCGGCCTCTTCGCCAGGGGCGAGCTGCGCGAGACCGATCGCGGCGGCAGCGACGGCGGGGGTCTGCCGCTGATCGGCAGCCACGCCCTGACCGCGGGTGCCGCCTGGGTGCACCCGTCGTCCCTGCAGGTGACGCTGAGCCACAGCTTCGAGGGCGACCGCCCGGCCATCGGCGACCCCGACGACGACCTCGACGACTTCAACAGTACCGACCTGTCCCTGTCGCTGGAGCCCTTCCGCCGCCGCCTGGCGCTGCAGCTGAGCCTGCTCGACCTGTTCGATCTCGACAACGAGATCGGCGACGACGTCCCTGGCCCGGGACGGACGCTGCTGTTCGGTGCGCGCTATCGCTTCTAGCATCGCCGCCGCCCGGCCGCGCGCGCTGCGGGCGCTGGCGGTGGCGATCGCCTGCGCGCTGCTGTTCCTGAGCCCGACATGGCGGACCATCGAGGACCGCGGCTTCGACGTTGCGACGACCCTGCTTCCGCCGGACGTCCCGGCACGGCCGCCGATCGTGGTGGTGGCGATCGACGAGCCGTCCTTCACCGAGCTCGGCCGCCGCTGGCCGTGGCCTCGCGAGCTGCATGCCGGGCTGATCGACGCGCTCACCGACGCCGGCGCTGCCGCCATCGGCTTCGACGTCGTCTTCGCCGAGCCTTCCACGGCCTCGGACGACCAAGCCCTGGCAGCCGCCATCGGCCGGTCCGGGCGGGTGGTGCTGGCGGCGGACGAGGCCGTGGTTCGCGAGGCGCATTCCGTGCGGACCATGCGGATCGACCCGCTGCCCGACCTGCTCGCCGCCGGCGCCCGCACCGGCTTCGTCGGAGTGGCGCTGGACCGCGACGGCATCCTGCGCCGCCTGCCGGCCCGTTCCGACCTGTTCGCCCGGCGGCTGCTGGAGGTCGCCGGCATCGGCGCACCGTCGGCGGGCAGCGAGCCGCCGCTGCTGCGCTTCCTGCCGAGCGGCCGGGGCTTTCGCATCCTCTCCTACTATCAGGCCCGCGAGCCCCGGACCTTCCTGCCGCCCGACCTGCTGCGCGGCGCGATCGTGCTCGTGGGTCTCGTCGTCAAGACCACGCCCGAGCCCAACCAGCTTCCCGCCGACACCTTCCTCACGCCGCTGCTCGGCAGCCAGGACCATCTGATAGCCGGCGTGGAGGTACAGGCGACCGCGGTCGCCAACCTCGCCCACGGCCTGCTGCTGCGCGAGGCGGGATGGCCGGTCCGCCTGACGCTCCTGGCGATCTTCATCGCCGCGACGGCCTCGGCGTTCGGCGACTGGTCGCCGCTCCGGGCGGCCCTCGTCCTGGCCGCCGCCGCTCTGTCTGCCGCTGCGACATCGGCGCTGGCGCTGCTGTGGCAGGGCGCCTGGCTGCCGCCCCTGCTGCCGCTGCTCGGAACCTGCGGGGTCGTGCTGGCCGAGGGAGCGGCGGCCGTCGTCAGCGAGCGCCAGGGCCGGCGGCGGATCAAGGACGCCTTCGGCCGCTATCTGTCGCCGGAGCTGGTCGAGATCCTGGCCCGCGACCCCGGCCGCCTGCGGCTGGGCGGCGAGCGGCGGGTGATGACCTTCCTGTTCTGCGACATCCGCGGCTTCACCAACCTGTCCGAGCAGCTGCAGGCCGAGCCCGAGCGGCTCACCCAGATCATCAACCGCTTCCTCACCTGCATGACGCGGGCGATCCGCGCCCGGCGCGGCACCATCGACAAGTTCATGGGCGACTGCGTCATGGCGTTCTGGAACGCGCCGCTCGACGAGCCCGACCATGCCGGCAGCGCCCTGCAATGCGCGCTGGAGATGGAAGAGGCGCTGGCCGGGCTGAACGCCGAGCTGGCCCGCGAAGGCGTACCGCCGCTGCGCATCGGGATCGGCATCAACACCGGGCCCTGCGTCGTCGGCAACATGGGCTCGCAGGACCGGTTCGCCTACTCGGTGATGGGCGATGCCGTGAATCTCGCCTCCCGCCTCGAGGGGCTGGGCAAGCTTTATGGCGTGACCATCGTGGTCGGCGAGGCCACGGCCGGGGCCGTGCCGCCCGGCCGCTTCGGGCTGCTCGAGCTGGACCTCGTGGCGGTCAAGGGCAAGGCCCTGCCCGTCCGCATCTTCACGCTCCTGCCCGAGCCGGCCCCGGCGGCGCTGGCGGCGGCCCAGTCGGCGCTGCTGGCCGCCTACCGCGCCGGCGACGTGCCGGCGGCGGAAACGGCATTGGCGATGGCGGGCACCGCCGGCGCGCCCGACAGGCTCCGCCGGCTCTACGCGACCAGGCTCGCCGAGCTGGCCGGCCGCCCGGTCCCGGCCGGCTGGGACGGTGTGCTGCGGCTGGACAGCAAGTAGCCGGCGGATCAGCCGCCCGTCCGGCGCATCTGCGCCGAATCCGGGCCGCCGTCCGGATATGCCGGCAGCCCGTCGGCCGCGGTCATCCAGCCGAGCCGCGATGCGACCCAGATATGATATTCCGGCCGGACCGCCTCCGGATCGTCGAGGCTCGCCAGCGTCACGTCGACGAGCGCGGCGGCGTCGGCGTGGACGAAGGCGAGCTGGGTGCCGCAGTCGGGGCAGAAGCCGCGGCGCCCCCTGGCGGAAGAGTCGAACCAGCGTGGCGCGCCCAGCCGCCAGCGCAGCGCCCCGGCGCGCCATGTCCCCCACGCCACCACCGGCGCGCCGCTCGACCGGCGGCAGGTCGCGCAATGGCAGAAGCCGGCGTCGATCGGCGGGCCGTCCAGGCCGTATCGGACGCGGCCGCAGAGACAGCCGCCCTCAACCATCGCGCAAGGTGACGATCACCGGCGTGTGGTCCGAGGCCTTGGGCCTGCCGCGCGGCGCCTTGTCGATGATGCAGGACTCCAGCCGGTCGGCGGCGGCGGCCGACAGCAGCAGGTGATCGATGCGGATGCCGTCGTCGCGGTCCCAGGCACGGCCCTGATAGTCCCAGAAGCTGTAGTGGCCGCCCTCGCCCGGATGCAGCGAGCGGAACGCCTCGGTCAGGCCCAGGTGCAGCAGCGAGCGGAAGGCGGCCCGGCTCTCGGGCTGGAACAGCGCGTCGCCCAGCCACTCGCCCGGATCGCGGGCGTCGAGCGGCTCGGGGATCACGTTGTAGTCGCCGCCCAGCACCATCGGCTGGTCGTCCTCGAGCAGCCGCGCCGCGTGGCGCCGCAGCCGCGCCATCCAGGCCAGCTTGTAGGCGAACCTCTCCGTGCCGATCGGATTGCCGTTGGGCAGGTAGATGGTGGCCACCCGCAGGCCGCCGATCGAGGCCTCGAGATAGCGCGCCTGCTCGTCGGCATCGTCGCCGGGCAGCCCTGGCACCGCCTCGTCGATCGGCGCGCGGGAGAGGATGGCGACACCGTTGTAGCTCTTCTGGCCATGCACCGCGACGTTGTAGCCGGCGTCCTCGATCGCCTCGCGCGGGAAGGCGTCGTCGACGCACTTGATCTCCTGCAGCAGCACGATGTCGGGCCTGGCCTCGCCCAGCCATTCGAGCACGTTCGGCAGCCGGGCGTTGACCGAGTTGACGTTCCAGGTGGCGATCGAGACCATTTGCTGGCTGCCCGCGGCTATTCGGGCAGGCCGTTGAGCAGGTAGAGCGCCCGCACGAGATCGCTCGGCTTGGCGCTGGTCGAGAAGCTGTCGGCGAAGATCTCCTCGATGCGGTCGCTGCGGTAGAGGCGTGCCAGCGCCCGGTCGACGGCCAGCCGGAAATCGTCGTCGCCGCGCGCCATCACCAGCGCGTAGGGCTCGTCGGACAGGGTGCGGTCGCTGAGCTTCAGGGCATCCCGCGCCGGGCTCTGCAGCCAGTGATAGAGCAGGATGGCGCCGTCGCCGAAGAAGGCCGCGATCCTGCCATCGGCGAGATCCCGCACGCCCTCGGCATAGCCGGCCACCTTCACCATCTCGCCCTGCAGCCGGCCGCTGGCCAGCGCGCGCTCCAGGTTGGCCTCGGTGGTGGTGCCGCCGACGGCGCCGATCTTCTTGCCGGCGAGCTGGTCGAAGCCGTTGGGGCCGCCGACGCGATAGAGCAGGGTCGAGCCGGTGGCGAAGGTCAGCAGCGAGAAGTCGACGATCTCGCGCCGCGCCAACGTCACGGTGTCGGCGCCGCAGAGCAGGTCGACCTTGCCCGAACGGACGTCGTCGTAGCGCGTCTCGGGCTGCACCGGCACGAAGTCGAGCCTGATCCTGTCGAGCCCGGCGGTCCTGGCGACCTCGTCGGCGACGACGCGGCAGAGCTCGACCGAATAGCCGGTGGCCTCGCCCTTGGGCCCCCGATAGGAGAACGGCTCCGCGTCCTCGCGCACCCCCAGCTTCAAGGTGCCGCTGGCCTTGACCCGGTCCAACACCCCGGCATCGGCCGTGGTGGCGAGCGTGGCGGCCGCCAGCGCGGCGGCAAACAGGATACGCATGCGTTTCCGTCCCCCGAGGATGTCGAAGGGCTATAGCGGACCCGCGTGCGGAGGTCAGCAGAGTGGTGCGATCGGCCGCTCTGCTGCCGAGTGGCTAGGCGAAATCGAAGTCCCCGGCGTCGAGGTCGGCGCGCTCGAAGGTCGCCAGCGTGAGCACGTCGACGTCGGCGGCCCTGCCCGCCGCGGCGCCGAGGTCGATCCCCACGTCCGCCCCTGCCTGCGTCGCATGCGCCGCGATCTGCGCGAAGCCGGTGATGCCGCCATAGCCGGTGAGGTCGATGACATCCCGGTCGTCGTCGAAATCGAAGATCGTGTCCTGGCCGCTGCGATGAAAGAGCACGAAGCGGTCGTCGCCGCGGACCACGCCTGTCAGATCACTGATGGAAGCGTCGGCGTCGCCCCACATCAGGTCGTTGCCCGACCCGCCGGCGAGGATATCGTTGCCGCAACGGATGGTGCCATGGGCCAGCTCGGCATCGCCGAAGAGCCAGTCGTTCCCCCACCCGCCGTAGAGGCGATCGCTTCCGCCTCGGGCGTTGTCCACCATCAGCGCGCCGTCGCCGTCGATGATGTCGTCGCCCGCACCGCCCCAGAGCATGTCGCTTCCGCCGCGCGTGGTCCCATCCATCTCGACGGCATCGCCGGTGAGCGCATCGTTGCCGCTTCCACCGTAGGCACGGTCATTGCCACCCCTGGCGGCGTCGGCGAGAGTACGGGCATCACCAAGGAAGCCGTCCGCGCCATCTCCGCCGTACATCTCGTCATCACCGCCTCGGGCTTGCTCGAGCATGTCGTCGGCATCGCCCCAGATGCCGTCGTGATCCTTGCCGCCCACGATCCGGTCGTCGCCGCCCCGCGTGTTTCCACTCATGACGAACCAGGCGTCGCCAGTGATGATGTTGAAGCCGCCGCCCGCGATGATCACGTCGTCGCCGCCGCGAGCGTGGCCCGACATGTTGTTGCCCGAGTCGCCGGTCATGAAATCGTTGCCCGCTCCGCCGACGATCACGTCGTCGCCGCCGCGGGCGTTTTCGATCATGTCGTTGTCGGAATCGCCGCTGAAAAAGCCACCGCCTCCGCCGCCGAAGATCAGGTCGTCGCCGCCCCTGCCGTTGCTCGAAATCAGGCCGGCATCGCCGATGATGATGTCCCTGCCGCCGCCGCCGAACAGGATGTCGTCGCCGCCCCTGCCGGACGACAATGGCCCGCCGATGTCCGGCAGCTCCTCGAAATTCCCGGTGGTGAACGGATCGCCGAAGATGACGTCGTCGCCGCCGGTGCCGTTGATCAGGTTGTCGGTGCCGGAATGGGGCGGGATGCCGCCGATCAGGTTGGCCATGCGTGCTCTCCATTGCCCGCGCTCGGGCGATCGGCGGGAGGTTGCCGTATTGCCGGCCGATTGGCGTCAGCCGAACGGATGACGCGAATCGGATGCCCTCGTCTATCTGTTGATTTCCTGATATACACGACGGCGAAGGACATCCCCTGTCGTCCGATCCCGACCGGCATCGGCGATGTCGCGGAGGCGCCCGATGATCGATTCCGTCGAGCTGCAGCGCGTCATCGAGCTTCTCTACGCTGCGGCGCTCGACGGTGACTGGACGGTACCGGTACGCGCGCTGGCGTCGCTGTTCGGCAGCAGGCCGGTCGGGTTGATCCAGTACGACAGCCGCACCCGCCGGACGCGCGAGGCCGCCCTCGCCGGAATCGAGCCGCCCTACCAGGAAACGTTCGGGGCGGTCGCCACGCGGCGCGACCTCGACCCCGCCTGGGTCTCGATCGTCGCGCGCTCGGCTGCTGCCATTCCCATCATCGACCGCTACGCCGCCGACCCCGAGCTCAGCCACACGGAACTCTATCAGGAATGGCTGCGACCGCAGGGGATTCACGATGCGCTGGAGGTCGCCACCTTCGCGCCACCGCGAACGGTGGCCCTGCTGTCGGTTGCGCGACCGGCCGGTGCCGCCGAGTTCGACGGCGACGCCATTCTCGCCATGCGAGCGTTGCAGCCGCATCTGAGCAGGGCCCTGCAGATCCGGCAGCGCCTCGCCGGAGCCAAGCTCGAACGGCAGCGGATGCTCGACGCGCTCGACCGTATCGAGCACGGCGTTCTGCTGGTCGATGCCGATGCGCGGATACTGCATGGCAACCGGACGGCGCAGGCCCTGCTTCGGCAGGGTGATGGCCTGATGGCGAGGGACGGCACGCTCGACTGCGCGCGCGCCGCGGACGGCACGGCGCTGCGGCGGCTGGTCGGCGCCGCGGCGACCGGGACGATCGTCGGCGATGACGTCCTGGCGGTGCGCCGGGCGACGGGACCACCGCTGTCGCTGGTCGTGGCGCCGCTGCGAGGGGACGATGGCTGGTCGAGGGAGCCGGCCGCCATGGTGATCGTCACCGATCGCGAGCCGTCACGGGCGGATGGTGCCGCCGAGCTGGCCCGTCGCCACGGCCTGACGCCGGCCGAGGCCCGCGCCGCGCTGTCGTTGCTCGAGGGCGGCGGCCTCCCGGCCGTGGCCGACCGACTCGGCGTCCGGCTGTCGACTGTCCGCACGCTCGTTCAGCGGGCCTTCGCGAAGACCGGCACGCACCGTCAGTCGGAGCTGGTCCGCCTGATCATCGCGCCGGGGACACACGTCCACGACGGCGCCTAGCCCGACTCCCGCTCACTCCAGCGTCAGCAGCACCTGGTCCGCCGCCACGGTGTCGCGCGGCGCCACCTTGATCTCGGCCACCGTGCCGTCGCGCTCGGCGCGCAGCACGTTCTCCATCTTCATGGCCTCCAGCACGCACAGCTCCTGCCCGGTCTTGACCGTCTCGCCGGCCTGGACGCGGATCGCCACGATCAGGCCGGGCATCGGCGACAGCACCAGCCGCGAGGTGTCGGGCGGCGTCTTCTCCGGCATGCGGTGCGCCAGCTCGGCGGCGCGGGCGCTGCGCACCAGCGCCACCACCTCGACGCCGCCGCGCACCAGCTTCCAGCCGCCCGGAACAGGCTCGGCCTGCAGCGTCATCGCCACGCCCTCGACCGAGGCCCGCACCACCGGCCGGCCCGGCCACCAGTCGAGGCTCACCTCCATCTCGCGGCCGGCGACCCGCAGCGCCCGGCCTTCGACGACCACCGGAACCTCCGACTTGCCCAGCCGGACCGACCAGAGGGTCTCCGGCCGATATTTCCAGCCCTGCTGGTGGCCGGAAATCTGGGCGGCGCGGCGCGCCTCGACCATCCGCATCGCCACCGCCACCGCCGCCAGCCTCGCCGCCTCCTCGCCGTCGGGGACCGGCCGCTCGAAGCGCTCGCCATATTCCTCGGCGATGAAGCCCGTCGTCAGCCGACCCTCGCGGAAGCGCGGGTGCGCCAGCAGGCTGGAAAGGAACGGGATGTTGTGGCTCAGGCCGCTGATGACATAGCCGTCCAGCGCATCGCCGACGCGCGCGATGGCCTCGCCGCGGGTCGGCGCCCAGGCGCAGAGCTTGGCGATCATCGGGTCGTAGAACATCGACACCTCGCCGCCCTCGGCGACGCCGCTGTCGACCCGCACCCCCTCGCCCGAAGGCTCGATGTAGCGGCGCAGCCGGCCGGTGGAGGGCAGGAAGCCACGGGTCGGATCCTCGGCATAGACCCGAGCCTCGACCGCCCAGCCGTCGATGCGCAAATCCTGCTGATTAAAAGTCAGCCGCTCGCCGGCGGCGACGCGGATCATCTGCTCGACGAGGTCGAGGCCGGTGATCAGCTCGGTCACCGGGTGCTCGACCTGCAGCCGGGTGTTCATCTCGAGAAAATAGAAGTTGCGGTCGCGGTCGACGATGAACTCGACGGTCCCCGCCGAGTGATAGCCCACGGCCCTGGCCAGGCTCACCGCCTGCGCACCCATCGCCATGCGGGTCTCGACGTCGAGGAACGGGCTGGGTGCCTCCTCGATCACCTTCTGGTGCCGGCGCTGGATCGAGCATTCGCGCTCGAACAGGTGCAGGATGTTGCCGTGCCTGTCGCCCAGCACCTGGATCTCGATGTGGCGCGGCTCGACGATGTACTTCTCCAGGAACACCCGGTCGTCGCCGAACGACGAGCGGGCCTCGGAGCGCGACCGTTCCAGCCCTTCGATCAGCCCGGACTCGTCGTGGGCGATGCGCATGCCCTTGCCGCCGCCGCCGGCCGAGGCCTTGACCATCACCGGATAGCCGATGTCGCGGGCGATGCGCCGCGCCTCGTCGGGATCGGAGATCGCGTCCAGGGTGCCGGGCACGGTCGACACCCCGGCCTCGCGGGCGAGGCGCTTGCTCTCGATCTTGTCGCCCATCGCCTCGATGGCGCCGACCGGCGGCCCGATGAAGACGATGCCGGCGGCCTCGAGCGCCCGGGCGAAGGCCGCCCGCTCCGACAGGAAGCCGTAGCCCGGATGGACCGCCTGGGCGCCGGTGGCCCTGCAGGCCTCGACGATCCTGTCGATGACCAGATAGCTCTCGCGCGCCGCCGCCGGGCCGATCGCCACCCGCTCGTCGGCCATGCGGACATGCAGCGCGTCGGCGTCGGCCTCGGAATGGACGGCGACGCTGCGGATCCCCAGCCTGCGGCAGGTGCGGATGACCCGGCAGGCGATCTCGCCACGGTTGGCGATCAGGATCTTGTCGAACATGGGTCCCGCCCTCGGCCGCCGCGATGGCGGGTCGTTAGCATCGCGCCACCGCCCGGAACAGGCAGCCGTGGCATTCGGGCGCGCGGCGTGTCGTGCCGGCCCTCGCCACATCCGGGCGATCTGCTAAGTGCCGGCCATCGGAGCTGCGGACCTGGCGGAGCATGCCTGCCGAATACCTGACCACGCTGGTCGTCGCCGTGTTCGTGGCGGTCTATGCCGGCATGGCGCTCGGGCGGTGGCCAGGCCTGCGGATCGACCGCACCGGCATAGCCCTGTTGGGCGCCATCCTGCTCTACGTCGCCGGTGCCGTGACCGGCGAGGATGCGCGTGCCGCCATCGACGCGCCGACGCTGATCATCCTGTTCGGCCTGATGGTGCTGTCGGCCCAGTTCGCCGCCTGCGGCTTCTACGCCTGGTGCTCGGCGCGCATCGCCCGCACACCGGCGGGGCCGGGCCGGCTCCTGGCGCTGACCGTGCTGGTGGGCGGCGTGCTGTCGGCGGTGCTGGCCAACGACGTCGTGGTGTTCGCGATGACGCCGATGCTCTGCACCGGCCTGCTGCGCCGCGGCCTCGATCCCCGCCCCTTCCTGATAGCGCTGGCCTCGGCCGCCAATGCCGGGTCGGCCGCCACGATCATCGGCAACCCGCAGAACATCCTCATCGGCCAGGTCGGGCGGCTCGAGTTCTGGCCGTTCCTCGCCGCCTGCGGGCCGCCGGCCGTGGTGGCGCTGGTGCTGAGCCACCTCGTGGTCTGGCAGGCCTGGCGCGGACGGTTCGACATCGCCCGCGACAAGTCGAGCCACGCGGCGGTGCCGCCGCCGGCGCTCGACAGGGCCGGCCTCGCCAAGGCGCTGGTGTTCGCCGCCATCCTGCTGCTGCTGTTCGCCACGCCGCTGCCGCATGTCGAAGGCGTGCTGATGGTGGCGGGCGGCCTGCTGGTCAGCCGCCAGCTCGCCACCAGGCGCATCCTGGCGCTGGTCGACTGGCACCTGCTGGTGCTGTTCGGCGGGCTGTTCGTCGTCACCCACGCGCTGGGAACGACCGGCCTGCCCGGGGCCATGGTCGGCTGGCTCGCCGAGGCCGGCCTGCCGCTGACCTCGCTGTCGGTGCTGGGGCCGCTCACCGTCCTCGGATCGAACACCATCGGCAACGTGCCGCTGGTGGTGCTGCTGCTGTCGCTGCTGCCGCACCCGACCGAGGAGCTGCTCTACGGCCTGGCCATGATCTCGACGCTGGCCGGCAACCTGCTGATCGTGGGCTCGCTCGCCAACATCATCACCGTCGAGCGCGCCAAGGACGTCGGCGTGACCCTGGGCTTCATGGAGCACGCCCGCTGCGGCGTGCCGATCACGGTGCTGTCGCTGATCGTGGTGCTCGCGTGGCTGGCAGCCAGGTCGACGATGTGACGCTCACCAAACCGGAGCCATGACGAATGAGCCAGTCGGCACCCTCGCTGACCATCGACCAGGCGCTGGAGCGCAGCGGCGTCGGGCCGTTCCAGTACCGGCTGCTGGGCATCTTCGGCCTGGTCTGGGCGGTGGACGCCATGCAGGTGCTGGTGATCGGCTTCGCCGCCCCTTCGCTCGCCGCCAGCTTCGGCCTCACCATCCCGCAGGCCATCCAGGCCGGCACCGTCTTCTTCCTCGGCATGCTGATCGGTGCCTGGGGCTTCGGCCGGCTCGCCGACCGGATCGGCCGCCGCAAGGTGCTGATCGCGACGGTGCTGATGGATGCGGTGTTCGGCCTGGCCTCGGTGTTCGCCGGCGACTTCACCCTGCTGCTGGCGCTGCGGCTGCTCACCGGCATCGGCGTCGGCGGCACGCTGCCGGTCGACTACGCCATGATGGCCGAGTTCCTGCCGCCCCGGAACCGCGGCCGCTGGCTGGTTGCGCTGGAGGGCTTCTGGGCGGTGGGCACGGTCGCCGTGGCACTGGCCGCCTGGGCGGCCAACCATTGGGCCGGCGACCAGGCCTGGCGCTGGCTGTTCGCGGCGACCGCACTGCCGGCGGTGGTCGGCTTCTGGCTGCGCCTGTGGCTGCCGGAATCGCCGCACTACCTGCTGCACAGCGGCCGGGAGCAGGAAGCGCGCCGGGTCCTCGACAACGTCGCCCGCGCCAATGGGCAGGTGCCCTCCGTCAGCGCCCTCGCCGCGACCGCGAGCCCACGCGCCCGGATGCGCGACCTGCTGGCCCCGGCGCTGCGGCGGCGCACGCTGCTGATCCTCGCCGCCTGGCTGCTGATCTCGACGGCCTATTACGGCGTCTTCATCTGGCTGCCCGGACGGCTGGTGACCCAGGGCTACGGCTTCGTGCGCGGCTACGGCTTCCTCGTCCTGCTGGCCCTGGCGCAGCTTCCCGGCTACGCGCTGGCGGCCTGGGGCGTCGAGGCGATCGGCCGCCGCCGGACGCTCATCGCCTTCCTGGTGGCGAGTGCTGCCGGCTGCCTGCTGTTCGTCTTCGCCGAGCAGCCGGGCTGGATCGCCACCTCGCTGCTCGCCATGAGCTTCGCGCTGCTCGGCACCTGGGGCGGCCTCTACGCCTACACGCCCGAGCTCTATCCCACCGGCCTGCGCGCCACCGGCATGGGCATGGCCGGGGCGATGGCGCGGGTCGGCGGGCTGCTGGGCCCCTCGGTCGTCGGCCTGATCATCGGTGCCGCCTTCCACTTCACCATCGGCCTGTTCGCGGTCCTCCTGCTGCTGGCCGCGCTCGCCGTCGGCCTCATCGAGGTCGAGACCAAGGGCAAGCCGCTGGGCCAGGCCGCCACCTGACGGGCGGGCCCGGCCGATCCCGCGACCCTGACGCGGCCGGCCGCGGAAACCACGGATGCCTGACACAAGGGGCCGATCTCCCGGGGGCGAAGAATTCGGCCTCACGGCCCCTGTGATTTCTCGGGCCTCAGCCCGATCTCCTCGCCGAGGACGGCGAACAGCTTCTCCATGCCGCGCGGCGGGCTCCGGCAGATCGCCACCAGCCGCTCGGGCGGCAGACGGCGGTACATCGCCCGGATCTCGCGCAAGGCCTGCAGGTCGCCGGCCGTCAGGCCGT
>DAOLFG010000133.1:0-6889 GCA_035326425.1 Geminicoccus sp. | reverse complement strand
CACATGTACGACACCGTCAAGGGGTCGGACTGGCTGGGCGACCAGGACGCCATCGAGTACATGACCAAGAGCGCTCCCGCCGCGGTCTACGAGCTCGAGCACTACGGCGTGCCGTTCTCGCGCACGCCCCAGGGCAGGATCTACCAGCGCGCCTTCGGCGGCCAGTCGGTCAATTTCGGCAAGGGCCAGGCCTACCGCACCTGCGCCGCCGCCGACCGCACCGGCCACGTCATCCTGCACACGCTCTACCAGCAGGCTTTGAAGAACAAGGTGCAGTTCTTCTACGAATACTTCGCCCTCGATCTGCTGATGGAGGACGAGGTCTGTCACGGCGTGATCGCGATGCGCATCGAGGACGGCTCGCTGCACCGCTTCCACGCCCATCAAACCTGCCTCGCCACCGGCGGCTACGGCAAGGTCTACTTCTCGGCCACCTCGGCCCACACCTGCACCGGCGACGGCAACGCCATGGTCCTGCGGGCCGGTCTGCCGCTCCAGGACATGGAATTCGTCCAATTCCATCCGTCGGGCATCTATGGCGCCGGCTGCCTGATCACCGAGGGTGCCCGCGGCGAAGGCGGCTATCTCACCAACAGCGAGGGTGAGCGATTCATGGAGCGCTACGCGCCGACGGCCAAGGATCTGGCCTCGCGCGACGTGGTCAGCCGGGCCATGACCATCGAGATCAACCAGGGCCGCGGCTGCGGGCCGGAGAAGGACCACATCCACCTGCATCTCGAGCATCTGGATCCGAAGATCCTGCACGAACGGCTGCCCGGCATCTCCGAGACCGCGCGCATCTTCGCCGGCGTCGACGTCACCAAGCAGCCGATCCCGGTGGTGCCGACCTGCCACTACAACATGGGCGGCATCCCGACCAACCACCTGACCGAGGTCGTGAGGCCGAAGGGCAACGATCCCGACGCGCTGGTGCATGGCCTGATGGCGGTGGGCGAGGCGTCCTGCGCCTCCGTCCACGGCGCCAACCGGCTGGGCGGCAACTCGCTGATCGATCTGGTCGTGTTCGGCCGGGCCGCAGCACACCGGGCGTCCGAGCTGGTCCAGCCCGGCAGCCCGCACAGGCCGCTGGCCAAGGATGCCGCCGACAAGTCGCTCGACCGGCTGGACAAGGTGCGTCATGCCCAGGGCAGCATGGGCACCGGCGAGATCCGGCTCGGCATGCAGCGGACGATGCAGCGTTATGCCAGCGTCTTCCGCGAGGGGCCGACGCTGGAGGTGGGCTGTCAGAAGCTGGACGAGGTGGCCTCGAGCCTGGGCGAGCTGCGCGTGCAGGACCGCTCGCCGGTCTGGAACAGCGACGTGGTCGAGGCGCTGGAGCTGCAGAACCTGATGCTGCAGGCGGTGGCGACGATGAACTCGGCAGCTTATCGCACCGAGAGCCGCGGCGCCCATGCCCGCGAGGACTTCCCCGACCGCGACGATGCCAACTGGATGAAGCACACCCTGTGCCGCGTGGACGAGGCCCACAAGCCGGAGATCGCCGACCGTGCGGTCCATTACTACACCCTGACCAACGACGTTCAGCCGGTGCCGCCCCAGAAGCGGGTCTACTGACGAGCGGGTCTACTGTGCTGCCGAGGAGCCGCTAGCCGATGGCCGAGTTCTCGCTGCCTGCCAATTCGCGCGTTCAGCCGGGCAAGACCTTCCCGGCCAAGGTCGGCGCAAAAAAGCCGCGCAAGTTCAGGATCTATCGCTACGACCCGGAAGAGCAGAAGAATCCGCACGTCGACACCTATGAGATCGATCTGGCCGAGTGCGGCCCGATGGTTCTCGATGCGCTGATCAAGATCAAGGGCGAGGTCGACAGCACGCTGACCTTCCGCAGATCGTGTCGGGAAGGCATCTGCGGCTCCTGCTCGATGAACATCGGCGGCGAGAACACGCTGGCCTGCACGCGCGCCATCGAGGACGTGCCGGGCGAGGCGGTGGCGATCTACCCGCTGCCGCACATGGCGGTGATCCGCGACCTCGTCGTCGACTTCTCGAAGTTCTGGGCGCAGTACGAATCGATCCAGCCCTGGCTCAAGACCGAGAGCGCCGATCCGCAGAAGGAGCGGCTGCAGTCGCCCGAGGACCGCGCCAAGCTCGACGGCCTCTACGAGTGCATCCTGTGCGCCTCCTGCTCGACCGCCTGCCCGAGCTACTGGTGGAACGGCGACCGCTATCTGGGGCCGGCGGTGCTGCTGCAGTCCTATCGCTGGCTGATCGACAGCCGCGACGAAGGTACCGGCGAACGCCTCGACGAGCTCGAGGATCCGTTCAAGCTCTACCGCTGCCACACCATCATGAACTGCACCCAGACCTGCCCCAAAGGCCTGAACCCGGCCAAGGCCATCGGCGAGATCAAGAAGATGATGGTCGAGCGCAAGCTCTGAGCCGCGGTCGCCGACGATCGGCGCGCATCGCGCTGTCGTTCGCCGGGACCGGCATGGCTGCTATGCCTGGAAAGTAGAATAGAAAGGTTTGACTTTCTCCAAATCCTAGGCTTGCCGCGACAGGCTGCCGCATTAGGATGCCGCGCATAAAGAGGCGCAAGCCCACACACGCAGGTCCGATCTGAGAGGGAGGCTGAAAGGCCTCCTCTTTTTTTGCGCCCGTCCGGCGGCGTCCTGCCCGGACCGCGCGCCGCCTCAATTCAACTTCCCGGTGAGGCGCGGCCGGGCCGCATCAATCCGAAATCCGTACACTCGACCGCCATCGCCGGTTATCATCGCCAAGTCCTCGCTCGAGGAGTGATGATGCAGCCACGCAGGTTCCGCAGATATTGCATTGTCGCGTTCGGCATTTCCATCCTTGTTGCACCTTTTCTCTTTCCGGCGGCCATGATTCTGGAGTTTTCGTCCGGCGAGGTGAGAAATTTCTTCGTCACGCGATATCCGCACATCCTGCTCTATCCTCCACTGTTCTTGTGGTTGCCGATATCGACGATCTGCTTCGTCATGATCACGATACCCTATGGCAGGTCCGGCTACCGGAAGATATTGTACATGACCGGCGTGCTGGTGATCCTTTCCGGGATCATCACCTACGCCGAAGAGCAAGAAAACTTCATGATGGTCTTCGAGTTCAATGCCGGCGTCCAGAAGTCGTATTGTCTCCGCGAGCGGACGGCTCTTTCCGGCCCGCCGGTCCTGGCCGATCATTGCCTCGACCGCGATCTGTCGAACGATGCGATCTTCTCGCGCGAAAGGTGGAGCTCCAGGGACTTCTCCTGGTCGCGGCCGGCATATCTCTTGACGTTCTTCTTTATCGTCTTTCTGCTCGGCGAGAATTGGATATTGCTGCTCGCCTGTCCGAGCCGGGGCATCGACAGCCGATTGATATTCCTCAAGTCGCTGCTGGTCGCCGCCGTCGGCCTGATCGTCTGGGTGCCATTGCGGCTGTACTACAACCAGGCCATCAAGTCCAAGGTGTTCGGCAATGCCGGTCTATACCAGGGATTTGTCGGCGGCCCAGAATTCCTGCTGGCGCTGGTGACCGCGTTCTTCATCATCTATTATTGGATCGAGCTGTACGACGTGAAGCCCGAGTTCGCCGCCGCGGTCTGGAGCGTGCTGGGCCTGGGCATCCCCGTGACGGCATTCCTCGATCCGGATTTCGTGCGGGCGCTGTTCGGCGTCGATCCGCCGAGCGAGCGCACCTGGGTGCTATGGTACGCCGCCTGCCTGGTCGGGCTCGGCTTCGCCTATGTCAAGGCGCAGGAGCTGCGTCGCAGGTCGCGGCGGGCAGCCGCGATCCAGCGCGCGCGACGGACGGACAAGCCCGCAGGCGATTCCTGATCGGGCCGGCCGGGCGGCGGTGCCGCCGGAACAGGGGCCGCCGGAACAGGGAACGGGCACCTTCATCGAACGTTAAGCACTCCGAGCTAATGTTCGTCGGAGCCACGTCGCTCGTGCCAGTGCCGCGGGAGCCTCCGATGCCGAGCCTTGTCCTGTCCGCCGAGACGGCAGCATCCGCGCGGGCGACCGGGAGCTGGAGCGTCCCGCGCGCCGCCGCCTTCGTCACCCTGGCCTCCGGCATGCTCTGGCTCGCCATCTTCGCCGCCGCCGGCTGGCTGATCGGCTGACGCCGCCCCACTCCGCCCTTGCGGTGGGCCGGCGGGCGTCGTAGCGCCAGGGCCTCCATGCCGTGAACGGGCCCGGGATCGATGTCCGCCTATCGCGAGTGCTGGCGGCTCGCCTGGCCGCTGATCCTGGCTAACCTGTCCGTGCCGCTGCTGGGCCTGGTCGACACCGCCGTGGTCGGCCACCTGCCGGGACCGCATTTCCTCGCCGGCGTGGCGCTGGGTGCGGTCGTGGTCGGCGTGCTCTACTTCCTGTTCGGCTTCCTGCGCATGGGCACCACCGGCCTCTGCGCCCAGGCGCTCGGCGCCGGCGACGCCCGCGAGCTGCGTGCCATCCCGGTCCGCGCGCTGATGCTCTCGACCGGGCTCGGGCTCGCCATCGCACTGCTCGCCTGGCCGATCCTGGCCGTTTCCGAGATCGTCTTCGCCCCCGGCCAGGAGGTTCGCGACAGCCTCGCCACCTATCTCGTCATCCGCCTGCTGGGTGCGCCCGCAGCACTGGGCGGCTTCGTGGTGCTGGGCTGGCTGCTGGGCGTGCAGGATTCCCGCGGGCCGCTGGTGCTGCTGGTCGTCACCAACGCCGTCAACGCCGCGCTCGCCCTGCTGCTGGTGCTGGGCCTGGGGCTGGGTGTGGCGGGCGTGGCCTCGGCCACCCTGGTCGCCGAATATGTCGGACTCGCCGCCGGCCTGCTGCTGGTGTGGCGGCGCTGGCGGCGCATCGGCCTCGGCCGGGTGCGGCGGGCCGAGATGCTGGTGCGCGAGCGCTTCTGGCGCCTCGTCGTGGTCAACCGCGACATCTTCCTGCGCAGCGCCGCCCTCGAGGCCTCGTTCCTCGGCTTCGCCGCGCTGGGCTCGCGCCAGGGCGAGGTCGTGCTGGCGGCCAACGCCGTGCTGATGAGCTTCTTCACCTTCTCGGCCTACGGCCTGGACGGCTTCGCCCATGCCGCCGAGGCGATGGTGGGCAAGGCCGTGGGCGCGCGCGATCCGGCGGGCGTGCAGGCGGCGGCGCGCGCCGGCTTCGGGCTCGCCGCCGGCCTCGCCGTCGCCATGACCGCGGCCTTCGCGCTCGGCGGCCCGGCGCTGATCGCGCTCCTGACCGACCTCGCCGAGGTGCGCGCCACCGCCCTGGCGTTCCTGCCCTTCGCCGCCGCCCTGCCGCTCGTCTCGGTCTGGGCCTTCGTGCTGGACGGGCTGTTCTTCGGCGCCACGCGCACCGCCGAGCTGCGCAACGCCACCGTCGCCGCCATGCTGGCATTCGCGGCGGCGGCGCTGGTCCTGCCGGGGCCGTTCGGCAACAGCGGGCTGTGGTCGGCGCTGCTGATCCTCATGGCGGCGCGCGGCGCCTTCCTGGGCCTGGCCTACTGGCGCGCCGGCGCCGGCGCCGCCTTCGCCCGCGGCCCCGCCTGACCCTTGAAGCCGCGGCTGCGCTGCCCACATCGAGGGAGCCGGTCGCCACAACGGGACCGGCATCGAGAGCCCAGGTCGCTCCAAGGAGGACTTGCTATGCGCAGTTTCGATCTTTCGCCGCTGTTCCGCTCCTCGGTCGGCTTCGACCGGCTGGACAAGCTGTTCGACAGCGCCTTCCGCGAGGCGGCGCGCGACGTCTCCTACCCACCCTACAACATCGCCAAGACCGGTGCGGACAGCTACCGGATCACCATGGCCGTCGCCGGCTTCGGCGAGACCGACCTCGACATCGTGGTCCACGACAACATGCTGTCGGTGAAGGGCCAGCAGAAGGACGCCGCCGCCAAGGAGGTCGAGTATCTCCACCGCGGCATCGCCCAGCGCGCCTTCGAGCACCGCTTCCAGCTCGCCGACCATGTCCGCGTCGTCGGCGCCAGGCTGACCAACGGCCTGCTCGACATCGATCTCGAGCGGCTGGTGCCCGACGAGAAGAAGCCGCGCAAGATCGAGATCGGCGCGGCCTCGGCGGCGCCGCGCACCCTGGAGGGCAAGGCCGCGTAGCAGCCGGGAACGACGGGCCGGAAGGGCGGATGCGGGCAGCGGCCGCCCTCCCCCGGTCCCAGGCTGCAGCGCCGGTCAGTTGTTGGCGCCCTCCTCCGTCAGCTTCAGCACCAGGTTGTCGAGGATGCTCCTCCAGGTCTTGCGATAGCTGTCGACCTGCGCCTGCGACTCCAGCGGCCCGTGCCGCAGCCGCAGCCGCGTCGTTCCCTGGTCCGGCGCCAGCGTGAGTTCGACCTCGGTCTCCGCTCCCGGCTGGCCCTCCGTCTCGGGCACCCAGGTGAAGCGCAGCCGCTCCGGCGGATCGATCAGCAGGAACCGCCCGCCCACGGTCAGCTCGCGCCCGGTCGGGGTGCGCAACACCATCCACCAGCTTCCGCCCTCGAAGGCCTCGATCCGGTGTGCCGCCACCTTGAAGCCGACCGGGCCGAACCAGGCCGCCAGCTCGTGCGGCTCGGTCCACTGGCTGAAGACGAACTGCCAGGGTGCCCGCAGGTGGCGACGGACCTCGAGCCACCGTCCGCCGCCTTCCTCGCCCGCCATGACGCCTCCCCCTCGCCGCCGGCCGGAGAGTGGCGGCAAGCCCCGAGCCCGATCAAGGGCCATTGCCGCGCATCGGCTTGACACCAGGGGGGCACCACCCCTAGACCGCCACCTGCTTCGGGCGGGCGCGTAGCTCAGCGGGAGAGCACTCGCTTCACACGCGAGGGGTCACAGGTTCAATCCCTGTCGCGCCCACCATCCGATCCGGCCAGAGCAATTTCACGGTACGTGAAATCGCTCCGGCCTCAAGTAGGCCAAGAGGCCGATAGGCAAATCGGAATCAGAGCATTTTCGGTC
>DAOLFG010000056.1:0-36931 GCA_035326425.1 Geminicoccus sp. | reverse complement strand
AGCCTCGTCCCCGCACGCGGACGAGGCAAGGGCGACATACAAGACTCAGCCCTCGCCGATCTCCCTCAGCCCGATCCGCCGAAAGGCATTGGTGATCGGATAGCGCCGGTCGCGCCCGAACGCTTTTCGCGAGATCTTCACCCCCGGCGGCGCCTGGCGGCGCTTGTACTCGGCGAGATCCAGCAGGTTCGACACCTTGCGCACCACCTCGGGATCGAAGCCCGCCTCGACCAGCTCGCGCGGCGAGCGGTCCTGCTCGACGAGACCCTGCAGCACCCGGTCGAGCACCGGATAGGGCGGCAGCGAGTCCTCGTCTTTCTGGTCGGCGCGCAGCTCGGCCGTCGGCGGCTTGGTGATGATCCGCTGCGGGATAACCCGTCCCTCTGGGCCGAGGCAGCCCTTCGGCCGCTCGCGGTTGCGCAGCTCGCACAGCTCGAACACGGTGGTCTTGTAGACGTCCTTCAGCACCGAGAAGCCGCCGCACATGTCGCCGTAGAGCGTGGCGTAGCCCACCGACATCTCGGACTTGTTGCCGGTGGTCAGCACCATGTGGCCGAGCTTGTTGGAGATGCCCATCAAGATCACGCCGCGAATGCGCGACTGGATGTTCTCCTCGGTGGTGTCGGCCGGCCTGCCCTCGAACACCGGCCCCAGCATCTGCGCGAACGCCGCCACCGCCGGCTCGATGGCGATCTCGTCGAGCCGGATGCCCAGCAGGGCAGCGCACTCGGCGGCGTCGTCGAGGCTGTCGCGGCTGGTGTAGCGCGACGGCATCATCACCGCCCGCACCCGCTCGGGACCCAGCGCGTCGACCGCCACCGCCGCCGAGATGGCGGAATCGACGCCGCCGGAGAGGCCCAGCACCACGCCGGGAAAGCGGTTCTTGTTCACATAGTCGCGCAGGCCCAGCACCATCGTGCCGTAGATCGCCGGCAGCGCCTCCAGAGGCGGCACCAGCTCGCCGGTGCCCACCGCCTCCAGCCGGCCCTCCTGCTCGTCACGGCGCCAGCGCGTCGCCGTCACCGCCTCTTCCAGCATCGGCGCCTGCGCCACCAGCCGGCGGGCGCCGTCGAGCGCGAACGAGCCGCCGTCGAACACCAGCTCGTCCTGCCCGCCGACCTGATTGACGTAGATCAGCGGCAGGCCGGTCTCGACCACGCGCGCCGTCGCCAGCTGCAGGCGCTGGTCCTGCTTGTCGGTCTCGAACGGCGAGCCGTTGATGACGATCAGGATCTCGGCACCGCTCTCGCCGAGCGCCTCGGCGACGTCCTCGACCCACATGTCCTCGCAGACCATCACCCCCAGCCGCGCCGTGCCCTTGCCCGGCACGGGCAGGGCCACAGGCCCCGGGATCGGGCCGGCGGCGAAGACCCGCTTTTCGTCGAACACGCCGTAGTTTGGCAGGGCGTGCTTGGCGCGCTGCGCCAGGATTCGGCCGCCCGCGAGCACGAAGGCGGCGTTGTGCAGCCGGCCCTCCCTGTCGCGCCAGGGTGCGCCGACGATCAGCGCCGGGCCGCCGTCGGCGGTGTCGGCGGCCAGCCGCTCGACCGCGTGCTGGGCATGCGCCGTCAGCGCCGGCTTGACCACGAGATCCTCGGGAGGATAGCCGACGACGCTGAGCTCGGAGGTAACGACGAGGTCGACTCCCATGGCCGCCCCCTGCGCCCGCAGGCGGCGGATCAGCTCGACATTGCCCTCGAGGTCGCCGACGACCGGGTTGCCCTGCGCCAGGGCGATGACGATCTCGTCCAAGTCCACTCCGTAGCACCGCTTCAGCCCAAGGGCAGGGCCTCGCCCCACCGGACGCCGAATATGATCTCGTTCAGGCCCAGACGCGAGCGCGGCGATGCGTCCCGGGCGGCGATGTCCTCGGGCACCGTGCCCGGCTCGGCCTGCCGGCCGGCGGCCACCGCCGCCATCGGCTCGTGATTCTCGGGCACGCCGAACGCCGAACGCACCTTGTCGCGGTCGAAACCGCCCATGAAGTGAACGGCGAGGCCCATCGACGCAGCCTGGACCGCCATCTGCGCGCTGGCGAGGCCGACATCGTGCTGCCAGTGCCGGTTGGGCCGGCCGTTGTGCCGGAAGCTCGGCACGGCCACGGTGACCATCAGCACCGGCACGCGATCGCACCAGGACTGGTTGCCCGGGGTCAGGGCGTCGAACAGCCGCTGCCAGGCATCCCCTCGGCCCTTCACGCCGACGATCAGTCCCCAGGGCTGGCCGTTGGCGCAGGAAGGCGCCCAGCGGAACGCCTCGAACAGTGAGCCCAGCTCGGAGGCGGTGGGCGGCGTCTCGGCGAAGCCGCGCGGGCTCCACCGCTCGTGGATCGCCTCGTCCAACGGAAAGGCCGCCTCGGCCGGCTTGCGCATGGCGTGTCCCCCGACGTCCGCACGTGATGGAGGTTCGCCGCGCCGGACCCTTCCCGCAAGCCCGCGCCGGCGCAGGGCAGCCTTCCGCTGCCACCCCCCTGCCCGCCTCGCCGTCCGCCGCCTATGCTGGCCGCCGGGCCATGACGGACATGCCGGAAAACGACCAGGCGGGCGCCGCCTCGGGGCTGCGCGCCGTGCTCGCCACGCCGGCGGCGGTGCGGCTGTGGCTCGCCGGCGTCGGCGCCGGCGTCATGCGCTGGCTGGAGATCCTGGCCTACTCGCTCTGGGTGTTCGCCGAGACCGGCTCGCCCTTCATCGTCACGCTCACCGCCTTCGCCCGCATGCTGCCGCTGCTGCTGCTGGGCGCCTTCGCCGGTGCCCTGGCCGACCATTTCGACCGCCGCCGGCTGCTGCTCGGCATGTACATGGCGATGACCGCCTGTGCTGCCGCGCTGGCCGCGACCTCGGCCCTGGGCCGGCTCAACGTGCCGCTGCTCACCGCCTATTCGCTGCTCACCGGCGTCTTCTGGACGCTGGAGATGCCGGTGCGGCGCACCATGCTGGCCGAGGCCGGCGGCATGGCGCGCATCAACGCCACCATGGGCCTGGAGATGACCACCAACCAGCTCATGCGGCTGGTGGGACCTGCCGCCGGCGGCCTGCTGATGGCGACGGCCGGCATCACCGGTGCCTTCCTGCTGGGTGCTCTGCTCTACGGCAGCGGTGCGATGCTGCTCGCCGGCGCGGCCCCGGCACCCCGCCAGCCGGGTGGCCGGGCGGTACTGGCCGAGCTGCTGGAAGGCCTGGCCTTCGTCCGCCGCGACCGGCTGGTGGCCGGCATCGTCGTCTCCACGGCCATCTTCAATCTCTGGTACATGCCCTACCTGTCGCTCGCCCCGCTCGTGGCCGAGCGGAACATGGCGCTCGGGCCGACCGCCATCGGCCTGCTGATGGGGGCCGAAGGCATCGGCGCCGTCGCCGGCTCGCTGTGGATCGCCACCCTCGCCCGGCCGGAATGGTTCCGGCTGTGCTACAGCGCCGGTGCCGCGGCCATCGCGCTCGGCGTCCTGCTGCTGGCGCTGACCGCCGAGCCGGTCGTCGCCTTCGTCGCCCTGGTGCTGGGCGGCTTCGGCATCGCCGGCTTCTCGACCATGCAGATGACGCTGGTGCTGGCGGCGACGCCGCGCGTCATGCGGGTGCGGGTGATGGGGGTGGTGATCGTCGCCATCGGCACCGCTCCCATCGGCTTCCTGCTCGGCGGCGGCCTCGCCGAATGGCTGGGCCCGCGCTTGGCGCTCGCCCTGACCTCGAGCGGCGGCCTGCTGGGCATGCTGGCCTGCATGGCGGTCTGGCCCGAGCTGCGGCAGATCAGGGCGGTCGGCAACGCCGACGAGCGCAAATGAGCCCCGGCTCGGACCAGGACAGCGTCCCGGCGGCTCGTCAGCTCGCCGTGTCGACCACCAGCTCGTAGGAGATGTTGGTGGTGCCGTCGCCGGCGGCCACGCCGCCGCCGCCGAGCTGGGCCACCCGCCCCTTCACGCCGCTGAAGCTGCCGGTCCCATCCACAATCGAGCCGACGCCGTGGAAGCCCTTGTCGTCCCACGAGCCCGCTGACTGATAGTTGAAGATGCCATTGGCGCAGGTGACCTTGCCGACGATGTCGAAGAAGCCCCATGCGCCGTCGTCGCGCGGGCGGAGCTGCTCGACGATGTCGACCGTGCAACCGTCCAGCTCGCCGCCCTTCAGCGTGACCTGGTAGGCGACCTCGACGCCGTCGGCCGGCTGGTTCGCCGTCTTCTTGCCGATGCCTGTATTGAATGCCACGGCCGACCGCATGGCCTTCGCCTCGGCCACCGATCCGCCGACGACCGCGAGACCGGCCGCTGCACAGAATGCGACATATGCCAAGTGCTTGCCGAACATGAGTCCCCCAAGTCTTGATTCGATCATCCGACAGGACGGGCCGAGGGACTGCACCGGGAGTAGTCGTTGTCGATCTCGGGCTCCGCAATTCCGGATGTCCCACTCCCGTTGAGTTCGATCATGCTTCACCATCTACCAATCAGTCAATGCGAATATGCATAAATATCCGATCCAACTCGATTTTTTCCACTTCGGAAGCGTGGCTGACGGCACGCGCCGCGCATCCCCGTCCACTCCCGCTAAATATGATCATATTCCTCATGCCATACTCGACATCCCGCCCGGCAGGGTCGCGGCGACGAGGGGAAAACCGGCAACAGGGGCCGTGACGCAGACCAGCTATGCATCGATATAGTGTGCAAGGCTTATTGTCAGCCTTGCTTGTCACCGCGGCATCCTCCATCTGCGACGCATGCACAACGAGCCCCTGCCCCACCCCTGCCGGAAAATCGGCTTCCTCGTGGCTGATCTCGGCCGCCTGCTGCGCCGCTCCTTCGAGCTGCGCGGCGGCCATCTCGGCCTGACCCAGGCGCAATGGCGCGCCCTGGCGCTGCTGTCGCGTCACGAGGGCATCAACCAAGCGACCCTCGCCGAGCTGCTGGAGATCCAGCCTATCACCGTCACGCGCCTCCTCGACCGGATGGAGGAGCATGGCTGGATCGAGCGCCGGCCCGATCCCGTCGACCGCCGTGCCGTCAGGCTCCACCTGACACCGAAGGCGCAGCCCCTGCTCGACGATCTCCAGACCGTGGGTGCCGAGATCATCGGCCTCGCGCTGAAGGACATCGATCCGCCGGCACGGCTGGCGCTCGTCGAGGCGCTCGAGCGGATGAAGACGAACCTCGCCGAGGCCACGGAGCCGGCGGGCGAATTGCGGATGCAGAACTATGGCTGACCTTCCCGCCGCCCCCGCCGACGCGCCGGCCGGCGTGCCCGCCAGCACCGCCACGCAGCCAGCGGCGCCAAGGCGACGCCGCCGCTGGCTGCGCTGGGCCCTGCTCGTCCTCGGCCCGCTCATGCTGGCAGGCGTCGCCGTCGACCTCTACATCACCGGCGCCCGCTGGGTGTCGACCGACAATGCCTACGTCAAGGCGGCCGTCAGCGGTATAGCACCCGAGATCGACGGCCGCGTCGTCGAGATCCTCGTCCACGAGAACGAGGCCGTGGCGCAGGGCCAGCCGCTGTTCCGCCTCGACGACGAGCCGTTCCGCATCGCCCTGCAGGAGGCCGACGCCCAGCTCGCCCGCGTCCGCAGCGACATCGAGGCCATGCGCGCCGGCTACCGCAGCAAGATGATCGAGATCGCCGGTGCCGAGATCGACCAGGGCTTCGCCGGGCGCGAATACGACCGCCAGAAGGAGCTGGACAAGACCAAGGTCACTTCCGCCGCCCGGCTCGACGAGGCCCAGCGCGCCTACGAGGCCGCACGCCACCGCACCGACATGCTGCGCGGCGACGCCCAGAAGCTGGCCGCCGACCTCGACGGCGACCCCGAGATGCCGGCCGAGCGCCACGCCCGCTACCTCGAGGCTCAGGCGCGCCGCGACCGTGCCGCCCTCGACCTGCGCCGCACCGAGATCGCGGCCCCGACGCCCGGCATCGTCAACGGCGCCGACGACCTGCGTCCCGGCGACTATGTCGAGGCCGGCAAGGTGGCGCTGAGCCTGGTCGGCAGCGACCGGCTGTGGGTCGAGGCCAACCTGAAGGAGACCGATCTCACCTGGGTGAAGCCCGGCCAGCTGGCGATCATCACCGTCGACACCTATCCGGGCCAGGAATGGCACGGCGTGGTCGACACCATCAGCCCGGCCACCGGTGCGGAGTTCTCGATTCTGCCGCCGCAGAACGCCACCGGCAACTGGGTCAAGATCGTCCAGCGCGTGCCGGTCCGCATCGCCGTCAAGCCCGATGCCGACAGTCCCACCCTGCGCGCCGGCCTCAGCGCCGAGGTCGAGATCGACACCGGCCACGAGGCCGAGGCGCCGGCGCTGATCCGCTCGGCCATGGCCTTCGTCGGGGGCAAGGAGTGACCGCAGCCGCCGCCTCGGCGCCGGCGCATGGCGACACCCGCCATCCCGGCGCCAGGCGCGGGCTGATCACGGTCTCGATCATGCTGGCGACGATCATGCAGGCGCTGGACACCACCATCGCCAACGTCGCCCTTCCCCACATGCAGGGTAGCGTGTCGGCCACACAGGACCAGATCTCCTGGGTGCTGACCTCCTACATCGTGGCGGCGGCGATCATGACGCCGCCCACCGGCTTCCTCGCCGACCGCCTGGGCCGCCGCCGGCTGTTCCTGATCGCTATCGCTGGCTTCACCGTCGCCTCGATGCTGTGCGGCATCGCCCAGACGCTGACCGAGCTGGTCGGCTACCGCCTGCTGCAGGGCGTGTTCGGCGCCTCGCTGGTGCCGCTGTCGCAGTCCGTCTTGCTCGACACCTACCCGCGCGAGCAGCACGGCTCGGCCATGGCGATGTGGGGCGTCGGCGTGATGGTGGGCCCGATCCTGGGGCCTACCCTCGGCGGCTGGCTGACCGAATATTACAGCTGGCGCTGGGTGTTCTACATCAACCTGCCCTTCGGCGTGCTGGCCTTCCTGGGTGTCGCCGCCTTCGTCGGCGAGAGCGTCAGGCGCGCCCGCCGTTTCGATCTGTTCGGCTTCGCCATGCTCAGCCTCGCCATTGGCGCCCTGCAGCTCATGCTCGACCGCGGCGAGCAGCAGGACTGGTTCTCCTCGGCCGAGATCGTCATCGAGGCAGTCGTGGCGGGCCTGGCACTCTATCTGTTCATCGTCCACATGCTGACGGCCGAGCACCCGTTCCTCGATCCGAAGCTGTTCGTCGACCGCAACCTCGTCACCGGGCTCTTGTTCATCTTCATGGTCGGCATCGTGCTGCTGGCGACCATGGCGCTGTTGCCGCCGTTCCTGCAGAACCTGATGGGCTATCCCGTGCTGACCACCGGCTATGTGCTGGCGCCGCGGGGTATCGGCACCATGATATCGATGTTCCTGGTCGGCCGGATCATGAGCAAGGTCGATCCGCGGGCGCTCATCATGACGGGCCTGCTGCTCGTCGCCTTCTCCTTGTGGGAGATGTCGGGCTTCTCGACCGAGGTCACGACCTCGGCGATCGTGCGCACCGGCATCGTCCAGGGCCTGGGGCTCGGCCTGATCTTCGTGCCGCTGAGCACGCTGACCTTCGCCACCCTGCCGCCGCACCTGCGCACCGATGCCACCGGCCTGTTCAGCCTGATGCGCAACCTCGGCAGCAGCATCGGCATCTCGGTCGTGGTGTTCTACCTGGCCCGCCAGGCCCAGGTGCACCATTCGACCCTCGCCGAATCCATCACGCCGACCAATCCGCTGCTGCGCACGCCGGACTGGCCTGCCGCCTGGAGTATCGACAGCCATGCCGGGCTGACGGCGCTCAATGCCGAGGTCACCCGGCAGGCCCAGGCCATGGGCTATCTCGACGACTTCCGGCTGATGATGTTCGTGGTGCTGGCGGCCCTGCTTTTGCTGCCGCTGCTGCGCCGTCCGGCGCCGCGGCGGCCGGCTTGAGCATGGCCGCGACTTGCTGTGGCGGTCCCGCTCTGCTTAGAGGGGCCGAAACCCGTCGGGCCCGGCCGGCTCGGCGATCGAGGCAGGGAGCAGGGCCGTGGCCGATGTCGTCGCCGGCGATCTGATCGCCAATCCTTACGAGATCTTCGAGCGGCCGTTCGGCCGGCTGATCAGCGGCAACGCCCGTCTGGTCCGCCTGTGGACCGGTGCCGCATGGGCCGAGGGGCCGGTCTACTTCCGCGACGGCGACTTCCTGCTGTTCAGCGACATCCCCAACAACCGCATCATGCGCTTCGTGCCCGACCATACCGGGCTCGGCGGCACCATGAGCGTCTACCGCCAGCCCGCCAACAACACCAACGGCCACACCCGCGACATGCAGGGCCGGCTGGTCTCCTGCGAGCATGGCGGCAGGCGCGTCAGCCGCACCGAGCTCGACGGCACGATCACGGTCATCGCCGACAGGTACAACGGCAAGCGGCTGAACTCGCCCAACGACGTCGTGGTCAAGTCGGACGGCACCATCTGGTTCACCGACCCGCCCTACGGCATCATGACCGATCTCGAGGGCTGGCAGGGCGAGCAGGAATATGGCGGCTGCCATGTCTTCTGCTTCGACCCGAAGAGCGGGGCACTGCGGGTCGCCGCCGACGATTTCGTCAAGCCCAACGGCATCGCCTTCAGCCCGGACGAGAAGATCCTCTACATCGCCGACACCGGCGCCAGCCACGACTCGGATGGGCCGCGCCACATCCGCGCCTTCGACATCGGCGAGGACGGCAAGCTGAGGAACAGCCGCGTCTTCGCCACCTGCGACGCCGGCCTGTTCGACGGCTTCCGCTGCGACACCGCCGGCCGGGTCTGGTCGAGCGCCGCCGACGGCGTCCACTGCTTCGCCCCCGACGGCACGCTGATGGGCAAGATCAAGGTGCCCGAGGTGGTGGCCAACGTCTGCTTCGGCGGACTGAAGCGCAACCGGCTCTACATCTGCGGCACTACCAGCCTCTACGCCGTGCTCACCCACGTGAACGGCGTGCAGAAGCCCTAGGGGACGAGGTAGTGGTCTAGCACCCGGATCCCGAAGCCAGCCCGGCTCGCCGACCATTGGTCCGGGGGATGACCGAGAGGTCGAGGACGGCGGCGGCGAGGCTGGTCGACCAGGCCGCCCAGCTGTCCTCGGCCAGACGCAGCGCCGTGTCGCGGACATGGAGCACTCAGGCGGCCGCTTCGATGACCGCGGCCATCGAGGTCGACAATGGGAGCCCCTGCATCGGAGCGGCTTTCTTCTTTGGCTATGCCCCGAGAACAAGCCACCCGACCGGCCTTGCCAGTGACGTTCGTCACCCCCGATGCGTGATCCGGTCACGAGACGCGCACCGCCCGCTCGGCGGCGACCCCGGTTGCCGAATGCCGTAGCCTAAGCCAGGCCGGGCGCTCGAACAGCCAGGGGAAGCCCAGCCGCTGCAACGTCCAGGCCAGCGCGATCGGCCCCGCCACGCCCGCCAGCGTCGAGACGGCGATCAGCCAGGCCGGATCGTGCGCCATGCCCGCCCGCAACAGCGCCTCGCGCATGCCGGCCGTCACGATGGTATGCACCACGAAGATCGGCAGCGACCAGGCGCCGATCCATCGCAGCCAACTGCACCAGCCGCGTTCCGCCAGCACCATGCAGAGCGTGGCGATCCAGGCGATGCCGAGCAGGCTGTTGGCGAAGTCGACCAGCGGCACCTCGTCGATCCCGAGGTGGATGGCCATCGGCGTGAGCACGAGATAGGCCAGGGTCAGCAGGCCCAGCATCCGCCCGCGGCCCTCGGTGCGCAGCGCCAGCATCCAGCCCGAGCAGCCGAGCCCGAGGGTGAAGTAGACGAAGAACTTCGGCGTCTGGTGATAGACGTAGACCCAGTCCTCGGGCACCGGTGTCGCCGCCAGCAGTGCCGCCAGCGCCACGAGCGGCGCCAGCGGCCAGCCGCGGGCCAGGTAGCTGACGAGATAGTAGGCGACCAGCGCCCACAAAAACCAGGTGATGTTGATCGGCCAGACCGGGAACAGCAGCAGTCGCCAGGGATCGATCGGCGAATTGGCCCAAGGTGCGAAGACGATCCGCGCGCCCCACTGTGCCAGGTTCCACACCACGAACACGTAGAGCAACGGCAGCAGCGTGCGGTCGACGAAGGCCGGCCAGTCACGCCTGAGCGAGAACGCCGCGAACAGGCCGGCGGTGAAGAAGAACACCGGCATGCGGAACTGGCTGATCGGTTTCATCGCATAGGCGTAGACCGTGGGATCTATGAACACGTCCTTGGCGACACCCACTGCCGAATGACCGTAGACCACGAGGATGATGGTCAGGCCCTTGGCATAATCGGCCCAGTCGATCCGCTCCGCCGCCATGCAGCACTACCCTCGCCCGCCATCGTCGCTGCCATGCTAGGCGCCCCGAATGTGCCGATCGTTAACGCGACTGTCGGATCGCCGCCGAGGCGTACCCGTGGTCGGGCTCAATCGACGGTGGGCGCGGGCATGGCGAAGGGAAACGCCGATTCCAGGGCACGGGCCGCGCGCAGCACCAGGGCGTCTGCATATTTGGGGCCGACGATCTGCACGCCGATCGGCAGGCCGGCCGACGACAGGCCGCACGGCACGGTGATGGCCGGCTGCTGGGTCAGGTTGAAGGGATAGCTGAACGGAGTCCACTCCACCCACTCGGCGTTCGTCAGCGGATGCTCCCGACCGACGGGGAAGGCCGTGATCGGCAGGGTCGGCGTCACCAGCAGGTCGACCTCGTCGAAGAATCGCTGCATGCGGATCGCGAGGTCTGCACGATCGTAGGCGGCACGCTGGACATCGAGGGCCGACATCCGCCGCCCCGTCTCGGCGACGCGGCGCAGGCCCGGATCGAGCAGCTCGCGCCTGTCGGCCGGGATGGAGTCCACCACCAGCGCCGCGCCGGGGAACCAGATCCGCTCGAAGATGCGCCATGGGCTCTCGAAACCGGGATCACGCCGCTCGACCACGGCGTCGAGCTCGGCCAGGAGGTCGGCGGCGCGCGCCACGGCTGCCTCGACCTCCGGATCGACCCGGGCATAGCCGAGGTCCGGACTGAAGGCGATGCGCAGCCCGGCGACACCGCCATCCAGGCCGGTGCGCAGGTCGGTGCCGCTGTCGGGCAACGCCAGCCAGTCACGGGAGTCCGGGCCCGACATCGCGGTGAGCATCAGCGCCGCGTCGGTGACCGTGCGGGTCATCGGCCCGAGATGGGCCACGGTGCCGAACGGGCTGGCCGGCCAGGCGGCGACCCTGCCGAAGGTCGGCTTGATGCCGACGATCCCCGACAGGCCGGCCGGGATGCGGATCGAGCCGCCGCCATCGGTGCCGATGTGCAGCGCCCCCATGCCGAGCGCCGCCGCCACCGCCGCGCCGCCGCTGCTGCCGCCGGGCGTCATCTCGCGGTTCCACGGGTTGCGGGCGACCTCGCCGCGCGGATTGTCGGTGACGGCCTTCCAGCCGAACTCGGGCGTGGTGGTCTTGCCCAGCAGCACGGCACCGTGCGCCCGCAGCCGCGCCACCGCCGGCGCATCGGCTGCGGCTGGCGGATCGGCCTCGGTGGTGAGGCTTCCCCGACGGGTCGGCCAGCCCTCGACCACCACCAGGTCCTTGATCGTCGTCGGCACGCCGTCCAGCAGGCCCTGCGGCCTGCCCGCCAGCCACCTGGCCTCGGACGCCTTGGCGGCGCGCTTGGCACCCTCGCCGTCGACCAGGCAGAACGCGCCGAACGTGGCGTCCAGCCGCTCGATGCGGGCGAGGCAGGCCTCGACCGCCTCCACGGGGGAAGCGCGCCGCTGGCGGTAGAGCCGCAGCAGATCGGCGGCCGAGCGATCGGCGAGGTCCATGGCCATGTCGAAGCCTCCCATCCGGATATGCGCGGATGCTAGCCGGCCGCCGCCGCTTCACCGAGCGTTAACCACGGCCGTGGTCATATCGCGCATCGGCGGCCCGTCGGCCGCCACCGGAACGAAGGTCGCCTGGCATGCGCGCGATTGCAGCCTTCACGCTGGCGTTCAGTATGGCCGTCCTCGCCGTCTCGCCCGGCGAGGCCCAGCAGGCCGGCGTCGAGACGAGGATCCCCTGCCACAGCTATGCCGAGATCGCCCGGCAGCTGGACAACCGCTACAAGGAGAGCCCGGTCTCGCTGGGCGTCCAGACCAACGGCAACCTGCTGCAGGTGTTCGCCTCGCCCGAGAGCGGCACCTGGACGATCCTCAGCACCTCGCCGACGGGGACGACCTGCGTCATCGCCGCCGGCAAGAGCTGGGAGAGCCTCAAGATCAGCAACGACCCCGAGGCCTGAGGCACGCCCGGCGACGGCCGCCGAGCCGCCCAGGCCTCGGTCTCAGAACGTCCGGGTGCGGGCGAGCCGCTCGGTCGCCCTGCCGATGGCGATCCGCTCGGCCTCCTCGCGGCTCTCCGCCTCGGCCCGGGCGATCGTCGCACCGGGCTCGACGTTGGCGATGGTGCTGCGGAAGATCCGGCCGACCTGGTAGGAAGTGATCTCGACCGGCCAGCCCCCCAGCTCGGCGCGGCGCGTGCGGTAGCCCTCGGCGCGCACGACGCTGGCGGCGGCTGCACCCTGCTCGCTCATCGGCTCAGGCACCCTTCTCGACCGGGGCGGCCACGAGGTTGCCCCATTCGGTCCATGAGCCGTCGTAGTTCTTCACGTCCTCGTGTCCGAGCAGATATTTCAGCACGAACCACGAATGGCTGGATCGCTCGCCGATGCGGCAATAGGCGATGACCGGCTTGTCCCGGGTGATGCCCTTGCCCTCGTAGAGCGCCTTCAGCTCGTCGAAGCTCTTGAAGGTGCCGTCCTCGTTGCAGGCCTGGCCCCAGGGGATGCTTTTGGCGCCCGGGATGTGGCCGCCGCGCTGGCAGGTCTCGGCCAGCCCGGGCGGCGAAAGGACCTTGCCGCTGAACTCGTCGGGGCTGCGCACGTCCACCATGCCGTGGCTGCGCGACTTCTCGGCCTGCATCACCTCCGGCAGGAAGGCTCGGATACCGTTGTCGGCGTCCTCGGCCTTGTAGGAGGCGGCCGGATGGCTCGGCTTGTCCGTCGTCAGCTCGCGGCCCTCGGCCAGCCACTTCCGGCGGCCGCCGTTCATCAGCCGGACGTCCTTGTGGCCATAGAGCTTGAGCTGCCACAGCGCCCAGGCGGCGAACCAGTTGTTGTTGTCGCCGTAGAGCACCACCGTCGTGTCGTTGCCGATGCCCGACTGGCTCATCAGCTTCTCGAAGTCGGCCTTCGGGATGACGTCGCGGCGGATGGTGTCGCAGAGCTGGGAGGTCCAGTTCCAGCCGATCGCACCCGGGATGTGCCCGCTGTCGTAGGAGCCGGTGTCGACATCGACCTCGACCAGCCGGACATTCGGATCGCGGCCGTGCTCGGCGACCCAAGCGGTATCGACCAGCGTCTCGGGGTTGGCGTAGGCCCCCATGCTCTCCTCCCTCTCCGCATCCGTTCGGCCGGCCACCCTCGACCGGCCCCAGGCAGATGGCACCTCGGCGCAGGGGTTTCAATCACCGGCGCCGCCTCCCGGCGGCCGGTCCGTCGGCTCGGGGGCCGGAGGTCGACACGCCGGCCTCGGCGAAGCTCGCCATGCCGGCGTGGCAGGCCAGCGCGCCGCGCAGCACAGCGACGGCGAGGCAGGCTCCCGACGCCTCGCCCAGGCGCATGCCGAGATCGAGCAGCGGGTCGAGGCCGAGCCGTTCCAGGAGCGCATGGTGCCCGGCCTCGGCCGAGCGGTGCGCCGCCTGCGCGTGGGCGAGGCCGTCCGGGTGCAGCAGCGCCAACGGTGCTGCGGCGGCCGTACAGACGAAGCCGTCGAGCAGCACCGGCACCCCCTGCCGCCGCGCGGCGAGCACGGCACCCAGCAGGGCGGCCAGCTCGCGGCCGCCGAGGGCGGCGGCGATCCGCAGGGGATCGGCGAGCGCCCGCGCATGGCCGGCCATCGCTGCCTCGAGCACGGCGGTCTTGCGCGCGAGGCCGGCCTCGTCGACACCTGTGCCCCGGCCGACCCAGGACGAGGCCTCGCCGCCCATCAGGCCCATCGCCAGGGCAGCGGCGGCCGTGGTGTTGCCGATGCCCATCTCGCCGAGGCAGAGCAGGTCGGCTCCGGCCGGGACAGCACCGAAGCCGGTCGCCACCGCGTCGAGGAAGGCGCGCTCCGTCATCGCCGGCGCCTCGCCGAGATCGGCGGTCGGCAGGTCCAGCGACAGCGGCACGACCTTCAGCGATGCGCCGAACGCCGTGGCGAGCTGGTTGATGGCGGCACCGCCTGCGGCGAAGTTCGCCACCATCTGCGCCGTGACCTCGGACGGATAGGCCGACACGCCCCTGGCGGTCACGCCGTGCGTGCCGGCGAACACCAGCACCTCGACCCGCTCCAGCCGCGGCATCGGGCGGCGCTGCCACGCGGCGAGCCAGGCGACGAGATCCTCGAGCCGGCCGAGGCTGCCGGGCGGCTTGGTGAGCTGGCGCTGCCGCCGGCGGACCGCATCGGCGCTGGCGTCGTCGCCGGCGGGAAGGTCGAGGCAGGCGTGCCGCAGCTCGTCGAAGGTCGCAAAGCGCATTTCGTCACGTCCAGGCGGCAACGATCGTCAGCAGCAGCAGGATCTCGCAGCCCTGCTCCAGGCAGCCCAGCACGTCGCCGGTCTGGCCGCCGACTTGGCGGAGCGCCAGGCGCCGCAGGACGAGCCACCACAGCAGCAGCAGCGGAGCCGCGATCAGCAGAACGGCAGGGCCGGCGGCGGCGAGCGCCACGGCACCGAGGCCCAGGGATGCCGAGCTGGCGGCGACGGACGGCGTGCCGGCGCCGGCAGCGAGCCCGTCCTGCCGCGCCGGCGGCACGAAGCGCATGAAGGCGGGGATCGCCGCCCGGCCGGCGGCGTGGCTTGTCACCAACGCCCATGCCGCCGTCGCCGGGTCGGCCAGCGCCGCCAGCGCCGACCAGCGCAGCAGCAGGGAGAGCAGCAAGGCGCAGGCGCCGTAGGTGCCCAGCCGGCTGTCGCGCATGATCTCGAGCTTGCGCTCGCGCGTGCGGCCGCCGCCGAGCCCGTCGACCGTGTCGGCGAGGCCGTCCTCGTGCAGGGCGCCGGTGACCAGCATGGTGGCGGCCAGGGCCAGCGCCGACGCCGGCAGGGGCGGCAGGCCGATCGTGCCGGCGACGAGGCAGGCAGCGGCCCCTGCCATGCCCACGACAGTGCCCGCCAGGGGCGAGGCCCACGAGGCGCCGGCGAAGCCGCGCGGAGCGCCCGCGCACTGTCGTATCGGCAGCCTGGTATAGAAGCCAATGCAGGCGGCGAGATCGCAAGGCAGCCGGCCCATGCGGCCTCAGGCCCGGGCGATGGCGTGGAAGAAGGTGCCGGTGACCCGGCCGCGCCGCCCGCCCGCCGGCCCCAGCGGCCTGCCGACGCCGTCCGCCAGCTCGGCCAGCGGCGCGTCGTCACCGGGGTCGGTGACATGGGCGTAGTGGAACTCGTGGCCACGCACTTCCGCTCCCGCCGGCCCGAGCGGACAGTCGGCCAGCAGCCGGGCCTCGCGATAGCCGAGGTGCAGCCGGCGCCGGGCGAAGCTGGTGGCATGGGCGAGCAGTCCCAGCATCCCGTGCGCCGTGCCGCCGGCATCGACCAGGCTGCGGCCCAACACCATGTAGCCACCGCATTCGCCATGCACCGCCCGCTGCTCGGCAAAGGCCCGCATGCCGGCGGCGAACCGGCTGGCGGCGGCCAGCCGGTCGGCGTGCAGCTCGGGATAGCCGCCGGGCAGCCAGCAGGCGTCGCAGGACGGCGGCGGCGGCTCGTCGGCCAGCGGCGAGAAGCTGACGATCTCCGCACCGGCGCGCCGCCAGCCGGCCAGCAGATGCGGGTAGACGAAACTGAAGGCCGGATCGCGGGCCAGCGCCACGCGCTGGCCGGGTGGCGGCAGCGCCTGCGCGGCCGGGGCGTCGATGGCAAACGGCCGGGCCAGGGCCGCCACGGCGTCGAGATCGATGGAACCCTCGGCGACCCGCCTCAGTTCCGCCAGGTAGGTGTCGAGGCCGGCATGCTCCTCGGCCTGGACCAGCCCGAGATGGCGCTCCGGCAGGGTGGGCGTCGCATCCCGTGCCAGCGCACCCACGACGGGGATGCCCAGGGCCTCGATGGCGTCGGCCACCAGCCGGCGGTGGCGGTCGCTGCCGACGCGGTTCAGCACGACGCCGGCGATCCGTACCGACGGATCGAAGCCGGCGAAGCCATGCGCGATGGCGGCAGCGGTCTGCGACTGGCCGGAAACGTCGAGGACGAGCAGCACCGGCATGTCGAACAGCGCCGCGAGGTCGGCGGCCGATCCGCGTCGACCCGGCTCGCAGGCGACGCCGTCGAACAGCCCCATCGCCCCTTCGACCAGCACGAGCTCGCTGTCGGCGGCCTCGGCGGCGAGCCCGCGCAGCAGCGCCGGTGGCATGGCCCAGCTGTCGAGATTGAGGCCGGGCCGGCCAGTGGCGGCGGCGTGGAAGCCGGTGTCGATGTAGTCGGGCCCCGACTTGACGCCACGCACGGCCATGCCGCGGGCGGCGAAGGCGGACAGCAGGCCCAGCGTGACGCTGGTCTTGCCCGAGCCCGAGCGGGCGCCGGCCACGATCAGGGCGCGGGCCGTCATCGGCGGCCACCCAGCCGCAGCCGCATCGTCACGATCTCGCCGACCACGACGATGGCCGGAGCGGCCAGGGCCTGCCGCTCGGCCTCCTCCGCGATGGCCGCGAGCGGCGCCTCCAGCACACGCTGGTCGGGGGTAGTGGCCGAGGTGACGACAGCGGCCGGCGTGTCCGGTGCCATGCCTCCCGCCAGCAGCTCCGCCACGATCAGCGGCAGGGCCTTCAGGCCCATGTAGACGACGAGCGGCTGGCCGGTGCGCGCCAGCGCCCGCCAGTCGAGATCCTCCTCCGTGCCGGCGGCGTGGCCGGTGGCCAGGATCACCGCCTTGTTGAGCCCGCGCATGGTGGCCGGAATGCCGGCGGCGGCGAGGCCGGCGAGCCCGGCCGTGATCCCCGGCAGCACCCGGAACGGCACGCCGGCCTCGGTCAGCGCCAGCGCCTCCTCACCGCCGCGGCCGAAGATGTAGGGATCACCGCCCTTCAGCCGCAGCACGCGGGCACCCGTCCTCGCCCGGGCGATCAGCGTCGCGGTGATGTCGGCCTGGTCGGCGGACGGCTTGCCACCGCGCTTGCCGGCGAAGATGCGCTCGGCGCGCGGGTCGGCGAGGTCGAGCACGTCGCCATGCACCAGCGCATCGTGGACGATGACCTCGGCGCAGGCCAGCCCCACCAGGACGGCGGCGGTGAGATGGCCGGGGTCGCCCGGCCCGGCGCCGGCCAGCCAGACATGACCCGGCTCGAAGGCCGGCACATGCGCCAGGACGGCGGCGAGCGCGCGCTCGGCTCCGCTCATTCGCCCCCGCCGCGAAATCGCCGCTGGTAGCCGGCATCGTAGAGGGCGCTTTCCTGGAAGCCCCGGGCATCCAGCACCCTGCCCACCAGCACCAGCGCGGTCCGCTCGATCGGCTCGGCGGCGAGCCTGACCACGATGTCGCCGAGCGTGCCGCGGACGATGCGCTGGTCCGGCCAGGAGGCGCGTGCCACCACTGCGACCGGGCAGTCGGCGCCGTAGAGTGGCATCAGCTCGGCGACGATGCGGTCCAACGCATGGATCGCCAGATGGATGGCCAGCGTGGCGCCGCTGCCGCCGAGCGCCGCCAGCGTCTCGCCCGCCGGCATCGGCGAGGCCCGGCCGCTGACGCGGGTCAGCACCAGGCTCTGGCCGAGGCCCGGCAGGGTCAGCTCCTGGCCGAGGGCGGCAGCGGCGGCGGCGAAGGCCGGCACGCCGGGAGTGAGGGTGTAGGGGATGCCGTGGTGGTCGAGCCGGCGCAGCTGCTCGGCAACGGCGCTCCAGATCGAGAGATCGCCCGAATGCAGCCGCGCCACGTCCCGGCCGGCACGATGCGCGCGCAACACGAGTGTCTCGATCTCGTCGAGAGACAGGGGTGCCGTGTCGACGATTTCCGCACCGTCCGGGCAATGCCGCAGCAGCTCGGCCGGCACGATCGACCCGGCATAGAGGCAGACCGGGCAAGCGGCCAGCAGGTCGCGGCCGCGGATCGTGATCAGGTCGGCGGCACCCGGGCCGGCGCCGATGAAATGGACGGTCATTCCGCCACCGCCACGGCGAAGGTGACGTCGCCCACGGTCCGGCGCGGCGCCAGCAGCCGCGAGCCCGGTCCGGCGGCGGCGAGTGCCGCGGTCTCGGCGAGCGACGGCAGGCCCAGCACCGCCTCGACATGCGACGACCGGCTAGCGGCGCGCGGCGCCGCGGCGGCGAGATCGGCCGATGCGACGAACACCACAGGCAGGCCGAGCCGGCTGCCGGCCTCGATCAGTCCGGTCTCGGCGCGCTTGGTCCCGCCCGTCGCCATGGCCGACACGCCGCGCGCCTGGGCCTCGGCGAGGGCGACCGCCCGCTCGATCTGCTCGGCGGAAGCGCCCTTGCGGCAGCCGATGCCGACCACGGCCCTCGTCATTTGTGCCACGTCCACTGGGTGATCGGCATGGCCGGCCGCCAGCCGATCATCCCCGCGACCGGCGCGGCCCGCGACAGGGCGATGCGCAGCAGCGAGCCGCCGAGCTCCGCGTGGCGCGCCAGCAGGATCGCCTCGGTCTGCAGGGTCACTGCGTTGACCACGATCCGGCGCGAGGCAGGCAGCGCGGCGAGAGCCGTGTCGATGACACCGGGATCGCTGGCACCGCCGCCGATGAAGATGGCGTCGGGAGCGGGGAGCCCCGACAGCGCCGCGGGCGCCTCTCCGGTCACGACGCGCAGGCCGGGCACGCCGAGCCGGGCGGCATTGGCGCCGATGCGGCCGGCGCGATCGGCCCGCACCTCGACGGCGATGGCGCGCAGCGAGGGATCGGCCAGCATCCATTCGATGGCGACCGAGCCGGCGCCGGCGCCGACATCCCACAACAGCTCGCCGCGCCGCGGCGCCAGGGCGGAGAGCGTCAGCGCCCGCACCTCGCGCTTGGTGAGCTGGCCGTCATGCTCGAACAGCCCGTCGTCGAGCCCGGCCGTGAACGGCAGTATCCGGGCTCCCGGCGCATCGCCGGTCTCGATCGCCACGATGTTCAGCGGGTGGACGTCCTCGGCATCGAAGGCTTCGGCGGGATAGGTGCGAAGGCGCTCGCCGTCACCTCCCAGAGCCTCCAGAACAGTCAGCCACGCCGAGCGGAAGCCCGCTTCGACGAGCAGGGAGGCGAGTGCGGCGGGGCCGTCCGAATCGGAGGTCAGGACCAGCAGCCTCGTCCGGGGATGGAGGTGTGGTCGGATCAGGTCGAGCGGCCGGCCATGCAGCGACAGCATGACCACCTCCTGCAGCGGCCAGCCCAGCCGCGACGCGGCGAGGCTGAAGGCCGAGGCCGCCGGCACCACCTCCATCTCCGATGCCGGCACATGGCGCGCCAGGGTGGCACCGACGCCGTGCAGGAAGGGATCGCCCGACGCCAGCACGCAGGCGCGCCGGCCGCGCGCCGCCAGCACCGGCTCGACCGAGAACGGGCTGGGCCATGCCCGGGCCTCGCCACGCACCAGCCCACCCGCGAGATCCAGGTGCCGACGGCCGCCGAACACCAGCTCGGCGGCCTCGACGAGGCGGCGGGCGCGCGGCGACAGGCCGTCCGCACCGTCCTCGCCGATGCCGACGATGGACAGCCAGCGCGCGGGCGCGTCAATGGCGGCCATGAGCCGACGCATCCTGATCCTGGGCGGCACCGCCGAGGCACGCCGCCTCGCCGCCTTGCTGGCCGACATCCCCGGCCTCGAGGTCACGCTGTCGCTCGCCGGCCGCACCGCGCAGCCTCTGCCCCAGCCGGTGCCGGTACGAACGGGCGGCTTCGGCGGCGTCGAAGGCCTGGCCGGGCATCTGCGGAGAGAGCGGATCGAGGTGCTGATCGATGCCACGCACCCTTTTGCCGATCGGATCTCCGCCAACGCCGCTGCCGCGGCGGCCATGACCGGGGTCTCGCTGGTGGCGCTGCGCCGTGCGCCCTGGACGCGCCAGCCCGGCGACCGCTGGATCGAAGTGGCCGATACCGAGGCGGCGGTCGCCGCGCTCGGCGTTCGGCCGCGCCGCGTGTTCCTGGCGATCGGCCGCCAGGAAGCGGCGTCCTTCGAGGCGGCCCCATGGCACACCTATCTGGTGCGCAGCGTCGATCCGATAGACCCGCCACTGGCGGTTCCCCAGGCTGACTACCTGCTCGCGCGCGGACCGTTCGGCGAAGCCGAGGAACAGACGCTGCTGCGGACACACCGGATCGACGCCATCGTCGCCAAGAACAGCGGCGGCGACGCCACCTACGGCAAGATCGCGGCGGCGCGCAGCCTCGGCATCGAGGTCGTGATGATCGCCCGGCCCGAGGCCGAAGGTGCCGCCGTGGCCACGGTCGAGGAGGCGGCGGAAGCGGTGGCTCAAGCGCTGGCCTCCCGTACCGACCGGGGCGTGTAGACCAGCGGCGGCAAGCCCGGCCGCTCGACCATGCGGGTCGTGGCCGAGCCGACGATGATGCAGGTCGCCATGTCGGCCATGGCCGGATCGGCCTCGGCGAGGCTGGTCATCGTCACCCGCTCGCCGTCGCGGCCGACCAGACGGCCGAGAGCCACCGGGGTCGTCGCCGGCAGGTGTTCGCCCAGGCAGGCGAAGGCTCGGCCGAGCTGCCAGGGGCGGGCGCGGCTGATCGGGTTGTAGATCGCGATGGCGAAGCCCGCGCCCGCCGCCGCGGCGAGGCGCCGCTCGATCGTCTCCCAGGGCTTCAGGTTGTCGGAAAGCGAGAGCAGGCAGAAATCGTTGCCCAGCGGTGCCCCGAGCCGGGCCGCCAGCGCCAGCGCAGCCGTCACACCAGGCACGACGAGGAGGTCGACCGCGCGCCACGGCGGCGGGCCGGCCTCGATCGCCTCGCAGATGGCGGCCGCCATCGCGAACACACCGGGATCGCCGCCCGACACCAGGGCGACGCTGGCACCCTCGGCGGCCCGCCGCAGTGCCGCGCCAGCGCGCGCCAGCTCCTCGCGATTGTCCGAGACGTGCCGGGGCTGGCCCGGCCTCGCCGGCACGCGATCGAGATAGGGCCCGTAGCCGAACAGCTCGCCGGCCTCGGCCAGGGCCGCCGCCGCCTGCGGGGTCAGCTGGTCGGAAGGGCCCGGGCCCAGGCCCACGACGGCGAGGCGGCCGGTCATCGGCAGGGCACCAGCACGACGGCGAAATAGGGCGCCTCGTCGTCCGACTTGTCGGCGAGACGGACGACCCGGCTGCCGGGCATGGTGCCACGCTCGACATAGATCGCCCGGTCGAGCCTGCCGGCTTCGGCCAGGGCGCGCCGGACCTTGGGCAGGTTGCGGCCGAGCTTCATCAGCACCGCACCGTCGCCGCGCTGCAGGCGAACGGCGAGCTCGGCCTCGGGCAGCGTCGAGGGCAGGACCGCGAGCACCTCGTCGCCGCTGACCAGCGGCTCGCCGCCCAGCGACCAGCAGGCCGACATGCCGGTGACGCCCGGCACCACCTCGGCCGGATAGCGGTCGGCCAGCCGCACATGCAGGTGGAGGTAGGAGCCGTAGAAGAACGGGTCGCCCTCGCTCAGCACCGCCACGTCGCGGCCGGCGTCGAGATGCGCCGCCACGCGTGCCGCCGACTGGTCGAAGAACGCCGTGATCGCCGACCTGTAGTCGCCGTGGTCCCGGTCGATCTCGGTGGTCACCGGATAGGGCAGCGAAAGCTCGACGGTGCCGGGGCGGATCCGGCCCGCCACCACCGCCCTGGCATGGCTGGGCCTGCCGGCCTTGGCGAAATGCGCGATCACCGGTGCCGCCTCGACGATCCGCAGCGCTTTCAGCGTCAGCAGCTCCGGGTCGCCGGGCCCGACGCCCACGCCATAGAGCCAGCCGCTCACAGGCCGGGCCGCGCCAGGGCATTGACGGCGGCGGCCGCCATGGCGCTGCCGCCGAGCCGGCCGTGGACCACGGCACAGGGGATGCCCAGGCCGGCCTCGACCAGGGCGGTCTTGGATTCGGCCGCCCCGACGAAGCCCACGGGCATGCCGATGACGACCGCCGGCTTCGGCCATCCCGCCTGCAGCCGCTCGATCAGGTGGAACAGTGCCGTCGGCGCATTGCCGATGGCGACCACCGCCCCCTCCAGGCGATCCTGCCACAGCTCCAGCGCCGCCGCCGAGCGGGTGGTGCCGAGCCGATCGGCCAGGGTCTGCACCTCCGGATCGCGCAAGGTGCAGATCACCTCATTGTATGCGGGCAGCCGGGCGCGGGTGATGCCGTGCGCCACCATGGCGGCGTCGCAGAGGATCGGCGCGCCGCTCCGCAGCGCCTGCCGGCCGGCGGCGACGAAGCCGGGGGCGAAGGCGAAGGACGCCGCAGCCTCGACCATGCCGCAGGCATGGATCATCCGCACCGCCACCTCGGCCTCGGCGGCGGCGAAGCGGCCGAGATCGGCCTCGGCGCGGATGATGGCGAACGAGCGCGCGTAGATCGCGTTGCCGTCCCGCTCGTAGTCAAGCATGCACCCGGTCCCGCAGCAGCCGGCCGAGACGCCGGCCGCCGAGCCGTCCGAGGCAGCCGGCCGCCGTCTCGCCGGTCGAGCGCTGCCCGGATACCAGATCCGCCAGCCGAGCCAAGGCATCCATGGCCGCAGCCGGCCGCAGCCGGGCCAGCGCAACGCCGTCGAGGGCGAGGTCGCAGGCACCATCGACGCCGGTCAGCGTCAGCAGCGCCTGCCGCGGATGGGCGCAGGCCTTGCCGCAGCCGGAGACGTGCAGCACCAGCGAGCCGTCGAGCAGCGGTGCGGCGCGGGCGGCGATGACCTCGGCCATGGCACGGGCCGGAATCTCGCCCGAGCCGCAGGCCGGGCAGCCGGGGCAGGCCGCCACCGCCCGGCGCGGGTCTGCCGGGTCGGTGACGAGACCCCGCGCCCGGGCAGCGCCGGTCCAGGCCGGCAGCCCGGCCGCGTCCAGCCCGACCGCCAGCAGGGCACGGCCGGGCGACAGGCGGAACGCCACGGCCGGCGAACAGGCCAACGCCTCCAGCGATTCCGCCGGGGCCTGCCCGAACGGCAGCCCCACACCGACCGCGAACCGGCCGTCGCGCAGCCGATGCACCCCGATCGGCTCGGCCGGCGGCCGCGTCGTCGCGGCGGTCCGACCGCAGGATGCCGCCAAGCCGTCGAGCACGAAGGCCGCGGGATCCTCGACCGGCCTGCCGCGGCACGACCATTGCCCACCCTCCGTCGCTTCCAGCCGGACGTCGCAGGCCAGATGGTCGAGACGCAGCACGCCACCGCCGTCGACCACCACCGAGGCTTTCGGCGCGAAGCCTCGGCCGGAACGGGCGATGGCGCCCCTCAGCGCGGCGGCGAGCGGCCGGGGATCGGCGATCTCCGCTGGATCGAGGCCGGCCAGGGCGCCGGTCTCGACGGCGACGCCGGTCGTCAGCTCAATGTCGAGCCGAGCCACGAGCCCGGCGAGCGCCGCGACACCAGCCTCGGTGAAGCCGCGCAGCTGGAGGCTGCCGCGTGCCGTGATCTCGACGATGCCGTTGCTCAGCTCGGATGCGGCATGGGCGAGACCGGCCAGCGCCGGCGCCGACAGCTGGCGGTCGACGGGATTGAGCCGCACCAGCAGGCCGTCGCCGGTCGCCATCGGCACCGCGAGGCTCGGGCAGGCGCCGCGCCTCAAGCCGCGGCCTCCGATAGCAGCGCCGCGAGATCGTCGTCGACATCGTTGCGGCGGGGGTGCCACAGGCCCCGGCGGCGGGCATCGGCGAAGCGACGCGCGATGGCGCGGGCGGCGTCGGGGCTCTCGCGCAGCAGGAAGGCCCGGACCTCGCCATCGGCGAGATAGGCGGCGTGCAGGCTGTCGATCAGGCCGCTCGGCACCGCCGAGGTGGTCTCGGCGAAGGTCACGAGGCGATCGACGGTCTCGGCGAGCTCGGCGGCACCGCGTGGTCCATGGCGCATCTGGCCGGCGATGAAGCGCGGATTGACCGCCCGTGCCTTCACCACCCTCGCCAGCGCGCGATCCAGCGGGCGGGCGCGCGGCCGTGACGGGTCGGTGGTGTCGAGCGCTATCAGCGACGGCCGGTTGCCCAGCGCCTCGGCTGCGGCGGCGAAGCCGCCGAGGAACGCCACGTCGGCCGAGCCTTCGAGCAGGTCACGGCCGGGATCGTCGCCGGCATGCACGATGCCGTCGGCAACGGCGATCCTCTCGGCGAACGCGCCGGCATCGTGCCGGCCGTCGACGGCCCGGGCATCGTAGCTGTGCGAGGTCGCCGCGAGGTAGGCCCGGCCCAGCTCGTCGCGCCTCGACCATGCGCCCGCCGCCAGCAGCTCCTCCACTCCCACGCCGTAGCTGCCGGGAGCGCCGCCGAAGATCCGCGGCGGCACGGCACCCTGCCGGCGGGCCTCCGCCGCCAGCGGATTGAGCGCGTCCGGCTCGTCGTGGCCGGCGACGGCACGCGCCGCCTCGTCCAGCAGCGCGATCTGGGTCGGGAACAGGTCACGGAACAGGCCGGAGATGCGCCAGGTGACGTCCACCCGTGGCCGATCGGGATCCTCGACCTCGATGCCAACGACGCGGCCGGTGGCCTCGTCCCGGGCCGGCCGGCAGCCCATCAGCGCCAGCCCTTGCGCGATCTCCTCGCCGCCGGTGCGCAGGCTGGCGCTGCCCCACAGGTCGATGACCAGCGAGCGCGGCCAGTCGCCCTGCTCCTGCAGATGGTGGCGCAGCACCTCGTCGGCGGCGCGCCGGCCGAGGTCGAAGGCCGTCGCCGTCGGCATGGTGCGCGGGTCGACGGTGTAGAGGTTCCGCCCGGTCGGCAGCACGTCGCGCCGGCCGCTCGCCGGAGCGCCCGAGGGGCCGGGTGCGACATGCCTGCCGTCGAGCGCGGTCAGCAGCGCCAGCCGCTCGGCCTCGGCACTGGCGAGGCGCATCGGATCGGTCTCACCCGACGACGCCCTGCCGTAGATGTGCAAACCGTCCTTGATCGCCAGATCCTTGAGGTCGCACAGCCAGGCATCGATCCGGCGCAGCGCCTCGTCGGGGTCGGCACCGTCTTCGACGCCGGCGTCGACGGCGAGGCCGCTGCCGGAGGCGCGCTCGACGATCAGCCCTGCCAGCCGCTCGCGCCTCCGGCGGTCGAGCCCGTCGGCCTGGGCGTACTCGTCGACCAGCCGTTCCAGCTCGCGCGCCTGGCCGTCCAGGCCGGCGGCAGCGAGCGGCGGCGCCAGATGTCCCAGGGTGACGGCGGCGAGGCGGCGCTTCGCCTGGGCGGCCTCGCCCGGATTGCTGACGATGAAGGGGTAGATCACCGGCAGCGGGCCGGCGACCAGCTCGGGAAAGCAGCCGGGCCCGAGCGCCACGGTCTTGCCGGGCAGCCATTCGAGCGTGCCGTGGGCACCGAGATGGATCAGCGCGTCGATGCCGAGCGTGTGCCGCAGCCACAGGCCGAAGGCCAGCAGCGCGTGCCGGGGCGGAAGGGCCGGATCGTGATAGTCGGCGCGGCGGTCGAGCGAGCTGCCGCGGTCGGGTGCGAGCGCCACGGTAACGTTGCCGCAGGTGATGGCACGGAAACGGAAGGCGCCGTCGTGGACCGCCGGATCCTCGGCCGGATCGCCCCATTGGGCCGTGACCTGTCCCACCGTTTCGCCGGGCAGCCCGGCCAGCAGCCGCCGGTAGTCGGCGAGCGGCAGCTCACCCTGCGCGAGCTTCAGGCTGTCCAGCAGCTGGCGCGGCCCCTCGGGCACCGCCTCGACGGCATAGCCGGCGTCGCGCAGGTCCTCGAGGATCGCCAGGGCGCTCGCCGGCACGTCCAGGCCCACGGCATAGCCGGCGCGCCCGGCGGCCTTGGGATAGTCGGGCAGCAGCAGGGCGAGCCTTCGCCCGGCCGGCGGCGTCGTGCGCAACCGGTGCAGCGCCAGCACACGGTCGGCCACCATCTCGATCCGTGACGGCTCCGGCGCGTTGCGCAGGCCGCCGAACGAGATCGCCCGCATCGGCGGCGCCTCGGCCTTGAAGGCGATGGCACCCGCCAGGACGCGACCGTCCAGCTCGGGCATGACGACATGCATGGCGAGGTCGGCCGGCGCCAGGCCGCGCGGGCTCGCCGCCCAGGCATCGCGCCGAGTCGTCGCCATCACCGCCTGCAGCACCGGCGGACCACCGGGCTCGAACGGGGCATCGTCGCCGCCGGCGAAGGCGGTGGCCGTGACCACCGCCACCGGATCGAGGCGGGCGAGCTGCCCCGTGACGAAAGCCCGCGATTCCGGCTCCTTGAGGCTGGCGACGAAGATCGGCACCGGCACCAGGCCGCGCCGCTCCAGCGCCTCGGCCAGCGCGTCGATCGGCGCCACGTCGCCGGCCAGCAGCATCGAGCGGTAGAACAGGATGGCCACAGGAGGCCCGCCGTCACGCGGCCGGTGAAGGCCGGCACGCGGCAGCGCCACGGGCTGCGCGAACTCGACCGCGTGCCCGGCCAGCCCGGCCAACCGGCGCAGCAGGGCGCGCATGTTGTCCGGGCCGCCTTCGCGAAAATAGTCGAGCAGCGCCGACAGCTCGGCCGGTGGCAGCGTCGAGGCGGCGGCCAGGCGCTCGTCCTCATGCTCCTCGCCCGGCAGGAGGGCGAGCGCGATGCCCTGGCGGCGGGCGAGTGCCGAGAGCTGCTCGCAGCCGTACCGCCACCAGTCCATGCCGCCGAGCAGCCTGACCAGGATCACCCGGGCATGCCGCGCCACCTGCTCGATCCACAAATCCACCGACATCGGGTGGCGCAGCTCGTGCAAGGGTGCGAGCCGCAGGCTGGGCAGAAGGTTGGATTCTTCCGCCCACGCCGCCGCCAGCCCGCCCAGGTCGCTGTCGGTGAACGAGAGTGCCACCACCTCACCGGGCGACTGCCGCAGATCCACGGCGACCGGCAGGTCGTCGAAGCCGGCGGCGGCGGTGGCGAAGATGTGCATGGGCCTAGCCGGCCAGCGCCCGCTCGATGGCCGGGCGATCGATGCCCTTGAGGCCGATCACCACGAGGTCGCCGCGCCGCGCCTCGCCCGCTGCCCAGGGCCGGTCGTAATAGTGGCTGACGCGCGGCCCCACGGCCTGGACGAGCAGCCGCATCGGCTTGCCGGCGACCGGCACGAAGCCTTTCACCCGCAGCACCCCCGCCGTGCCCACCACCCGGTCGACGCGGCCGGCCAGCTCCGCCGGATCGGCGACCTCCGGCACGGGCACGACGAAGGAATCGAAATCGTCGTGGTCGTGCTCGGCCTCGTCGTCGTGACGGGTCCGGCGCTGGTCGATCACCTCCTCGACATCGAGCCCCAGGCCGAGCAGCACGGCCGGATCGACCCGCCCGTGCTCCGCCTCGACGATGCGCACGGCGCGCGGCAGCTCGCCGGCGACCGCGGCGCGCGCCCGTTCCAGCGCCGCCGCGTCCAGCAGGTCAGCCTTGGTCAGCACCACGAGGTCGGCGCAGGCCAGCTGGTCCTCGAACACCTCCTCGACCGGATCGTCGTGGTCCAGCGCCTCGTCGCGGCGGCGCTGCTCCTGCAGGGCCTCCGGGTCATGCGCCACGCGACCGTCGCTCAGTGCGACACCGTCGACCACGGCGATCACCCCGTCCACCGTCACCCGCCCCCTGATCTCAGGCCACTGGAAGGCCTGGACCAGCGGCTTGGGCAGCGCCAGCCCCGAGGTCTCGATCAGGATGTGCTCGACCTTCGGCCGCTGCGCCAGGATTCGGTCGAGCGCCGGGGCGAAGTCGTCGGCGACGGTGCAGCACAGGCAGCCATTGGCCAGCTCGACGATGTTCTCCTCGGGACAGCTCTCGACGCCGCAGCCCGCGAGGATGCGGCCGTCGATGCCGACGTCGCCGAACTCGTTGACGATCAGCGCCAGCCGGCGGCCCCGGACGCTCCCGAGCAGGTGGCGGATCAGCGTCGTCTTGCCGGCCCCGAGGAAGCCGGTGACGATGGTGCAGGGAATGCGATCAAGGCTGGCGGCCATCCTTCGCCCTCGACGGCAAGACCGGGGACCGCCCGATCGTCGAAGGGTGCGCCGGGATGGGCGAACGGCGCGGCCGAGCGGCCGACGCCTCGCCCGAGGTCGCATCAGGGCACCCCGCCCGATACGCCACCCGTGTCCTCGCGACGGCAGGTCTCCTGGCTCGCGGCTCGCCGCCCGGCCTCGCCTTCCCGGGACCGAAACCCCAGTGGCATCCCGACGCCGGGCTCACCGCTCACAGTTGCGGGGGCAGCTGCGGCCTCGGGGCTCGCCCCTCACCGCATTCCCTCTTCGCTCCACCCATCGGGCGGAGACCATCGCGAGCCGCGACTAAAGACGCAGCGGTTCGCTTGTGTCAACGCGGCGCGGGATTCGATTTGCCGATGCGCCCGAGCTTTCTATAGTCGCGAAGTCGCCGGTGCCCGATGGTGGGCCGAAAAGGGAATGCGGTGCGGACGTTCAGGCGTCCAAGGCCGCGGCTGCCCCCGCAACTGTAGGCGGAGAGCAGGCTTTCACGAGGCCACTGGAGCTTGTCTCCGGGAAGGCGGAAAAGCCTGCGACGGATCCGCGAGCCAGGAGACCTGCCGGCGGCCGGATGGTCTCATAGGCCCTCGGGTGGAGGGCGAAAGGACAGAAAGATGGCAATCTCGACCTCGACGACGCAGACCGCGGCAATCCCCTCGACATCGCGTCTGCTGCAACTGGCGCTCGCCGGCCTGCTCGGGCTGTTCGTCGTCGGCATTTCCGGCTTCGCGCACATCGACGCGGTCCACAACGCCGCCCACGACGTCCGGCACTCCCTCGCCTTCCCCTGCCACTGAGGGGACCGCCATGTCGCTGTTCCGCAACGTCGTGCTGGCCGCGGCGCTCACCGGGCTCGTCGTCGGCCTCGTGCTCACCGCCATCCAGTCCTTCAGCACCGTGCCGCTGATCCTCGAGGCCGAGACCTACGAGGTGGCCGAGCAGCATGCCGCGGCCGGGGCGCCGGCGCACGAGCACGAGGAGGAGTCCTGGGCGCCGGCCGACGGCTTCCCGCGCTTCGCCTTCACCCTGCTCGCCAACGTCGTCACCGCCATCGGCTACGCCCTGATCCTGATCGTCGCCGCCGAGCTGGCCGGCGGCATCGGCGGCTGGCGCCAGGGGCTGCTGTGGGGGCTGGCCGGCTTCATCGTCTTCACCGTGGCGCCTGGCCTCGGCCTGCCGCCGGAACTGCCCGGCATGCCGGCCGGTCCGCTCGACGCCCGCCAGCTCTGGTGGCTAGCCACCGCCGCCGCCACCGCCGGCGGGCTGGCGCTGCTGTTCTTGCGCCGCAACCTGCCGCTGGCGGTGGCGGGCCTCGTGCTGATCGTGCTGCCGCACCTGGTGGGCGCACCCAAGCCCGATTCCTTCGCCACCGACGTGCCCGAGGGCCTGCATCACGACTTCGTCGTGGCGGTGGTGGTGAGCAGCCTCGTCTTCTGGGCGCTGCTCGGGGGCGTCGCCGGCCATCTGCGCTCGCGCAGCGCCGGCACGGCCTGAGCGTGGCCGAGCCGGCCTGCCGGCTCACCCTCGTCCTCGGCGGGGCGCGCTCCGGCAAGAGCCGTCACGCCGAGGCCCTGGTCCGGCTGCACCCGGCGCCCTGGCTCTACATCGCCACGGCGCAGGCGCTGGACGAGGAGATGGCCGAGCGGATCGAGCTGCATCGCCAGCAGCGCGGCGAAGGCTGGCTGACGGTCGAGGCTCCACTCGATCTCGTGGGCGCCGTCACCTCGGCCCAACCCCGGCCGGCGCTGGTCGACTGCCTGACCCTCTGGCTCAGCAATCATCTGCTGGCCGGCAACGACCTCGCTGCCGAGAGCGACCGGCTGACTGCGACATTGATCGAGGCCGGCGGTCCCACCGTGCTGGTCGCCAACGAGGTCGGCCTCGGCATCGTGCCGGACAACGCCCTGGCGCGGCGCTTCCGCGATGCCGCCGGCCGGCTCAACCAGCGCATCGCCGCCATCGCCGACTCGGTCGTACTGATGGTGGCGGGCCTGCCCGTGAAGGTGAAGTGATGGCGATCGACGCCGAGGCGGCCGGCCGGCACCGCGACAAGATGCGCAGGCGCAAGGCGGTGCAGGATGCCGAGGTCGCGGCCAGGACGGTCGAGAAGGGCCTGCTGATCGTCAACACCGGCTCCGGCAAGGGCAAGAGCACCGCCGCCTTCGGCTTGGCCCTGCGCATGCTCGGCCACGGCCGGCGGGTCGGCGTCGTGCAGTTCATCAAGGGTGCTTGGCACAGCGGCGAGCGCGATGCGCTCGGCACCTTCGGCGACCGGCTCGCCTGGCACAGCATGGGCGAAGGCTTCACCTGGGAGACCCAGGATCTCGCCCGCGACATCGCCGCGGCCGAGCGCGCCTGGGACAAGGCCCGCGAGCTGATGGCCGACTCTTCCTTCTCGCTGGTCGTGCTCGACGAGCTGAACATCGCCCTGCGCTACAAATATCTCGACGTCGCAGGCGTCGTATCGACCCTCGTGGGACGCCGACCCGCGCTGCATGTCGTCGTCACCGGCCGCAACGCCCCACCTGAGCTGGTGGCGGCGGCCGACCTCGTCACCGAGATGGCGGCGGCGAAGCACCATTTCGCGGCAGGGGTGAAGGCCCAGGCCGGCATCGAGTTCTGACGGACATGGCCGGCCGGGCGCTGATGCTGCAGGGCACCGGCTCGGATGTCGGCAAGTCGCTGATCACCGCCGGCCTCGCCCGTGCCTTCACCCGGCGCGGCTTGGCGGTCTGGCCGTTCAAGCCGCAGAACATGTCGAACAATGCCGCCGTCACCGCCGACGGCGGCGAGATCGGCCGGGCGCAGGCGCTGCAGGCGCGGGCCGCGGGCGTGGCGCCCACGGTCGACATGAACCCGGTACTGTTGAAGCCGCAGAGCGAGGTGGGGGCGCAGATCGTCGTCCGCGGCAAGGTGACCGGCACGGCCCGCGCCGCCGAGTACCAGCACCTCAAGGCCGGCCTGCTGCCGGTGGTGCTGGAGAGCTTCGAGCGGCTGCGCGGCGAGGCCGACCTCGTGCTGGTCGAGGGTGCGGGCAGCGCCTCGGAGGTCAATCTCCGTCGCAACGACATCGCCAACATGGGCTTCGCCCGTGCCGCCGGCGTGCCGGTGGTGCTGGTCGGCGACATCGACCGTGGCGGCGTCATCGCCAGCCTCGTCGGCACCAAGGCGGTCCTGCCGCCCGACGATGCGTCGACGATCCGCGGCTTCATCGTCAACAAGCTGCGCGGGGATCCCTCGCTGTTCACGGATGGCATGCGCCTCGTCGCCGACTTGACCGGCTGGGCGCCGATCGGCCTCGTGCCGCATTTCGCCGAGGCGCACCGGCTGCCCGCCGAGGACGCGCTGGGCTTGGCGGAAACAAGGCCGCCCAAGCCGGATGCCCGCATCCGCATCGCCGTGCCAGTCCTGCCGCACATCGCCAATTTCGACGACCTCGACCCGCTGGAGGCCGAGCCGGCGGTGGAAATCCTGCGGCTGCATCCGGGCTCGGTGCTGCCGGCCGACATCGACCTCGTGCTGCTTCCCGGATCGAAAGCGACGCTGGCCGATCTCGCGATCCTGCGCCGGTCCGGCCTCGACATCGACATCCTGGCCCACGCCCGCCGTGGCGGTGCGGTGCTCGGCCTGTGCGGCGGCTACCAGATGCTCGGCCGGACGCTGGCCGATCCCGAGGGTATCGAAGGGCCGCCCGGCACCGCGCCGGGCCTCGGCCTGCTCGACGTCGACACCGTGCTCGGCGGCGACAAGACTCTCGCGGAGGTGGCGGGCGCAACCGCCGACGGCGTTGCCGTGATGGGCTACGAGATGCATGTCGGCGTGACGAGCGGCCCGGATGTGGCCCGCCCGTTCGCGCGGCTCGGCGGCCGCGACGAGGGCGCCCGATCGCTCGACGGCCGCATCGCCGGCACATACTTGCACGGCCTGTTCGCCCACGACGCCCAGCGATCGGCGTGGCTCGCCCGGCTCGGCGGCGGGCCGGCGCAGGTCGCCTACGAGGCGCAGGTCGAGGCCACGCTCGATGCCCTGGCCGACCATCTGGGCCGCCACCTGGACCTCGACCGGCTGCTCAGCCTGGCAGGCTGACCGCCAGCAAGCCCATCAGCAGGATCAGCAGCGCGTCGGCACGGCGATAGAGCCGCAGCGCAGCGCGGATGTCGGCGGCACCGAGATCGCGCCGGCCGCCCTCGCCCATCACTCCATCCGTCGTCGCCACGCCGCCATAGACGCGCGGCCCGGCCAGCGCGAAGCCGAGCGCGCCCGCCATCGCCGCCTCCGGCCAGCCGGCATTGGGAGAGCGATGCTTCGACGCATCGCGCCGCATGGCATGCCAGGCGCCGGCGGCCGAGGCGCCCGGCATCAGGGCGGCGCCGCCTACGATCAGCAGGCCGGACAGGCGCGACGCCGGCAGGTTGACGAGATCGTCCAGCCTCGCCGCCGCCCGGCCGAAGGCCTCGTGACGGGACGTGCGGTGGCCGATCATGCTGTCGGCGGTGTTGATGGCCTTGTAGGCGAGACCGCCGGGAAGGCCACCGATGCCGAGCCACAATGCCGGCGCCACCACGCCGTCCGAGAAGTTCTCCGCCAGGCTCTCGACCGCGGCCCTTGCGACGCCGGCCTCGTCGAGCGCCTCCGGATCGCGGCCCACGATGTGGGCGATCTCCTGCCGCCCACCTGCAAGGCCGTGCCGCTCCAGGGCCACCGCCACCCTCGCGACATGGGCGTGCAAACTACGCTGGGCCAGCAGCGAGCTGGCGAGGACGGCCAAGACGAGCGTTCCGAGCCAATGGCCGCCCAGGATCGCATGGAGCCCCAGGCCCACCGCTCCGCATGCGCCGACCAGCAGCAGCAGGGACAGCGTACCGGCCGCCCGCCGGACAGCCGGCCGCCAATCGGAGCGGTTCAGCCACCGGTCGAGCGCCCGAATCGCCCTGCCCTGCCAAGTGACCGGATGCCCGACCGCCCTGAACAGCGCGTCGGGATAGCCGACCGCCAGCTCGACCAGCAGGGCCAGCGACGACAGCGGAAAGAACAAGGGCGGCCCCGCATTGGCTTCGGCGGGGCGGAGCCTACACCGCCGCAGCGTGCCGCGCGCGCCCGCCGTCGAGATAGCGGTCGAACACCGCACAGACCGAGCGGACGAACGGCCGCCCCCGCTCGGTCACCTGGACGCGCCGGCCGTCGCGGCGGACCAGCCGGTCGCGCTCGAACCTGCCGAGGTCGAAGAGCTCCTCCTCGATCCCGCCGACCGCGCGGCCGTGGCGCGCCGCCACCTCGTCGAGGTCGACCTCGAGCTCGCACATCAGCCGCTCGATGATCTCGGCGCGGAAGCGGTCCTCGGCGCTCAGCTCGATGCCGCGCGCCACCGACAGGCGGCCGGCCGCCACCGCCGCCTGCCATTCCGGTATGACGGCCGTGGCCTGGACATAACCCTGCGGCAGCCGGCCGATCGCCGAGGCTCCGAGGCCGATCAGCGTGGCGGCGGCGTCGGTGGTGTAGCCCTGGAAGTTGCGACGCGCCCCGTGCGCCAGCGGGTCGGTCGGCCTGACGAAGCTGTCGAGGCCGATGCGGACATAGCCGGCCCGCACCAGCCGCTCGGCCGCCGCCGCCTGCTGCTCCAGCCGCGCGATCGGCCCGGGCAGCGCCGGCCCGGAGAGGATCTTCTGGCTGGGCTTCATCCACGGCACGTGCGCATAGCCGAACAGCGCGATGCGCTCGGGAGCCAGTGCCGTCACCGTGTCGACCGTGGCGACGATGCTCTCCACGGTTTGGTACGGCAGGCCGTACATCAGGTCGAGATTGATCGAGCCCACGCCTGCCGCCCGCAGCAGGCCGACGGCGCGCTCGGTGGTGGCGAAGGGCTGCAGGCGGTTGATCGCCCGCTGCACGGTCGGATCGACGTCCTGCACGCCGAGGCTGGCCCGCGACAGGCCGGCGGCCGCGGCCGCCTCGACCCAGTCGGTGGTGAGGATGCGCGGGTCGATCTCGGCGGCGATTTCGGCCGAGGGGAGCAGGTCGAACCGCCGGCGGACGGCACCGAACAATCCGGCCAGCGCGCCGGCCGGCAGCATGTTGGGCGTGCCGCCGCCCAGATGCAGCGCGCTTACCGGCAGGCGTCCACCCACCGCGTCCGCCACCATGTCCAGCTCGGCGACGAGGCCTTCGACATAGGCCTCGATCGGCCCCCGCCGACGCTCGATCGAGGTGTGGCAGCCGCAATACCAGCACAGCCGGTGACAGAACGGGATGTGGAGGTAGAGCGAGACCGGCGCCCACCTGTCCAGTACCGCCAGCCAGGTGCGGTAGCGCGTCTCGTCGATGCCGCGGTGGAAATGCGGTGCGGTCGGGTAGCTGGTGTAGCGTGGCACCCGGCGGTCGAGCAGGGCCGCTAGCCCGCGCGGCAGGGTATCGCCGAGGTGGCGGCAATCCGGCTTCAGCTTGCAGAGGGCGGTCACGGGGAGTTGGTTCTCGATGGCGGCGGGGTGTCGGATGCGCGCCGATGCGACACGGCGATGGGCCGGAAGCGCTCGGCCAGGATCGCCCGCAGCCGCCGCGACGCCGAGGAGGCGGATTCGGCCGGCAGGTCGATCAGCAGGTTGTCGCAGGCCAGCTCGGCCGCCAGCCGCTCGGCGCAGTCGACGACGACATCGTCGATCGCCGATCCGATCAGATGCGCGACGATCAGGTCGCCGATCCTGAGCGACCGCCCGAGCTGCAGGCTCTGGTCGGTGCTGTAGCCGAACAGCGCGTGCAAAGTGCCGCGGCGGTCGCGGATGGCCATGAGGCCGGCCGAGGCGGGTGGGCAGCGGCACAGCCGGCGGGTCAGGTCCTGCCAGTCGGACAGGCTCCAGCGCGGCTCGCACAGGCTGACCAGATGGAACGCCGATCGCGCCTGATGCGCGCTCAGCCGCTCGGCGCGAAACACGTCTTCGGGTGTCGGGACCGCCTCCATGCCCAGGACCCTGGAGGAGATCGCAACCGCCGACATTGACGCAGGTCAAAGCCGCGGGGCCGCATTGCCCGGGCGCCGGCCGCATGATAGCCCTGCTTACCAAAGATCGCCGTGGACTGGTCGAGCGAGTCGGAAGACGAACCTTCTCATGGATTTGCCGATCCCGAGTGCCGCCGCCGGATGCACGCACGGCCGCAGCTGCCTCGCCTGCGGCGTGCGGCTGATCAGCGTCTGCAGCGCGCTCGCCGACAGCGAGCTCTGCGAGCTTGAGGCGATGAGCCATCCGGTGCGGTTCGCATCCAAGGAGAGCCTGTTCACGCAGGGCGAGCCGGCGAGCGACGTCTTCAACGTCACCGGTGGCATGGTGCGCCTCTACAAGCTGCTGCCGGACGGCCGCCGGCAGATCGTGGGCTTCGCGCTCGCCGGCGACTTCCTGGGCCTGGCGCTGATGGAGCGCTACGGCGTCTCCGCCGAGGCCGTCACCGAGGTCTCGGCCTGCCGCTTCGCCCGTGATGCCTTCGCCGCCTATGTCGAGGCCAAGCCGCACCTGCTGCGCCGGCTGCACGAGTTCGCCAGCCACGAGCTGAGCCTCGCCCAGGACCAGATGGTGCTGCTGGGGCGGCGGTCGGCCGAGGAGCGCATCGCCGCCTTCCTGATCGGGATGCGCGACCGGCTGGCGAGGCTGCGCCAGCCCTCGGTCACCGTGCCGCTGCCGATGAGCCGCCAGGACATCGCCGACTATCTCGGGCTCACCATCGAGACGGTGAGCCGCACGATCACCAAGATGGCCAGGAACAGGCTGCTGCTGGTGGTGCCGGACGGCGTCCGCCTGCTCGACCCGGCCCGCCTGGCCACACTCACCGGCGGCTAGCGCACCAGGCCGCACCGGCGGCTTGACGTAGATCAATGTGAGCTCGCGATTTCGCCTCTAGGCCGGGCCGCAGCCAGCGGGGACCTCCGGTCATGCAGCCATCTGTCGTCGCCAATCGCGCGGTGAGCGGCACCGACGCCGCCGTGGGCGCCGCCTTCCTCGTCCTGTTCCTGGTCTCCCTGGCGGTGGCGGGCCAGGCGGAGAGCCAGGGCTACGCCTTCCATGCCCTGCTGTTCGCGGCCGCCAGCGCCTGGGTCGTCTTCAAGATGATCGACCGGCACTTCAGCGGCGTGGCGCCCGAGCCCGCCGTGGTCGACGGCCGGCCCAACTACAACATGGAACCGGTGAAGTTCGCCACGATCGCCAGCCTGCTCTGGGGTATCGCCGGCTTCGCCGTCGGGCTGATCATCGCCCTGCAGCTCGCCTTCCCTGTGCTCAATCTCGGCCTGCCCTGGACCAGCTTCGGGCGGCTGCGGCCGCTGCACACCTCGGCCGTCATCTTCGCCTTCGGCGGCAACGTGCTGATCGCCACCTCGTTCTATGTCGTCCAGCGCACCTGCCGCGCCCGCCTCGCCGGCGACATCGCCCCCTGGTTCGTCGTGCTGGGGTACAATTTCTTCATTCTGATCGCAGGCACCGGCTACCTGTTCGGCATCACCCAGTCGAAGGAATACGCTGAGCCGGAGTGGTACGCCGACCTGTGGCTGACCGCCGTCTGGGTCGCCTACTTCCTGGTCTTCCTCGTCACGATTATGCGGCGGACCGAGCCGCACATCTATGTCGCCAACTGGTTCTACATCGCCTTCATCCTGACGATCGCGGTCCTGCACCTCGGCAACAACGCCACCATCCCGCTGTCGCTGTTCTCGCCTAAGTCCTACATCGTCTGGTCCGGCGTGCAGGACGCCATGGTGCAGTGGTGGTACGGCCACAACGCCGTCGGCTTCTTCCTCACCGCCGGCTTCCTCGCCATCATGTACTACTTCATCCCGAAGCGGGCCAACCGGCCGGTGTACAGCTACCGGCTGTCGATCATCCACTTCTGGGCGCTGATCTTCCTCTACATCTGGGCCGGCCCGCACCACCTGCACTACA
>DAOLFG010000132.1:0-6933 GCA_035326425.1 Geminicoccus sp. | reverse complement strand
GGGCGGCCGCACCGTCGGCGCCGGCGTCGTCGCAAAGGTCATCGCCTGAAAGCGGCGTAACGCGCAAATCCGCGGGCGTGCATCTTGCATCAGACGCAAACCGCGTCTAGGTAACCGGCGCCGCTCGCGGGTTCCGCCCGCGGGCCGTGCCGCTGTGTCGGCGTACGAGTGTAGCTCAATTGGTAGAGCACCGGTCTCCAAAACCGGGGGTTGGGGGTTCGAGCCCCTCCACTCGTGCCACCGGTGCGTGACCGGCCATGATGGCAATCTCGTTCAGGCTCGGGCGATTCGATGACGAAGACCTCTCCGGCGCAGTTCGTTCGCGAGGTGCGCCAGGAGCTGGCCAAGGTGACTTGGCCGACCCGCAAAGAGCTCGTCTTCATGACGCTCATGGTGTTCGCCATGTCGGCGCTGGCGGCGCTCTTCTTCTTTCTGGTCGATCAGCTCATCGCCACGGGCGTGAAGCTGGTGTTGGGGCTCGGTAGCTGATGGCGTCACGCTGGTACATCATCCACGTCTATTCGGGCTTCGAGAAGAAGGTCCGCGAGTCGATTCGCGAGCAGGCCGACCAGAAGGGCCTGGGCAATCTCTTCGAGGACATCCTGGTCCCGATGGAGGAGGTGCTGGAGGTCCGCCGCGGCAAGAAGGTGGCCGGCGAGCGCAAGTTCTTCCCCGGCTACGTGCTGGTGAAGATGGACCTCAACGATGAGACCTGGTCGCTGGTGCGCAACACTGCCAAGGTCACGGGCTTCCTGGGCGGCGGCGGCAAGCCGCAGCCGATCCCCGATCGCGAGGCCGAGCGCATCATCAGCCAGATGAAGGAGGGCGTGGAGCACCCCAAGCCCTCGATCGCTTTCGTGATGGGCGACCAGGTGCGGGTGGCCGACGGTCCGTTCAGCTCGTTCTCGGGCGTCGTCGAGGAGGTCGACGAGGGCAAGGGACGGCTCAAGGTTTCGGTCTCGATCTTCGGCCGGGCGACCCCGGTCGATCTCGAGTATTCGCAGGTCGAGAAGATCTAGGTCTCTCGGCCAGGGGAACGCGGGAGCCGCTCCTTCGGGACCGGCGCATGCACCGCTGAGCAAGGAGGATTGGCCGGATGGCCAAGAAAGTCGTTGGCGTCATCAAGCTGCAGGTGCCGGCCACCAAGGCCAACCCGTCGCCGCCGATCGGGCCGGCGCTGGGCCAGCGCGGCCTGAACATCATGGAGTTCTGCAAGCAGTTCAACGCTGCGACGCAGGGCATGGAGCCGGGGATGCCGATCCCTGTGCTGATCACGGCCTATGCCGACCGCACCTTCACCTTCGTCACCAAGACGCCGCCGGTCACCTACTTCATCAAGAAGGCGGCGAAGATCGACAAGGGCAACCCGACGCCCGGCCGGAACACCACCGGCAAGATCAGCGTGGCGCAGTGCCGCGAGATCGCCGAGGCGAAGATGAAGGACATGAACGCCCACGACCTGGAGGCGGCCACGGCGATGATCGTCGGCTCCGCCCGCTCCATGGGCCTGCAGGTGACGGAGTAAGGCCATGGCGAGCAAGGGCAAGCGCCTGAAGGCGGCTCTGGCGAGCGTCGACCGCACCAGGCTCTATCCGCTGGCCGAGGCGGTGAAGGTGCTCAAGGCCGCACCCAAGGCCAAGTTCGACGAGACCGTCGAGATCGCGCTGAACCTCGGCGTCGATCCGCGCCACGCCGACCAGATGGTCCGCGGCACGGTCAACCTGCCGCACGGCACCGGCAAGACGCTGCGCGTCGCGGTGTTCGCCAAGGGCGACAAGGCCGACGAGGCCCGCGCCGCCGGTGCCGACCTCGTGGGCGACCAGGATCTCGCCGACAAGGTCCAGGCCGGCCAGATCGAGTTCGACCGCTGCATCGCCACCCCGGACATGATGCCGCTGGTCGGCCGGCTCGGCCGCATCCTGGGCCCACGCGGCCTGATGCCGAACCCGAAGCTCGGCACGGTCACCGCCAATGTCGGCGAGGCCGTGACGGCCGCCAAGGGCGGGCAGGTGCAGTTCCGCGTCGAGAAGGCGGGCATCCTGCATGCCGGCGTCGGCAAGGCCAGTTTCCCGGACGATCGCCTGGTCGAGAACATCCGGGCGCTGGTGGACGCCGTGAATCGGGCCAAGCCCACCGGTGCCAAGGGCACCTACCTGAAGCGGGCCGCCATCAGCTCGACGATGGGACCGGGTCTGAAGCTCGAGGTCGGGAGCCTGGTCGCGGGCTGACGGCAAAAAAGGCCCTTGCGCTCGAAACGCTCGACGCTATGTTGCGGGCGTCAAAGCTAATCGAGCGTACAGCCTGCCACCACCTCGGGAAGGCCCGGGTGGCTTTTGCTGTCGTGTCGGCGTCAGGCCGGTAGCTTGGCGAAACATCGCCATTCGAGACGGTGCGTGCCCGACGGGGCGCCATCTGCCGTCAGCCTCTGGAGGCAGTCGTGCTGAGAGCCGAGAAGGCGAAGGTGATCGACGATCTCCGCGCCGCGTTCAACAGCGCCGGTGTGGTCGTGGTCACCCATTACAAGGGGCTCTCGGTGCCCGAGGTCACCGAGCTCCGGGTGGAGATGCGCAAGGCCGGCGCCACGTTCCGCGTGGCGAAGAATCGGCTGGCGTCGCGCGCCGCCGAGGGTACGCCCTATGCCGGCGTGATCAGCCTGTTCAAGGGGCCGACGGCGCTGGCGTTCTCGGGCGACGCGGTGGCCGCGGCCAAGGTGGCGGCGGCGTTCGCCAAGAAGAACGACAAGCTGCAGATCGTCGGCGGCGGGCTCGCGGGCTCGGTGCTCGATCCGGCCGCCGTCAAGGCGCTGGCCGAGCTGCCGTCGCTGGACGAGCTGCGCGGCAAGCTGATCGGGCTGCTGCAGGCGCCGGCTTCGAGGCTGATCGCGGTGCTGCAGGCGCCGGGCGCGCAGGTGGCGCGCTGCCTCGCCGCGCGCGGCGAGGGCGGGGAAGGCGGCGAGGCCGCCGCCTAGGCGCGCTTTTTCTGGACGATCGAGGAGGCGGCCCGGGGGTCGGGCCGCGCACGAACGAATATCGTGGGTGGAGTGGGGTCGATGGCAAATCTGGATCAACTGGTCGACGACCTGTCGAGCCTGACGGTTCTCGAGGCAGCGCAGCTGTCGAAGATGCTCGAGGAGCGTTGGGGCGTCTCGGCGGCCGCGCCGGTTGCGGTGGCGGCTGCGGCCGGTGCCCCGGCGGCTGCGGCCCCGGTCGAGGAGAAGACCGAGTTCGACGTCATCCTGGCGAACGCCGGCGCGCAGAAGATCAACGTGATCAAGGAGGTGCGCGCCATCACCAGCCTGGGCCTGAAGGAGGCCAAGGACCTGGTCGAGGCGGCGCCGAAGGCGGTCAAGGAAGGCGTGTCGAAGGACGAGGCCGCCAAGCTGAAGGCTCAGCTCGAGGCTGCCGGCGCCACCGTGGAGATCAAGTAAGATCGCGATCCCGACTAGCGACGCCCTCCGGAGCCTGCCGGCGAACGCGCCGGCAGCCCCCGCCTCGCGTGGGGCGGAGGGCGGGATCGCCCGCATCGCAGCGACGTCCCCGGCATCGGCTGGCCTCTCGGGCTGGAGCCGGTGCCTGTCGGCGTCCATCTGACATAGCCGGGTGTGCCGAAAGGCGCACCGCGGCCGCGCTTCATTGAGACGAAGGTCACCGATGGCACAGGCGCACACGGCCAAGAAGCGGATCCGCAAGAGCTTCGGGCGCATTCCCGAGGTGACGGTGATGCCGAACCTGATCGAGGTGCAGCGTCAGTCCTACGAGCATTTCCTGCAGATGCACGTGGCACCGGCGGTGCGCACCCTGTCGGGGCTCGAGGAGGTCTTCCGGTCGGTGTTCCCGATCAAGGACTTCGCCGACCGCGCGGCGCTCGACTTCGTGCGCTACGAGCTCGAGGAGCCGAAGTACGACGTCGAGGAGTGCCACCAGCGCGGCATGACCTTCGCCGCACCCTTGCGCGTCACCCTGCGCCTGATCGTCTGGGACGTCGACGACGAGACCGGCTCGCGCAGCGTCCGCGACATCAAGGAGCAGGACGTCTACATGGGCGACATGCCGCTCATGACGGACAACGGCACCTTCGTCGTCAACGGCACCGAGCGCGTCATCGTCAGCCAGATGCACCGCAGCCCGGGTGTCTTCTTCGATCACGATCGGGGCAAGACGCACAGCTCGGGCAAGTTCCTCTACAGCGCCCGCATCATCCCCTACCGCGGCAGCTGGCTCGACTTCGAGTTCGACGCCAAGGATCTGGTCTATGTCCGCATCGACCGGCGCCGCAAGCTGCCGGTGACGACGCTGCTGCTGGCGCTGGGTCTCGACCAGGAGACCATCCTCAACACCTTCTACGGTGAGCTGTCCTACCACCGTGCCGGCCAGGGCTGGCGGACCAGGTTCCGCGGCGAGCACCTGAAGGGCCAGACGCTCACCAGCGACCTCGTCGACGCCGGCACCGGCGCCACCCTGGCCGAGGCCGGCACCAAGCTGACGCCGCGGCTGGTCAAGAAGCTGGAGGAGCAGGGCCTCGACGAGCTGTACTTCTCGAACGAGGAGCTGGTCGGCAAGTACCTGTCGCGCGACCTCATCAACGAGGAGACCGGCCTCGTGCTGGCCGAGGCCGGCGACGAGCTCATCGGCGAGACGGTCAAGCGGCTGGTCGAGGCGGGGGTCGAGGAGATCCCGGTGCTCGACATCGACCACCTGACCATCGGCCCCTACATCCGCAACACCCTGGCGCTCGACCGCAGCCAGGGTCGCGAGGATGCGCTGCTCGACATCTACCGGGTGCTGCGCCCGGGCGAGCCGCCGACCCTGGATACCGCCGAGGCGCTGTTCGGCGGGCTGTTCTTCGACGCCGAGCGCTACGACCTGTCGCCGGTCGGCCGCGTGAAGATGAACATGCGGCTCGGCCTCGAGACCGACGACACGCTGCGCGTGCTGCGCACCGAGGACATCGTGGCGGTGGTGCGCCAGCTGGTCGAGATCAAGGACGGCCGCGGCGAGATCGACGACATCGACCATCTCGGCAACCGCCGGGTGCGCTCGGTCGGCGAGCTGATGGAGAACCAGTTCCGCGTCGGCCTGCTGCGCATGGAGCGCGCGGTGCGCGAGCGCATGAGCTCGGTCGAGATCGACGCGGCGATGCCGCACGACCTGATCAACGCCAAGCCGGTGGCGGCGGCGGTGCGCGAGTTCTTCGGCAGCTCGCAGCTCAGCCAGTTCATGGACCAGACCAACCCGCTGTCGGAGATCACCCACAAGCGCCGCCTGTCGGCGCTGGGCCCGGGCGGCCTCACCAGGGAGCGGGCGGGCTTCGAGGTGCGCGACGTGCACCCGACGCATTACGGCCGCATCTGCCCGATCGAGACGCCCGAAGGCCCGAACATCGGCCTGATCAACAGCCTCGCCACCTATGCCCGCATCAACAAGTACGGCTTCATCGAGAGCCCGTACCGCAAGGTCATCGACGGCAAGGTCAGCGACGAGGTGGTCTATCTGTGGGCCATGGAGGAGGGGCGCTACACCATCGCCCAGGCCAACTCCGAGCTGAACCCCGACCGCAGCTTCGCCGGCGACCTCGTCAGCTGCCGCGAGAACGGCGAGTTCGTGATGGTCAAGCCCGACCAGATCGAATACGTCGACGTGTCGCCGCGCCAGCTGGTCTCGGTGGCCGCGGCATTGATCCCGTTCCTCGAGAACGACGACGCCAACCGGGCGCTGATGGGCTCGAACATGCAGCGGCAGGCCGTGCCGCTGCTGCAGGCCGACGCGCCCTATGTCGGCACCGGCATGGAGGACGTGGTCGCCCGCGATTCCGGTGCCGCGGTGGTGGCCAAGCGCTCGGGCGTGGTCGACCAGGTCGACGGCTCGCGCATCGTCATCCGCGTGACCGACGAGACCGCGCGCGCCGACAGCGTCGTCGACATCTACACGCTGCGCAAGTTCCAGCGCAGCAACCAGAACACCTGCATCAACCATCGCCCGCTGGTGAAGGTCGGTGACACGGTGGCGGCCGGCGACATCGTCGCCGACGGCCCGTCGACGCATCTGGGCGAGCTGGCGCTGGGCCGGAACGCGCTGGTCGCGTTCATGCCGTGGAACGGCTACAACTTCGAAGACTCGATCCTGATCAGCGAGCGCATCGTCCGCGACGATGTGTTCACCTCGATCCACATCGAGGAATTCGAGGTCATGGCCCGTGACACCAAGCTCGGGCCGGAGAGCATCACCCGCGACATCCCGAACGTCAGCGAGGAGGCGCTGCGCAACCTCGACGAGGCGGGCATCGTCTACATCGGCGCCGAGGTCCATGCCGGCGACATCCTGGTCGGCAAGGTGACGCCCAAGGGCGAGACGCCGATGACGCCGGAGGAGAAGCTGCTCCGGGCGATCTTCGGCGAGAAGGCCGCCGACGTCCGCGACACCTCGCTCAAGGTGCCGCCGGGTGTTCAGGGCACCGTCGTCGAGGTGCGCGTCTTCAACCGCCGCGGCGTGGAGAAGGACGAGCGCGCCATCGCCATCGAGCGGTCGGAGATCGAGCGCCTCGCCAAGGACCGCGACGACGAGCGCACCATCCTCGAGCGCAACATCTACGGCCGCCTGCGCGAGGTGCTGGACGCGCAGACGGCGACGGCCGGTCCGCGCGGCATGAAGGCGGGGACCGTGCTGTCGGCCGACGCGCTCGAGAAGATGCCGCGGCGGACCTGGTGGGAGATCGGGGTCGACGATGCCGACCGGATGACCGAGATCCAGAACCTGAAGCGGCAGCTCGACGACGGCGTCAAGCTGGTGACCGACCGGTTCGAGAACAAGGTCGAGAAGCTGCAGCGCGGCGACGAGCTGCCGCCCGGCGTGCTGAAGATGGTCAAGGTGTTCGTCGCGGTGAAGCGCAAGCTGCAGCCCGGCGACAAGATGGCCGGCCGCCACGGCAACAAGGGCG
>DAOLFG010000055.1:0-36963 GCA_035326425.1 Geminicoccus sp. | reverse complement strand
CTCGACGATCGATTCCAGCGCCGAGCCGATGACCTCGACCGTGATCGGGTCGATCGCGCAGGCATTGCGGCCATCGGCCGGCGCCGCCATCATCCGACCTCCATGATCAGGTTGAGGTACGGCTCGACATCGACGCGGCAGCCCGGCGGGATGACGGTGGTGGCGTCCATCTGCTCGACGATCGCCGGCCCCTCGATCCTGTTGCCGGCCTCGAGCTTGATGCGGTCGTAGATCGGGCAGGAGGTGAAGTCGCCGATCTCCGGGAACCAGACGTCGCGCCTGCCGATGATGGCGGCACTCGCGTCCGCCTCCCCGAGCGGCTGCGGCTTGAAGTCGGCCTTGGGCACGAAGCCGCTGGCCTCGACGCGGAAGGTGACGAGCTGGATCGTCTCGCCCTCGGCCACGAAGCCGTAGCGCTGCTTGTGGGCCGCCAGGAAACCCTCCTCCAGTGCTGTGAGGGTCGCGGCGTTGATCGGCCCCTCGGGCAGGGCCACCGGCAGCTCGTAGTTCTGGCCGGCATAGCGCATGTCGACCGTGCGGACGATGCCGCGGTCGGCCAGCGACACGTGCTCCTCGTCGAACCAGACCTCGGCCCGGGAGATCAGGTCCGCGAAGATCGTCCGCACCTCGCCCAGCAGCGACGGATCGAGCGTGAACAGCCGGGTAGTCGCGAAGTCGGCGCGCAGGTCGGTCAGCAGGAGACCCATGGCGCAGAGGATGCCGGGACTGTGCGGCACCACGACCTTGGTGATGTCGAGCTCCTTCGCCAGCCGCGCCGCATGGACGGGGCCGGCGCCGCCGCAGGCGAACAGCGCGTAGTCGCGGGGGTCGTGGCCGCGCTGCACGCTGATCACGCGGATCGCCTTCGCCATGTTGGCGGTGACGACCGAGAGGATGCCCTGCGCAGTCTCGAGCAGGCCCATGCCCAGCTGCTCGGCGAGGCGGCCGACCGCCTCCTTCGCGAGCCCCTGGTCGACCTTCATGCGCCCGCCCAGCAGATATTCCGGGTTCAGCGTCTGGAGGACGACGTTGGCATCGGTCGTGGTCGGCTCGGTGTTGCCGCGGCCGTAGCAGACCGGGCCGGGATCGGCGCCAGCACTCCTCGGGCCCACCTTGAGGAGCCCGCCGCTGTCGACATAGGCGATCGAGCCGCCGCCGGCGCCCACGGTGTGGATGTCCAGCATCGGCGCCTTGATGGGGTAGCCGTGGACCATCGATTCCGAGGAGAGGCCGCACTGGCCGTCCTGGAGGAGGGCCACGTCGGTCGAGGTGCCGCCCATGTCGAAGGTGATGAGGTTGGTGATGCCGGCGAGCCTGCCGACGGCCTGCGCGCCGACGACGCCTGTCGAGGGGCCGGAGAGGACGGTGCGGACCGGCAGGCGTGCCGCCTGCTCGAAGCCGATGACGCCGCCGTTGGACTGGGTCAGGTGCGGGGCGACCTTGAGGCCGAGATCGGCGAGCCGGGTCGCGAGCTTCCGGATGTAGCTCTGCATCACGGGGCCGAGATAGGCGTTGACCACGGTCGTGGTCAGCCGCTCGAACTCGCGGAACTCGGGTGCCACGTCGTGGCTGACGCAGGCGAAGGCCTCCGGGAACTCCTCGGCCAGGATCCGCTTCGCCGCCTCCTCGTGGGCGGTGTGGATGAAGCCGTAGAGGAAGCAGACGGCGACGGCCTCGACCTCCTCCGCCTTCAGCCTGCGCACCGCGACGCGGAACGCCTCCTCGTCCAGCGGGGTCTCGACCCGGCCGTCGTGGCGCATGCGCTCCGGGACCTCGAGCCGCAGGTCGCGGCTCACCAGCACCAGGGGCTTGTCCGCCTGGATGTCGTAGAGGTCGGGGCGCTTCTGGCGGCCGATCTCGAGGAGGTCGCGGAACCCGTCGGTGGTGATCAGGCCCGTGCGCACACCCTTGTGCTGGATCAGCGCGTTGGTGCCGACGGTGGTGCCGTGGCCGAAATAGGCGATCTGCTCCGGCACGCCGCCCACCCGGCCCATGCCCTCCTCGACCCCTTGCGCGATGCCCATCGAGGGATCGCTCGGGGTGGAGGGTACCTTCCAGACCTCGACCCGGCCGCTCTCCTCGTCGAAGAGGCAGACGTCCGTGAAGGTCCCGCCCGAATCCACGCCGACACGCCAACCCATCTCAATCCTCCGTCAAATGTCGCCCGGGGGCTCCCCGCCGGGATGTCAGCCGTGCAGGGTCAGCCCCTCGTAGAGGCCGTTCCAGCCGTCGAAGCGGGCGAGCTCGAAAGGCTGCAGCGGCAGGCCCGGATCCTCGCCCATGGCCAGTGCAGCGAGGATCTTGCCGGTGATCGGCCCCAGGCAGAAGCCGTGGCCCGAGAAGCCCATGCCGATCGTGAGCCCCTCGACCTTCCTGCTGTTGTCCAGCACCGGCAGGGCGTCCGGCGTGACGTCGAGGAGACCGGTCCAGATGCCCTCGATCTCGGCCTCCCCGAAGGCCGGGACGACGGCACCGAACTTCTCGACCGTCTCCCAGATGCTCTTCGCCGAGGGGTTCACCTTCGGCACCGGCCTGTCGGTCATCTTGCCGTGCCAGCGCATGGCGCCGCTCGTCACCCGCCAGCGGCCGTTCCATTCCTGCCGGCCGGCGCAGTCGGCGTTGGCGACGCCGATCACCTGTTCCAGCTGCCGCTCGGTCGGCGGCGACTGCATCACGGTCACCATCGCGATCTCGAGCGGAACGTGGTGGCCCACCGCATCCAGGAGCTCGTTGCCGAAGATGCCGGCCGCCAGCACGATCCTCGGTGCCGCGATGACGTCCTTGTCGGTGCGCAGCCCGGTGACCTTGCCGTTCCCGGTCAGGATCTCGAGCGCCCGCTCGCCGAAGCGGAGCTCGGCACCGGCGCGCTCGGCGGCGGCCGCGAAGGCGGCGGTGGTGCCGGCAGGGTCGGCCTGGCCGTCGCTCGGGCAGAAGGAGGCCGCCAGGACCTGCTCGGAGACGGCGGGTGCTATCGCCCGGATATCCTTGATGTCGCCGAGGAAGGTGAGGTCGAGGCCGGCGGCGTTCTGATCCGCCACCATCCGCCGGATCACCTCGACCTCGGCCTCGTCGCGGGCGAGCCGCAGGTTGCCGCGGCGGACATAATGGGTGTCGCCATCGAGGCGGGCCGAGAGATCGCTCCAGAGGCTCACCGCCGCCCTGGCCAGCGGCAGCTCGGCCGGATGGCGGCCGGACTGACGCACACCTGCGAGGGACCAGCCGGAGGCCATGGCGGCGGGACCCCAGCGGTCCAGGAGCACGACATCCTGGCCGCGCGTCGCCAGCTCGTAGGCGGTGGCCGATCCGCTGATGCCCGCTCCGACCACGATCACGTCCGTCAAGGAGGCTCTCCACTTCGATGGCGATCCTTCGGCCGCGACCATATGGCCGCGCGGCATGGCGGCAATATCGCAGGGGGGATAAGCCGCCGGGGGCATGGACCTCCGTCCTTGCGCGTGTGGCGAGCAGATGGCGCCGGAGCGCGCAGCCTGCCGCCCGTGTAGCGCGGCGTCGTGGCGGGAGAACACCCGGCGGACCCTCGGGCGTGGCGCCGGGGACCGGCAACCTCGATTGAAGCTGCGATCATGAAGGCGAGCCGGCCGTATTCTGATAGTAAGAACTATCCCTTATAGGGTACCACAATATTCGAAACGATTTCGGCAACCCGATCCATGCCGCAGGCCCTGTCAGGCTCGGCTTACCAGATGGGAGGTGCGTCGGTAGCCGACCGGCATGGACTCTACGCCCTACCGCGGCTTTCGCTTTCTCCGGCCGGCAATTCCCTGCTTCATGGGAAAGAACAGGGAATTGCGCCAATTTGGTCCGAAAAAATGAACTAGCGATCGTCAATCGGGAGGCAATATCAATGACCAGATGATAGCTTCCCTGCCACGTCAAACAGGCAATTTCCTACGAGAAGCAAGAAATTGATCAAGGATTCCAGGGATATGCTCGCGACTCGGACCATGTGCCAAACGAACAAGCACAATTGACGCGTCCGTTGGCCAACAGCCTATTCCGGCGACTCGCCGGTTCGGGCCGCCCAGGGGGTCATCAGGCGTTCCGTCAGCGCCACCAGGTTGAACAGCACGATTCCCAGCAGCGATAGCACGACCACCGAGGCGAACAGGAGCGGCATGTCGAGACGTGACTGAGCGACGAGCTGCAAGTAGCCGAGCCCCTTCTCGGCCGCGAGATACTCGGCGACGATGGCGCCGACCACCGCCTGGATCATGGCGATGCGGAAGCCGCCGAAGATGCTGGGCAGGGCCTTGGGCAGGCGGATCTTGAAGAAGGTCTGGGCCTGGCTCGCCCCCATGGAGCGCACCAGATGGATCATTTCTTTCTCGGCCGAGCGCAGCCCGATCACCGAGCTGATGACGATCGGAAAGAAGGATATCAGGAAGGCGATCAGCACCTTGGGTAGCAGGCCGTAGCCGAACCAGATGATCAGGATCGGCGCCAGTGCTACCTTGGGGATGGTCTTCAGCGAGACGAGCAGCGGCATGATCAGCCGCTCCAGAAAAGCCGAATGGACGATCACCGCGGCCAGGCCGACGCCGACCACGACGCTGAGTCCGAAGCCCAACGCGATCTCGATGAAGGTGGCGCCGGCGTGCGCCGCCAGCAGTCCGGCATTGGCGACGATCTTGCCGAGGATGACGCTGGGCCGCGGCAGGATGTACTCGGCGACGCCGAAGGCGCGGACGCCGACCTCCCAGATCAGAAACAAGAGCGCGAAGACCGCGATCAGCGGCAGATTGTGAAGCACCCAACCGCGAAGCTTGGCGAACGTCTGACCCGTGGTCGGAGCCGAGTTGGCTGCCATCGCTCCGACATCGATCTGCGCCTTCATCCTCGATCCTCCGCCGTCAGCTCGATCGAGTCCGCTCAATAGCCTTCAGGGCCGAAGACCCTGATGCCGAAGCGCCGCTCCATGGCGCGGCCGAAGCGGTATTTCAGCTCCGGTCCCTCATAGGGCATCATCAGGCCGCGCTCGTACTGCATCTCGGGCTCGACCCGCAGCACGGTGAAGGAGGGGCCGTCCTCGGCGATCACCTCCGGCATCACCGTGTCGAGCTCGGGGACGCTCGACACCATGCGGGCACGCTCGAAGCCGGCACCGCGGGCAATGGCGACGTAGTCGGTGCCCGACTGGTTCACCATCGGCATGGCGCCCACCGTCTGATAGACTTGATTGTCGAGCACGAAGTGCTTGAGGTTCGGGGCCTTCTGGCCGGCCTCGGTCAACAGGCAGCCGAGATTCATGCACAGCGAGCCGTCGGTGTTCAGCAGCCAGACTTTCGCCTGCGGCAGGGCCAGCGCCAAGCCGAGCGCGAAGCTGGCGGCGAAGCCCATGGCACCGTGCATGTAGAAGCTGTCCTCGGCCTCGGTCACCGTCCACCACTCGCTGGCGGTGCGGCCGAGCGCGCAGACGCCGATGGCATCGCCGCGATGCGCGGCCAGGGCCTCCAGAGCCTCCCGCGCCTTCATCGGGAGCCTCCGGACTTGAGCAGGCGGCGGGTCAGGAACAGCACGAAGGGCCGCTTCTGCAGCCGGCAGGCATTGTAGGCGTCCGGCAGGCTGCCGAGGTCCTCGTCCCGGTCGATGCTCATCGACGGGAAGTCGTAGGCCTGGAGCAATGCCGACATTCGCCGGCCCTGGACTTCCTGGTAGACGCGCGGATCGTCGATCGAGCCGCGCTGGCTGACGATCAGAAACACCGGGATCTGGTGGCGGAGGTTCAGCGTCGCCAGCTCGCCGGTGCAGGTCAGCAGGCCGGTGGCGCCCATCACCGCGGCCGCCCTGACACCGCCGAAGAAGGCGCCGCTGCAGATGGCGACCGCCTCGGCCTCCCGCGCCACCCGGACGTGGCGGAACGCCGGATCGGCGTCGATGCCCGAGATCAGGCCCGACACCCAGTCGTCAGGCAGCGATGCGACCATGCCGATGCCGGCGCGCCGCATCTGGTGCATGATCCTGGCCTCGACGGTCTCCATCGCGCCTTCGCTCAGACGTCGTACCAATGCAGCGCCTGCGGCGGCGGGATGTCGGGGTTCTTGGCGAGCATCCGCTCCCAGACCCGCTTCGTCACCGCCTGGCCCTCCCGCAGGATCAGCTCCTCGTCGATGGTCAGCACCTGCCGGTCGCGCATCAGGAACCGGCCATCGACCATCACCGAATGGACCATGCCGGGATGGCCGTAGTGGACGAGGTTGGAGATCGGGTTGATGATCGGTCGCATCGCCGCGACGCGGGTGTCGAGGATGGTGAGGTCGGCCTTCTTGCCGGGCTCGATCGAGCCGATCTCGTCCTCGGCACCGAGCGAGCGGGCGGCGTTGCGGGTGATGCCGTCGAGCACCGCCTGCGGCTGCGGCTCGACGCCGTTCTCGACCGCCCTGCCCTTGCCGCCGCGATGCAGCACCGCCGTCAGCTTCAGGGCATGGAACATGTCGTAGGTCTTGTCGTCGCTGCCGATGCCGATGTTGACGCCGGCGTCGCGGATCAGGCCGATCAGCGTGCGGTGCGGCCCCTTGGTCGAGGAGTTGGCCGGGCAGTGCGCCATCTGCACGCCGCGCCCGGCCAGGAGCTCGATGTCGGAGGGTGTGCAGAACGACCAGTGGGCACCCACGAGATCGGGCCGCAGCCAGCCCTGGCTGTCCAGGTACTCGGCCGGCGTCTTGCCGTAGAGGGTGGCGTCGGTCTTCACCTCGTCGGCGCTCTGCGCCAGATGGATCGTGCGGGTGAGACCGTGACGGGTGGCCATGGCATCGAGCTCGCCCAGCATCCAGGGCGAGCAGTTGTCGGTGGCGTGAGCCGCGACCAGGCAGCGCACGCGGTCGTCGGCGAAACCGTGGAAGCGCTCGATCATCTCGATGTTGCGATCGAGGCAGCCCTGGCCAAAGGCCTTGTCGACCGAGCGGTCGCCCAGCCGCATGCGCAGCGTGTTGATGTCGGCCGCATGCTCGCCGAGCCAGAGCCGCATGCCGGTCGAGGCCATGGCCTCGCCATAGCTCGGCAGGAAGCGGAACAGCTCGAGCAGGGAGGTGGTGCCGGAGCGGATCGCCTCGAGGCAGCCCAGCGTCACCAGGACCTGCAGCTCCTCGGTCGACATCTCGTAGGCGATCGGCACCATGTAGCCGTAGACGGCGTTGCCGACCCAGTCCTCGATCGTGCCGCGCAGGACGATCATGGCGGTATGGCTGTGGGCGTTGATGAAGCCCGGACAGACCATCAGCCCGTGCGCCGGCATGCGCGGCAGATCGGGGAAGTCGCGGACGAGATCGGCGGTGGCACCGACCGCCGCGATACGGTTGCCGCGGACGGCGACAGCACCCCGGTCGAGCAGCCGTCGCTCGGTGTCGCAGGTGGCGACCAGGGCGTCGGTGATCAGCAGGTCCATGGTACCGGCCCCGGCCGTCGACGCTACTGCACGAACGCGTTGGTGTAGTACATCTCCATCGGCTTGATCTCGCTGATCTGGCCGGTGTCCTTCAGGATCTCGAGGGTCGCCGCCCAGTCCTCGTCGGTCTGCCAGCCGATCGGCTTGCCCTCGGGCGCGTTGGTGGTCGTGACCGTCGCCACCACCTGCTTGATCAGCACCTCCATGTCCTCGCCGGGCGGAAGGTACTTGACCATGATCTCGGCCGCCTCCTCGGGATCGGCCATGGCGTCGGCATAGCCCTTGTTGGTCGCCCGCACGAGCTTGCGCAGGGTCTCGGGCTGGGCCTCGGCAAAGTCGTTGTTGACGAAGATGGAGGCGCCCAGGAGCTTCAGGCCGTGGTCGGCCACGGGCAGCTTGACCAGCTCGACGCCGCCGAGCTTCTCCAGCCGCGGCACCTCGTTGCTGAGATAGGGCGAGGAGACGTCGACCTGCCGGTTGAGGAACTGCGCCTGGCCGGCGCCGCCCTCGAGCATCACGACGTTGATCTTCGAGAGATCGAGATCGTTGATCTCGGCGAAGACGGGCAGGAGGCGGGTGAAGGCGCCCGCAGCCGAGCCGGTGATGGTCTTGCCCTCGAGGTCCTTGGGCGTGCGCACCGGCTTGTCGGGGAAGGAGACCAGCGCGATCGGCAGGGCGGTCTGGTAGAGGGCCACGGTCCTGACCGGCATGCCCTTGCCGACCGCGGTCGCCACGGCATCCGCCGGCCCGTAGCCGATCTTCTCCTCGCCGCTGGCCAGGAGCGCCAGCACGGTCGACGATCCCGAGCCCTCGGCGAGATTCACCTTCAGCCCTTCGCCGGCATAGTAGCCCTTGTCGAGGGCGACGAAGAGCGGTGCGTACTCGCCCTTGTACTTCCAGGTGAAGCGGACGGTGACCTCCTCCTCGGCCCGCGCCGGCGGCACCGTGGCCAGAACGCCGAGGAGACAGAGCGAGGATGCGACGGACAGAAACCAGCGACGAGGCATGTTGCCCTCCGCGAGCAGAGCGGCCTTGCAAGCCGGACCTGTCCGACGATGATCACGATCCCGTACGCTGAACAGCACCGAATTCCGCTCGCTCCGATGCCTTGGAGGCATCGCTCCCATGCTGCACTCGCGCCTGCTCCGCTACCTCGACGAGGTCGCCCGCTGCGGCTCGATCCGAAAGGCCGCCGACAGGCTGAACGTCGCCTCCTCGGCCGTGAACCGGCAGATCCTGGCGCTCGAGGAGCAGCTGGGCCAGCCGATCTTCGACCGCCTGCCGCGCAAGCTCCGGCTCACCGCGACCGGCGAGATCCTGATCGAGCATGTCCGGGCGACGCTGAAGGACCACGCCCGGGTCAGCGCCCGGCTCGATGCGCTGCGCGGTCTGCAGCATGGCCGGGTTTCGCTCGCCACCACCCCAGGGTTGGCTGCCGGGCCGATGGTCGCGATCGTGAGTGATTTCATCGCCCGCCATCCGCGCGTGCGCGTCGGCCTCCGCGCGCTGTCGACCGAGGCCATTCCACCCGCCGTGCTGGCAGGCGATGCGGGACTTGGCCTCGGCTTCAACATGACGCCCATCGCCGGCCTGCGGTCGCTGATGACGCTGGAGATCCCGTTCGGCGCGGTGGTGGCACCCGGCCATCCCTTGACCGGAGCCGAGCGGGTCAGGCTGGCCAACGCCATGCAATATCCGCTGGTGCTGGCGGAGCCGGGCATGAGCCTGCGCGGCATCGTCGACATGGCGATGGCGAGGCTCGCCGAGCAGGCCCAGCCTATCGTCGAGACCAACTCGATCGAGCTGATGAAGCAGCTGGTGCGGGGCGGCAGCGCAGTGACCTTTCTCAATCCCCTCGACGTCGCCGACGACTGCACCAAGGGCGAGCTGGTCTTTCTCGGGCTGGCCGAGCCCCAGCTCAGGCCGCAGGTCCTGCGCCTGGTCGCGAGGTCCGGCGGCGCCCTCGAGCCGACCACGGCGCGCTTTGCCGAGGAGCTGCGGGGCTCGCTGATCAAGCTCGCCGAGGCTATCGGCTGATCCGCTTATGCTGCCTTCAAGGCAGCGCTGTGCGCTAAACTCGATGCTTCCCGCATCAACGCCGCCGGCCCAGGCTCACGCCAAGGAATGACCTCGCCGGGGAGATCGGGCGTGTTCTTCTGGAACGAGCTGACCACGCGCGACTTCGCCGCCCTGGACGCCTCGCAGACCATCGCGATCCTGCCGATCGCCGCCACCGAGCAGCACGGGCCGCACCTGCCCGTCGCCACCGACAGCGCCATCGCCGCCGGCATGCTGGCGCTGCTCCGCCGCCGCCTGCCCGCCGACCTGCCCGTGCTGGTGCTGCCGATCCAGGAGATCGGCAAGTCGAACGAGCACATTCTCTCCCCCGGCACGCTGACCCAGTCGGCGGAGCAGCTGATCGAGGGCTGGTGCGCCATCGGCGCCGGCGTGCGCCGCACCGGCCTGCGCAAGCTGGTGATCGTCAACTCGCACGGCGGCAACGCGCCGGTGATGGACATCGTCGCCCGCGAGCTGCGCATCCGCGAGCAGATGCTGGTTGCGGCCACGCAGTGGAACCGCTTCGGCCTGCCGCCCGACCTGTTCGATGAGCGCGAGCGGCGCCACGGCCTGCATGGCGGTGCGGTCGAGACCTCGCTGATGCTGCATTTCCGGCCTGATCTCGTCCGCCGAAGCGAGCTGCGCAACTTCGTCTCGGCCGCCGCGGGCATGGAGGAGCGCTTCACACATCTGCGGCCGGTGGTTCCACACGGCATCGGCTGGATCATCCAGGACCTGAACCCGGACGGTGCGCTCGGCGACGCCGCCAAGGCCTCGGCCGAGGCCGGCGCACGCGTGGCCGAGCATCAGGTCGCGGGCTTCATGGCGCTGCTGCGCGACGTGCAGCGCTTCGATCCCGCGAGCCTTGCCCGCATGGATCGGGAGGCCCGGGCCTGATGTTGGCACAGCCGATGCAGGCATCCGCCCTCATGAGAACCCTCGCCCGCTCGAATGCCCAGCCCACCCGCTCGCAAGGTGCTCCGATCCGCGTCGAGGACGTCACCAAGCACTATCGCACCGCGACCGGCGAGGGCGTGCACGCGCTGGAGCGCCTCTCGCTCGATCTGCCGGCCGGCGAGTTCGTCTCGATCGTCGGCCCCAGCGGCTGCGGCAAGAGCACCTTGATGATGCTGGTCTCCGGGCTCATCCCACCGACCGCCGGCAGCATCTCGGTCAGGGGCACGGCCGTGAGCGGGCCCGTACCCGACGCCGCCATCGTCTTCCAGCGCGACGTGCTGCTCGACTGGCGCAGCGTGCTCGACAATGTCCTGCTGCCGATCGAGATCAAGCGGCTCGATCGCACCGCCTATCGCGACAAGGCGCGCGATCTGCTGCGTCAGGTCGGCCTCAAGGGCTTCGAGAGCCGCTACCCGGGCGAGCTGTCGGGCGGCATGCGGCAACGGGTGGCGATCTGCCGGGCACTGGTGCAGGCCCCCGGGCTGCTGCTGATGGACGAGCCGTTCGGCGCGCTCGACGCGCTGACCCGCGAGCAGATGTGCCTCGACCTGCAGCACATGTGGATGCGCGACCGCAACACCGTGCTGTTCATCACCCACAGCATCGAGGAGGCGGTGCTGCTCTCCGATCGCGTGGTGGTCATGTCGACCCGGCCGGGACGCATCGCCGATATCCTCGCCATAGACCTGCCCCGCCCGCGCGGCGTCACCTCGCGCCGGGATCCGGTCTTCGTCGAGGCGGTCGACCGCATCCGGCGCAGCTTCATGGCGTTGGGCGTCCTGTCCGAGCATTGAGAACTAAGCCCGTGATCGAGGAACTCCGCGCCGAGCTCGACGGTATCGCGACCGAGAGCGATCCGGCGAGCCTGCGCATCAAGAGCCGCGACTTCTTCTGGTTCTCGCCGATCCTCAAGCCGCGCCTGGAGGGCCGGGAAGCGGAGCTGATCGTGATGCCGGCAAACCGCGAGGAGCTGGCACGGGTCGCCGCAGGCTGTGTCCGTCACCGTGTACCGCTCACCGTGCGTGGCGGCGGTACCGGCAACTACGGGCAGGCGGTGCCGCTGGCCGGCGGGATCGTCCTCGACATGACCCGGCTCGACCGCGTGCTGAACGTCCAGCCCGGCATGGGCCGATTCGAGGCCGGGGCAAGGCTGCTGGAGATCGACCGTCAACTTCGCCCCGAGCGCTGGGAGCTGCGCTTCTTTCCCTCCACCCGCAAGGTCGCCACGATCGGCGGCTTCCTCGCCGGTGGCGCCGGCGGCGTCGGCTCCTGCACCTGGGGCCAGCTCGCCGATCCGGGCGCAGTGCTGGCCGCCCGGGTGCTGACCGTCGAGGAGCAGCCGCGGCTGATCGAGCTGCGCGGCCGCGAGGCGCTGAAGGTCGCCCATGCCTACGGCGTCAACGGCATCATCACCGAGGTCGAGATGCCGCTGGCTCCCTGGCAGCCCTGGGCCGAGCGGATCTTCGCCTTCCCGAGCTTCGACGCGGCGATGCGCTTCGGCCATGCCCTGACCGCTGCCGACGGCATCGCCCGCAAGCTGGTGACGGTGCTGGACGGGCGCATCCCGCCGCTGATCCGCCGGCTGAACCCTCTCGTGCCCCCGAGCCATTCTGTGGCTCTCGTGATGGTGACGGAGCCGCAGGCCTTCCAGGCCGAGGATCTCGCAGCCGATCAGGACGGCGAGGTCGTCTTCGCCCGCGGCCACGAGCAGACCGAGGCCGCGGCCTTCGCCGGCGATTCCGAGATGCCTCCGATCTACGAGTTCGCCTGGAACCACACCACGCTGCACGCCCTGCGCCGTGATCCGTCGATCACCTATCTGCAGGTGCGGCTGCCGGCGGGCCGCGAGCTCGAGCTGGCGATGCGGCTCCATGATGATCCAGACGGCGAGCTGATGCTCCACTTCGAGTTCCAGCGCCGCTTCGGCCGTGTCTTCGTCTCGGGCCTGCCGCTTCTCCGGTTCCGGTCGGCCGAGCATCTTGCTGGACTCACGGCCGGGCTGGAGAGCATGGGCATCGAGCTTTCCAACCCGCACACCTCGGTACTGGACGACGCCGGCTGGAAGAAGGTCGACGCGCCGCAGCGCGCCTTCAAGCAGCTGGCCGACCCGTTCAGCCTGATGAACCCAGGTAAGCTCGTCGTCGCCTAGGCGTCACTACGCCTTACGGACCCGACGCCCCTTGGGCCGTCCAGCGCGCCCGCTACATGACGCTTGAGACGATGGCCCCACTGTTCGATCGCAGCACCTCTCGCTCCCGCTACGGCTAAGCCATTTTTTCAGAAGTATTTTTGTCTTTCCCGTTATGCCTGATTGGTGCCGGGATTTCGGAGGCTTGGCGCAAGACCTCACTTGCCAAGTATGCAGGAAGACCAGAACGGTCCGGGTTTGTGGGCCTTCTTGCAGGCCGAGATCTCCTATCCGACTTCCGGTGGTACGGCTCGGCCTGGGCGAAGTCAGGCTTGACGACCTGGATCGTCGAGTACGACGCTGGCCGACCCGAGCATCCGCGACGCCGCCCTCGGCGTGCTGCGCGGCCTGATTACGCGCGTGACAGTGCATCCCCGGCCCGACCACGAGGAACTGGCAGTCGAGGGGGCGTCACGGCGATGATGGCGCTTGGCACCGGCAGGGATGCGCGGCTGTTCGCCGGGCATTCCGGAAGTTCGGTGAAGCTGGTTGCGGGGGCGCGATACAGCCTTCGTCGCCCTTTGGCGCCGCGAAGCCGGGTAGGCTTACGCCTGTCTGCCTACCTCCCAAGCCGGTTCGCCTGGGCGCGCGGCGTCAGGTCGAACCAGGTCTCGTGGCCATTGAAGAAGCGATCGAGCTCGTCGATCATCAGCCTGAAGAAATGTGGGTGCGGATCGCCGGTGCGTGCCCCCACGTGCGGGCTCAGGAAGACGTTCGGCAGGTGGATGATCTCGCTGTCGGGCGGGATCGGCTCGGGATCGAACACGTCGAGGCCGGCGAAGATGTCGCCTCGCCGCAGCCGCTCGACCAGCGCTTTCGAGTCGACCACCGGGCCACGCGAGACGTTGACGAAGACGGTTCCCGGCGGAATGAGCTCGAGCTCGCGAGCCCCCAGCATCCCGCGTGTCTTGGGCGTCAGCGGCACGAGACACACCACGACGTCACAGCGCGACAGCACATTGTCGAGGGAAGTCTGCAGGAAGCCCAGCGCCTCCGCCATCTCACGCGGCAGATAGGGGTCGTGGACCCAGATCTCGGTCTCGAACGGCCGCAGCAGCTTGACCAGCCGCCGTCCCATATGGCCGCAACCGATCAGGCCGACCCGCTTGCGCTCCAGCCGCCCGCGGATCCGCGCCACCTCGGCCGGATCGCGGGTCGTCCTGCCGGCGATGATCTGCCGGAAGAAGGCGCCGCCGTTGCGCAGGCAGACCAGAATCAGACCAAGCGCCCACTCGGCGACCGGGTAGGACGAGCCGTTGGTGACGTCGACGGTGCGGACGCCGCGCTTCCATGCCGCGTCGAGATCGATTCGGGTGGCGAAGCGGTCCCCTTCCAGCTCCCCGATCAGACGGAGCCTCGGTGCCGCCTGCAGAATCGATTGGTCGATGGTGGGACAACCATCGCTGACGACCAGCGCATCCCAGGCACCGATCTCGGCGCGCAGCCTCGCGGCATCCTCGGCATTGCTGTTGGTGTGGTAGATGCCGCCGCCCTCACCGGCGAACCACTTCCAGTCCGCGAAGGATTCCAGCCTTTCGATCTCGGCCGGCGGCAGGTAGGTGTCGCGCACGCGCTGGCTGCAAGCCACCAGGACCTGGGGCCGTTCATTCGCCATCGAAACAACTCCATTCTTGGATCGACGGCCTCTTCCATGCAGAGGAAGAGGCCGTCCCGACGATCCATGGCTTGTCGAAGCCGCCAGCTAGCAGTTGCCCGTGGGCTGGAGCCTCACCACCGCCAGCATGAACGCACCCCAGACGTCATAGGGAGCGATGTAGGGATCCTTGGCCGATGGCCAGCCGGTCCAGCAGCGCGTGTTGTAGGTCCAGACATGGCGCTCCTCGGAGATCACGATCTCCGGCAGGTCGCGCAGCCAGATCCTCACGGCCTCGCGGAACAGGTCGGTGTACTTCGGATCGTCCGGCGATGGCGCCATGGCCTCCATCTGCTCGAGGAGCGCATCGTATTCCGGGTTCTCGTAGCGGCTGTTGCCCCAGCGATAACGAGTGATCTTGCCGACGGGTGCGGAGTACTTCGTCATGAAGTGGCTGAAGGTCGGGAACGGCTCCTGGGCGGCGCCGCAATGCGGCTCTACCCATGCTGCCTCCGAGCCGTCGCGGATGCCGTTGACAATCTGCGCGGTCTCGTCGTGCTTGTGGATCGCGTCGAAGCCGGCGGCACGCAGCTGCTGTGCGACCGGCGGGCCCAGCGGACGGCGGCTGCTGGTGGTGCTGATGGTCATCACCACCCGGTTGCCGGCGCCGTCGACCCAGAAGCCCTCGGCGTCCTTCTTGAAGCCGGCGCGGGTCATCAGCTCGACGACCTTGTCCGGGTTGGGATTGGCGACACCCGACGCGTCGATCAGGTCCTGGACCTTGGCCGTGTAGCGCTCGACATTGCCGAAGCTCGACAGCGGCAGATACATCGGGACCGTGCTGTCCTCGACCGACAGCCTGATCACCTGCTTGCGGTCGATGGCGTAGTTGATCGCCCAGCGCACGTCGGGATTGTCGAACGGCTTCGCCCTGTTGTTGAGGCCGAGGATGTAGGTGCAGGCGTCCGCCGTGCCCCAGGTCGGGCCGGTCTCGTTCCACGAGACGAGATAGGGGTTGCGCCGCTGGGCGGCGTCGAAGTCGCCCTTGATCAGCGGCCCGCCGAAATCGATCTCGCCTTGCGCGAACAGCCGCGTGACCGCCGACTGGTCGCCGCCGGGAATTCGCAGCAGCCGTTCCACCTTGGGAGTCGGAACGAGGCCGGTCTTGGCCGCCCACCAGTCATCGCGGCGATCGAAGACCAGCCGCTGGGCCGACGCGGCGACGAGGCGGAACGGCCCGGTGCCGACCGGCCAGCCCTTGTCGAGGTCGAAGTTGCTGAAGGCCGTCGGATCCTGGTTCTCCCAGATATGCTTGGGCAGGATGGCGACGTTGATCTCCGAGTTCTCGGCCAGATAGAAGAAGGCCCAGCGTGGGTTGGGCTTGTTGAGTGTGATCTTGATTGTCCGCGGATCGACGGCGTCGACCTGCTTGACCCAGTCCTTCATTTCCGCCGAAAAGACCATCGTGTCGGTCTTCTTGATCAGGTCGAGTGTGAACTTGACGTCCTCAGAGGTGAAGGGCTGGCCATCGCTCCAGGTCACGCCCGGGCGGAGATTGATGGTGACCTCGGTATAGTCGGGATTGTAGCTGTAGTCGGTGGCGAGCCACGGGATGATCTCGCCACTGTTGTGATTGTAGTAGAACAGAAACTCGTAGATCGTCTTGTTGAGCGTATCGCGGATGCGCCCGAGGCCGCCGAGACCGTAGGGGTTCATCTGGTTGAAGTCCGCGATCGTCGTCGTCGGCGTGCGCGCCAGGATCAGCGTCTGGGCGCGCGGAATGCTGCGGGCCGCCGACTCCGCGGGCGTCATGGTCTGCGCCGCAGCGCCCTGCACGCCCAAATCGAGCGAGCCGGCCAGCGCCGCCGCGGCAGCTACCCCCATGAAGCTTCGCCAAGCTGACATTCTCATCATTTTGCCTCCCCTTCTTCTCCTGTTCGAGCCGTCGCCAGGATCGATCGTCTATCGGAAGCTCGGCATCACCTTCTCGGCAAAGAGGCGCAGCCCGTTCTGGGACGGATAGTCCATGAACCAGAGCATGAAGCACTCGACGCCGAGGCCGGCATAGTCGTGCAGTCGGTGTGTCACGGTCTCCACGTCGCCGATCAGGAAGCGCTCAGCCAGCTTGTCCCAATCGCCATAGTCGGGGTTGGCAGCCTCGATGCGCTGCCGCCAGCGATCGAGGTCGGATGCCGAATCGGCAATGAGGATCTGGGTCTCGAACGACTTGCGAATGCTGTTGTAGTCGCGGCCGTTGGCGGCGCAGGCATCGCGAAGTGCCACAAGCGCCTCGCGCATCGTATCGAGCGATGCCGGCGTGATGTTCCACCAGTCGGCGTGGCGGCTCATGATCTCGCTGATCCTGTGCCGATGCTCCGGCGTGACGTTTCCGGAAGTGCCGATCCAGATCGGGATCGACGGCCTCTGCACGGGCCGGGGCAGGCAGACCGCATTCTCGATCGCGTAGTAGCTGCCGCGATAGGATGGGCTGTCCTCGCTCCACATCCGCTTGATCAGATCCAGCGCCTCCTCGAAGCGAGGAATTGCCGAGCCGTCGTCGGCGAGGCCATAGGCCAGGGAGTCGGCCCTCTGGCCGGCATAGGGATCGAAGAAGAAATCCAACCGCCCCGCCGAGATGAAGTCGAGGGTCGCCGCCATCTTCGCCGTGAGCGACGGGGGCCGGAACAGATTGGCGTAGTGGATCGAGCCGAGACGCATCCGCTTTGTGACGCGCGCGAGCGCAGCCATCACCGTCCAGCCCTCGAGGATGAACCCTTCCCGCCCGAGGATCAGGTGGTCCGCGACCCACACGGAATCGTAGCCGAGGGCCTCCGCCGCCTGCACCGTTGCCTGCAGCTGGTCGAAGTCGACGCGGTCGAGCAGCGGCGTTCGCGGGTGAGCGCCACCGGAGCCGGCGAAGATGGGAGCACAGAAGCCGAAGGTCGTCATGGCCGGTCCTACTGCTTGCGTAGCCGCGGATTCGATATGCGGTCGAGCCCGGCCGAGATCATGAACAGACCGGCAAAGATCAGGACCAGCACCACGATGGGCGGCAACAGCCACCACCACATCCCCCGGAACAGCGCGTCGTAGAATTGCGACCAGAAGATGAGCATGCCGAGCGAGGGGATGTGCGACGGCCCGAGCCCCAGGACCTCCAAGCCGATGGCAGCGAGGATGCCGGTCGAGACCGACAGCACGAGCGTCGCCGCGATGAACGGGATCAGGTTGGGCATGATCTCGGTGAAGATGATCTCGAAGTGGCTCATGCCGGAGAGCCTTGCGAGCTGGACGTAGCGGCGCTCCCGCAGCGTCAGCATCTGGGACCGGATGGTGCGGGTCGGCCCCATCCAGGCCAGCGAGGCCACGATCAGCGCCATACCCTCGATGCTGAGCACCCGCACCATCGAGGCGACGACGATGAGGATCGCCAGCGTCGGGATGGTGAGGAACACGTCCGTCACCAGGCGAATGACGGTATCGGTCCACCCGCCGAAATAGCCGGAGGCCAGCCCCAGGACGACGCCGACGGCGAGGCCGACCACGCCCGCGATCAACCCGATCTTCAGTGTCTGCGGCGTGCCTAGGACCAGCAACGCCAGGACGTCCCGCCCCTGCACCTCGGTTCCGAGCGGGTGCTCCCACGAGGGCGGCAGGCCGGGGATCGCAGCCCCCACGTCGGCGAGCCTGATATCGACGAGGAACGGTCCGACGTAGCCGATCAGCGCAACCAGCACGATGATGGCGATGCCGGCGATCAGCATGCCGTTGACCTGCCGTCGCCGCAGCACCCGTGCCGCGGGATCGAGAGGCAAAGGCGCCGCTATCGGCGCGGGCGCCGCCCGACTCACGCTTTCCTCCCATAGGTCACCCTCGGATCGAGCAGCGGATAGATGAAGTCCATGATCAGCATCGAGAGCGCTATCGACAGGATGAGCAGGAGCAGGATGCCCTGGATGACGAAGTAGTCCTTGCCGACGATGGCCTCGAACAGCGAGTAGCCGATGCCCGGATAACGGAAGATCACCTCGACCAGCACGGCACCCGAAACGATATGGCCGAGTGAAAGGGCGAGATGGGTCGCCTGCGGCAGGAAGGCGTTGCGCATGGCGTAGCTGAAGAAGATGCGCGACCTGCTGAGCCCCTTGGCCTGCGCCAGCGTCATGAAGTCCTCGCCCTGGACGGTGACCATCATGCCTCGCATGCCGAGGCCCCAGAACGCGACGCTGGCCAGCACGATGGACAGCGCCGGCAGGGTGGCGTGGCGGACCACGTCGATGATCGACGGCAAGTCCCAGCCAAGCTCGACGAAGGTGCCGTGCCCGCCGCCGCTCGGAAAGATCGGGAAGGTGAGCGAGAAGAGGAACAGCAGCAATAGGCCCAGGAGGTAGTACGGCACCGACGAGAACAGGACGAAGACCGGGATCAGCACACGCGAAAACACCTTCGGCGTGTAGGGCCAGGCGAGCAGCGCGCCGGCGATCGTGCCGATGCCGAAGCCGAGCAAGGTGGCGACCCCCAACAGACCGATGGTCCAGGGCAGCCCCTGCGCGATGATGTCGCCGGTCCGCGCCGGATACTTCGCGATCGAGAAGCCGAGGTCGCCTCGCGCCAGGTCGCGCCAGTAGACGAGATACTGCTTCCACAGGGGCTCGCCGTAGCCGAACTTCTCCTTGTAGGCCTCGACCAGCTCGCGGAAATCGCCGCCCACCGTCGTACCCTGCGAGCCGGTGGCCTCGAGGCGCTGGGTGACCGGATCGCCCGGCGCCAGCCGCGGCACGAGGAAATTGATGGTGATCGCCACGAACACGACGAGGGCGAATGTACCGAGCCGTGTGAGCACGTATCTCCAGGACATGACGGCTTCCCTTACGTACCCACCGGCCGGACAGCCTAGCCGCTCGCCGCGACCAGGCTCGGTCGCGTGTCGGCAATCGGTCCGGGACCGGCCGTTGCCGGCAGCACGAGCGCCGATGCCTCCGCCGGCGGCATCGCCGGACTCTGCCGGTACAGAAAGCAGGAGACGCCGCGCCGCTGGTCCGTGCGAAAAACGGGGGGCTCGTGCTCGCGGCATACCGCCATCGCATGCGGGCAGCGCCGGACGAACTTGCAGCCGACTTCCACAATGCCGGTCTCGTCGTCGCGCGGCGTGATGACCGTGTTCTTGCCCCAGCGCTGACGCGGATCGGCGCGGGGGATCGAATCGACGAGGAGCTGCGTGTAGGGGTGCTGCGGCTCCTTGATGACCAGCTCCACGCTGCCCAGCTCGGCGATCGCCCCGCGGTACAGGATGATGGCGGTGTCCCCGACCTGATAGGCGGTGGTCAGGTCATGCGTGATGTAGACCAGCGAGATGCCGAGCTCGCGCGTCAGCCGCAGCAGGCTTTCCAGGATCGAGGCCCGCAGCGACGCGTCGACCATCGAGACCGGCTCGTCGGCGATGATGATGCGCGGCCGCAGCAGCAGGGCGCGGGCCACCATGATGCGCTGGCGCTGCCCGCCACTAAGCTGGTGCGGATAGCGACCGAGCGTGTCCTCGGGGCGCAGCCCGACCATGTCCAGCACGTGGTCGATGAGCTTTCTCGCCTCGGCATCGGAATCAGCGAGCTTGAACTTGCGCAGCGGCTTCGTCAGGACGCGATCGACCTTGTGGAAGGGATTGTAGGCCTCGAACGGGTCCTGGAAGATCGCCTGCACCTCGCGGCGGAATGCCATGTGCTCGACGGCCGACATCGCAACGGGAGCCTTGCCGCGATAGAGGATCTGTCCCGAGCTCGGCTCGATGATCCCGAGCAGCAGGTTGGCGAGCGTCGTCTTGCCGCTGCCGCTCTCGCCGGCGATCACCGTGACCGATGGCTCGTCCTCGAGGATCGCGAGCGACATCGGCGCCAGCGCAATGGTGCCCGCCGGATTCAGCACGCTCTTGTGGTACTGCTTGGAAACGTCGCGGGCTTCCAGGAGCGCAGCCATCGCTTCCTCAGTAGAGATGACAGGCGACCCAGCGCCCGGGCCGGACCTCGGCGAGTTCGGGCTGGATGCTGGAGCAGGCGGGCATGGCCCGCGGGCAGCGGGGGTGGAAATGGCACCCCGGCGGCGGGCGCCGGAGCGAGGGGGCAATGCCGGGAATGCCTTTGAACGCGCCCTTGATCTCAAGCGAGGGCAGGCTCGAGATCAGCAGGCGCGAGTAGGGATGTAGCGGCTCCTCGAACAGCTCGGCGACGGGGGCGATCTCGACCAGCCGGCCGGCATACATCACGCCGATCCGGTCGACGAACTGCGCCATCAGCCCCATGTCGTGACCGACCAGGATGACCGACGCACCCAGCATCTCCTGGGCGTCGGCGAGCGTCTCCATGACCTGGCGCTGTGTCACCACGTCGAGCGCGCTGGTCGGCTCGTCGGCGATGATGATCCGCGGCCGCAGCGAGATCGCCATGGCGATGCAGACGCGCTGCTTCATGCCGCCGCTCAGCTGGTGCGGATAGAGCCGGGCGATGTCCCTGCCGAGCCCGACCTTGTCGAGGATCTCGCCGATCCGCTGCTCGATGTCCGCCTTGGTAGCCGCCGCGTCGTGCTCGCGAATGACGTCGGCGAGCTGGTCGCGGATGCGCATGACCGGGTTCAGCGAGTTCATCGCACCCTGCGGGATCAGCGCGATCTGCGAGAAGCGCATCTTCCGCAACTCTTCCTCGGACAGATGCGTCAGGTCCTGATCGCCGAGCAGCACCGCACCGCCCTCGATGCGCGCCGGCGGCCGGGTGAGCTGAAGAATCGCGAAGGCGGCCGTGGTCTTGCCGCTACCCGATTCGCCGACGAGTCCGAACCTCTCTCCCTCGCCGAGGGAGAAGCTGATGCCGTCGACCGCCCTCACAGGTCCTTCCTGCGTATGATAGTGCACACACAGGTCGCGCACGCTGAGCGCCATGGCGCTCACAGGATCCTCCAGCGGGGTCGCCACACGGCCCATGCGCTTTCGGCGCATTGCTGGCTGTCACGGCGGTTGCGGGGCTCGAAGAGCCCGACACGTGCCACTGCGATGTACCTCCCGGGGCATCTGTCGGCGTGGCTTCGAGGCCACGTCCCGAACACCCTGTCTTGTCTCTCGAGCCGCCGGCCTTCACCGGCGCTTTCCTCGCGATCGCGGGTTGCGCGTTCACGAATATGCTGACCGGACGCTAGCAGAAGCCCGGCACGTGTTCAATAGACAGACGGGCATTCAATAGGTCGAACAATTTTTGCCGTCAGTCGTTGACTCCCCACCGAATGCGAGCCTATCGTTCGGTTGATAAGACGTCGTTCGAAATATGGAACGCAATCAAGCGAGCCACTCAGGGGAGGCGCGCCGAGTCATGACGATGATGCCGATGGGCGTCGGGCCGATGGGCATTGGAACGGCATCATGAGCCGGATTCCGGTGTGTCTGGTCGGCTGCGGCGGCATGGGTACGCGGCATGTCGCCGGCTTCGCAGCACTGGAGCGGACCGGCATCGGCAATGTCGACCTGGTAGCGGTGTGCGACATCCGCGAGGACAATGCGAGGCGCGCCGCCGACGAGGCCGAACGGTCGATCGGGCGTCGCCCGGCCATCCACACCTCGATCGAGTCCGCCCTCGCCGACCCGGCCATCGCGGCTTTCGACATCGTCACCGAGGCCTTCACCCACATCGCCCTCGCCCTGCCGATCCTCGAGGCGGGGCGACACGTGCTCTGCGAGAAGCCGCTGGCACTCACCGTCCGGTCCTGCCGGGCACTCATCGACGCCGCCGCGCGCGGCGGTGCCGTGCTCGCGACAGCCGAGAACTACCGCCGCGACCCGCCGAACAGGCTCGCCAAGGCGGCGATCGACGGCGGCCTCGTCGGCCATGTCCACCTGATGCAGCAGTTCCATGTCGGCGGCGACGACCGCATCATCATCACACCGTGGCGGCACATGAAGGACAAGGGCTCGATCGCCCTCGACATGGGCTGCCACCTCACCGACATCCTGCAGTTCTATCTCGGCGAGATCGAAAGCGTCTCGGGCGTCGGCCTCATCGCCGAGCCGGTCCGCCGCCGCCGCGACAAGCCGGAGAAGGATCTCCCCTCCTACTGGGCCCGGCTCCGCGAGATGCCGGAGACGGTCGTTGCCACCGGTGAGGATTCGTTCGCCGCGACCTACAAGATGCGTTCCGGCGCGCTGGCGCAGATCACCTACCTGCCCTCCGGCCCGGGCCATCGCTGGGTCCAGCGGACGGTGCATGGCCGGGCGGGCTCGCTGGCGGCCGCTCGCGACCGTACCGGCGGCGAGGTCGTGCTCCATCGCGCCTCGGGAACCCTCGCCGGCGATGCACTGCTCGGCGAGCTTCCCTATTTCCACCTGGACGAGGTCACGTCCCGGCTGTTCGGCGGCAAGGTCACCTATGGCCCCGTCGACTTCGCCAAAGCCGATGCGGGGCTGATCGCGATCGAGATCCACGATTTCGCCGAGGCGATCCTCGCCGGCCGCCAACCGGAGGTCGACGGACATCTGGGCCTGACGGCGGTGGCCGCCGTGCTCGCCGCCTTCGAGAGCGGCATCGCCGGCCGCTCGGTGACGATGGCGGAGGTGCTCTCCGGCGAGGTCTCGGCCTACCAGGACAGCATCGACGCCGGCATCCCGGCCCTCGCCGGTCGGGGATAGGCGATGTCCCGCGGGGTTCAGGCCAGCGATACTCGGGACGGCGTGGAGGAGCGGAAGTTGGACGCCATCACCACGTTGGTCCAGCAGCACGGCATCAAGCAGATCGCCCTCGTCGTGCGCGACCTCGACGCCTCGATGCGGTCCTATTGGGATCTCCTGCGTATGGGCCCATGGACCGCCTACACGCTCACCCCCGAGATCCTGAAGGACATGCACTATCGGGGCGAGCCCGGGCATTTCAGCTTCCGCCACGCGCTGGCCTGGAAGGACGGCGTGCAGATCGAGCTGGTCCAGCCGCTCGCCGGCCGCAGCATCTTCGCCGACCATCTCGAGCGGCACGGCGAGGGTCTGCACCATGTCGGCATCTACGTCCCTGACCAGCCGAGGGCGATGGAGGAGCTGAAGGCGGCCGGCTTCCGCCTCCTCCAGGCGGCCCGTGGCTTCGGCGCCCGCGGCGATGGCGCCTTCGCCTATTTCGAGACCGACCACCCGCTATGCACGATCGTCGAGGTCATCGGTGCGCCCGTCGAGCGGCGAGCGCCCAGCCTCGTCTATCCAGCCGACAAGAGCTGAAGGGGCATCCTGTGCGGATCGAGAGCCTCGAGACCTTCGTCGCGCACAACTGGATGTTCGTGCGCATCACCACCGACAACGGCCTGCAGGGTGTTGGCGAATCGACCTTCTTCAGCCACCCGGACGCCGCTGCGGCGATCGCCGCCTCGTTCGGCGAGCAGCTGATCGGCGAGGACCCGCTGCGCACCGAGTTCCACTGGCTTCGCCTCTACCGCGCCAGCTCGATGCGCGGCATGGGCATCACGGGCGCCATATCGGCGATCGACCAGGCGCTGTGGGACATTCGTGGCAAGCATTTCCAGGCGCCGGTCTGGCAGCTCCTGGGCGGCAAGGTCCGCGATCGCGTCCGCGCCATGTTCGTCCTCTCCTACGGCACGCCCGACGAGGTGATCGCTGCTGCCAAGGCCGCCGTCGCCGAGGGCTACACGGCGCTCAAATGCCTGCTGTTCCAGAAGGACCACCACCGCATGCGCCACGGCGCGCGGCTCGCCGACCTCGTCGACCGGCTGGCGGCGCTTCGCGAGGCGGTGGGCTGGGAGATCGATATTGGCGTCGAGCTCCACCGCAACATGGTGCCGGGCGAGGCCATAGCGCTGATCCGCGAGATCGAGCCCTTCCGTCCACTGTTCGTCGAGGATCCCATCGTGCCGGACAGCGTGCTCGCCTTCGGCGAGGTCGCGGAGAAGGTGCGGGTACCGATGGCGGCGGGCGAGCGCACCACGACGATGTGGGAGTTCCGCGAATATGTCGAGGTCGGGGGTGTGCACCACATCCGGCCCGATGTCGGCGTGTGCGGCGGCATCACCCACATGAAGAAGATCTGCGCGCTCGCCGAGGCCCATCACCAGGGCATCATCCCCCACTCGGTGCCGAACGGGCCGGTAGCCGTGGCAGCACACGTCCAGCTCGGCATCTGCGTGCCGAACTGGGAGGTGCAAGAGCACCGGCCGCAGGATCGGCCGCCATTCTCGCAGGCGGTCAAGAAGATCATCCCGGTCGTGAACGGCTTCTTCCCGGCGCCCGAGGAGCCGGGGCTGGGCATCGAACTCGACGTCGAGGGACTCCGAAGCATCCCGCGCGTCGAGCGCAAGATGGATACCTGGCTACGGGAGGACGGCTCCGTCGCCTTCCGCTAGCTTGGTAGAGACGTTCAATAAGCTGAACATTGTCGTTCGAGATGAACGATGCTAATCGGATGAGCCTCTGAGGCTCAGCCGGCCAGTCAGCCATTCGGTTCCTCGGGCTCTGGCGAGCGGTGCCTGTGCCGGTTGTCGGCAGCGCGGGAGAAGGAGATTGGACGGGAGCCTGGCCCCCGTGGGCCGTGACGTCGCAGCGACGCTCGGCAAGCCGGTTCCGGCGCTCGTGCGGGCGACGCGCATTCTCGACGCCATGAGCAGCGACATGCGCCCCAAGGGCATCTCGGAACTGTCGCGGGCGCTGGCGCTGCCGAAGAGCACGGTTCACGGCCTGTGCCGCACCCTGGTCGAGCTCGGCCTGCTGCTGCGCGTCGGACCCAGCCAGTTCGCCATCGGCCCACACGTGCTGGCCTGGGCAAACGCTTTCCAGAGCCAGAGCGACCTGGCGGTCGAGTTCACGCGCATCTGGGACGAACTCAAGGCCTTCCCGCACGAGACGGTGACGCTGTCGGTGCTGAGCGGCACGGATGTGCTCTACATCGCCTGCCGCAACGGGACCAACCCGCTGGGTGTCAGCTTCAAGATCGGGATGCGCCTGCCAGCACCTTTCACCGCCACCGGCAAGGCCATGCTCGCCACCATGCCGGACAGCCAGGTGCGGCGCATTTTTGCGACGAGCTGGCCGGATCCCATGAGCCGGCGCAGCGTGCGAAGCATAGAAGAGCTGCTCGTCGAGCTGGACGAGACGCGCGAGCGCGGCTTCGCGATCGACAACGGCCAGACTCGTGAAGGGGCCTGCTGCTTTGGGGCGCCCGTCTTCGATGCATCGGGGAGCATCGCGGTGGCCGGCGTCGCCGTGGCGCTGCTCGTCGTGGACGTCAATGCAGAACGCACGGCTGCGGCGGGCAAGGCGATCCGCACCGTCGCAGCCAGTCTGTCGCACCGACTGGGCGGCACATCAGGTCGATTGCGCGCCTCGTAAGAGAAGGCGGCAGTACCCCTTCTGTGTTGACGACATCTCTTCCAATCCGACATCGGCGGCGATCTCGCTGGCATTTTGGCCTTGGCGAGCCTGGGCCGTTCGCGCGTAGATGCTGGATGCTTGTGCAAATGAAGCTGGTTGCGGGGCACGAAACACGCTTCATTTGCTGACGCTCGCCGCAATACCAGCAGGTCTACCGCGAGCGCGTCAGTTATAGGGCCCAGGATCGAACAGCTGGTCGAGCCCTTTTTCGACATCCGCAAGCGGAGACTATTCTCCTTTGAATCGTTCGAGCGGATGGCGATGTCTCGTTTTGGCAGCATGTCTGCGAGGCCTTCAGCATGCGCTGCCAACGGCATCGCGGCGAGATTCTCAACCTGCACGTCGGCCTGGCTATCTCCGACTGCACCTGTGTCGAGCAGATCGTATCGGAGACCGCTTTCCACTTCTGCCTGAAGACGCCGCCGATCGTCCCGGATGCCGACAGCTACGTCACTCTCCCGGCCGGACCTGGCCTCGGCTACGACATCGAGCGGGCAAAAGTCGAGGGGTACACTGTCCGGATCGTCTGATCTATTGGAAGCACCGGTGCCATAAAGCTGGCGATGTCGAGCGCCCCCTCTTGCGCGTATATCCAAATAATGTAAGATTGAGTAATCAGGTGGCAGGCGGATCGCGTGTCAAATGCAGGCAGAATGCCTAAGAATTAGCTTTCTCGGTGATAGTAGAAATTCGACGCTTACCGGAGGCGAACATACCGTATCTCTAGTAGTCACAACCGAGTGTGCCAACTTAGGTGGAGTTACGATGATTTACCTGGACACGACATTGACCCCGATGACCGAAGAGAAGCCGGTACTGGCCGAGCTGCTCGGCCAGCTCGAGCGCGCCAACTTTCGCCTGGATCACCTTCCGTGTCATGGGAGGGATGTCCTTCGCCCGAGCCCCGGGCGGCGCCATGGCTCCGCCCGGGGCTCTCATCCGCCCAGTGCATCGAGTTTCGATCATCTTCAGATGCGGTGGGACGTGTGTAGGGGGCTGCCTCGCTAACGTCGTCGCGGGCCTCGCCGCGGCGACGAGGGTTGCAGCCAGACGTCGAAACGGCTTGCAAGGAGAGAAACATGGCCGCACATGACAATGTACCGAAGCGAGTAGAAAATTCTCGCCGCGCGCTTCTGGCCGGCATCGCCGGAACGGCATTGGCGCGGGTCTTCGCGCCCAACATCATCGGCGTTGCCCGCGCCGCCGGCAACGACAAGATCGATCTCGGCGGCTATGCCGGCCCAAAGCTGACGAGCGAGCCGGTCACGCTGCGCTTCATGCGCCAGGATTTCACACCGGCCGTCAACGCGCTGCTCGAAGGCGCCTACGCCGAATTCACGGCGACCTACCCCAACATCACCATTACCGAAGAGAAGGTCCCCTATGGGGATCTACAAAAGAAGCTGGTGGTCTATGTCGCTTCCAATGATGCACCCGATATCATGATGGGCCGCACGGACTTCGTCGACGCCTATCATGCCGGCAAGCTGGCGTTGCCGCTCCAGGATTACTTCACCCCAGATTACATTTCCGATATTCCGGACAACCTCCGCGACGCGGCTTCCGCGGGCGGCAATCTCTACTGCCTACCCTGGGAAACCAACATCAATTTTCTCTATTTCAACCGCGACCTGTTCGCAAAGGCCGGCGTTCAGACCCCGCCGGAAGTGAACGGGCTCGAGGGCGGCTGGACCGCCGAGGAGTTCATCGCCCACCTCGACGAGCTCAACACAAAGCTCAAGGCCGTCGGCGACAACCAGTCCTGGGCGCTGGCCGCGGCGACGCAGGGCAACGGCGGCCCCGGCGCCAATTACAGCCAGGTCGAAAGCATCTGGATCCGCTCGCAAGGGGACCCGAACGCCGCCAAGGACTCTTCAGCCTACAAGACCCTCATGGGCATCAGCGACGATGGCCTGTCGGTCACCGGCTATATCGACACCCCCGAAGCCATCAAGGGCATGCAGAATTATCAAAGCCTATTCAGCAAAGGCTTGGTCCCGCTCGGATCGGTTCCGAATCAATTCCCCGCCGGTATCGCTGCCACCCATCTTGGCGGCCCCAACTATTCCAGCCGCTTCATCCTGCCGGGCCAGGAGCCGCCGTTCAAGTGGGGGGTGTCGCCGCCGCCCAAAGGCAAGATCGTCTTCAACGGCAACGCCTCGGACGCCCCGATCGTCTGGTCCAAGGCCAAGCACCCGGCCGAAGCCGTCGCGCTCATGGCGTTCCTCTGCAACGACAAGAATCGCTTGGCCTTCCACAAGGGCTGGGGCTCAATGCCCTCGCGCAAATCCTTGCGGACCGCAATGAGCGGGTTCGCCCTCGAGCAGCCGTTCAAGCTGGCCTCGGCTCTCTCGGACGCATCCTACAGCGTGCCGCGCACTCCGGGCTATTTCGACTACTTCAACGCCATGAATCCGGCGGTGAAGGACATCGCCCTCGGCGCGGACCCGGCGAAGATGCTGCCCGATACGGCTGCCAAGATCAATCGCCTGCTCGCCAAGTACAGGTAGGCCGCAACAACCCGACGAGCGAGGGGGGCGGCGGCCGGGCCTTTCGGCCGACCGCCCCCGGCTTCAATCAGGAAGTGCGGAGCGCATTCCATGCGGGCTACGAAGGCAAAGCCACCCCGGGAGCGACGATGGGCTCGCCAAAACAGCAACCCGTTCCTCGGAACAGCCATGATCTTGCCGGCGACGGTCACGCTGGCTCTGTTCCAGTTCCTGCCCCTGATCACGGCAGCCCTCAACAGCCTGCAGTCTTTCAGCCCGTTCGACCAGTCGTCGACCGGCTGGGTCTGGCTCGACAACTACGCCGAGCTTTTTGCTGATCCGACCTTCCGCTTCGCGCTTCTCAACACCTTCCTCTACATCGTCCTGCTGGTGGGCCTCACCATCCCGCTGGCGCTGGCCCTGGCTGTGCTGCTGGACAAGCGCCTTCCCGGCTCAACCTGGGCGCGCAACGCCATCATCGGCGCACTGGCCGCGTCCGAGGCCGTAACGGCACTCATCTGGAATCAGATGTACGAGCCCTCGACCGGGCTCTTCAACGCCATCCTCAACGCGGTGCATCTCCCCACCCAGCCGTTCCTGACCGGCAGCAACCAAGCACTCATCAGCATCGTCGTCATGTCGGTATGGAAGGACGTCGGCCTTCCCATGCTGATCTTCCTTGCTGGCCTTCAGGCCATCCCGAGAGAGCTTCCCGAGGCCGCCGAACTCGACGGCGCCGACGAGCGGCAGATCTTCTGGAGCATCACGCTGCCGCTGCTGCGGCCGAGCATCATCGTTGCGCTCTTCATGATGACCATCACGGCTACCCGCATGTTCACGCCCATCCTCATCACGACCCAGGGCGGGCCTCAGGGCGCCACGACGAACCTGGCGCTCTATTCCTACCTGCTTGGCTTCGAATTCCAGTCGCCCGGCGCGGCCTCTGCGAGCGTTGTCTGCATGCTCGTCGTCCTGGCGCTAGTGACGGCCGGCCAGAGCTTCCTGCTGCGCGATGAGAAGGCGAAACAGCCATGACGTCCATCGCGCTCTCGCAATCCAACAACGTCAATCGCGTCCAATGGCGAGCCTTCATCATGCGGCACGGCATGACCATCGTCCTGCTCGCCGCCGTCGGATTCATCTTCGCCTTCCCGATCGCCTGGGCAGCTCTGTCCTCGTTGAAGTCTACCAAGGAGATCATCACCGGAACCTACCCGCTGTCCTGGTCCTCGTTCTTGCCCGTGCGGCCGACTTTCGAGAACTACTTCTACCTCTTCACCGAGCTCAACTTCCAACGCAACGTGCTCAACTCCCTTATCGCGGCCTGCGGACAGGTGGGCATCGCCGTGGTCGCATCGTCGCTCGCGGGTTATGCGTTTGCGCGGCTGACGTTCCCGGGCAGCAAGCTCATCTTCGCGCTGTTGCTGCTCACGGCCTTCATCCCGATCGAAGCCATCATCGTGCCTCTTTATCGGATCATGCAGTGGCTCGGGCTGGTCTCGACCTATCCGGCACTGTTCCTGCCCTTCGCCTGCAACCCCTTCGGCATCTTCCTTATGCGCCAAGCCTTCCGGGACATCCCGATCGAATTGGAGGAGGCTGCCAAGATCGATGGGGCCGGGCCGTTCCGCGTGTTCCTCACCATCGCGCTACCCAACGTCAAGCCGACGCTGGCCACGCTCGTTCTCATCCAGTTCATCTGGTCGTGGAACAACTATCTCTGGCCGCTGGTCATCATGCAGGATCCCAACAAGCAGATTGTTCAGGTGGCCATCGCCAACTTGAAGTCGATCCCGAACTTCCCGATGGATGGGCCGCTCTTTGCGGGAGCGACGGCGGTGACGGTGCCGCTCGTCATCCTTTCCATCGTCTTGCAGCGCTACTACGTCCGCGGCCTGGTTACCGCTGGGATGAAATAGTGATCAAGCTCCTCAAAGCCAAATGGGTTGTCGGCCATGTCGATGGCCGGCACTGCCTCTACGAGGACGGCGAGATCGCTGTATCGGGCGACAGCGCCCTCTTTGTCGGCAAGCGATTCCCTGGCACCCCTGACAAGGTCGTCGACTACGGTAACGCCCTCATCGGCCCCGGCTTCATCGACCTCGACGCCGTCTCCGATCTCGACACCACCGTGCTCGGCTTCGACAACCAGCCGCCCGCGAGGAAAGGCCGTGTCTGGCCCGAGACATACATGCGGGCCGGCCCGATCGAAATGTACTCGAGCGAAGAGCTGGCCTTCCAAAAGAAGTACGCCTTCTCGCGCCTCATCCGCAGCGGCATCACCACGGCGCTGCCCATCGCCTCGCTCTTCTATCGGCAGTGGGGAGAAACGGTCCAAGGGTTCTCCGATGCCGCCGCTGCTGCCGAAGAGCTCGGCCTGCGCGTCTATCTTGGTCCCGCCTATCAGTCCGGCAATACCTTCGTCCGCGATGACGGCACGCTCGATTTCCATTTCGACGAAGCGCGGGGTATCGCGGGCCTGCGCGATGCAGAAAAATACTGCGCCGAATTCGAGGGCAGGGCCGGCGGCCTTATCTGCACCATGCTCGTCTCCGACCGCATCGAGACCTGTACGGCCGAGCTCCTGCGCCAATCGGCGGCAGCGGCGCGAGACCTGCAGGTACCCATCCGCCTCCACTGCTGCCAGTCCCGGTTCGAGTACGACAGTGTCGTCAAGCTACACGGCATGACGCCGCCTGAATGGCTCGAGAGCCTCGGCTTCCTCTCCGAACGCGCGCTCCTGCCGCACGGCACCTTCGTGTCCGGCAAGGACCTCGAGATCATCCGGGATAGCGGCGCGACGATCGTCCACTGCCCGCTGGTGGCGGCCCGCCACGGCAATGCCCTGCGTTCCTTCCGTTCCTACCGCGACACGGGTATCCGCATCGGCATGGGGACCGACACCTACCCGCCGGACATGCTGCTCAACATGCAGTTGGGCCTCATGATTTGCCGCGTCGTCGAGGAGAACGCCCAGGCTTGCCGCGCCGAGGACTACTACGACGCCGCCACCGTCGCCGGTGCCGACGCCCTCGGCCGCCCCGATCTCGGTCGCCTGCAACCCGGTGCCAAGGCCGACCTCATCGTCGTCGACTTCGACGATCCGTTCATGGGGCAGACCATCGATCCCATCCAGACGCTGCTGCTCAACGCCACCGCCCGTAGCATCCGCTCGGTCATGATCAACGGCCGCTTCGTGATGGAGGACGGTGTGATCCCCGGCATCGACGACCGTGCCTACCGTCAGAGCGCCCAGGCTCGGTTCGATGGTCTCGTCGCCAAATACCCGATGCGTACGCTCGGCCACCCACCGCTGCACGAGATCTTCTCCTCGAGCTACCGGCGCCTTTCCTGACGGCCGAACTGAAGTCGCCGATCGTGGGACGGAGCCATTATTCTTCGTTTGCGGAGCTTCCTTTGGACTCCGGAAGGAGATTCAATGGAACGGGGTTGAAATCATCGCGTGAACGAAGCGTCGGAGGCGCAGTCGGCCCGGTTCCGCTGCGCCGGTTGTATCCTGTTCTGGTGGGGGGAGCTGATGAGGATTGGCGTTGATGGGCGTAAGATACCGGAGGCAGCCGAGCGCGGTCCGGTCGATAGTCTCGATCACGGCAAAAGCTTCGGGATGAGCGGGCTATTCTACCGCACTGTCCTCGACATGAGCCCTACACTCGACCGGGGCGAGTTGCGTGCCATTCGCCAGCGTGCCGACGAGCTGGGCATGTACGTGGAAGCCGGGCTGGGCAAGGTGAACCCCTACGCCACGCCCGAGACGCCCGAACTGCGGCTCATCGGAGCAGGCGACATCGTCCGCGGCTTCCGCCGCATGATGGAGGCATGTGTCGATATCGGCTGCACCGAGCTCTGGATCGGGACGGCCAACTACAAGAGCGTCTTTGCCGGCAAGTGGGCCTACGACCGCTTCCGCACCGACGTGACCTGGCCCGAGCAACTCAGAGCCACGCAGGCTTTCCTGCTGAAGCTTGCCCCGATCGCCCGCGACCTGGGCGTCCGCATGAACATGGAAACGCACGAAGAAATCACGACTTTCGAGGTTCTCGGGCTGATCGAGGCCGTGGGCGAGGAGGTGATGGGTGTCGTGCTCGATACGCTCAACCCGATGCAGCGTGGTGAGCATCCGGTCTGGGCGGCGAAGCGTGTCGCTCCCTATGTCCGCCAGACCCACATCAAGGATGCCTATGTCGCGTACATGCCCGACGGCATTACCATCCAGTCCCGCGCCTGCGGCGAGGGCGCCGTCGATTTCCGCGAGGTGCTCAAGATCCTGGCGGCGCACAATCCCACGCTCAACCTCTCGCTCGAATGCGCCGGCCCCCGCGAGGCGGACTTCGTGCCGCGTCACACGCTGATCGAGGTCTTCCAGCCGGAGTGGCTGGCCAGCCACCCCGACCTCGGCATCGAGGAATATGCCGCCTTCCTCGAGCTCGTACAGAACTACAGCGCCCGCATCGCCTCCGGCGAAGTCGCCACCTGGGACCAGTACGTCACTGCCCCTTTCGGCTATGACGAATCCATCGCAGCCATCAAGAAGAGTGCCGCGCACTTGCGGTCCGTGTGCGCCGAACTCAATCTCCCGCTCGAGGCTGCACCATGATCGGCATAGTAAAGAGCTCGCTTCCGGATGGCAGGAATCTCACGGCCACCCAGGCGCTCGGGGCGGCGGCGGAGCTGGGCCTCAACGGACTCCTCTTCAATTCGCTTTACGATCTGAGCCCGACCCTCGATTCCATCGAGATGCAGGCGGTTCGCGCCGAAGCTGATCGGCTGGGCCTCTTCATCTCTGCGAGCCTTGGCGCCCTCAATCCCGCTTTGCCGTTCCGAGGTGCAAAGATCGCCGAGGCCGGAGGAGGCGATATCGAAGCGGGTGTCCGCCGCCTCGTCAGGCTTGCCGCCGACATCGGCATCCACGACCTCTTCTTCGTCGTCGGCATGATCGAGGAGCGCTTCAGCGAGACCGTGACCTGGCAAGCCCAGCGAGATGCCGTCGCCGCCCTGATCCTGCGCATCGCGCCGATGCTGCGTGAGCGCAGCTCCAAACTCCTCATCAAGACGCACGAGGAGATCACCACCGGAGAGATCGTTGCCCTCGTCGGCAAGGTCGGTCCCGACCTCCTCGGGGTCGCCTACGACCCCGTCAACGTCGTCTGCCGTCTCGAGAACCCGGTCGCCGCCGCAAAGCGCGTCGCACCTTTCGCCGCGCAGGTTCACGTCGACGACGCCATCGTCCGCTTCCAGGAGGGCGGCATCCGCCGCTTCCTGGCGCCGTTCGGTGAAGGCTTCATCGATTGGGACGCAATCTTCCCGCTCATGCCCGATGCCAATGTCTGGATCGAAATGCACAGCGGCCAGTTCGCCATGCCCGTCTTCGATCCCGCTTGGCTGCGCTCGCAGCCGGGCATCGCCCTCGACGAATATGCGTCGGTTCTCGCCATGGCCGTGAAGTTCGGCAGCCGCGAGGTGCCGTGGGACCAGGCCAGACCCGCCGACCGTCTGTCTCGAGCCTACAAGAGACTGTTGAAGTGACCGATCTCCTAACTCCTGCACGGCATTATCGTCACGGTCGACCGCGATTGCCGTATCATCGAGGACGGGGCCGTCGCCATATGCGAAAGCTCGTCATCCTCGCCAACGCCCTCATCCGGGACGGCAGAGCCTGGACACCAAAACGCGCTTGAGCAAGACGGATACTCTGGAGTTCAGCCCAGCACCGCCAGTCCGCGCGGGTACTTCGTCAGCCACTCCGCCCCCGTTTCCGTCACCACCGCTGCGTCGCCTGCACAGACGTGACCGAGGCCGGGCAGGTTGTAGTTGGGGTGAATTTCCACCACTTGGCCCACGCGCAGCAGCGGCCCCTGTGCATCGAGTCGCTGGTCTCGCCCGGCGCTCAGCGCATAGGCGAGCGGCGGATCGCTGTAGTCGAGCCCGAGCTGATGACAGGACTGGAAGCGGAAAGGATCGGTCTGCCGCGTATAGGGACAGTTGGCGTCGATCAGGTTTTCGAGCACGTCGCTGATCGCATGGGCGGGTTTGCCCGGCGCCATCACCGCAAGCACCGCGTCCTGGATGCTCAAAAGTGTGTCCACGGCCTTCACGAGCTCGCCGCTCGGCTCGCCCAAGGTCGCCATGCGCAACCCTTGCGAGAAATGCCCCTCGACGCTCACCGTCGTCCCCAGCTGCACGCGGTCCCCCGGGGAAATGGTCTCGGCCAACTCGAAATATTCAAAACTCGTGATCGGCGGATTGGCACCGACCGCCAACCATAGCCTGGCGCTCTCCGCACCCAGCGCGCGCCCCGCGAACTCGACCTCTGCCATCAGCCGCGACGGTGTCATGCCGGGTTCGACCGCCGCCTCGAACGCCCGAGCGATCATGAGGTCGGATATCCGCGACGCCTCTTGATGATGGACCACATCCGCCGGGTCGGTGACGGCCCTGATCTCATGCACCGCCGCATCGACATCGATCAGGTTCGGCACGTGCTCAGCGAGGCTGCGCTCGATGCGAACTGGCAGATCCAGCCGCCCAGCGAGCCCGATCGGTGCGTTCTCGGGAATGTCGAGCTGGTTGAGCGCCTCGACGATTCCGGCGCCCAAATCCCCTGCCTGCCGCACTTCCGCGACGTTCGATACCCGCGCATCGAGCATGCGCCTCTCGTTCGGGCCCGGCCCGAATACGATCGGACGGCCCCTGATCGGGATGAGCAGGACGGTAGCGCCGCTGAGGGTCGTATAGCCCAGGAAATACGCCGTGTTCCCGCCGCTTTGCCCAGCCCGCCCGGCACGGGACGGCGAGCACAGGACCAGCGCGGCGAGGCCCCGATCCGCCGCCATGTCGCGCGCTCTTTCAATGCGCTCCTCCAAAACCGCCTGCGGTATTGCAATCATGTAGCGGGTCTCCAAGACCGGATATAATTGCATACGAATTATGCATCATAGAATGAACTGAGCAAGGTCCAACGTTATGGGATGTCCACCGCTGTGCCTGCTCCATCCAGGAGAAAGTCTGCATTACGCCCGCAATATATGCGGCCATGGCGCCAATCCGCCGAATGCCAACTAGGTGAGCGCCGCAAGTTTCGCTGTCGATTCCATCTCTCAACTACAAGGCCAGCGACATTGGGACCGAATTACCCGTCACATACCACGAGATCGACCGCCTGACGCCGTGCGGTGAGGCGAACAGATCGCCTTGTCGGCCTCGACCCAGAAGGTCCGCAGGACGGCTGCGCCAGCGTCGGATGGGCGTCTCCCCGCTTCTGGTGCAGCTATTCCGTGCTGCGACCGAGAACGGAGCGCGCAATGATGGCCGGCCCACCAGCGTCACCACTAGCGATCCCCACCAACAGAGCGCGAAGCGCGAGCAATGCCGCCAGAACCACGCGGGGCTGGGCTATCGCCCGAGGAGACGCTGAAGCTCGGCGCGGTGCTGGCCGAGGCTGAGGGCGACGGCAGCGAGATACCGTCGGCGATCGCAGCCATCCGCCTGCTGGTGTTCACCGGCTGCCGGATGAGCGAGGTCCTCACGCTGCGCTGGGAGCATGTCGATTTCGGCCGCAGCCGGTTGCGGCTGCCGGACAGCAAGACGGGAGCGAAGGTGGTCTATCTCAACACCGCTGCCCGCGACGTGCTGACGGCGCTGCCCCGCGATCCGTCCGGCTGGGTTGTGCCGGGCGCCAAGGCGGGCCAGCACCTGGTCAATCTGGAGAAGCCCTGGCGCCGGCTGCGTGCCCGCGCCGGGCTCGACGATGTCCGCCTCCACGATCTGCGCCACAGTTTTGCCAGCGTCGCAGCCGGGCTTGGTGGGGGCTTGCACATGATCGGCAAGCCGCTGGGCCACAGCCAGGCGCAGACCACGCACCGCTACGCCCACCTCGCCGCCGATGCGGTCAAGGCCGCCAGCCAGCGGGTGGCTGACACCTTGAGCGGCCTGATGCAGGGCGAGAGCAAGGCGAGAGCAGCATCGTGAGCCCAACCCCACGGCCCGAGTTCGCCAGCCTCCGCCAGGCGGCGATCTGCGCCGATCTCGGCCTGACCATCATCGATCCGCGCTTCGAGTTCCTCGAAGGCTATCCGACCGCGATCGACAGGCTGGAGGAGAACCCGGCGCTGTCGCCGGAGCAGCGCAACGCGATCGAGAACGGCAAGCGTGCTGTCCTCCGTGCGGTGATGCTGGGCAAGCTCGCCACCATGGGCCGGCCGGTGAATTACGAACGCGCCTGCAGGATCCAGCAAGTTCTGCAGAAGCTGCCCTTGGGCGACATCCTCGAGCTAGACGCTCTGCGGCACCCGCTTGTCCCGGTGCCGCCGGAGTTCTGGCAGCCGGATGTGATCGGCTGGGACCGCAGCGCCGCTGGTACCTTCGAGCGGTTTCCGATCAACGCCATCACCGCCTACATGGACGTGCGGATCGCGCGGACCGCTGTCGGGCGGCTCTGGTCGCCGGCCGTGACCACGTTGCAACCGGGCCGGCAGACATCCAAATCCGGCCCTGGCCGCAAGCCGCAGCACGACCGCGTCGCATTCCTGCACTTGGCGCTGCAACAAGCCGCGGCCGACGACCTGCCTCCCAGACAGGCCGACTTCGTCCGGACGATGCAGGAGCTGCTGGCCGTCGCTTGGGGCGAGGATCGCGCGCCCGGTGAGATCTGGATAAAGATCAGGTTTCACAAATCTACAAGGCACGCGAGCCCCGCGAGAAGGCACGGCAGCTGCTCCTGCAGCGCGAGCCCTGAGCGACCGGCCGCACCGTCAGCGTGAGCCCTCTAGGACTTTTGACCTTGGTTTTCTAGGTATTTAAGCCTATATTCGGAGACCGCTGCATAAGTCGGGGTGTTGGGTCCGATGAGGTGTTTGGGTGGTCTGC
>DAOLFG010000131.1:0-6952 GCA_035326425.1 Geminicoccus sp. | reverse complement strand
ACCATCCTCGACAAGGTCGCCAGAGCTAAGCAAACGTTGGAGTCAATGCACTAGCGTGATTACATAGAAGGGAGGATGAGCCTAATGTGTCTTCTTAACCTCCTTGTCTTGCGGCCTGGACTGGTCCAGGTTGCTGGGGAGGAGGAAGATCGATGGCACAGGCGGCACGCCGGATCACGGCCAAGGACCCAGGTGAGAAGCTGGCGCACCGTCGGCTGACGGTCTTGGAGCTGGCCGAGCGGCTGGGCAATGTCAGCGAGGCCTGTCGGCGCGGCGGCATCGACCGCACCAGCTTCTATGACTGGAAGCGGCGCTTCCAGCTCGAAGGCCTGGACGGTCTCAAGGACCTGCCGCCGATCGCCAAGAGCCACCCGATGACCACCATGCCCGAGGTGGTGGCGCGGATCGGTGAGCTGGCCCTGGCCCACCCGGCCTATGGCTGCAACAAGATCGAGGCCTTGCTGGCCCTGGAGGGCCGGCGGGTGTCGGCGATCACGGTGCAGAAGATCCTCAACGACAAGGATCTCGGCACCCGGCACGAACGTTGGCTGGCGCTGGAGCGGCAGAATGCCGACCAGGCCATCGCGCTGTCCCCGGAGCAGGTGGCCTTCCTCGAGAAGCTGAACCCGTGCTTCCGCGAGCGCCACGTCGAAAGCGAGCGGCCGGGGCAACTCCTATCCGCCGACACCTTCATGGTCGGCAGCCTCAAGGGCATCGGCCGGGTCTACCTGCACGCCGTGGTCGACACCCACGGCTCCTATGCCTTCGGCTTCCTGCACGTCTCCAAGCAGCCCGAGGCGGCGGTGGCGGTGCTGCACAACGAGGTGCTGCCGTTCTACGACAAGCTCGGCCTGCCGGTATCGGCGGTGCTCACCGACAACGGGCGGGAATTCTGCGGCACCGAGCGGCACCCTTATGAGCTCTACCTGGCGCTCAACGACATCGAGCACCGGAAGACCAGGATCCGCACGCCAAGAACGAACGGCTTCGTCGAGCGCTTCAACGGCACGGTTCTGGAGGAGTTCTTCCGACCGGCGATGCATGCCAAGCTCTACGACAGCGTCGAGGCGCTGCAGACCGACCTCGACGCCTGGCTCCACCACTACAATCACGAGCGGCCGCACCTCGGCTACCGCAACCAGGGACGCAGGCCGTGGGAAACCGTACAGCGGTTCGTCAGACAAGAAGGTTAAGAGGACAGATCATGAGCTTACAAAGTATCTTATTAAATCTGTTTTTAAATTACCGACTATGTCATTTATTAATTATCATCCCAATTCACTGATTTATATAAATAATCGTCATACTCGATTCGAGCAGTATAAGGCTGATCCGGCATGCTTAGGCTTTTTGCCGAGTGGTCACGAAAGAGGCCGTGATGCTGCCTCTCTCTTTGAGGACTGCCTTAGGCGGTACATGATTCGTCACTGTGGTTGGAGCGACTTTTCCATCGAAGCGCTAAGGAATGATTCCGACAAAGCACATCGTAAGCACGTCGCCACAACATTTGAGCAATTGGATCAATACTCTCTGCGGCAATTTCTACGGGAAATAGCCAGAGTCGGAAACCCGAAAGACTCTGCAAAGCAAATTAAATCTGGCGAGGGCGTATCATTATCACGCGACGCTATTGATTTGATTTGCGCTGTGTTGGCATTTGAAATGAGCTTATCGTCTTCAATGGCTGACGCTGTACGTATGTACAGTAATATTTTTCGTCAGAATGAATTTGACCAAATCGAGAATGGGATCGATTTGCTTCCCAGGTCATTTATCGGGTTACCAAATCACACTGCATCAACTTCAACTAGCCAGTTCGCTTCGGATAATGAGAGGCTAAATTTGAGCCAGAACATTGTCTACAATGCAAGAGCTGTCGAAATAGAACGTATGCCTCCAAAATCCGAATCAGACCCTGTGGAGGATCCAATCGAACGAACAGATCATCTTGTGATTACATATGAAAATGTGATAACGCGAAAGATGAATCAAAGCAGAGCGGATTTAGTGATATTAGCATTGCCGTTCTCTGCGCTTCGTCATATACGAATGTTTAAGCTTGCCTCGGTAGCAAAACGACGCGCCCTACGGCAACTTCATTATGACAATGCGTGCAAGATATTACTTGAGTTTAGCAAACCATTTTGGGATGGTTGCGAACATCCTATAAAGGGTGGTCGTAGTATCACTGATCTTCCGATTAGGCAGACCTTTTATCCGAATCCCAAGCAAAATCGGAACGCTGTATTGCTTGCTAGTTACACGTGGGGTGATGATGATAGTCTACGGTGGATCTCTCTTAAAGCAGATGATCGGATTCGTTTTGCACTACGAGATTTGGGAAGAGTACATGCTCAGGATTTAAGTGGTCTGTTCGTTGGAGGGATGTCTCATAGCTGGGCCGAGCATGAGTATACCTCCGGAGCATTTTCGGTGTTTGAACCTTACCAATGTGTTGAGATGTTCGAAGATATCTGGATTCCAGAGGGTCGACTTCACTACACAGGGGAGCACACGTCGACCAAACATGCCTGGATTGAAGGAGCCGAGGTCGGCGCGCAGCTGAACATCCTCGACGAGGCGGTGCCCACGGCCCTGCTGCACGCCTATGCGCTGGAGCTGAGGACCCCCGTGTCGATCCCGGAGCAGCGCGACGTCTCGGCCAAGCTCAGCGGCCTGTTGCAGAGCTACGCCAACAGCCTGGGTTCCAGCCTGCGCGGCTTCGAGCCGGGTGCGACCCTGCGCCCGGTCTTTCCGGCTAGGACCGGGGTGATCGACACCTTCTTCCATGTCGGCCACTTCATCCCGATCGCCGCCGTCGTCGCGGTGGTCGAGCTGATCTTCCCGATCACCTTGTGGCTCTACACCCTGTTCGCGCTCAAGGCCGGCATGGCCCGGCCGGACGACGGCATGGACGGGCTGGAGCCCGGCAGCCTGTCGGGCCTCGCCGCGATCAAGGCCGTCGACGAGCCACCGCTGCCGCGGCGTCGGCACGCCGTCCGGTCGGAATGAGGCCGGCCATGAACGAATATCGTTCCCTGCTGAAGCCGCCGCTGTCCGCGGTGGTGAGCATCAACGGCAAGTTCCTGGTGGCGGCGCTGACCGGCTTCCTGGCCTGGCTGTGCTGGCCTTCCAGCCCGCAATGGTGGCCGCTGGCCATCCTCAGCCTGGCGATGGGGTCCATCGCCCTGGGCGCGCTGATCGAGGCGCTCGGCCTGATCTTCAAGATCCACAGCCGCGAGCGCGAGATCGCGGCCATGCTCCGCCGTGGCCGGCCCCAGCACGGCGCCGACCTCGTCCGCGGCCGGGCGCTGCGCAAGGCACGGATGACCGATGACTGACCTCAACAAGGGAGCAGCCCGGCGGCTGATCGGCCTCGGCTTCGACGGCAGGCCGATCCATGCGCCAAAACCCACGCACTCGCTGCTGCTGGCCGCCGCCGGCAGCCGCAAGACCACCTGCGGCTCGGTGCCCTGGCTGTTGTCCTTGATCGCCGACCGCTCGCGGGCGGTGGTGGTCAACGACGGCAAGGACGGCGAGATCGCAGCCCAATGCGCCGATGCCTGCCACGCCTATGGGCGCCGGGTGGCGATCATCGATGATTTTGCCGTGCTGGGGCGTGGCAACCCCTATGCGGTGTCGCTCTCGCCCTTTGGCGCGGTCGTCGCCGCGCACAAGGCCGTCAAGGGCGAGCTGGTGTTCTCATCCGAAAACGCCAACCACGCGCTGATCCCCGAGCCGCCGGGCGACGCCCGCAACCAGTACTGGCGTGATGAGCCGCGCTCCAACATCGAGTTCGCCCTGCGCGCCCTGCTGCGCCGCGATCCCGATCTGGCGACACCCGGCGGGGTCTGGGCGCTGATGGCCGATCCCACGACCTTCATCCGCGCCGCCGAGGTCGAGGCCGAGGAAGGCGATGCGAGCCTGTCGGCGCTGGCCCGGCACATCCTCGACGCGAGGGAGCACAACAAGGAGCATTTTGGCCAGCACCGCGCTGCCGTGCTGAAGGCCCTGCGCATCTACAGCGCCGACAGCCCGCTGCACCGCTGCGGCGTCGACGCCGATGCCACGCACCTCGGCCTGTTGCAGGCCAAGGCCGTGATCTTCCTCGTCGGCCCGCAGCGGCATATGGTCCGGCTCGGCCCGCACTATGCGCTGCACCTGCAATCCTTCGTCGAGGCGCTGCTCAGCGGTACCGCCGGCCCGGTCGACTTCATCCTGGATGAGTTCACCAACGCCCCGCTGGGTGCCCTGGTCGCTGCCCTGACAACGATGCGCGGCTATGGCGGCAACTGCCACATGATCGCGCAGTCGCGCTCGGAGATTCAGCGCAAGTACGGCGACAAGGAGACGGCGACCATCGAGGAGAACGCCGTCGTCAAGCAGTGGTTCGGCTTCTCCTCGTTCGAGGAGGCCGAGCGGGTCAGCCGGGCCATGGGCGAGGCCCGCTACCTCCAGCACAGCCTCGGCTATTCCAGCGGCCGGCTCGACCTGTCCGGCAACCTTTCGACCACCAAGGACCGGCTGTTCACCGCCGAGCAGCTGATGCGGCTGCCGGTCGACGAGCAGATTCTGCACGTCAAGGACGTCGGCTTCGTCCACTGCCGCAAGCTCGGCCAGAACCAGATCGCCCCGTTCTGCCATGGCGGCCTCGCCCCGAACCCGCTTGAGGGCGGTCAGCTGCGGCCCGATCCCAAGGTATCATTGAAGATCAGGAGGGTGCGGCGATGAAGCCCCGCCTGCTGCGCCTGCGCTACTTCGTCTGGCTGGTCGTGCCGGCAGCGCTCTATCTCGGCTATCTCGCCTACGGCCTGCCGCACTTACGCGTGTCGTACAGCTGGCTCGACCGCGGCCAGGGTTACGATCCGTTCGCGCACCGCCACTACACCCATTGCGTGTTCTTCGGACCCTTCGGCCGCTTCGACTTCTATCCGAGCGACGGCAGCTGCGCCTGGGTGCGCTTCTACAAGCGCAAGGAGGCGGCCCATGCCGGCTGAGGCCCGCAAGAGCAGCCTCGTCGACGATGTCCGCCTGATCTTCGACCTGGCGTCGCTGAAGCGCGAAGCGTCGTGCAACCTCGGCGCCGAGGGCTGGCAGGAGCTGCGGAAGATCAACGAGGCCCATGAAGGCCAGCGCCGGTCGGTCGAGCAGGACTTCGAGCTGAGCTATGGCGAGCGGCTCGCCGCCGCCCGGCAGCGGCTGATCGACGAGGCCGGCAACAGGCGGCTCGATCACGTGCCGCGCCTGCTCGGCCACGACCGCTTCGACAGGAGCGTCATCGACCGTCAGGCCAGGATCGAGGTGCGCCAAGCCTATCGCAGCGCGCTCGACCACATCGACCGCGAGGAGGCCCGGCAGATCGGCGGCCTGCTGGCGCAGGCCGACCGGAAGAACCAGGCCAGGGAAGTCCCCTTACGCGACTTCGCCAGGGCCACCGACCACCACGCCCCGGATCGCAGCCGCCGCCGCGACTGAGCACGACAGGAGGAGAGGGATCATGACCACGGCAGAGATGGAACGCGACAACCGCATCGCCGAAGCCCGGCAGAGCTTTTCCGGCAAATCGCTGACCGACAGCCAGTTCGCCGAGAGCTGGTCGCTGGCCGGGGTGATGGCGCGCAATATCCGCGCCTCGGGCAGCTTCCACGAGAAGCTGACCGACTACGCCCATGCCTTCGCCCGCTCGGAGAAGTTCGACGCGGTCAAGGGCGAGACCATCATCCGCGACATCTTCAAGGCCCGCTACGGCGTCACCATGAACCAGATGCGCGAGGGCTTCGTCGAGCGCGAGGCGGAAGTCCGCGACAGCGCCCGCGAGCAGGCCCTGGTCCACGCCCGCGACATCGAGGCGCTGATCTCGCAGGGCGAGACCATGCCCTTCTACCGCGCCTACGACCGGGCCTCGGGCAAGCTGGCCGAAACGTTCGGCATCACCCAGGCCGCCGCCAAGACGATGATGAAGGACGCCTATCGCGAGATCGAGGGCCGCGAGCTCTACGAGACCGGCAAGGCGCTGGAGGACCAGCACCACCGCCCCAAGGCCGAGGCCGAGCAGGCCAAGCGCGAAGAGGCCAGGGAGCGGCCACGGGCGCGCAGCCGGTAGCCGCAGCAAAAAGCTTGCCCATGATAGGACATATGTCCTATAATGTTCTCTTTATGTTCTCACTGGAGGACAGGCGTAACGAAAAGGATGCGTGCCATGATACCAAACGACCCCATCGATCCACCAAGCCAGCCGGAAGGCCGGACCCGGTCCCCGTCGCTGATCATCGACTGGGACCTCTACGGCCAGTATCTGGCGGACAGCGGCCTGTCCGAGGCCGACAAGCGGGCGCTGATCGAGACCTTGTGGTCGATCATGGTCAGCTTCGTCGATCTCGGCTTCCGCCTCAGTCCGGTCGCAGAAAGCTGTGGGCAAGCCGGGCTGTTGGACGCGGAGGCGACCGCAGCCGGCCAGCCTGTGCTAGACTGCAAGAATATCACCGCAACACGAGCTTTTGAGGGTGCTGCTGCCGATGTCGTGGCCACGTCCTCGGACAGGAGGCCGGATGTCCGTCGATAGAGAGACCGAGACCCGCAAAGCCGTCATCTATTGCCGGGTCTCGTCCAGCAAGCAGACCAAGCATGGCGACGGCCTGAACTCGCAGGAGACGCGCTGCCGCGAATATGCCCGCTACAAGGGCTACGAGGTGCTGGCGACGTTCTCCGACGACATGTCGGGCTCGCTGGCCACCCGGCCCGGCATGCAGGCCATGCTGGCCTTCCTGCGCAAGCGGCGCAAATTCGGCACCGTCGTGATCATCGACGACATCAGCCGTCTGGCCCGCGGCATCGAGGCGCATCTGAAACTGCGCTCGGCGCTGAGCGAGGCCGGCGGCAAGCTGGAGAGCCCGTCGATCGAGTTCGGCGAGGATTCCGACAGCATCCTGGTCGAGAACCTGCTGGCCAGCGT
>DAOLFG010000054.1:26965-37473 GCA_035326425.1 Geminicoccus sp. | reverse complement strand
TTCGCCGACGGCGACAGCTTCAACGGCATCGAGGGCGTGATCGGCAGCATCTTCGGCGACACCCTGGCGGGCAGCGACGACGTCAACGCGCTGTTCGGCGGCGACGGCGACGATTCGGTGTTCGGCGATGCCGCCAACCTCGAGGGTGCCGGCACTACCGGCGGCGACGACGTGATCGATGGCGGCGCCGGCAACGACGTGCTGCGGGGCGAGGGCTTCCAGCTCAACGACGGTGCTCTCGGCGGCGACGACACCATCGTCGGCGGGGCCGGCGACGACACGATCTTCGGCGACAGCGGCGGCCTGTTCGGCGGCATCGGTGGCTCGGACACGCTGCGCGGCGGCGACGGCAACGACACGCTGTTCGGCGATTCGCAGTTCCGAACCGGCGGCACGACCGGGGCGGACCGCTTCGTCTTCGCGCCGGGCGACGACGACGATGAGATCGGCGACTTCCGCAGCAGCGACAACGACAAGATCGATGTCAGGGCCTACGGCTACACCAGCTTCGCTTCCCTCGACAGCAATGGCGGCGGGCTGAACGGCACAGAGACCCATGTCACGCAAGTCAACGGCAGCCTGATCATCGACCTGTCGGGCGCCGCTGGCGGCACACCGGGCGCGGACACGGTGACGGTCAACGTGGCGACGCTGGCGGCGGGGGACTTCATCCTGTAGAGGCGGCGCCGGAGTGGCCGACGCCACCTTCCGGAGCCTCGCAATGCCGACCGATCCCGCCGCCCTGCGCCAGAACTACGACCGCTCGACCTTGCTCGAGGCCGACGCCGCCGCCGATCCGATCGCGCAGTTCGGAAGCTGGTTCGAGGAGGCGCTGGCGGGCGGCCTCGTCGAGCCCAATGCCATGGCGCTCGGCACCGCCGACGTCGACGGGCGGCCTTCGGTGCGGATGGTGCTGCTCAAAGGCTACGACGCCCGGGGCTTCTGCTTCTACACCAACACCCGCAGCCGCAAGGGCGAGGAGCTGGCGGGCAACCCGACCTGTGCCCTGATGTTCTGGTGGGACCGGCTGCACCGACAGGTGCGGATCGAGGGCCGCGCCGAGCCGGTGAGCGCGGCCGAGGCCGATGCCTATTTCGCCAGCCGTCCCCATGGCAGCCGGATCGGCGCCTGGGCGTCGCCGCAGAGCCGGGTGATCGCCGGCCGCGAGCCGATCGAGGCGGCCGAGCGGGAGATGCTCGGGCGCTATCCCGGCGAGGTGCCGCGGCCGCCGCAGTGGAGCGGCTATCGCGTCGTGCCGGAGAGCATCGAGTTCTGGCAGGGGCGGATCAGCCGGCTGCACGACCGGCTGCGCTATCGCCGCGAGGCCGGCGGCTGGGTGATGGAGCGGCTGGCGCCCTGATCTTGCGCGCCCGCTGATCTTGCACGTTCCGCCGGCACCCCCTAAGTCTGCGCAGGCTCGCGGCAGTCCCGGGGGGACCGGCATGGATCAGCAGCGCAGGACGGTCTTCATCACCGGGGCCAGCCGGGGTATCGGCCACGCCACGGCGGCCTATTTCGTCCGCCACGGCTGGCGGGCGGTGACCTGCTCGCGCGAGGAGGTGCCGCCGCAGTGCCCGCGCAACGAGCGGCACGAGCACATCACCGCCGACCTCGCCGACACGGCGGCCCTGCAGCGCACGGTCGAGCGGCTGCACGCCATCCTGGGCGACCAGCCGCTGCACGCATTGATCAACAATGCCGGCTACTCGCCCAAGGCCGAGGGCGGCCGCCGGCTCGGCTGCCTCGATGGCGACATGGGCGTGTGGCAGAAGACCTTCGCCATCAACTTCATGGCGCCGGTGTTCTTCAGCCGCGCCTGCGCGCCGCTCCTGGAGGCTGCCGGCGGCAGCATCGTCAACATCACCTCGATCGCCGGGCACCGGGTGCATCCCTTCGCCGGCAGCGCCTACAGCACCTCGAAGGCGGCGCTCACCGGCCTGACCCGCGAGCTGGCGGCCGACCTCGCCGAGAAGGGCATCCGGGTGAACGCGGTGTGCCCCGGCGAGATCAACACCGCCATCCTGTCGCCCGGCACCGAGGCGATGGTCGAGCGCATCCCGCTGCGGCGGCTCGGCTCGCCCGAGGAGGTCTCGGCGGTGATCTTCTACCTGTGCAGCCCCGAGGCCTCCTACATCACCGGTGCCGAGATCCCGGTCAACGGCGGGCAGGACGTGTTCTGAGCCTCACTCCGGGATCCGCAGGATCCGGCCGTCGAAGGTGATGGCATCGGCCGGCTTCGGATCGGCCGCGATCGGCGGCAGGTTGGCGCTGCCGATCGGCTCGAGGCTGCCGTCCGCCAGCACCGCGCGTGGGGTGGTGCGGACCAGCTGGCTCGCCGGCAGCGCCCCGCCCGCCGTCAGGTGGGCGTACATCCGGTCCATCGCCTCGACGAAATAGTGGTGCAGCGGCACGAAGCGGTTGTTGAAGCCGGGGAAGGCGTTGAAGATATCGAGGTGGTGGGCGTTGGTGACCTCGACGTAGCTGATCTTCGATCTGGCCCCGTCGCGCAGCCGGCTGAGCGCATAGTAGGCGCGCGAGGTGTGGTTCGGCGCGATCAGGGCGTCGCTGCGGCCATGCACCAGGATGGCCGGGATGCCGCCCAGCGCGCCATCGGCCTGGAGCTGGGCGATGCTGGCCTGCACCTGCTGATAGCGCAGCAGATCGGTGCCGGCCAGCGGCCGGCCGCCCTTCTGGCCGGTGGCCAGCGAGCGCAGGCAGCGATGGCCGTCGAGGTTCTGGTCGGCGATGCCGGTCGAGGGTGAGAGCGAGAACTGGTCGCGTAGCGGCCCGCCCGGCGAGCGGTCGTTGACGACGCTGAGTCCGCCCGTGGGGGGGATTCCGTTGGAGGAGGCGAACAGCACGCCCTCGGCCGCCGCCGGCAGAGGCACCACCTGGTTGAAGGTGGGGCTGGTGGCGAGGTTGTCGGTGGCGGCGAGCGAGAAGCCGCAGACGCGGTCGCGCACCGAGGCCCTGGCATAGGCGCTGGCGTAGCCGACCACCACGGCCTGGTCGACGAAGGACGACCAGTAGGCCGGGGCGACGGCGTTCTGCGCCTCGAGGATGCCGTAGGCATTGACGATGCGTTGCGCCTGAGCGGCCTGCTGCTCGAGGCTGGCCTTGCCCAGCAGGTTGGCCCTGGCCAGCGAGGCGCAGCGGTTCTGGCCCAGCACCGCCGGCGTCAGGTTCAGCGGTGCCGTGGCGTTGGCGGCGGCGAGGTTGGCGCAGCCCTGGAACAGGTCGATGAGAGTCAGGTAGTCGTAGAGCGGCCGGCTGTGGCGGCGCAGCGCCGGGCCGTTGCCCTGGCGGATCACGAAGCGGCCGTCGAACACCGGGTTGACGTTGGGCTCGGAGACGACGACGCCGTCGATCATGCCCTTGGGCGCGATCTCGGCGGCGCGCAGCGAGGCGGCACCGCCGTTGGAGACGCTGGAAGCGATCACCAGCGTGTTGGCCCAGCCGAGCGTCGGACCGTGGGAGGCGGCGAGCTCGGTGTTGAGCGCCCACAGGGCGAAGCTCAGCGACAGGACGACGTGATCGTCCCAGTCGGCCTCGGGATTGAGGCCGGAATGGGCGTGCTTGAAGGCCCAGCGGTCGGGGAACCTGGCATTGAAGGCGGCACGCTGGGCGTCGCTGAGGCCGGCGGTGAAGGTCGAGAGACGACCGGCCTCGTCGGCGGGAGCGCGCTCGCCGCGCAGCAGGCCGACGGTGTCCAGCGCCAGGTTGTGGGCGCCGGTGCCGGTGCCCTTGTCGGTATAGGCGACGGCGCAGCCGTGCTTCAGGCCCCATTCGCCCGAGGTGCCGATCGCACCGTAGATGCCGCGCGAGCCCGAGGACGGCCCGGTGACGATGCAGGCCCTGGCAGGATCGAACGCCTCGGGGATCTGCACCATCAGGGCGATGTTCTGGTCACCTCGCCTGCCCTTGGCGAAGGCCAGGTACTCGGTGCCATAGATCCTGCCCTCGGCGTCGGCGGTGGTGGGGGCGACGGTCGGGCCGAACAGCGTGCCGTAGCCATTGCCGGCGCTGGTGTCCACCAATGCCCGGTAGTTGTTGTAGATGGCGGCGGTGCGCAGCGATTCCGCATCCAGCGGGTCGATGGCGAGCGGCGTCGGATCGGCGAGACGGGCAGCCCCGAGGCCGCCGGTGAGCAGGTCGCTGGCGCCGCCTGCGGGATAGCTCGTCACCACGACGTCGCCGTGGATGAAGCCGGGCTTCGGCGCCGGCGCCGCGGCGGCGGATCCGACCGCGAGGCCGATGACGGCGGCCAACGGCCATGAGGCTGCCTTGTGCATCGCGATCCCCCCGAGCCCATGTCCATCTGCACGACGAGCCGGAAATCTTCGGCGTAGCTGTTGGAGGCGAAGCTTTATCGTGCCGGCGACATTGTCAATCGTGGCCGCGTGACGCGGCTCATCGGCGCAGGGCGAGCTTCCGTATCGACAGGCGCCGGCGCCGGTCCTGCCAGTCGAGCAGCAGGTCGCGCAGGCAGAGCAGCACGATGGCGGCGAGGCAGGCCGCGGCCAGCAGGTCGCCGGGCAACGGCTCGCCGGCGGACAGGCGGCGTACGGCGGCACCGATGGCACCGCCGGCAGGAAGCATGCCGGCCAGCGCCGAGGCGTCGTGCAGGCCGAAGGCCCAGGCGCCGAGCAGGGCGCCGGTGGCGAGGCCCACCAGCATCAGCAGCCCGAGCCATGCGGCGCGCGAGCGCAGGCCTCAAGCCTCCCTGGCGGCGGAGGCCCTGTCGAGCACCACCTTGAGATAGTGCGTGCTGCCGTCGATCTGCCGGCGCATGGCGTCCTTGGCTCCCTCGACATCGCCGGCGCGGATCAGCCGGTAGATTTCGGCGTGCTCCTCATAGGCCTCGTCCAGCGACTTCCTCGGCACGCGGCTGGAGACCCGGATCACCTCGACGATGATAGCGAACAGGTTGTCGTAGACCAGCGACAGGATGCGGTTGCCGACCGAGTGGACGAGGCCCTGATGGAAGGCGGCGTCGCTGTCGGTGAAGCGGGCGAAGACGCCGGCATCGGCGGCGGCGCGCATGGCCGAGAGCGCCTGCTCGACCTCGTCGTTGACGGCCCCCTCGCCCGAGGACAGCCGCGCCACCACCTCGATCTCGATGATGCGGCGGACGTCCATCAGCTCGACGAGGTAGCCGGAATCCCGGGCGAACAGCCGCTTGACGGTGACGGCCAGCGAATCGAGGTAGCTGGCGATGTCGTCGCGGACGATGTTGGCGCGCTCGCCGCGGCGGCGGCGGACGAGGCCCTTGGTCTCCAGGATCTGCAGCGCCTCGCGCACCGAGCGGGTGCTGATGTTGAAGGCGCGGGCGAGCTCGGCCTCGGCCGGCAGGCGGTCGCCGACCTTGAGCTCGCCGGACAGCACCTGCGCCTCGATGGCGTCGACGACGGAGACGTGCAGCCGGTCGCGCTCGGCCGGCTGCCTGCGCTCGGCGAGGGCGGGACGCCCCGTCACCGCGAACTCACCACGCGGTGAAGCCGCCGTCGACCACGACGTTGGAGCCGGTCATGTAGGACGAGGCTTCCGAGGCCAGGAACTGGATCACGCCGTTGTACTCGCCGGGATTGGCCTGCCGGCCCAGGGGCACGCGCTGCAGGAAGGCGTCGATGAACTCCTTGTCGAAATTGCCGGTCTTGACGCCGCCGAAGGAGATCAGGTTCACCCGCACGTTCTTCGGCGCCCAGTAGGTTGCCAGATATTTCGTCAGGTTGACGAGGCCGGATTTCGAGGCGGCGTAGGACACCGCCTTGATGAACGGCCTGCCGTCGCGCTTCTCGCGATAGGCATAGAGCGCCTGGTTGGGCGAGACCATGCCGTACATCGAGCCGACATTGATGATGCTGCCCCTACCCTCCGCCGCCATCCGCGAGCCGATCACCTGGCAGCACAGCATGACGCCGGTCAGGTTCACGTCGATGATCTCGTCCCAGTATTTCTGCGGATAGGTCTCGAACGGACCGTTCTCGTCGGCCGAGCCGGTGGGCTTGGAATCGATGCCGGCATTGTTGACCAGGATGTGCGGCACGCCCCATTCGGCGCCGAGCCGCTCGGTCGCGGCCTCGAGCGCCGCCTTGTCGGCGACGCTGGCGTGGTAGACACGGATGCGGTCGGCGAGGCCCGGGAACTTCTCGGCGGTCTGCTCGGGGCTGAACGGCCGGCGGCTGTAGATGGCGACTTTCGCCCCGGCCTCGGCCAGCGAGCGCGAGAACTCGGTGCCGAGCTGGCCGAGGCCGCCGGTCACCACCGCCACCTTGTCCTTGACGCTGAAGAGATCGCTCACCCTGTCGCTCCTGCTGTGTTCGGTCCGGCGAGGCCGAGCAGCCGCCGTGCCAGCGGCCAGGCGGCGATGCCGCAGACCAGCAAGCCCAGGGCGGCGGCGATCGGCCGCTCGAAGAAGGCCAGCAGATTGCCGTCGGCGATCTGCATGGACATGATGAAGTTGCGCTCCAGCACCGGCCCGAGCACGAGGCCCAGGATGATGGGTGCTATCGGAAAGCGGTTGCTCTCCAGCAGGTAGGCGACGAGGCCCGCCACCAGCATAACGCCGACGTCGAACATGGTGTTGTTGATGGCGAACGAGCCGACGATGCAGAACACCAGGATCGACGGGCCGATCAGGTTGCGCGGCACCGACAATACCCAGCGGGCACCCTTGATGGCGACGTAGCCGATCGGGATCAGCAGCAGGTTGGCCAGGAAGAACGTGAAGATGATGGCCGTCAGCATGCTGGGATTGTCGACGAACAGCCGCGGACCGGGATTGAGGCCCTTCATGAACAGCACGCCGATGGCGATCGCGGTGATGGCGTCGCCCGGGATGCCGAACACCAGCGCCGGGATCCAGGCGCTGGACAGGCCGCTGTTGTTGGACGCACCGGCCTCGATCAGGCCCTCCTCGTGGCCGGTGCCGAACTTCTCGGGCGTCTTCGAGAACTTGCGGCTCATGCCGTAGGAGATCCAGGCGGCGACGTCGCCGCCGACACCCGGCAGGGCGCCGACGACGGTGCCGAGCGACATGCCGCGCACCAGGCTCCACGGATAGGTCTTCGCCATCAGCCACATGCCCTTCATGGGCTGGCTGCGGCTGGTGTCGGGTACCGGCGGCACGACGCCGGCGGCGGAGAAGCCGCGCAGCATCTCGGCGAAGGCGAACATGCCGATCATGGTCGGGATGAAGCCGACGCCGCCCATCAGGTCGACGGAGCCGAAGGTGAAGCGCGGCTGGCCGCTGGTGACGTCGAGGCCGATGGTGCTGATCAGGAGGCCGATCAGCAGCGAGACGAAGCCGCGCGACGGCCGGGCGGTGCTGATCAGCGCCGAGGTCATCAGGCCCAGGAGGGCGAGCCACATGAACTCGAAGCTGGAGAAGTTGAGCGAGACCTTGGCGAGCAGCGGGCCGCTGATCAGCAGCACCAATGCCCCGAACATGCCGCCGACGGCCGAGAAGACCAGGCCGATGCCCATGGCGAGGTCGCCCTTGCCCTTGAGCGTCATCGCATAGGATTCGTCGGTGTAGGCGGCCGAGGCCGGCGTGCCGGGGATGCGCAGCAGCGCGCCCGGAATGTCGCCGGCGGTGATCGCCATCGCCGTGGAGCTGACGATGGCGGCGATCGCCGGCACCGGGTCCATGTAGAAGGTCAAGGGGATCAGCAGGGCCGTCGCCATGGTGGCGGTGAGGCCCGGTATGGCGCCGATGAACAGGCCGTAGAGCGACGACAGGAAGATCACCAGCAGCACGTCGGGCTGCAGCACGATGCCGAGGGCGGCCAGGATGACGTCGAGACTCATCATCGGCGGCTAACCCAGGAAGGCCAGCGGGCCGGCCGGCAGCGGCACGAACAGGGCGCGGGTGAAGAACAGATGCGTGCCGAGCACGACCAGCGCCGCCACCGGCACGGCGACCACCGGCCGCGCGCCCATGAGCAGCATCAGCGGCACGGTGAAGGCGAAGCCGTAGAGCGGAAAGCCCAGCCGCTCGAAGAACAGGATGCCCACCACCGTGCCGGCGATCGCCCACGAGGCGGCGGCGATGCCCTTGCGGCGACCGTGCCAGTCCGACAGGTCCAGCAGCGGCCCGCCGGCGGTGCGCACGCCCTCGATGAAGATGGCGATGGCAGCGCCGCCGAGGCCGAGCCCGATCAGCGTCGGGAACAGCTCGGGCCCGAAGGTCGTGCCCGGAACGGCGGGGATCGCCCGCGCCGACCAGACCACGATCACCGCCAGCAGCCCGAGGACGACGGCGGTGATGCGATCGTCGATCCGCATGTCCGCTACTTCGCGAGGCCGACCGCCTTCATGGCTTCGGTGAGATTGGCGGTGGCCTCGTTGACGGTCTTCGTGAAGGTGGCGGCATCCTGATAGGCGATGCTGAAGCCGCGGGAGTTCATGAAGTCGACGAACTCCTTGTCCTGGGTGATCTCGGCAAGCGCCGCCGACACCTTGGCCGTCACCTCCTCGGGCAGGCCGGCCGGGCCCGCGACGCCACGGAACGGCAACGGCGACCATTCGATGCCGAGAGCCTCGGGCATGGTCGGCAGGTCGGGGAAGTTGGCGTTGCGCTCGTTCGAGACCAGCGCCAGCGTGCGCACCTCGCCGGCGTCGACCAGCGGCCGGGCCTCGGCGGGCGAGGTCGAGACCACCTGGATGGCATTGGCGGCGAGCTGCTGGAGCGCCGGTGCGGCACCATCCGAGGCCACCCAGGGGCCGGCATCGGGCGCCAGGCCCAGCTTGTTCAGCAGGCCGGCCCAGGCGAGATGGGCCAGGCCGCCGCGATTGGCGCCCGAGGCCTTGACGGCTCCCGGCTGGGCCCTCACCGCCTCGACCAGATCCTTGACCGTCCCGAAGGGCGAGTCGGCCCGGACGTTGATGCCGACGGCGTCGGCGTTGAAGCGGCCCATCAGGGTGAAGTTCTCGGGCGCCGCACCGGGGATGCCCTGCGCCTGGTACATCGTCGTCTCGATGGTGATGACGCCCAGCGTGTAGCCGTCGGCCGGCGCGTTGGCGATGGTGATGTGGCCGACGAGCCCGCCGCCGCCGGTGCGGTTGACGACGTTGAAGGGCTGGCCGAAGCGCTTCTCGAGCTGCATGGCCACGGCGCGGGCGGTGGCGTCGGTGCCGCCGCCGGCGGCCCAGGGCACGATGACGGTGACGGCGCGCTCGGGCCAGGCGGCGACCGCAGCGCCGGCGGGCAGGAGCGAGGAAGCGGCGAGCAAAGCGGCAGCGGCGACGGCGTGGCGACGCATCATGTCGTGTTTTCCTCCCTGGCGCTGGGCCTCGGCGTCGGGGTGGCAGCGCGTCCGATCGCCCGACCTGCCGGCAGCAAGCACCAACTTATGACATATGTCAATCCTCGTCGCATGGCCGCCCTGCCCGCTCCGGGCTTGCGCCGGCCAGGACGACGAATAGGTTGCCTCCGCCGTCGCGGGGATCGGGTGGGGCATGGGAATGGGAGCCAGCATCGCCATGCGCCTCGGCGCCACGGCGATGTTCACGGTCATGGGCTTGTGCGTGCGGCTGGCCGCGGCCGAGGCACCGGTCGGCCAGATCATGTTCTTCCGCAGCTCGTTCGCGCTGTTCCCGATCCTGGCCTACCTGTGGATCCGCCGACAGATTCCGGGCGGGCTGCGGACGCGGCGGCTCGGCGGCCACGTGGGGCGCGGCCTCGTCGGCATCGGCTCGATGACGTTCTCGTTCACCTCGCTGGCCTATCTGCCGCTGGCCTACTCGACGGCGCTGAGCTTTCTCGGCCCGCTGCTGGTGGTACCGGCGGCCATGGCGTTCCTGCGCGAGCGGCCGTTTCCGGTCGTCATCCTGGCTTCGCTGTGCGGCTTTCTCGGCGTGGTGCTGATGCTGATCCCGGCATTCTCGGGCGCCAGCCTCGACCGGCTGGCGATCATCGGCATCGTCGCGGGCCTTTGTGGTGCCGCGACCAGCGCCTATTCGCGCGTGCAGGTCAAGCAGCTCACCGCCACCGAGGCGCCGGCCGCCATCGCGTTCTATTTCGCGCTGATCTGCACAGGAGCGAGCGGCCTCAGCTGGTTCCTCGGCTGGGCCGACCCGTCGCCGCGGGCGCTGACCTTCCTGATCGGCGCCGGCCTGTTGGGCGGCTTCGCCCACATCCTGATGACCGAGGCGATCGCCGTGGCGCCGGCCTCGAGCCTGGCGCCCTTCGAGTACACGGCGATGCTCTGGGCGCTGCTGTTCGACGCGCTGGTGTTCTCGTCCCTGCCCTCGCTCAGCGGCTTCGCCGGCGCGGCGCTGATCGTGGGTGCGGCGCTGACCGTGGCCTTCGTCGACATGGCGTCGCGACGGCGCTGAGCGCGCCTATTCCTTGACTCCGCGCAGTCGCAAGCTGCGGCGGCGCAGCAGCTCCATCACGGTCATCAGCAGAATGGAGAGCAGGATCAGCAGGGTGGCGACGGCGGTGATCAAGGGGCTGATGTTCTCGCGGATGCCGTCGAACATCTGCCGCGGCAGGGTGCGCTGCT
>DAOLFG010000054.1:0-26865 GCA_035326425.1 Geminicoccus sp. | reverse complement strand
GGGCTGATGTTCTCGCGGATGCCGTCGAACATCTGCCGCGGCAGGGTGCGCTGCTGCGGGCCGGTCATGAACAGTGCAACCACCACCTCGTCGAACGAGGTGACGAAGGCGAACAGGGCGCCCGAGACCACGCCGGGGCCGATCAGCGGCAGGATGATCTGGAAGAAGACGCGGGTCGGCGAGGCGCCGAGGCTGGCGCCGGCGCGGGACAGGTTGGGATTGAAGCCGGCCAGCGTCGAGGTGACGGAGATGATGACGAAGGGGGCTGCCAGCGTGGTGTGGGCGATGATCAGGCCGGTCAGGCTGCCGGTGAGGCCGAGCGGCGCATAGAAGAAATAGGCGCCGGCGGCGACGATCACCAAGGGCACGATCATCGGCGAGATCAGCAGCGCCATCAGCAGCGTCTTGCCGGGGAAGTTGGCGCGGACGAGGCCGAGCGAGGCCAGGGTGCCGAGTGTTGTCGCCAGGATGGTGGTGGCGATGGCGACGATGAAGCTGTTGCGGACGGCGTTGCGCCAGGGCTCCGACGCCCAGAAGGCCTCGTACCAGCGCAGGCTCACGCCCGGCAGCGGGAAGGTCAGGAAGGTGCCGGAGCTGAACGACAGCGGCACGATCACCAGGATGGGCAGGATCAGGAACAGCAGGACGAGCCAGGTGACGGTCCACAGGACGTAGTGGCCGATCAGCTCGCTCTGGGTGTGGAAGCGGCCGGCGATCATGGGCTCAACCGAGCTTCATGCGGTCGATGCCAACGACGCGGGCATAGGCGACGTAGAGGATCAACGTCGCCACCACCAGCAGCGTGCCGAGGGCCGCCGCCATGCCCCAGTTGACGGTCTGGATGGTGTAGAAGGCGACGAAGTAGCTCAGCATCTGGTCGGCGGCACCGCCAACCAGGGCCGGGGTGATGTAGTAGCCGACCGCCAGGATGAAGACGAGCAGGCAGCCGGCGCCGACGCCGGGCAGGGTCTGCGGCATGTAGACCTGGCGGAAGGCGGTGAAGGGCGGAGCACCCAAGGACGAGGCGGCGCGCATGAACACCGGCGGGATGCCGCGCATGACGCTGTAGAGCGGCAGCACCATGAACGGCAGCAGCACGTGGATCATCGCCACGTAGACGCCGAAGCGGTTGTAGATCAGCACCAGCGGCTCGCTGGTCAGGCCCAGCCATTGCAGGGCGGTGTTGACCAGCCCCTCCTTCTGCAGCAGCACCACCCAGGCGCCGGTGCGGACCAGCAGCGAGGTCCAGAACGGCAGCAGCACCAGGATCATCAGCAGGTTGCTCTGGCGCGGCGGCAGCGTCGCCAGCCGATAGGCCAGGGGATAGCCGAGCAGGAGGCAGGCCAGCGTCACCATCAGGCTGATCCAGAAGGTGCGCCCGAGCACGGAGAGGTAGATCGCCTGGTCGCCGTGGACGCGGACGATGTTGCCGTCCGGGTCGCGCTGCAGGTCGAGGGCGGCCAGCAGATAGAGGTCGGTATAGGCGGTGGAGGCGCGACGGATGCGGGCCCAGGTGACGTGCTCGCCCCAGGCGGGATCGATCCCCACCAGGGCCTCCCGCCAGCTCGGCGGTGCCGTGTCCGGCAGCTTGCGGGCGGTGTTGTTGAGCAGGCTGCGGAAACCGGAATCCTCGGCGTTGAGGCGCTTGGCGGCGCCGGCCAGCCGCCGCTCCTTCTGCGCCAGCGCCAGATCCTGGGCGAAGGTGGCCATCGCCGCCTCGTCGGGCAGGCCCTGGCCGTCCCAGGCGCGAAGGGCGGCGACGGCGTTCGGCATCGCCTCCTCGACCTCGCCGCTCTCGATGCTCAGCAGCAGCATGCGGCCGATCGGCAGGACGAAGAACACCAGCATGAAGGCGAGCAGCGGCACCACGAGGCCGAAGGCCGCGAGCTGGCGGCCGCGCTCGGCACGCCGGAGCTGGCCCCGCAGCGCCGGCGTGCCGGCGGCGTCCACCGTGGCGGCAGCGACGCTGCCCGCCATCGATGCTACTGCGCCACCCAGGCGTTGAAGCGCTCGGTCAGCTTCTCGATGTTGTCGACCCAGAACTCGGTGTCGATGGCGATACCGACCTCGAGGTTGGCCGGAGCCGTCGGCACGTCCGGCAGGACGGCCGGGTCGATCAGCGCCGCAGCACCGACGTTAGTGACGCCATAGGGCACCATCGGCGGCAGCTTGGCCTGGCGGGCGGCGTCGCCGGCGAAGGAGATGAACTTCAGGCCGGCGTCCTTGTTGGGCGAATCCTTGAGGATCACCCAGCTGTCGATGGCGAAGACGTGGCCCGGCCAGGAGATCATGAAGTGGCGGTTGTCGGTCTTGTTGGCGGCGGTGATGCGGCCGTTGTAGGCGCTGGTCATCACCACCTCGCCCGAGGCCAGGAGCTGCGGCGGCTGGGCGCCGGCCTCCCACCAGACGATGTCGTTCTTGATGGTGCCGAGCTTGGCGAAGGCCTTGTCCACGCCCTCGGGCGTGCGCAGCACCTTGTAGACATCCTCCATCGGCACGCCGTCGGCGATCAGCGCGAACTCGAGGGCGTATTTCGGCCCCTTGCGCAGGCCGCGCTTGCCCGGGAACTTGGCGGTGTCGAAGAAGTCGGCCCAGGACTGCGGCGCGTTGGCGCCCATCTTGTCGCCGTCATAGGCCAGCGCCGTCGACCAGACGATGGCACCGACGCCACAATCGTGGACGGCGGCCGGCATGTAGATGTCCTTGCCGCCGATGGCGTCGAAGTCCATCAGCTCGAACAGGCCCTCCTCGCAGCCGAGATAGAGCTCCTCGGCCTCGACCTGCACGACGTCCCAGTCGGCGTTGCCGCCCTCGACCTTGGCGCGCAGCGTGCCGACGCCGCCGTTCCAACTGTCCTCGACCAGCTTGGTGCCGGCCTCGGCGGTGAACGGCTCGAAGAAGATCTGGCGCTGGGCGTCCTGGTAGGTGCCGCCCCAGGAGACCACGGTGAGATCGCGGGCGGCGGCGGTGCCCGCCGGCATGGCGGCGAGCAGCGCCAGGGCGGCGCAGGCCAGGGCCGAACGTATGCGTGGCATGATCGAGTCCTTCCGTTCAGACCGGGTCCAGCGCCCGGCAGTCTTGGGCGCGCCAGCTCACCGTGACCTGGCGGCCGGGGGAGAGGTCGAGACCGGCCGAGCCCACCGGCATCTTGACCGTGAAGTCGTCGTTGCCGCCGACCGACAGCCGCAGCCTGACATGGTCGCCGTGGTAGATCGGCTCGACGATCCGTCCCGGCAGCCTGTTGACGGCGTCGCCGTCGATCTCCCCCACCGTCACCCGCTCGGGACGGATGCTGAGGGTGGTCCGGCCGCCGTCGACCTTGACGGGCAGCGCCAGCACCTCGGCGCCGCCGACCAGCGCCACGCGGGCGAGGCCGTTCTCCGTCGCCCGCACCTGGCCGCTCAGGCTGTTGTTCTCGCCGATGAAGTTGGCGACGAAGGAGTTCTTCGGGCGCTCGTAGAGCTCGGCGGGCGGGTCGACCTGCTGGACGTAGCCGTCGTTGAACACCACGATCCGGTCCGACATGGTCAGCGCCTCGGACTGGTCGTGGGTGACGTAGACCACCGCGACACCGATGCTGGCGTGGATGTGCTTGATCTCGAGCTGCATGTGCTCGCGCAGCTGCTTGTCGAGGGCACCCAGCGGCTCGTCCATCAGCACGAGCTTGGGCTCGAACACCAGGGCGCGCGCCAGCGCCACGCGCTGCTGCTGGCCGCCCGAGAGCTGGGCCGGGCGCCGGGCGCCCAGATGGCCGAGCTTGATCATGTCGAGCGCCTTGGCCACCCGCGTCGCGACCTCCGCCTTGGGCAGGCTGCGCACCTTCAGCGGATAGCCGACGTTCTCGGCCACCGTCATGTGCGGGAACAGCGCGTAGTTCTGGAAGACCATGCCGATGTCGCGCCGGTGCGGCGGCACGTCGTTGATCGGCCGGCCGTCGAGGGTGATCTGGCCCTTGGTCACGCTCTCGAAGCCGGCCAGCATCATCAGCGCGGTGGTCTTGCCGGAACCGGAGGGGCCCAGGAGCGTGAGGAACTCGCCGCGGCCGAGGTCGAGGCTCAGGCCTTTGACGACCAGGCTCTCGCCGTCATAGCTCTTCTGGACGTCGATGAAGCGCACGAAGGGCTCGCTCATCCCGTCGGTTCCCTGCCCCCTTGCGGCGTTCTGTTCCGGCGAGCCTGCCATCCGGAAGCTGTGGCGGCAAGGGCCTGCAAGGGCTCGCCCATTGCGCGAACACGACCGATCATGAACCACATATGCAAGCCGATAGCGGCGTCATAGAGAGGGCCGCACGATCACATGGGAGATCGGAGTGAGCGTAATCAACATCTTGCGACTGGCCCTGCCGGCCTGCGCCGGCATGGTGCTGACGCTGGCGGCGGCGCCCCAGGCGCTTTCGCAGACCATGCCCGGCCCGGACTCACCCGAACGGATCGCGTTCGACGCCGCCGACGCCAACCACGACGGCAAGGTCGGCATGGAAGAGCTGGCCAAGGATGCGGCCGCGGGCTTCGCCGGCCTCGACCTGGATGGCGACGGCAAGCTCACCCCGGCCGAGCTCGGTCCCCATTCGGAGGCCCAGTTCGAGCATGTCGACAGCGACGGCGACGGCGTGCTGACCTTCATGGAGGTCATGGCCAACAAGAAGAAGGGCTTCATCGCCGCCGACACCGACAAGGACGGCGGGCTCACCTTCGAGGAGATGGTGCTGGGCGTCCAGGCCGAGGAAAAGGAGTTCCCATGACCAGTGTCATCGGCACGAGCAGCCTGCGCACGCTCGCCCTGGCCGGAGTGGCCGCGCTAGCCCTGGCCGGCTGCGAGGCAGGCGGCGGCACGGCTCCCGCGGGCGTGGGCACCGTGGCCGGCGCGGCCGCCGGCGCGGGCGCCGGCAGGCTGCTGTTCGGCAACAATACCACCGGCATGCTGATCGGCGGCGCCGCCGGCGGCCTCGCCGGCAACATGACGCTCGACCGCCAGGCCGACCAGCGGCGGCAGCAGGAGCGCGCGGCCCAGCAGGACGCCGCCATGCAGCGCCAGCTCGACTTCGAGCGCCAGCGGGCGCTGCAGGCCGAGCAGACCCGCCGCGAGATCGAGGAGCAGCGGCTGTTCGACGAGTGGCGCCGCAGCCAGGGCGTGTGAGGCGCCCGGCGCCACGGACATGGTGCGCGTGACGCCCGCCCGGACGCCACGCGCATGTCGGCATCACGGAGTGGCCGCATGGCGACCGTCGAGCTGTTTCGGGACGACTCCTACCTCGCCACCTGCACGGCGCTGGTCACGGCTTCGGGCGAAGGCTGGGTCGAGCTGGACAGGACGGTGCTCTACGCCACGGCCGGCGGGCAGCCGGGCGACACCGGCCGGATCGGCGGCGCCGAGGTGATCGACACGGTCAAGGGCGAGGAGCCCGGCACGATCCGCCATCTGCTGGCGGCGGGTACGGCGGCACCGGCGGTCGGCGCCACCGTCGAGGTCGCGGTCGACTGGCCGCGGCGCCACCGGCTGATGCGCATGCACAGCGCCCTGCACCTGCTGTGCCGGGCGGTCGACGGCGTGGTCACGGGCGGGCAGGTCGGCGACGGCAGGGGCCGGCTGGACTTCGACATCCCCGAGCCGACGCTCGACAAGGACGCCATCGCCGCCCGGCTCAACGCCTGGATCGAGGAGGACCACGCCATCCGCCACCTGTGGGTGGAGGAGAGCGAGCTCGACGCCCGGCCCGAGCTGGTGCGCACGCTGTCGGTCAAGCCGCCACGCGGCCAGGGCCGAGTGCGGCTGGTCGAGATCGACGGCGTCGACCTGCAGGCCTGCGGCGGCACCCATGTCCGCAGCACGGCCGAGATCGGCCGCATCCGCGTCGAGAAGATCGAGAAGAAGGGCCGGCAGAACCGCCGGGTCGCGATCGCCCTCGACGCGTGACGCCTACTCGCTCGCCTGGTCCAGCCGCAGGATCGTCGCGGCATCGAGATCCAGCCGCCCCGCCGCCGCCAGCTCGTCGAGCTGGGCGAGGCTGGTGGCGCTGGCGATGGGTGCGGTGACGAACGGCTTCTTGAGCTGCCAGGCGATGGCGACCTGACCGGGCGTGGCCTTCTTGGCCGAGGCGACGCCGTCGAGCGCCGCCAGGATGCGCATGCCGCGATCGGTCAGGTATTTCTTCACGCCGCTGCCGCGCGGGCTCTTCGCCAGGTCGGCCTCCGAGCGGTACTTGCCGGTGAGGAAGCCGGCGGCGAGGCCGTAGTACGGGATGACGCCGATCTCCTCCTTCAGGCACAGCTCGGCCAGCGGCCCCTCGAGCGTCGAGCGGTCGTAGAGATTGTAGACGGGCTGCAGGCTCTCGTAGCGCGGCAGGCCGTGCCTGGCGCTGGCGGCCAGCGATTCGGCGAGGCGCTCTGCCGTGAAGTTGGAAGCGCCGATGGCGCGCACCTTGCCCTGCTCGATCAGCCGGGCATAAGCACCCAGCACCTCCTCGACCGGCGTGTCGGGATCGTCGCGGTGCGACTGGTAGAGGTCGATGTAGTCGGTCTGCAGCCGCCTCAGCGAATGCTCGACCTCCTCGGCGATCCAGCCCTTCGACAGGCCCTTGCGGCCGTCGCCCATCGGCGAGCCGACCTTGGTGGCGACGACCACCTTGTCGCGGCCGCCACGCGCCTTCAGCCACGAGCCGATGATCGCCTCGGACTCGCCGCCCTGGTGGCCGGGAACCCAGGTCGAATAGACGTCGGCCGTGTCGATGCAGTCGAAGCCGGCGTCGACGAAGCGGTCGAGCAGCGCATGGCTGGTCTTCTCGTCCGCCGTCCAGCCGAACACGTTGCCGCCGAAGACGATCGGCGCGATCTCGATCCCCGACCTGCCGAGCCTGCGCTTCTGCATGGACGTCCCCCTCACCTCGCCTGCCAGCTCCAGGTGCCGTTCCCGAGACCACGCTCGACGGCGCCGACGGCCAGCAGGCGGTTCAGATGGGCCAAGGTCTCGGCCAAGGCAAATCCCATCTGGTGCAGGTCGAGCGGCCGGCGGAACAGCCGGGCCGCCACCGCCGCCGTGGCCACCGGCTCGCGGCACAGCTCGACGACCTGCGCCAAGCGCTCGTCATGGTGGCGGCGCAGGCTTTCGCGGCGGGCATGCAGGCCGGTGAAGGGCAGGCCGTGCGAAGGCAGGACCATGGCGTCCGCCGGCAGGCCGGCATAGCGGTCGAGCGAGCCCAGGAAGTCGCCGAGCGGGTCGGCCGCCGGCTGGCTGGCCCAGGCGCCGACCACCGGGCTGATGCGCGGCAGGATCTGATCGGCGGCGATCAGCAGGTTGCGCTCGGCCGACCACAGCGTCACCTGCTCGGGGGCATGGCCCTCGCCGACGATCACCTGCCATTCGGTTCCGCCGATGCGCAACCTGTCGCCGGCTGCCACCGCCTCGAAGCTGCCGGGCGGCACCGAGACGCGCCGGCGATAGGCGTTGCCGCGCCGCAGCAGCTCGCCCGCCATGGCCTCGTCCATGCCGTTGAGCCGGTAGTAGGCGGCATTGGCGGCGTCGTAGGACGGCGTGTCGTCGATGGCGAGCCAGCGGGCGGACAGCCACTCGGTGCGGCTCATCAGCAGCGGCAGGCCGGTCCGCTCGACCAGCCAGCCGGCCAGTCCCGCATGGTCGGGGTGGAAGTGGGTGACCAGGAGCCGACGCAGCGGCCGGCCGCGGATGCCGCGCTCGATCAGCCTGGACCAGATGTCGCGCGTCGCCGCATCGGCCACGCCGGTGTCGATCGCCGTCCAGCCGTCGCCATCGTCGAGCAGCCACAGGTTGACGTGGTCGAGCGCGAACGGAAGCGCCACGCGCAGCCACATCAGGCCGGGCAGCGTCTCGACCAGCTCACCGTTCGGGGGCTGTACCCGGGTGTAGGTAACCTCGTCCACCTGCCCTCCACCTCGCCAGTGCGCGGGGCCTATCATGCATCGCAGCATGTACGGTAGCTTGCCGAGGCGACGATCCCCACGAATGGCATGGCAGGCATGAGAAGCGAGGCAGAAGCTCCGGCCCGTACGATCCGCCGACTGATGCGCGAGGAGCCGCGCGCGGCGCTGGGCACGCTGGAGGCGCGTGGCGGAGCGCCCTATGTCTCGCTCGTGATGGCGGCGCTCGACCATGCCGGCCGGCCGCTGCTGCTGCTGTCGGATCTCGCCGACCATACACGGAACCTGAAGGCCGACCCGCGCGTATCGCTGCTGTTCGACGGCACGGCGGGGCTGGAATCGCCGCTGGCTGGAGCACGCGCGTCCGTGCAGGGCCGGATCGGCCCGTCGACGGACGAGGGCGACCGCAGGCGCTTTGTCGCCAGGCACCCCGACGCCGGGCTCTATGTCGGCTTCGCCGATTTCCATCTCTACCGCGTCGACGTGGAACGGGCCCACCTGGTGGCGGGCTTCGGCCGGATCAGCTGGGTCGATGCCGGCGAGATCCTGACGAGCCCGCCGCAGGCCCTGATCGACCGGGAGAGCGACATCGTCGGCCACATGAACGACGACCACGCCGATGCCGTCCAGCTCTATGCCGAGCGCCTGCTCGGCCGTTGCGGCGACGGCTGGCGGATGACGGGCGTGGACGCCGAAGGTGCGGATCTTCGCCGCGTTGGCGAAACCGCCAGGCTGTGGTTCGACAATCCCGTGCAAGACGCGGAGTCGTGCCGCGTCGAGCTGGTCCGGCTGGTGAAGCGGGCCAGGTCGCAGCAGGCAGGTGAAACCACCGGGGGATGAGCGTGGACGCTACGGCAGACGACGGCAGGAACCTCGGAATCCTGGACGAGATGCGCCCATCCGGGCTGCTGTGGAACCTTCCTCCGGCCCGCCTGATCGCCGACGCGCTCGCCATCGGCGAGGCCCGGCTCGCCGCCAGCGGGGCGCTCGTCGCCACCACCGGCCAGTTCACCGGCCGCTCTCCGAAGGACAAGTTCTTCGTCGACCATCCCGAGCTCCACGACAGTCTCGACTGGGGGCCGGGCAACCAGGCGATGAGCGCGCCGAGCTTCGCCGCCCTGCGCGACGACATGGTGGCGGCCGCCCGCGGCAAGCCGCTCTACGTCCAGGACCTGTGGGCGGGGGCCGCATCCGAGCATCGGCTGAAGGTCCGGGTGGTGACCGAGCAGGCCTGGCACAGCCTGTTCGCCCGCAACATGCTGATCCGTCCGCCGGCGGTCGGGACGCGCGGCTTCGAGCCGGACTGGACGGTGCTGCAGATGCCGGGCTTCCAGGCCGATCCGGGCCGGCACGGCACCAGGAGCGGCACGGTGATCGCGGTCGACCTGCGCTCGCGCCTGGTGCTGATCGGCGGCACGGCCTATGCGGGCGAGATCAAGAAGGCGGTGTTCACCGTCCTCAACTACCTGCTGCCGGAGCGCGGCGTGCTGCCGATGCACTGCTCGGCCAACATCGACGCCCGGGGCCGCAGCGCCGTGTTCTTCGGCCTGTCCGGCACCGGCAAGACCACGCTGTCGGCCGACGCCTCGCGCACGCTGATCGGCGACGACGAGCACGGCTGGTCGGACGAGGGCATCTTCAACTTCGAGGGCGGCTGCTACGCCAAGGTGATCCGGCTGGATCCCGAGGCCGAGCCGGAGATCTGGACGGCGTCCAACCGCTTCGGCACGGTGCTCGAGAACGTCGTGCTCGATCCGGAGACGATGGAGCCGCGCTTCGACGACGACGCGCTGACCGAGAACACCCGCAGCTCCTACCCGCTGGGCTTCATCCCGAACGCCAGCGCCACCGGCACCGGCGACCATCCGCGCCACGTCGTGATGCTGACCGCCGACGCCTTCGGCGTGCTGCCGCCGATCAGCCTGCTGAGCCCGGAGCAGGCGATGTATCATTTCCTGTCGGGCTACACCGCCCGCGTGGCGGGCACCGAGCGGGGCGTCAGCGAGCCGCAGGCCACCTTCTCGGCCTGCTTCGGCGCGCCGTTCATGCCGCGCCGCCCCGCGGCCTATGCCAAGCTCCTCGGCGAGAAGCTGCGCCGGCACGGCACCAAGTGCTGGCTGCTGAACACCGGCTGGGCCGGCGGCGCCTACGGCACCGGGCGGCGGATGCCGCTCGCCGCCACCCGTGCGCTGCTCAACGCCGCGCTCGACGGCCATCTCGAGACGGCGCCGATGGCCACCGACCCGGTGTTCGGGCTGCGGATGCCCAAGAGCTGCCCGGGCGTCGATGCCGCCCTGCTCGACCCGCGCCGCGCCTGGGCCGACAGGCAGGCCTACGACCGCACGGCGCGCGAGGTGGCGGCGCGCTTCGACCGCAACTTCGCGCCGTTCGCCGGCTTCGTCGATGCCGGCGTGCGGGCGGCGGGGATCAGGGTCGAGGCCTGACCCCCGCCTGCGGGCTCGGCTCAGTTGCTCGGGGCGGGAGCGGCTTCGGGGGTGGCTGGGGTGAGGCTCCCCGTGACCTCGAAGATCTCGACGCCGCCGTCCCAGATCATCCGCATCGCCACAATGAGGATGATGACGAGGCCGACATAGGCCAGCCACGGGTGACGGTCGATGAAGCGGGCGATGAAGCCGGCCGCCACCGCCATCAGCGCGATCGACAGCACCAGGCCGAAGACCATGATGTAGGGATGGTCGCGCGCCGCGCCGGCGACGGCCAGCACGTTGTCGAGCGACATCGAGATGTCGGCCACCGCCACCTGCGTCACGGCCGAGGCGAAGGTCTTCTGGCCGGCGGTGCCGGTGGCGCTCTCCCTGATCTCGGCCGCCAGCTCGGCGTGATGCTTGGCGGCCCGGATCTCGCGCCACATCTTCCAGGCCACCCACAGCAGCAGCAGGCCGCCGGCCAGCAGCAGGCCGATGATGGCCAGGAGCTGCGTGGCGATCAGGGCGAAGGCGATACGGGCGACCAGCGCCAGCGCCGCGCCCAGGAAGATCACCTGCCGCTGCTGCTTGGGCGGCAGTCCGGCGGCGGCGGTGCCGACCACGACGGCATTGTCGCCGGCCAGCACGATGTCGATGAGGACGACCGAGAACAGCGCGGTCGCGGCTGACAACAGAGTCGGGTCCATGCGGCCTTTCCGGCAGGTTTGCTCGCGAGCCTGTCGCTGTCTAGAAAACCGCCGCACGGACGGCAACCGGGTGAACGGCCGCAGCCGCCCGATCAACACAATTTTAGCAGATTAACGTTAAATATGCCGGCAGGACCACGATCGAGGGCCAGCCGATGGCATCGAGCCCGCCAGCACCGGCGGCTTTGGAGTGGCGGGCGCGGCCGCCGGAAAGGCCGGCCGAGGCCCGCCTCGCCGCCCATGCCCGGCAGGCGGCGGCGAACGGCGAGCGGCTGGCCGTGGCCACGGTCGAGATCGAGAACATCGACGCCCTGGCCTCGACCTTCGGCGCCGCCGCCGCCGAGCGGCTGCTGACGAGGCTCGAGCGCTCGATCGGCGAGACCATGGGGCACTCCGGCGAGCTGGTCCGCGCCGGCCGCGCCGAGCTGCTGGTGCTGTGCCCGCTGCTGGGCGGCCTGTGCGAGGCCCGCGCCCTGGCCCATCGCCTGGCGATGCTGACCGACGGGCCGCTGCCGCTGGCCGGCCGGGTGGCGTTGATCCGCAGCCGGGTCGGCCTCGCCATCATGCCCGACGACGCCGCCGAGCCGGGGCCGCTGCTGCAGCACGCCCGGATCGCCGCCCGCCACGCCCGCCGCGACGCGCGGCGGCGGCCGCAGTTCTACATGCCCGAGATGGACCAGCGCCTGACCCGCGAGCAGAGCCTGGCCCAGGAGCTGCGACAGGCCCTCGACGCCGACGGGCTCGAGTTGGTCTTCCAGCCGCAGCTCGACATCTCGGGCCAGCGCATCTTCGCCGCCGAGGCGCTGCTGCGCTGGCGGCACCCGCGGCTCGGCCTCGTGGCGCCCGACGAGTTCGTGCCGCTGGCCGAGCGCTGGGGCCTGATCGACCGGCTGGGCCGCTGGGTGCTGGAGCATGCCTGCCTGGCGGCGGCGACCTGGCGCCGGCGGCAGCCGAGGCTGCGCCTCGCCGTCAACCTGTCGCCGGCGCAGCTCTGCTATCCCGAGATCGTCGACGAGGTCGAGGCGGCGCTGGCCAAGGCGCGCCTGGATCCGGCGGCCCTGATGCTCGAGATCACCGAGAGCGTGGCGACGCGCGACCTCGAGGGCGCGCAGCGGGCACTCGGACGGCTGCGCCGCGCCGGTGTCGCGATCTCGCTCGACGATTTCGGCGCCGGCCACTCGGGCATCGGCTATCTGCGCGAGCTGCCGCTGGACCAGCTCAAGATCGACCGCAGCCTGGTGGGCGAACTCGGGGACGGCCAGGGCGAGCGGTCGCTGGCCGGGGCGGTGGCGGCGATGGGCCGGCTGTTCGGCCTACAGGTGCTGGCCGAAGGTGTCGAGACCAGCGCCCAGCTCGCCGAGGTCCGCCGCCTCGGCTGCGATGCGGCGCAAGGCTACCTGATCGCGAGGCCGATGCCGGCGGCGGCACTGGTCGAGGCGGTGGGAGCGGCCAACCGGGCTCAGAACTGAAAATAGACGAACGGCCGGTACTCGCCGGGCACGAACGCCAGCACGATCGCCGTGGCGGCGCCGAAGCCGGCGGCGAAGGCCACAGGGGGCAGCTGCTCGACCTTCAGCTCCGGCCGGAACCGCCGGGCCAGCCAGTGCAGGATGCCCAGAACGACCAGCAGCAGCCGGTAGTCGAGGCCGAGCGGGGCCGTGCCCGGCGCATCCAGCGTCACATAGGCCCGGGCGATCTCGACCGCCTCGGCGAGGTCGACGGCGCGAAAGAAGATCCAGGCGAGGCAGACCCACCAGAAGGTGAAGGCGACCGCGACGAGATGTCCGAGCCAGGCCAACGGGCCGGCACGGCCGGCGAGCCCCAGCCCGGGAGCCACGACGCCGCGGAACAGGTGGTGGACGCACAAGGCGAGGCCGTGCAGCGTGCCCCAGATGACGAAGTTCCACGAGGCACCGTGCCAGAGGCCGCCCAGCACCATGGTCAGCATCAGGTTGCGGTAGCGCATGACCGCGCCGTGGCGGTTGCCGCCGAGCGGCACGTAGAGATAGTCGCGCAGCCATGTCGACAGGCTGATGTGCCAGCGCCGCCAGAACTCGCTGATGTTGCGGGCGAAGTACGGCCACTCGAAGTTGAGCGGCAGGTGGTAGCCGAGCAGGCCGGCGCTCGCCAGCGCCATGTCGGTGTAGCCCGAGAAGTCGCAATAGATCTGCACGGCATAGAGCAGCGTGGCGCCGATCAGCGCATCCGCTGAATAGATGGCCGGGGTGGCGAAGACCGGATCGACGAAGGGCGAGATGTTGTCGGAGACGCAGGCCTTCTTGAAGTAGCCGATGAGGAACAGGGTCAGGCAGGCGCGGACTCGGACCTCGGCGAAGCTGCGCTTCTCGTCGAACTGCGGCAGGAAGCCGCTGGCGCGCAGGATCGGTCCGGCGACGAGCTGCGGGAAGATGGCGGCGAACAGCGCGATGTCGAGCAGCGAGCGGCGCGGCTGCAGCTCGCCGCGATAGACGTCGATGACGTAGCTCAGCATGTGGAAGGTGTAGAAGCTGATGCCGACCGGCAGCACGATGTTGAGCGTCGTCCAGCTGGCCTCGGCGCCGAACGTCGCGAGCAGCCGGGCCATCGAGTCGGCGAAGAAATTGAAGTACTTGAAGAAGAACAGGTTGGAGAGGTTGGTGGCCAGCGCCAGCACCACCAGCCGGTGCCGGCGGACGGGATCGGCGGTCTCGCCGAGCTTCACGCCGACCCACCAGTCGATGCCGGTGACGGCGAGCATCGGGATCAGGAAGCGCCAGTCCCAGGCGCTGTAGAACAGCCAGCTGGCGCCGAGCAGCCACAGCTTGCGGTACCTGTTGGCCGGTATCGCCCAGTAGACGGCGAACACCACCAGGAAGAACAGGAAGAACCTGGGCTCGATGAACAGCATTCGGCGCTATGTCGGGGAAGACGAGGTCAGCGGCACCGCATCGGCCGCCGAGCGGGTGCCGCCGTGCGGAGGTCCCGGCGCGATCGAAGCGAGTTCATGCGGCCCCGTCCTGGTGCGGGCCGCAACCTATCGGCGGCACCGGCCACTGGCAATCGGTGATCCCGTCGAGGCGCCCGCCGCTACGGCCGTCCTTGTTGCGCGGTCCGCCGGCTGATAGGTAGCCGCATGTCGCCATGTGATCGGCAGCCAGCCACCGCGGCCACGCACCGGACGGCCGGCTGCCGCCGCGCAGGAAATCCGGGGACGATATGCGGCTGGGCCGCCTGACCGCCGTCGGCGTGGGGCCGGGCGATCCCGAGCTCCTGACGCTCAAGGCGGCGCACGCCATCCAGCGCGCGACGGTGATCGCCTTCGTCGGCGGCCGCGGCCGCGGCAACAGCCGGGCTCGGCAGGTGGCGGCGGCCCACATCCGGCCGGGCGTCCGCGAGCTGGCCTTCGCGCTGCCGGGCGTCGGCGAGATCGGCGAGGCCTCGCCGATCCACGACGTGATGGCCACCGCGATCGCCGGCGAGCTCGACCGCGGCCAGGACGTGGCGTTCCTGTGCGAGGGCGACCCGCTGCTGCAGGGCGGCTTCGGCCGGCTGGTGGAGCGGCTGCAGGACCGCTATCCCTGCTCGGTCATACCGGGCGTCCCGATGCTGGCGGCGGCGGCGGCGGCATCGCTGCGGCCGCTGGCCGGCGCCGGCGCTCCGCTCGTCGTGCTGCCCGCCAGCATGCCCGAGCAGCGGCTGGAGCAGCTCGCCAAGGCGCTGGGCCATGTGGTGATCCTGCAGGTCGGCCGCCACGTCGCCAAGGTGCGCGGCGTGCTGCGGGCGTCGGGCATGCTGGCCGACGCGGTGCTGATCGAGAATGCCGGCCTCGCCGACGAGCGGGTGCGCGACCTCGCGACCACGCGCGACGACATCGTCGGCCACACCGCCATGGTGATCGCCAGGAAGGAGCCGGCCGCCGACGGCGACGGGCCGGGCTGATCAGGCGTCGGCGTCGCCGCGGGCTGCCTCGACGATCGGCTCCAGCCAGGCCAGGGCCTCGGAGATGGTCGACGCCATCGGCCCGGCCGGCGGCTCCGGCCGCTTGAGCAGCACCACGGGCAGGCCCAGCTGGCGCGCCGCCTCGATCTTGGCGTAGGCGGCGTTGCCGCCCGCCATCTTGGCGACCACGACCGCGATGCGATGGCCGTCCAGGAGCTCCAGCTCGCTGTCGCGGGTGAAGGGCCCCTTGCCCTGGATGGTGCGGACATTGCCCGGCATGTCGGTTGCCGGGTCGCTGCGGCGCAGCAGGAACCAGTGCTCGGGGAACGGCTCGACCGCCGCCGTCGGCACGCGGCCCGCCGACAGGAACACCCGCTTGCCGAGGGCGCAGGCGGTCGAGACGGCTCCCGCGAGGTCGTCGGCCAGCCGCCAGTCGTCGCCCGGCTTCTCGGACCAGGCCGGCCGCTCGAAGCGCAGCCTCGGCACGCCGGCGGCGGCACAGGCCCGCCGCGCATAGCGGCTGATGGTCGGGCTGTAGGCGTGGGTGGCGTCGATCACCGCCGCCGGGCGCCGCTCGGCGATCTGCACCATGAGATCCTCGGTGCCGCCGAACGTGCTGGAGGCGCCGCCGGCGGAGCTGATCACCTCGACCTCGTCACGCGGCGCCAGCAGGTCGGCGAGGCGGCGGGCCTCGCCTGTGGTGCCGAGGATCATCACCCGGACACGCTCCTCCCCATGGATCGGAGGCGCCGGCCGGTAATGTGCCGTCATTTCCATGGCTCGCTGCATTTCGCTTCGCATCCAAACAGTCGGCCTTTACCAGCGTTGGACGCGGCGGCGGGCCGAATGTTCCGCCTCGGATCGAGTAGCACCGGCCGAGCCCCGGTGGGAGCGCCCGGCATGCGGTGCCGGCGCCGGCGTACCTAGGCAAGGCCGCCCGAACCGCCTATGCGTCCGGACCGATCTCGCCCACCGGGAGGCCCGAACGTGAGACGCCGCAACCTGATCGCCGCCGCCGGTGTCGCCGCCGGTGCCGTGGCCGCGCCGGCCATCGCCCAGAACGTCATCCGCTGGAACATGGTGATGCCCTGGCCGCGCAACACGCCGGGCGTCGGCGTCGGCGCCCAGCGCTTCGCCGACCGGGTCAACGCCATGTCGGCCGGCCGGCTGGAGATCAAGCTCTATGCCGCCGGCGAGCTGGTGCCGCCGTTCGAGGGGCTGGACGCGGTGCAGAGCGGCACCGCCGACATCGCCCACGGCACGCCCTACTACTGGGTCGGCAAGGCCCCTGCCCTGCACTACTTCACCGGCGTGCCGTTCGGCCTGATGGCGCCCGAGCTGGCCGCCTGGATGTACTACGGCGACGGGCTGAAGCTGTGGCGCGAGGTCTATGACGGCTTCGGCGTGGTTCCGTTCTATGCCGGCTCCAGCGGCGTACAGGCCGGCGGTTGGTTCAGGAAGGAGATCAACTCCGTTGCCGACCTGAACGGCCTGAAGTTCCGCATCGCCGGGCTGGGCGGCGACGTCATGCGCCGGCTGGGCGTCAACACCGTGCTGGTGCCGCCGGGCGAGATAGCGTCGTCGCTGATGTCCGGTGCGCTCGATGCCGTCGAGTGGATCGGCCCCTGGAACGACCGCGCCTTCGGTCTCTACAAGGTCGCCAAGTTCTACTACGTGCCGGCCTTCCACGAGCCCGGCCCCGGCCTCGAGATCATCGTCAACAAGGGCCGCTGGGCCGAGCTGACGCCGGACCTGCAGGCGATCGTCGAGGCGGCGGCGTCGGCCACCGCCAACGAGACCTACGCCGACTTCGTCTACCACAACATCGAGGCCTTCGGGCCGCTGGTGAAGGAGAACGGCGTCGAGGTCCGCACCTTCTCCGACGAGATCGTGGCGGCGCTCGGCAAGGCGACGATGGAGGTGTTCGCCGAGATCTCGGCCAAGGATCCGCTCACGGCCCGTGTCCACCAGTCCTTCATGGATTTCCTCAGGAAGGCCGACGACTACGCCATGGAGTTCGACGCCCGGATGCTGGCGATGCGCCATGCCGTGCTGACGGCGTGACGCCGGCCCCGGCCAACGGGTCGCATGGTCGAGCCGCGTCGGCCGGGGCCTAATCCTCCCCGACCGCGCGGGGAGGCCCCTTGCCCAAGGCGTTCGACTTCTCCAACCCGCCGTTCGACCGGCTGCGGCCGCAGGAGGTGGCGCGCGTCGAGCGCAATGTCGACGTGGTGTTCCTGCGCCAGGGCGCGACCGTGCTGCGCGCCGGCGATCTGCCCGACTGGCTGTTCGTCGTCATCAAGGGTGCGGTCGAGGAGCGGCATGGCGGCGAGATCGTGCAGCTGCACGGCTCGGGCGACGGCTTCGACAGCGAGATCCTGATCCACCAAGCCTGCCGCCACGACTTCGTGGTGCGCGAGGAGGCGATCTGCTACCGCCTGCCGATCGAGGACTTCATCGAGCTCACCGCCAACAATCCGGCCTTCGCCGCCTATTTCCTCACCGGCATCAGCCACAAGCTCGAGGCCCTGGCGCAGCGCGGCACCAGCCCGGCGCTGCTGGGGGCGATGACCGCCCGGGTCGCCGACGCCCCGCTCGGCCCCGCCACGCGTGTCACCGCCTCGACCACCCTCGAGCAGGCGGCGCTGCGCATGGAGGAGAGCGGCCAGCGGGCCCTGCTGGTCGAGGACGGCGAGCGGCTGGGCATCGTCACCGATGTCGACATGACGCGCGCCGCCTTCCGCGACCGCTCGCCGCCCGACCGACCGGTCGGCGAGATCGCGCACTACGAGCTCGAGACGGTCGAGGCCGCCGAGCCGCTGGCCGAGGCGGCCCTGCAGATGGCGCGGCGGCGCATCCGCCACCTCGTGGTCCGCGATGGCGCCTCGGTGACGGGGGTGCTGGACGCGGCCGCCGTGCTGGCCTCGCTCGGCGGCCAGGCCGACATGGTGGGCTCGCTGGTCGAGCAGGCGAGGACGCCGGGCGATCTCGCCGATGCCGGCGACCGGCTGGCGCAGCTGGTCCGCCAGCTGCACGGCAGCGGCACCAAGATCGGCTTCATCAACAGCCTGGCCTCCGAGCTGAACGGCCGCATCGCCGCCCGGCTGTGGGCGATGACGGTCGACGACGAGCTGGCCCGGCGCTCCTGCCTGCTCGTGATGGGCAGCGAGGGACGGGGCGAGCAGATCCTGCGCACCGACCAGGACAACGGCGTGATCCTCGAAGACGGCTTCGAGCCGGCCGACCTGCCGGCCACCATGGCGCGGTTCACCGAGGCGATGATCGCCTGCGGCTTCCCGGCCTGCCCGGGCGAGGTGATGGTGCGCAACCCGCGCTGGGCCAAGCCGCTCGCCGCCTGGAAGGCCGACCTGCTGCACTGGGTCACCCATCCCGGCGAGCAGGCGCTGATGGACATGGCGATCTTCGTCGACGCCCGGCCGATCGCCGGCGACGACCGGCTGCTGGCGATGGCCAAGCAGCGGCTGCGGGAGGTGCTGCACGGCAACAAGCTGTTCTGCCGGCGCTTCGCCCAGGCCATCGACAGCTTCGACACGCCGGTCAGCCTGCTGGGGCGGCTGGTGACGCAGAAAGGCGAGCACGAGCACCGGCTCGACATCAAGAAGGGCGGCATCTTCCCGATCGTCCATGGCGCGCGGGCGCTCGCGCTGGAGCAGGGCATCGACGAGAACGGCACGGCGGGCCGCATCCGCCGGCTGACCGAGCTCGGCCTGTTCGACCGGCAGCTCGGCGTCAATCTCGCCGACGCCTTCTCGGCGATGCTCGACCTGCGCCTGCAGGCACGGCTGGAGCGGATGCGGCTGCACCAACCGCTCAACGACCTGCTCGACCCCGCCGATCTCAGCAAGCTGGAGCGCGACGTGCTGAAGGAGTCGCTGCTGCTCGCCAAGAAGCTGAAGGACATCGTCCGCAACCACTTCCAGCTCGGCATGTTCTGAGCCGATGCTGCACGCGCTCAAGCGCGCCTGGTGGCGCCGGCGGCTGAGCGATCCGCGCTACGCCTTCCTGTTCGACGACGCTCCCGACCACGAGCTGGTCAGCCTCGATTGCGAGACCACGGGCCTGGATGTCGGCAAGGCCGAGATCCTGTCGATCGGCGCCATCCGCATCGCGGGCGACACGCTGCTGACCAGCCAGCGGCTCGACATCCTGGTGCGGCCGAGCGGGCCCGTCCCCGAGCACCTCGTGACGATCCATCACCTGCGCGGCCTGGACGTCGCCCAGGGCCTGCCCTGCGACGAGGCGATCCGCCACGTGCTCGACTTCGTCGGCCCACGTCCCCTGGTCGGCTACTACATCGATTTCGACGCCGCCATGCTGGACAAGCATGTCCGCCGGCTGATCGGCTGTCCCTTGCCCAACCGACGGGTCGAGGTCTCCCGGCTGTACTACGACTGGCGCGCCCCGCAGCTGCCGCCGGGCGCCAACATCGACCTGCGCTTCGAGACCATCCGCGAGCGCCTGGACCTGCCGCGCCGTGCCGAGCACGACGCCTTCAACGACGCTCTGCTGGCGGCGATGATGTATCTGCGGCTGCGACCTTCCGACCCGAAATCCCAAACGGCGCTTGATCATAGCTCGAAAGCTAAATAGCGTCGCAACAACGGGCAGGCAGGACAGGGCAAGACAGGTGACGAGCACACCTGCGTCGCGTAGCGCATCCAGACGGAGCGAGCTTCTCGTCTTCCTGCTGGTGGTCGCCGTGATCTTCCCCTTGCTCGCCGTGGGCGTGGTCGGCGGCTACGGCTTCCTCGTCTGGATGTACCAGATGGTGGTAGGCCCGCCGGGGCCGCCGCCGGCATGAGTATCGCCGCCACACGTCGCGGCCTGCTGCTCGGCCGGAGCGCCGCGCCGCCGCCGGCCCCGGCCGCCACGATCGGCGACGCCTGCCTGGCCTTTCGCGGCGTGGTCTGCCGCAGTTGCGGCGACGTCTGCCCCGAGCGGGCGATCCGCTTCCCGCCGCAGTTGCGCCGTGCCGCCACGCCGGTGCTCGACGCGGCGGTCTGCACCGGCTGCGGCGACTGCCTGCCCGTCTGCCCGGCCGCGGCGATCACGCTCGCCGCGGCGGAGACCGCCGATGCCGGCTGAGCTGCACGTGTCGAGCCTGGCTGTCCAGGCACGGCCGGAACGGCTGGCGCCCGTCTGCGCCGGCATCGGCCTCGTGGAGGGCGCCGAGGTCCACCAGACCGATCCCGCCGGCAAGATCGTGGTGACGCTGGAGACCGCGAACGAGCGGCAGGTGCTGGAGCGCATCGAGGCCATCCGCACCCTGCGGGGCGTGCTGAACGTCGCCCTGGTTTTCCATCGCATCGATACCGAACCCGTCTGAGGAGTGGCCCGGATGACGCTGTCACGCCGCGAGATGCTGAAGGCCCAGGCGGCAGGTGCGGCGGCGGCGGCGCTCGGGCTCCCGGCCGCAGCCGACGCCGCCAACGTCGTGGTGCCGGGCGACGAGGCCCAGCTCACCTGGAACAAGGCGCCCTGCCGCTTCTGCGGCACCGGCTGCGGCGTGATGGTGGCGGTCAAGGACAACCGGGTGGTCGCCACCCATGGCGACATCAACGCCGAGGTCAATCGCGGCCTCAACTGCGTGAAGGGCTATTTCCTCAGCAAAATCATGTACGGCGCCGACCGGCTGACCCAGCCGCTGCTGCGCAAGCGCAACGGCGCCTTCGCCAAGGACGGCGAGTTCGAGCCGGTCTCCTGGGACGAGGCCTTCGACGTCATGGCGGAGAAGTTCAAGGCCGCCATGGCCGCCAAGGGGCCGACCGGCGTCGGCATCTTCGGCTCGGGCCAGTGGACGGTCTGGGAGGGCTATGCCGCCAACAAGCTGTTCAAGGCCGGCTTCCGCTCCAACAACGTCGATCCCAACGCTCGGCACTGCATGGCCTCGGCGGCCTTCGCCTTCATGCGCACCTTCGGCATGGACGAGCCGATGGGCTGCTACGACGACTTCGAGCATGCCGACGCCTTCGTGCTGTGGGGCTCGAACATGGCGGAGATGCATCCGATCCTGTGGACCCGGGTGACCGACCGCCGGCTGTCCTATCCACACGTCAAGGTCGCGGTGATGTCGACCTTCGAGCACCGCAGCTTCGACCTCGCCGACATCCCGATCGTCTTCACGCCGCAGAGCGATCTCGCCATCCTCAACTACATCGCCCGGCACATCATCAAGACCAACCGCGTCAACCGCGACTTCGTCGACAAGCACACGATCTTCCGCCGCGGCAACACCGACATCGGCTACGGCCTGCGGCCCGAGCACCCGCTGGAGCAGAAGGCCGCCAACGCCAAGGATCCCGGCGGCTCGACCGAGATGACCTTCGACGAGTACGCCGCCTTCGTCGACGACTACGACGTCGAGCGGGTGTCGAAGATGTCGGGGGTGTCGGTGCAGCGGCTGGAAGCGCTGGCCGAGCTCTACGCCGATCCCGGGACCAAGGTCGTGTCGTTCTGGACCATGGGGTTCAACCAGCACACGCGCGGCGTGTGGGCGAACCAGATGGTCTACAACATCCACCTGCTGACCGGGAAGATCAGCGAGCCCGGCAACAGCCCGTTCTCGCTCACCGGCCAGCCCTCGGCCTGCGGCACGGCGCGCGAGGTCGGCACCTTCTCGCACCGCCTGCCGGCCGACATGGCGGTGACCAATCCCGAGCACCGCAAGAAGGCCGAGGAGATCTGGCGGCTCCCCGAGGGCACGATCGACCCGGTGCCGGGCTATCACGCCGTGCTGATGAACCGGAAGCTCAAGGACAGCGAGCTGCTGGCCTACTGGGTGCAGGTCAACAACAACATGCAGGCCGGCGCCAACATGAACGAGGAGGGCTATCCGGGCTACCGCAACCCGGACACCTTCATCGTCGTGTCGGACGTCTACCCCACCGTCACCTGCGTCGCCGCCGACCTGATCCTGCCGACCGCGATGTGGGTGGAGAAGGAGGGTGCCTTCGGCAATGCCGAGCGGCGCACCCATTTCTGGCACCAGCTGGTCACCGCTCCCGGCGAATCCCGCTCCGATCTCTGGCAGCTCATGGAGTTCAGCAAGCGGTTCACCACCGACGAGGTCTGGCCGCCCGAGCTGCTGGCCAAGAAGCCGGAGATGAAGGGCAAGACCCTGTTCGACGTGCTGTTCGCCAACGGCAAGGTGAACCAGTTCCCGACCAGCGACATCGAGAGCGGCTACGCCAACGACGAGAGCCGCGCCTTCGGCTTCTACGTGCAGAAGGGCCTGTTCGAGGAATATGCCGAGTTCGGCCGGCACCACGGCCACGATCTCGCACCCTTCGACACCTATCATCAGGTGCGCGGCCTGCGCTGGCCGGTGGTCGACGGCAAGGAGACGCTCTGGCGCTACCGCGAGGGCTACGACCCCTATGTCGAGGCCGGCAGCGGCGTGCAGTTCTACGGCTTCCCCGACAAGAAGGCCCGCATCTTCGCCCTGCCCTACGAGCCGCCGGCCGAGGCGCCGGACGACGAGTTCGACATGTGGCTGGTCACCGGCCGGGTGCTGGAGCACTGGCATTCCGGCTCGATGACCGGGCGGGTGCCCGAGCTCTTCAGGTCCTTCCCCAACGCCGTGCTGTTCATGCATCCCGACGATGCCGCCCAACGCGGCCTACGCCGGGGCGATGCGGTGAAGGTCGAATCGCGGCGCGGCCACATCCTGACCCGCGTCGAGACCCGCGGCCGCAACAAGCCGCCGCGCGGCCTGGTCTTCGTGCCCTGGTTCGACGCCAGCCAGCTCATCAACAAGGTGACGCTGGATCAGACCGACCCGATCTCGAAGCAGACGGACTTCAAGAAATGCGCCTGCAGGGTGGTGAAGGCATGAGCCGGCGCCTGTACTCCGGCCTCGCCGCCGCCACGCTGCTGCTGGCGCCGCTGGCCACCGCCGCCGTCGAGCTGACAGGCCTGCGCGGCCCGACGCCGCTGACCGAATCGGCCACGCCGCCGCCCCTGCCCCGCGACGTCAACGACGACCGCCGCCAGGCGCGCAACTGGCCCGAGCAGCCGCCGGTGATCCCGCACAGCATCGCCGGCTACCAGATCACGCTCAATGCCAACAAATGCCTGAGCTGCCACGGCCGGCAGTTCACCGCCCAGAGTCAGGCGCCGATGATCAGCGTCACCCACTTCCAGGACCGCCAGGGGCAGGTCCTGGCCTCGGTCTCGCCGCGCCGATATTTCTGCACGCAGTGCCACGTGCCGCAGATGCAGGTGGAGCTGATGGTCGAGAGTGGCTTCGAGGACATCGATTCCATTCTCGACCGGCTGCGCGGCGGCGGTGGGTGACGCCATGCGCCGGCTCCTCGACCTGCTGCTGTGGTTCTGGGGCGTTCTGTCCCGTCCGGCGGCCTATCTCAGCCTGGGCTTCCTCACCACCGGCGGCTTCATCGGCGGCGTGGTGTTCTGGGGTGCTTTCAACACCGCGCTCGAGGCCACCAACCGCGAGGCGTTCTGCATCAGCTGCCACGAGATGTACGACAATGTCTTCCAGGAGCTGAAGTCGACGATCCACTACTCCAATCGCTCGGGCGTGCGCGCCACCTGTCCCGACTGCCACGTGCCGCACGAGTGGACGCACAAGATCGCGCGCAAGATGCAGGCCAGCAAGGAGGTCTGGGGCAAGATTTTCGGCACGATCTCGACGCCCGAGAAGTTCGCCGAGAAGCGGCGCGAGCTGGCCGAGCACGAGTGGCACCGGCTGAAGAGCAACGACAGCCTGGAATGCCGCAACTGCCACAGCTTCGTCTCGATGGACTTCACCCGCCAGAGCGCCCGCGCCGTCGAGATGCACGACACCCTGCTGGCCTCCGGCGAGAAGACCTGCATCGACTGCCACAAGGGGATCGCGCATCGGCTGCCCGACATGCGCGGCGTGCCGGGCTGGGACGTCAGCTCGCGCTGAGCCGGACGACGGCGGACCAGGCTCGGAGCAGCCGGGCCGCGGGCACCTCCACGCACGAAGGCGCCCGCGACCCGGCCAATCTCGACGGTGTTGGACCACCGCTCGAAGGCACGGAGCCGGAGCTCGAGATATGGCGTTTCCCCGACGTGCCGGACGCGACGCTACCTGCCGGTTTTTCGTTACGCATTGATATTTCGCAAAAGTCGGCGGCGTTGCGCGGTACTCACGGGTGCCGGACGGCATTTCGCTCCGCCGGCACCCTGTCGGCCGGTCGGTCGCCGCCGCGCAGATTGCACATAGGTCGGCTGGCCGATGCGGACTAGGCTACGTCCCGCGGACGAGATCGCGGGGGTGGTCGATGTGTGAGCTCTGCCAGCAGGCGACATGGCAAGGTATCGATCCCTGGTCCCCGCTGCGATACGGCTCCTGGCCCCTGGCCGGCGGCAACCCGGCAGAGTCGCCGGATCCGCGTCCCGCCGCCGTCGGCGATCCGACGATGCTCGATCCGGCCACGCCCTACGAGGGCAGCGAGACGAGCCCAACGCCCAAGACCGGCGACATCCACACCGACAACCTGCTGGCCGGCAGCAAGTGGGGCGACGAGGTCGGCACCGGCGTCATCATCGAGTACAGCTTCGCCGGGCCGGACTCGGTCTTTCCCGCCGACTATGGCAGCGGCGAGCCCGATACCATCAGCGCGCTCAGCGCCACGCAGAAGAACGCGGTGCGTGCCGCCCTCGACCTCTGGGCCGGGCTCGCGGATATCACCTTCGTCGAGGTCGCCGAGACCGACGACCATGTCGGCGTGATGCGCTTCGGCCGGAGCTCGGCACCGTCGACGGCCTGGGGATATTATCCGGCCTCGGGCTATCCGGAGGGCGGCGACGTCTGGTTCGGCCCCGGCTACGCGCCCAACGCGTCCTATGCGGCCGGCACCTACAATTTCGCCACCGTCGTCCACGAGATCGGCCACGCCCTCGGCCTGAAGCACCCGCACGCCTCGGGCGGCTCCAACGTCATCTACGGCACCGGCTACGACTGGCTGGGCAACAGTGTCATGAGCTACCGGTCGTACCTGAACGATTCCGTGACCGGCGGCGGCTACTCGAACGCCTTCTTCCCGACCGGGCCGATGCTGAACGACGTGGCGGCGATCCAGTATCTCTACGGCACCAACACCGCGACCCGCGCCGGCGACACCGTCTACCAGTGGGACACCGGCGAGCGGCTGTTCGAGACCATCTACGACGCCGGCGGGCGTGACCGGATCGACTGGTCGAACCAGTCGACGGCGGCCGTCATCGACCTGACGCCCGGCGCCTGGAGCGAGCTGGGACCGGCCTACACCTGGACCGACGGCCGCAAGTCGGGCTCCTACGCCACCACGCTGGCCATCGCGCGGGGCAGCTGGATCGAGGACGCCGCCGGCGGCTCGGGCAACGACAGCATCACCGGCAACGGCCGCGCCAACCGGCTCGACGGCAACGACGGCTCGGACGACCTGTTCGGCGGCAGCGGCGACGACGAGCTGTCGGGCGGCGGCGGCCAGGACGACCTGGTCGGCGGCGAGGGCGACGACGAGCTGTGGGGCGGCACCGGCAACGACAGCTTCAGCTTCGGCGGCAGCTTCGGCGACGACGTCGTCCACGACACCTCCGGCTCCAACCTCCTGGTCTTCACCGACCTGCAGCGCGGCCAGGCCAGCTTCGCCGACAGCTCGGGCGACCTGCTGATCACCTTCGCCGCCCGCGACGTGTCGGTGCGCATCGACGACTACTATGCCTCGGGCCTCGACTTCGACTTCAGCTTCGTGACGCCGCCGCCGATCATCGGCACCTCGCGCGCCGACCGGCTGGACGGCACCGACGGGGCGGATTCGATCTCCGGCCTCGGCGGCAACGACACGCTGCGCGGCGGCGATGACGACGACAGGATCTCGGGCGGGGCCGGCAAGGACACGATCCATGGCGGCGACGGCGACGACGTGCTGCTGGGCGACGCCGGCAACGATCTCATCGTCGGCGGCGGCGACCGGGATGTCATGACCGGCGGCGGCGGTGCCGACACGTTCGACTTCGACGCCCTGGGCGAGAGTCTGCCGGGCGCCGGCCTTCGCGACGTCATCGGTGATTTCAGCACCAGCCAGAAGGATCGGATCGACCTGCGCGGCATCGATGCGCGGCCGTCGACCGGCGCCGACGATGCGTTCATCTGGCGCGGCGCCAGCGCCTTCAGCGCCGACGCCACCGGCGAGGTCCGCTACACCCGCTCGGGCGGGATCACGCTGATCGAGGCCAGCACGGATGCCGACGCAAGCCCGGAGATGCAGATCGAGCTGACCGGCTCGATCACGCTGCAGGCGAGCCATTTCTTCCTGTAGCGGACCACGGGACAAAGCACGGGTCCGGAGCCTGCCGCTGTTCTCCCTCGGCTCCGGTGAGGTGGCGGAAACAGCAAAAACGCCGACGTCCCCGCGCTGACGGGTCGAACGGCGGAGGCCGCCAACAGTTCCCTGCCGCGTGCCCACGGGCGCGACGGCCGGGCAGTCTCGACGGCGAGGTCCCGAGGCCGACGGCGACGACGAGCCGTGTGTCAGTCGGCCAGCCAGCGGGGCGGCATGCCCTGGCCCGCCATCTGCTGAACGACATCGACAGCGACCATGTCGAGGTTCACGAGCTGCGCGGCTTCGTCGCCGACGACCTGCCGGGTGCGCTGAAGGAGGCCCATGCGGTCGGTCTCGGCACCAGGTGCCGGCGGTTCCTGTTCTCGCTCAGCCTGAACCCGCCGCCCCGGGCCAAGGTTTCGGTCGAGGCCTTCGAGGCAGCCATCGTCGACATCGAAGCCCGGCTGGGCCTGAGCGGCCAGCCGCGGGCCATCGTCTTCCACGAAAAGGACGGCAGGCGCCACGCCCATTGTGTCTGGTCGCGCATCGACGCGGCGCGGATGCGGGCGATCAACCTGTCGCATTTCGAGCTGAAGCTCATGGACAAGGC
>DAOLFG010000008.1:0-117916 GCA_035326425.1 Geminicoccus sp. | reverse complement strand
CGAGGTCGTTGTGCTTGCCGCCGGCGCGCACGCATTTCTGCGAGGTGGCGGCGCGCTTGTAGGGGCGCTGCTCGAGGCCGGTGAAGACGTTCTTGAACTGCACCATGCCGGCATTGGTGAACAGCAGCGTCGGGTCGTTGTGCGGCACGAGCGGCGACGAGGCCACCGGCTCGTGGCCGTGGCGGCGGAAATAGTCGAGAAAGGTCGAACGGATCTGGTTGACGGTCTGCATGGCGTCGCTTCGGTGCGCGTTCCCTCGGGCGGCGGTTATAGGGGCGGAAGCGGCGGCGTGCCAGCCGCAGCCGCCCCTGCCCGCGACAAACCCAGGCAAAGCCCTGCATTGCCAATGGCTTTACGATTCCCTAGACAACGGCGGCAAGGGCGACGTCGAGCGGTCGCCGGTTCCGGCGGGAGATCAGGCGATGCGGGTCGGCATCCCCAAGGAGCGTCGCGACAACGAGCGTCGCGTCGCGGCCTCGCCCGAGACGGTCAAGAAGATGGCGGCGCTGGGCGTCGAGCCGGTGGTCGAGAAGGGCGCCGGGCTCGGTGCCGCGATCTCCGACCAGGCCTTCGTCGACGCCGGGGCGCAGCTCGTCGACGATGCGGCCGCCGTCTGGTCCAGCGACATCGTGCTGAAGGTGCAGCGTCCGACCGACGAGGAGATGGGCCGGCTGCACCAGGGCCAGGTGCTGATCGGCGCGCTCGACCCCTACATGAACCGCGAGCAGGTGGCGGGCTATGCCCAGGCCGGCATCGCGGCCTTCGCCCTCGAGCTGCTGCCGCGCACGACGCGCGGGCAGGCGATGGACGTGCTGTCCAGCCAGGCCAACCTCGCCGGCTACAAGGCGGTGATCGACGCCATGGCGGCCTACGACCGCGTGCTGCCGATGATGATGACGGCGGCCGGCACGGTGACGCCCGCCAAGATCTTCGTGGTCGGCGCCGGCGTGGCCGGGCTGCAGGCGATCGCCACGGCACGGCGGATGGGTGCGGTGGTCTCGGCCACCGATGTGCGGCCGGCGGCCAAGGAGGAGGTCGAGAGCCTGGGGGCGAAGTTCGTCGGCTTCGTGCCGAAGGACGCCGCGACGGCCGGCGGCTACGCCCGGCCGCTGACGCCCGAGGAGCAGGCCGAGCAGGCCCGGATGGTGGCCGAGCACATCAAGAGCCAGGACATCGTCGTCACCACCGCCCAGGTGCCGGGCCGCAAGGCGCCGCGCATCGTCGGCGCCGAGATGGTGCGCTCGATGAAGCCGGGCTCGGTGGTGCTCGACATGGCGGCCGAGAGCGGCGGCAATGTCGAGGGCAGCGAGCCCGGCCGGACGGTCGAGGCCGGCGGGGTGACGGTGATCGGCGCCCGCAACCTGCCGGCGCGGCTGGCGCCGGCAACGACCGTGCTCTACGCCAAGAACCTGCTGAATTTCCTGAACCTGATCGTCAAGAAGGGCCCGGTGCTCGACATCGATACCAAGGACGATCTCGTCGAAGGCACGCTGCTGACCCAGGGCGGGCAGGTCGTGCACAAGGGCTTCGTCCCGGCCGCGGCCGCCTGAGGAGCAGCGAGATGGACGCGATCGATCCCGGCATCCTCAACCTGATCGTCTTCGTGCTGGCGGTGTTCGTCGGCTACTACGTGGTCTGGTCGGTGACGCCGGCCCTGCACACGCCGCTGATGTCGGTGACCAATGCCATCTCGAGCGTGATCATCGTCGGCGCCCTGATCGCCACCGGCGCAGAATCGGGCTGGTCGACCTTCTTCGGCTTTCTCGCCATCATCCTGGCGGCGATCAACATCTTCGGCGGCTTCGCGGTCACCGAGCGGATGCTCGCCATGTTCAAGAAGCGCGGCTGAGGGCGGGGCCATGAGCAGCAACCTCGCCGCCGTCGGCTACCTGGTCGCCGCCGTCTGCTTCATCATGGCGCTGCGTGGCCTGTCGAGTGCCGCCACCAGCCGGATGGGCAACCGCTACGGCATGGCCGGCATGACGCTGGCCGCCGTGATCACCCTGCTGGCGCTACCGCATGCCGGCTTCGTCAGCTACCTCCTGATCCTGGTCGCCATCGCCATCGGCGGCGGCATCGGCTTCGTGGTCGCCAGGCGCATCGAGATGACGGCGATGCCGCAGCTGGTGGCGGCGTTCCACTCGCTGGTGGGCCTGGCGGCGGTGTTCGTGGCGACCGCGGCCTTCCTCAACCCCTGGGACTTCCACATCACCAACCCCGACGGCTCGATCAAGGGGCTGTCGCTGTTCGAGATGGGGCTCGGCACCATCATCGGCGCCATCACCTTCTCGGGCTCGCTGATCGCCTTCGGCAAGCTGCAGGCCAAGCTGCCGCCGGCGGTCGAGAGCGCGCTGGGACCGCTGAAAAGCGTGGTCAACGCCGCGATGTCGAGCCGGCCGATCCTGCTGCCGGGCCGGCACGCCATCAACATCGCGGTGGGTGCGGGCATCCTGCTGCTGCTGGCGCTGTTCATCTCGAACGAGCACGGCTTCGTGTTCTTCCTGATGACCATGCTGGCCTTCGCGATCGGCTTCCTGCTGATCATCCCGATCGGCGGTGCGGACATGCCGGTCGTGGTCTCGATGCTGAACTCCTATTCCGGCTGGGCCGCCGCCGGTATCGGCTTCACCCTGCACAACCCGATGCTGATCATCACCGGCGCCCTGGTCGGCAGCTCGGGCGCGATCCTCAGCTACATCATGTGCAAGGCGATGAACCGCAGCTTCGTCTCGGTCATCCTGGGCGGCTTCGGCGAGAGTGCGGCGGCGGCCGCCGCCGGTACCGAGGACCGCACGGTCAAGGCCGGCTCGGCCGAGGACGCCGCCTTCATCATGGAGAACGCCCAGAGCTGCATCATCGTGCCGGGCTACGGCATGGCGGTGGCACAGGCGCAGCACGCGGTGCGCGAGCTCTACGATACGCTGGTCAAGAAGGGCGTGAACGTCCGCTTCGCCATCCATCCGGTGGCGGGCCGCATGCCGGGCCACATGAACGTGCTGCTGGCCGAGGCCAACATCCCCTACGACGTCGTCTTCGAGATGGACGAGATCAACAACGACTTCCAGCAGGCCGACGTCGCCTACGTCATCGGCGCCAACGACATCACCAATCCGGCGGCCAAGACCGACCCGTCCTCGCCGATCTTCGGCATGCCGGTGCTCGACGTCGACAAGGCCAAGGCGGTGTTCTTCGTCAAGCGCAGCATGGCGGCCGGCTACGCCGGCATCGAGAACTCGCTGTTCTACCAGCCCAACACGATGATGCTGTTCGGCGACGCCAAGAAGATGACCGAGGAGATCGTCAAGGGCATGAGCCACTGAGGCTCGGGGACCGAGCCTCTCGCCAAACACGAAAAGGCCCGCCGGTGACGGCAGGCCCGTTCGTCGAAGCGGCAATATCCGGCGCGAACGCCGGGGAGGCTACACCTCGTCGCGCTCGGCGCGCTTGCGCATCAGCTTGCGGTAGCGGCGCAGGGCCTCGGCCTTCTCGCGGGCGCGGCGCTCGGACGGCTTCTCGTAGTGCCGGCGCATGCGCATCTCGCGATAGAGGCCCTCGCGCTGCATCTTCTTCTTGAGCGCGCGCAGCGCCTGGTCGACATTGTTGTCGCGAACCTGAACCTCGACGATGGCTCTCACTCCCGCAATGCCCGAATCCGACCCGGTGGATTTACGGGCAAACGAAACCGTTCCCTCCTGCGAGGGGTGGGGTTCCGAATAGCACGCATCGCGGTCGGCGGGAAGCCCCGGCAGCCGGTTCCCGGACCTCCCACCCGCCATCGCCACTGGACGAGCCGAGGCGTCCCGCCTGGTGACCGGCTCCGCGTCGCGGCCGCGCGCAGCGGCGGCGTCTACCGTTTTCGGTCCGCGGCCGGCATCGAAGGGCGTCCGCGCGGCGTTGACTGAGCATCCGGCGCCGATAGAGTGCGCGGCGAATGTCGGCCGGCCGAAGGCCGGTGAATAGGAGGCTGAACTATGTCTATCGAGCTTTCGCGGCGTGGCTTGCTCAAGGCCGGCGCCGGCGCCGCGGCATTGGCGGCGGGAGGCGGCTTCACCCTGCCGGTACGGGCCCAGGGTGCCTTCGACCCGATGCGCTTCAAGGGCGAGAAGATCGAGGTGCTGCTGGCCAAGGGGCCGCGCGGCGACCTGCTGCAGAAATACGAGAAGGAGTTCACCGAGCTCACCGGCATCGAGGTCGGCTCCGAGCAGGTGCCCGAGCAGCAGCAGCGCCAGAAGGCGGTGATCGAGTTCACCTCCGGCAACACCTCGTTCGACGTGCTGATGCTGGCGCTGCACGTGCAGAAGCGGCTGGTCGCCAAGGGCAAGTGGCTGGTCGACGTCCGCGACATGCTGAAGGACCCGCAGCTCACCTTCCCCGACTACGACTTCGCCGACTTCTCGAAGGCGGGCCTGCTCTGGGCGACGCAGGCGGACGGGCGGATCGACACGCTGCCGATCAACATCGACTACCACCTCGTCTATGCGAACATGGACCTCTTCGAGAAGAAGGGGATCGCCTATCCGACGACCTTCGACGAGATGACGGCAGCCGCCCAGGCGCTGCACGATCCGGCCAACGGCATCACCGGTTGGGTCGGCCGCGGCATCAAGAACGCCAACGTGCCGGTCTGGACCAATCTGCTGCTGGGCTGGGACGTCGATTCGATCGATGACCAGGGCGCCATGCACACCACCAGCGACGCCGCGGTGGCGGCGGCCGACCTCTACAAGAAACTCAACGTCGACTACGGGCCCGCCGGCTCCAGTGGCTTCAACTGGATGGAGGCGCAGGCCAGCTTCATGCAGGGCCGTGCCGCCATGTGGCTGGACGGCATCGGCTTCGCCGTGCCGGTCGAGGACAAGACCAAGTCGCGCGTCGCCGGCCGCACCAAGTACGTCATGCAGCCGATGGGGCCGAAGGCGCAGCACTCGGGCTCGTTCGCCGACGGCATGGGCGTCTCGGCCTTCACCAAGAAGAAGGAGGCCGCGTTCCTCTACACCCAGTGGGCGACCAGCAAGGCGATGGCGGCCCGCCAGCTCCAGGGCGGCTTCGGTGCCCCCGGCCGCACGGCGGTCTACTCCGATCCGGAGGTGCTGGCCGGCACGACCTCGTCCAAGGACGTGGTGCAGGCGATCGTCGAGTGCAGCAAGATCGGCCGGCCGAGCCTGCCGGTGGTGATCCCGGTGACCGAGTTCCGCGACATCTTCGGCATCGCGCTGACCAACATGATCAACGGCTCCGACGTGAAGCCCGAGCTGGAGAAGGCCACCGAGCAGTTCGCGCCGATCCTCGAGAAGAGCGAGAAGGCGTGAGCCAGGCTTCCGCCACCCCGGCCGCTGCGGCGGCCGGGGCCGCACCGGGCAAGGGCGGCTACCGCCGGCGCTGGCGCTACATGCTGTTCGCGCTGCCGGCGATGATCGTCATCCTGGCGGTCATCCTCTTTCCGTGGGCGTTCACGCTCTACCTGTCCGTCCACGACTGGCCGGTCGTCGGCGAGCCGAGCTTCGTGGGCCTCGGCAACTACCTGCAGCTGGCGAGCGACAGCCGGTTCATCGAATCGATCTGGCGGACCTTCTACTTCACCTTCCTGGCGGTGTTCCTGCCGGTGGTGCTGGGCGTGCTGGCGGCGGTGGTGTTCCACCGCGAGTTCCCGCTGCGCGGCGTGCTGCGCACGGTGTTCATGATGCCGATGATGGCGACACCGGTGGCGATCGCCCTGGTGTGGACCATGATGTTCCACCCGCAGCTCGGCGTGCTGAACTACCTGCTGTCGCTGGTCGGCATCCCGCCGCAGCTCTGGGTGTTCGATCCCGGCACGGTGATCCCGAGCCTGGCGCTGATCGAGATCTGGCAGTGGACGCCGCTGGTGATGCTGATCGTGCTGGGCGGCCTCGCCTCGCTGCCGACCGAGCCCTACGAATCGGCGCTGATCGACGGCGCCTCCGAGTGGCAGATGTTCCGCCACATCACCTGGCCGCTGGTGCTGCCGTTCGTGATGGTGGCCGTGGTCATCCGCGCCATCGACGCCTTGAAGGCGTTCGACACCATCTTCGTCATCACCCAGGGCGGGCCCGGCACCGCGTCCGAGACCATCAACATCTTCCTCTATCTCCAGGCCTTCGCCTTCTACAACATCGGCTATGCCTCGGCGGTGGTCGTGGTGTTCTTCGTCATCATCATCGCCATGACGCTGGTCCTGCTCTGGTCGCGCCAGCGCACCCAGTGGGCGCTCAACACATGAAAATCTCGCTGCGCTCGGCCTTCGCCCATTCCCCGGCCCTGGGCCTGAAGACGCTGGCCCGCAAGGTGGGCTTCGGCATCGCGGTATTCCTGATCGTCTCGCCGGCGATCCTGGTGTTCTTGTGGATGCTGTCGCTGTCGCTGAAGAACGAGCTCGACAACACCGCCTACCCGCCGGTGTTCTGGCCCTCCGAGCCCGCCTGGTACAACTACGTCACGATCTTCGAGCAGAACCCGTTCCTGCTCTACACCTGGAACAGCATCATCGTCTCCGGCGTCTCGACGCTGCTGGCGCTGATCGTGGGCGTGCCCGCCGGCTACGGCCTCGCCAAGGCCAGGGCCGAGGGCTGGGGGCTGATCGTGCTGATCTCGCGCATCACGCCGGGCCTCAGCTACCTGATCCCGCTGTTCATCCTGTTCAGGGCAATCGGGCTCACCGGCACGCTCTATCCGATGATCATCATCCACCTCGTCATCTCGGTGCCGATCGTGGTCTGGGTGATGCTGGGCTTCTTCGAGAGCCTGCCGCACGAGCTGGAGGAGGCGGCGCTGATCGACGGCGCCAACCTCTGGCAGGCCTTCTACAAGGTGGCGCTGCCGCTCTCCCGCCCCGGCATCGTCGTGGGGGCGATCCTGTCCTTCATCTTCTCCTGGAACAACTTCGTCTTCGGCGTGGTGCTGGCCGGCCGCGAGACCCGGACACTGCCCGTCGCGGTCTACAACTCGCTCAGCTTCGAGCAGCTCTCCTGGGGGCCGCTGGCGGCGTCGGCGTTGATGGTGACGCTGCCGGTTCTGCTGCTGACGGTGTTCATCCAGAAGGAGATCGTCACCGGCCTCACCGCCGGCGGGGTGAAGGGCGGGTAGCCCCGCCCGCCCCGAGCGGCGGCGGAGCCTTTCGGTCAGGACGCCGGCATCTGGAAACCCGGAGTCGAACGCGACAGGCCCAGCTCCTCCTCGTTCATGTCGGCCTCGATGCCGTCGAACAGCGGTGTCGACAGGTAGCGCTCGCCGGTGTCGGGCAGCATGCACAGGATGACCGAGCCGGGCGGCGCCTTCTCGGCGATCTGGTGGGCCACGCCGAAGGTCGATCCGCCGGAGACGCCGGTGAAGATCCCCTCCTTCTGCGCCAGCGCCTTTGCCCACTTGATGCCTTCGGCACCGGCGATGGCGATCAGCTCGTCGTAGAACCTGCTGTCGATCGCCTCCTGCAGTACGTAGGGGATGAAGTCCGGCGTCCAGCCCTGGATCGGGTGCGGCTCGAAGGCCGGGTGGCTGCCGGCGGGAGCGTGATCGGCGGTGCGCTCCTGGGCTTGGCCGCTGCCGACGAGCTGCGCATTGGCCGGCTCGCTCAACACGATCCTGGTCTCGGGCCGCTCACGCCGCAGCACGCGTCCGACCCCGGCCACGGTGCCGCCGGTGCCGTAGCCGGTGACGAACCAGTCGAGCCGCGAGCCGGCGAAATCGTTGACGATCTCGCGCGCCGTGGTCGATTCGTGGATGTCGGCGTTGGCCGCGGTCTCGAACTGGCGGGCCAGGAACCAGCCATTGGCCTCGGCCAGCTCCACCGCTTTCCGGTACATGCCGAAGCCCTTCTGGGCGCGCGGCGTGAGCACCACCTTGGCGCCGAGCATGCGCATCAGCCTGCGGCGCTCGATCGAGAAGCTGTCGGCCATCGTCACGACCAGCGGATAGCCCTTCTGGGCGCAGACCATGGCGAGCCCGATGCCGGTGTTGCCGCTGGTCGCCTCGACCACCGTCTGGCCCGGCCTCAACGCCCCGCTGCGCTCGGCGGCCTCGATGATGTTGAGCGCCAGCCGATCCTTCACCGAGGCGGCCGGGTTGAAGAACTCGGCCTTGACGTAGATCGTGGCATGCTTCGGACCGAGATTGTTGACCCGGATCGTCGGCGTGTCGCCGACGGTGTCGAGAATGCTGTCGAAGAGGCGGCCGCGCCCGGCGGTCGTCCGGATATCCGTGTCGTTTGGCATGAGCGTTCCTCGGGTTTGCTTCAGCACGATCGTCGCTGCCACCGCACCCATGCAGGAGGGCGGGCGCCTCCCTGCAGCGGTGGCCTCACCCGCCCAGCAGTAGCGTGGCGATCCCTACCGCCACCAGCAGGATCCCGACGATTTCCGAGCGCTTGATGCGCTCTCCCAGCCAGCCGACCGAGATGGCGTAGCCGAAGGCCAGCTCGACCAGGCCCAGGGTGCGGACATAGGCCACGGCCTGGATGGTCATGGCGAGGAACCAGCAGGCCGAGCCGACGACGCTGGTCAGGCCGACGAGGCCCGAAGCCTTGACGTTGCGCGCCACCGCCAGGAGCGCCTTGGGCTCGCGCCAGGCCAGCCAGATGCCCATCATCGCGGTCTGGATGGCGGTGGCCCAGGCCAGGGTGTAGCCGGCGGCCATCACCGGATTGGGGTGGCCGAGCGACAGGGCGGCGGCGCGAAAGCCGATGGCCGAGAGCGCGAAGCCGGCACCCGAGGCGATGCCGACAATGGCGGCTGGCTCGCCCAGCGAGGTGACCAGCACCCGTACCCCGCCCGACATGCGCGCACTGGCCAGCCCCATCACCCCGATCGTCGCCAGCAGGATGCCCAAGGCCGCGGTCGCGGTGATCGGATCGCCCAGGAAGACGAAGCCGGCGATGGCGGCCTGGATCACCTCGGTCTTGGACAGGGCGACGCCGACCGGCATCGAGCGCAGGTTGACGGCGGCCAGCAGCATCACGGTGGCCAGCACCTGGGCGATGCCGCCCAGCGTCACCGCGACGAAGAACGAGCCGTCCGGCGAGGGCAGCGCGATGTGCCACCAGCCCCACAGTGCCAGCACATAGAGGAAGGCCAGCGGCGCGCCGTAGAGGAAGCGGGCATAGGCGCCGGCGGCATTGCTCAGCTCGCGCGCCAGCTGGCGCTGCATGGCGGTGCGCACCGCCTGCATCAGCGCGGCGGCGATGGTGATCGGGATCCACAAGCCTTCCATGGCGGACATCCGAAGGACTGCCGCCAAGCGATCGACAGGAGATCAGGCGAGCGGGCAGCCAAATCTTACGACCGCTCGGCCCGCAGCGCCAAGACGCGTCAGGCGCATGGCTGTCGCCAACCGATCGCCGGCTGACCTTTCCGGCGTCCTATGGCGTGACCGCGCCGTTCCCTCGAGAACGGAGCCGTTGACGATTGGCGATAGCGTAGAGAAAGGCGGCGATCGCGATCAGCAGCTCGGTCATCTCGGAGAGCACGCGCAGGAAGCGATCGAAGCGCGGCTCACGCTCGGTGAACAAGGGATATTGCGAAGGAGCAGAGACGAGAAGAATCGCGGTGAGCCAGGGCAGCAACGACGCAGGTGCCGCGATAGCACGGAACCGATCGAAGCGGCCCATCAGGATGCCGATCATTCCACCCAGTGCAAAGATGATCCTGAACAGCGGCTGATGGACTTGCACAGGCTTGAGATTGTGCAGGGTGGTCTCCTGCTGCGCATTCATGTCGCGCCAGATTTCGGGCGTCGACCAGCCGAAGAAGGTCTGGCCCCAGGCGACCTCCTCCATGGCGACGACCAGCATGGCGATGCCGAACAAGGTGTAGAATCCGTAGACGATCCGGCCCTCGCCCTGGGACCGCGTGCGCCGCGCGAGATCGAGCGAGACCAGCGCCGCCGCCAACAGCAGCGCGAAGGTCATCAGCTCGATCGGCCGGTTCTCCAACGACATCTCACGCGCGAAGGCACGGGTCGCCGGCAGCACGAGGAGCGCCACATAGACGACGATGATGCCGAAGGGTGTCAACCACGCCGCCAGGCTCGGGCGGCCGGGCATGTTCGAGGTTGCGATCACGAGAGCTTCATCGAAGCGTCACCTGACACTTTGATTTGACGCCCTTCGGTGAGCTAGAGCACCGGGGCGGCAATTCGAGTCAGAACGGAGACAATTCCGCGACATTCCATCGGCTCGACGGAGCGGGCGAGCAGAATGCAGACGCTGCCGACGACCGAGGCGGCTCGGCAGCGTGCCTGCTCGACGTCCACTATCTCTGCCCCTTGATATAGGGCCGCATCAGCGCCTGCGGATAGGCCGCCCGCCGCGACATCAGCACCAATGCTGCGATGCTCAGCACGTAGGGCAGCATCAGGAAGAGCTGGTAGGGCACCGCACCGCCTACGACCTGCTGCAGGCGGACCTGGAAGGCGTCGAAGGCGCCGAACAGCAAGGCACCCAGGAGCGCCTTGCCGGGCTGCCAAGAGGCGAAGACGACGAGGGCTATGCAGATCCAGCCGCGGCCGTTGACCATCTCGAAGAAGAAGGCGTTGAAGGCCGACATGGTGAGGAAGGCGCCGCCCACCGCCATCAGGGCGCTGCCGGCCATCAGGGCACCGATGCGCAGGGCGTAGACGTCGAGTCCCTGCGCCTCGGCGGCGGCGGGGTTCTCGCCGACGGTGCGGATCGCCAGGCCCAGGGGCGTGCGGTAGAGCAGCCAGGACACCGCCGGCACCAGCGCCAGGGCCAGCCAGGTGAGTGCGGTCTGCTGCGCCAGGATCGGGCCGATGAACGGCAACTCGCCGAGCAGCGGCACAGCTGTGGGCGCAAACGGCTCGATGCGCGGCGGGCTCGTGGCCTGCGGCAGCAGCACGCGGTAGGTGAAGTAGGCGAGGCTGGTGGCCAGCAGGGTGATGCCGATGCCGGTGACGTGCTGCGACAGGCCGAGCGGCACCGTGAAGACGCCGAGCACGAGGCCGAAGAAGGCGCCGATCATCGCCGCCAGCAGCACGCCCAGCCACAGAGGGGCGCCGAGATAGACGAACAGCCAGCCGCTCATGGCGCCGATGGTCATGATGCCCTCGATGCCGAGGTTCAGCACGCCTGCCCGCTCGCAGATCAGCTCGCCCAGCGTGCCGAAGATCAGCGGCGTGGCGATGCGCAGGGCGGCCGCCCAGAAGGCGGCGGAGAGCAGGATGTCGAGGGCCTCGGTCATCGGAAGAGGCGCACCTCTATACCGACGTCGAGCGTCGCCCAGCTACGGTCACCGGTGAGCACCGGGAGATCCCGCGACATGGCAGCGGCGAGGCAGGCCCGATCGCCGAAGGAGAGGCCAGCCCGGCGCGTGGACATGCGCAGCTGGCCGGAGAGATAGGCCTGTGTCTCATCGAAGGTGATGACCTCTACGCCACTGGCCGCGAGATTGCTCCGCGCATGCGAGGACGGAGAGCCCCGCTCCTCGAGTTTGGCATAGACTTCGGCGAGGTTGACCGCACTGATCATCGGGGCTCGATAGGCGACGACAGCCTGCCAGCCGGGTTCCTGATTGACCACCGCCAGGAGGGCGGAGGCGTCGAGTACTATCTCAATCGTCATTCTCGCGCGCTGCCTCGGCTCGCCGGTCCGCGATCAGCTCATCGACGAGCGATACGCCTTCGGGAACATGCTTGCGCACTTCCTGCTGCATACGGCGGATCGCCAGCATACGGGAGCTCACCCTGACATCGTTCTCCTCGACGTCCAAGGTGAGTTGGCCGCCACCCTCGATCCCGAGCTCGCGCCTCACCGCCATGGGCAGAACCACCCGACCTTGCCGGTCGACAGCCAGCTTGTACCTCGCATTCATGGTGACATTCCTATCTCATGCCATATTACTCTGAAAATGGCATGAGAATGGCCGTTTGGCAATTAGGCGACCACCCGCCGCTCGGCCGCCAGCACCAGCAGCCCCGCCGCCACGATCAGCCCCGAGCCGAGGAGCACCAGCGGGGTCGGCCAGTGGCTCCAGGCCAGCCAGCCCAGGATCATCGCCGCCGGCAGGCCGGCATATTTGAAGGGGGCGACGAACGAGACCTCGCCGCGGCGGAAGGCCAGGACGTAGGTGAGATAGCCGGCGAGCAGCGCCACCGCGGCCAGGGTGAGGTGCGAGCCGGCCTGGGTCGGCAACGGGCTCCAGGCGAAGACGGCGAAGGCGGTGGCCGCCAGGGCGACGCTGACGACGTTGGTGGCGACGATGGCGGGCGCTCCGACGTCCGGGCGGATGCGGCGGGTGACGATGTCGGCCACGGCCATGGTGCAGGCGGCAGCGAGTGGGAACAGTGCGGCCGGCCGCCAGCCATCGTCGTCCGGCTGGACGACCAGCAGCACGCCGACGAAGCCCAGCGCCACCGCGCCCCAGCGCGCCCAGCCGACCCGCTCGCCCAGCAGCAGGCCGGCCAGCAGCGTGGCCAGCAGCGGCGAGGCGAAGAGCAGTGCCGCCGCATTGGCCAGCGGCAGCTGCGAGACGCCATAGAGGTAGAGCAGCGTCGTCACGGTATCGAGGCCCGAGCGCAGCAGCACGCCGCGGTCGACGAGGTCGCGCGGCCGGATCATCGAGCGCCGGAACGACCAGGCGATCGCGATCAGGAGCGCGGTGATGCCGTTGCGCAGGGCGATCACCTGGAAGATCGGGATGTGCTCCGAAAGCAGCTTCACGAAGGTGTCGCCGAAATTGAACACGGTGGTGGCGGCGACCAGGTAGCCGGCCCCCACGACATTGGCCTGACGGGTCATGGAGGCGGGATCATCCGGTCCGGGTGCGCAGCGCCAGCTGGCGCTCGCGGTAGAAGATGAACAGGCCCGAGCCGACGATGATGCAGGCGCCCAGCAGCTTCATCGGCGTCGGCACGTCGCCCCAGCCGATGAAGCCCAGCAGCATGGCCAGCGGGATGGCGACGTAGCGGAAAGGCGATACGAAGGAGATGTCGCCGGCGCGGATCGCCAGCACGTAGAACTGGTATCCGCCGGCGACGATCACCGCCGACAGTAGCAGGATGCCGGCCTGCCCGGCCGTCGGCACCACCCAGCCGAACGGCAGGGTGGCGAAGCCGCCCAGCACCATCGAGCCGGCGGTCACCAGCGAGATGGCGCCGGCCGGCACCTCGGCCGGGATGCGGCGCTGCAGGATGTCGCGCAACGCGCTGAAGAAGGCCGAGGTCAGCGGCAACAGGATCAGCAGCGTCCAGCCCTGCGGCGGGCCTGCCACCACCATCACGCCGAGAAAGCCGATGCCGACGGCCGTCCAGCGCCGGGGCCCGACCGGCTCCTTCAGGATCAGGGCGGCCAGAGCGGTCAGGATGATGGGAGCGACGAAGAACAGCGCCGAGGCGTCGCCCAGCGGCAGGCGGCTGAGCGAGGCGAAATAGAGGGCGGCGCAGGCGATCTCGGCGACGCCGCGGGCGATGTTCCAGGGATGCAGCCACAGGCCCCAATCGGTGGGGTGCCCCTGGTGACGCAGCATCGCATAGAGCAGCAGGCACATCACGATGCCGCGCAGGCCCATGATCTCGCCGATCGGGATCGCCACCGAGACTTGCTTGATCATGGCGTCGCTGAAGCCGTAGCAGCCCATCGCGGCCAGCATCAGGCCGGCGGCGCGGACGTTGGCCGCGAGCTGGCTCATGGCGCGGCCGCGAGGCGGGTCAGCCGGTGCTCCCGGTAGAAGATGTAGCCTCCCGACGCCACGATCACCGCCGCACCCACGAGCAGCTGCCACCCCGGCCGGTCGCCGAAGACCACCCAGCCGAAGAGGGCGGACAGCGGGATCGAGACATAGCGGAACGGTGCGAGAAACGACATGTCGCCGATACGAAATGCAACCACCAGTGTCTGATAGGTGACGGCGACCAGCAGGCCGCCGAGGGCTATCAGCCCGAGCTCGGCGGCGCCGGGCGTCACCCAGGCGAACGGCAGGGTGGCGAGCCCGCCCAGCGCCACGACGGCTGCCGTGGTGAAGGCGATGGTGCCGCTATCGAGGCGCTGCGGAATGGTTCGCGTCAGGAGGTCGCGCAGCGCCATCAGCAGCGCGGTCAGCAGCGGCCACAGCGCCGCGGGCTCGAAGCTGGCAGGGCCCGGACGGACGATCAGCAGCACGCCGGCAAAGCCGACGAGGGCCGCGGCCCAACGCTGGAGGTCGACCCGCTCGCGGAGCACGGCGGCACCCAGGCCGATCGAGATCAGCGGCGAGGCGAAGACCAGGGTGATCACGGTGGCGAGCGGCAGCGAGCGCAGGCCCATGAAGAAGGCCAGCGCCCCGCCGAGCTCGAGGATGCCGCGGGCGATGGCGACCGGATCGAGGCAGTCACGGCTCTTCGGCGGCTGCCGGCGCAGCCACAGGAACAGCAACAGCGCGGCGCAGACCACGACGCCGCGCAGGAATGCGACCTCGCCGACCGGCAACCGCGCGAAGACGAGCTTCAGGATGGTGTCGCTGGTGACGCCCAGCAGCATCGTCACCGCCAGGATGCCGGCGGCGCGGAGGTTGTCGGAGGATGCAGGGGCCACCGATGCTCGATCTCCGGCGTCGGCCAGCCGTCCGCATGGTCGGGCCCGACGCGTGGCGGCGGCATAGCCCAAGCCGGAGGCGAGCGACATGGCCTGGTGCGTCGGCGGGCAAATCTCGGCGCACCCATTGCCAATGCGCGTCCTTAGTGCAACCACTCACGCGCCTCGGCCGAGCGCCGACCGCCTATGACAACAAGCCGGAGCCGGTCGTGGCCGCGCCCCGGCAACACGGGACAGAAGTGCAATGGCCGATCTCGTCTGCGTCGCATTCGATCGGATCGACACCGCCGACAAGGTGCTGTCGTCGCTCACCGCCATGAAGAAGGAGCGGCTGATCGAGCTCGAGGACGCCTGCGTCGTCGTCCGTCCGGCCGAGGGCGAGCCGCAGCTCAAGCAGGCGGTGCCGATGACCAAGATGGGCGCCTTGAGCGGCGGCTCGTCGGGCGCCCTGTGGGGTGCGATCGTCGGCCTGCTGTTCCTCAATCCGCTGGCCGGCATGGCCATCGGCGCCGGCGTGGGAGCCGCCACCGGCGCCCTGGCGGGCAGCCTCTCCGACTACGGCATCAACGACGACTTCATCAAGGATGTCGGCGGCAGCATCCCGCCCGACAGCTCGGCGCTCTTCCTGCTGATCCGCAAGGTCACCGGCGACAAGGTCGTCGAGCGGCTGAAGGCCGAGGGCTTCCATGGCCGGGTGCTGAAGACCTCGCTCAGCAACGAGCAGGAGCAGGCGTTGAAGAAGGCCATCGGGGACGCCACGGCCGCCTGAGCCGGCTTCTCGGTTCGGGGCTGGCCCGATGCTCGACCATGTCTCGATCACCGTGAGCGACCTCGCCAGGGCGCGGCCGTTCTACGACGCGATCATGGCGGCGCTGGGCCAGCCCAAGGTGTGGGACGGGGAGGACGGCTTCGGCTACGGGCTGAGGAGCGATGCCCGGCATCCGGAGCGGTCCTACATCTCGGTGCGGCCGGTGGCGGCGCTGCGGGCCGACCGACGCCACTGGTGCTTCAAGGCCGCCGATCGGGCGATGGTGGCGGCGTTCCATGCCGCAGCCCTGTCACACGGCGGCCACGACGACGGACAGCCGGGGCTGCGGCCCGACTATCATCCGAGCTACTTCGCGGCCTTCGTCCTCGATCCGGACGGCAACCGCCTCGAGGCCGTCTGCCACGCCGCGGCAGCCGAGGACTGAGACCGTCCCGGCTGCCGCGGTGGGCGGCAGGGCATCACGGCGTCCAGAACGGCTTGGTGCCCTCGCGCATCGCATCGACACGGCTGACGCCGATGTCCTTGAGCATGTCGTCGCTCAGCTCCAGCAGCGCCTTGCGCTCCCGATGCCGCTCGATCCAGTGGTCCACCATCGCCAGGATCCGGCTCGACAGGCTCGGCCTCGGTTCCCGCGCGGCCGTGGCCAGGGTGATGCATGAGGTTGCCATCATCGCTCTCCGTCGTGCTCGCCGGGTGCTCCCGGCTGACGACCCTTCATATGGAGCGACTTGACCTAAGCCACAAACGACCATTTCTCACCGTCAGGATGAGGTGAGCTAATCCTTCGCAGGAGATTCCCGTGACCAGCCGCCTGCCGCCGCTCAACGCGCTGCGCGCCTTCGAGGCGGCGGCGAGACATCTGAGCTTCGTCAAGGCCGCCGAGGAGCTGCACGTCACGCCGGCGGCGATCAGCCATCAGGTGAAGGGCCTGGAGGAGCAGCTCGGCGTGGCGCTGTTCACCCGGCTGCCGCGCGGCCTCGTGCTCGGCGATGCGGGCCGGGCGATGCTGCCGGAGCTCGCCAGGGGCTTCGACCATTTCGCCCGGGCGGTGCGCGGTGCCGTGGCCGGCGACGTGGCGGGCGAGCTCAGGATCACCATGATCCCGTCCTTCGCCCAGCTCTGGCTGCTGCCGCGCCTGCAGCGCTTCATCGCCGCCTATCCGGATGTCCGGCTGACCATGCAGGGGTCGGCCGAGCTGGTCGACCTCGCCCGCTCGGACATCGACCTCGGCATCCGCTATGGCGGCGGCCATTATCCGGGGCTGTGGAGTCGGCTGCTGTTCACCGAGGAGACCTTCCCGGTATGTGCGCCGGCGTTGCTCGACGGCCCGCCGCCGCTGCGCCGCCCGGCCGACCTGCGGCATCACCGCCTGCTCAGCGACTGGGACATCACGAGCGGCGAGGCGTGGCTGACCTGGGCGGCCTGGGCCGGGCATCTGGGCCAGCCCGACCTGCGCGCGGACGACGGGCTGCGGCTCAGCGATTCGATGATGCTGATGGAGGCGGCGGTGAGCGGCCTCGGCGTCGCCATCGGCCGCACCAGCCTCGCCGCCGGACACTTGGCCGCCGGCCGGCTGGTGCGGCCCTTCGCCATCACCAAGCCTGCCGACTACGCCTACTACGTCGTGGCGCCGGAAGGCAGCGAGACCCGGCCGCGGATCCGCGCCTTCGTCGACTGGCTGATGGAGGAAGTCCGGCGGGACCAGGGCTAACCGATCTCGTCGGCGGCCTTGGCCTTGTGGCGCAGCAGCGCCATCAGCCGGCGGTCGCGCCAACGCTGGCGGTCGGCGAGGCCGCTCTCGGGCAGGCGCTGGCGCCGCTCTCGCTCGACGGTCGCCAACACCTCGCCCGCCCAGTCGACCCGGCGCTGCATCTGCGGGAACAGCCGCTCGTAGATGCCCTGGTAGCGCTGGATGTAGTCGGCGACGCCGCCCGGGGCGTTGAGGTCGATGGTCTCGAACGGCCCCATGAAGCTCCAGCGCAGGGCGAGCCCGTCGCGGATGCCGGTGTCGACGTCCTCGACCGAGCACACCCCGTCGGCGACCAGGCGAAACGCCTCCTCCAGCAGGGCACCCTGCATGCGGTTCATCACGAAGGCGTCGATCTCCCTGCGCATCACGATCGGCGCCTGGCCGATGGCGCGCATGATCTCGGCCGCCCGTGCCATCGTCTCGGCTGCTGTCCAGGGTGCGGGGACCAGCTCGACCGCCGGGATCAGGTAGGGCGGATTGATCGGGTGGGCGACGAGGCAGCGCTGCCTGGCCGCCAGGCTCTCGGTGAATCGCGACGGCACGATGGCCGAGCTGGAGCTGGCGAGGATCGTACCGGCCTCGGCGGCGGCATCGATCGCGCGCCAGAGATCCAGCTTCACCTCGATGCGCTCGGGCGCGCTCTCCTGCGCCCAGGCGGCTCCCCGCATCGCCTCGGCCAGCGAGCCCGCGACCTCGATCCGGGCGAGCACCTCGGCCGGCCGCCGGCCGCGCAGCAGGTCGCCCTCGGCGAGGTCGGCGAGCAGGCGGTCGATCTCGCGAAGGGCCTGCTCCGGGGCGCCGGGCTGCGGGTCCCACAGGGCGCAGGTCCAGCCGGCGCGGGCGAAGGCGATGGCCCAGGCCCGGCCTATCAGGCCGCTGCCCAGGATGGCGGCGCGATCAGAGCTTCTCGACATGGCCGCACACGCTCAGAGCCTGGCCGGTGACGTTGCGGCCGCCGGGACCGCACAGGAACAGCGCGGTGGCGGCGACGTCCTCGGCCGTCACCATGCGCTCGAGCACCGCCTGCCTGCGGTAGCGCTCCTCCATCTGGCCGTAGGGGACGCCCACGGTCTCGGCGCGGGCGCGGATCACCGCCTCGATGCGCGGCCCCTCGACCACGCCGGGCTGGATGCAGTTGACCCGGATGCCGAAGGGCCCGAGCTCGTTGGCGAGGCTCTTGGTCAACCCGACCACCGCCCATTTCGCCGCCGCATAGGGCGTGCGGTAGGCGTAGCCCAGCCGGCCGGCGACCGAGCTGAGGTTGACGATCACGCCCTGGCCGACCTTCAGGTAGGGCACGGCGCGGCGGGTGCAGTAGAACATGCCGTTGAGGTCGACATCGATGGTCCGCCGCCAGGCCGCCGGATCCATCTCCTCGACCGGGCCGGTGGGACCGGCGATGCCGGCATTGTTGACCAGGACGTCGAGCCCGCCCCAGCCGGCGATGACCCCCTCGAACAGCCGGTCGACGGCGGCCTCGTCGGCGACGTCGCAGATCGAAGCACCCCAGTCGGGATGCTCTGTCCGGCAGGCCGCGAGCGCCGGCTCGGACACGTCGCAGATCCAGATGCGGGCGCCGGCGCCGGCCAGCGCCTCGGCGATGGCCTTGCCGATGCCGCCGGCGCCGGCGGTCACCAGGGCGCGCAGGCCGGACGGCAGTTGAGCGATCGACGGCTGGCTCATCGTCGGTGGGGCCTCCCCGGTCCTCTTGCGATGCGGCTTGGCGGTCGCATGGCTGCGCTTCCGGATCAAGCCCAAAGCCCGCCCCGTTAACCACGGATTAGGGCCGTTGACGCATCCTTTGTCCCACATCCGAACGGGACGACGAAAGATGGCGGAGCAGTACGGGCTTTCGGCGGACGAGCTGCTGCTGATCGACGACAGGTGGAGCTGGGCCCTGCGACTGCTGAGCGACCTCGTCGACGACGAGGATGTCGTCGACGAAGAGTCGGGCAGCGAGGAGCCGACGTCCGAGGCCGCCGAGGCGACCGGACAGGTCGGGTCGGCGGCCGACCTCGTCGCCGGCTACGATCCGGACGATCCGCAGTCCAACAGCCTGACCGGCGACGCCGGCGACGACATGCTCGACGGCATGGAAGGAGCCGACGACCTTTCGGGCGGCCGCGGCGACGACCTGCTCGACGGCGGCGGCGGCGGCGACCGGCTGCTCGGCGGCGACGGCGACGACATGCTGCTGGGCCAGGCCGGCGGCGACGACCTCTATGGCGGTGCCGGCGACGACGATATCGGCGGCGACGGCGGCAGCGACCGGCTCACCGGCGGCGACGGCTCGGACATCTTCAGCTTCGACCTGGTGGCGGCGGGCCTGGCCGGCGTCGACACCATCACCGACTTCGCCCGCGGCCAGGATCTGCTGTGGATCATGGGCGACGGCGCAGGCTGGCTGACGCTCGACAGCGACGACAGCGGCACGCTCGACGACGACGATCTCTCCGTGTCGATCGATGCCGACGGCATGCGGATCGCGCTGGACGGGATGCATTCGGACCTCGCGGGAACCGGTGCGGCGATCCTCCTGCAGGGCATCGTCGAGCTCGACAGGGGCGATGTCGTGCTGGTCGGCATCTAGCCGCACGGGCCGCGGGGAACGCTGTCGGCATGCAAGCGTGATCGGGGTGACGCAGCCGGGCAAGAAGCGCACCCCGCCGCCGACATTCCCTTGACGCGGGCCAGCGGCATGCGGCCAGTGGCCGGAACCGGCTGGCCTGCCTCGATGGACATCTACCTTCCCATCGCCGAGATTTCGGTGAACCTGTTCGCGCTGCTGGCACTCGGCAGCGCCATCGGCTTCCTGTCCGGCCTGTTCGGCGTCGGCGGCGGGTTCCTGCTGACGCCCCTGCTGATCTTCCTCGGCATCCCGCCGGCGGTGGCAGTGGGCTCCGGCGCGACGCACATCCTGTCGTCCTCGGTGTCGGGGGTCCTCAGCCATCTGCGGCGCAAGGCCGTCGACCTGAAGCTGGGAGCCGTGCTCATCGCCGGCGGCGTCGTCGGCTCGAGCCTGGGCGTGCTGCTGTTCGGCTGGCTGCAGCGCCAGGGCCACATCGACATCGTGATCGCGCTGTCCTACGTCTTCCTGCTGGGCACGGTGGGCGGCCTGATGTTCGCCGAGAGCTTCGGCACCATGATCCGCAGCGCCGCCCGGCCGGCGGCGCGGCGCGCCAAGCTGCACCAGCATCATTGGCTGCACGGCCTGCCGCTCAAGATGCGGTTCCCGGTATCCCGGCTCTACATCAGCACGCTGCTGCCGCTCAGCATCGGCGCTGCCGTCGGCATGCTCACCGCCATCATGGGGGTCGGCGGCGGCTTCATCATGCTGCCGGCGATGATCTACCTGATCGGCATGCCGACCTCGGTCGTCGTCGGCACCTCGCTGCTGCAGATCAGCGTGGTCTCGGCGCTCACCGCCTTCCTGCAGGCCTACAACAACCAGACCGTCGACATCGTGCTGGGGCTGCTACTGATCGCCGGCGGCGTGGTGGGGGCCCAGTTCGGCAGCCGGGCAGGAGCGGTGCTGCGCGGCGAGCACCTGCGCATCCTGCTGGCCGCCCTCGTCCTGCTGGTCTGCGGCAAGCTGGCCTGGGACCTCATCGCCACGCCGGCCGATCCCTACGTGCTGGCGCGCTGAACCTCAGTCCAGGGCGGTGAGCGCCCGCCGCTGCTCGTGCATGAGCAGGAAGGCGCGGTAGTCGCGATCGAAGCCGGCGCGGCGGGACGGATCCGGCAGCCGGCTGCTGCCCTGGCGCGACATGGCGGCCGCCGCCGCGGCCAGGTCGGGATGGAGGCCCGCGGCGGTGGCGGCGGCGATGGCGGTGCCCAGCAGCACGGCGTCCTCCTCGGCCGGCACCACCACCTCGCAGCCGGTGGCGTCGGCATAGAGCTCCATCAGCAGCGGGTTCTTCACGTGCCCGCCGGCGACGTGCAGCACGTCGATGGCATAGCCCTCGGCGTTCAGCGCATCGAGGATGTGGCGGGTGCCGAGCGCGATGGCCACGGCCGTGCGATAGTAGAGCCGGCACAGCGAGTCGAAGGAGTGGTCGAGCGTCAGGCCGCTGATCACCCCGCGGGCGTGCGGATCGGCCAGCGGCGAGCGGTTGCCGTGGAAATCGGGCAGCACGTGCAGCCCGGCGGCGAAGCCCTGCCCCTCGCCGGCGCGGAGCTCGGCGATGCGGGCGAGGATCGGCTCGTGCGGACGATCGCCGAGCGTGGCACCGGCGGCGTGCCAGCGAATGATGTGGTCGAGCAGGGCGCCGGTCGCCGACTGCCCGCCCTCGTTCAGCCACCAGTCCGGCAGCACGGCGCCGAGATAGGGGCCCCAGACGCCGCGCGTCGGCCGCGGCACCGGCGACAGCGCCATGTGGCAGGTCGAGGTGCCGGCGATCAGGCCGAGCCGGCGGTCGAGCGAGGCGGCACCTTCGCCCGCCCGGGCGCCCAACACACCCAGCGCACCCGCATGGGCGTCGATCAGGCCGACGCCGACACGGGCGGCCGTGGTGATGCCGAGATGGACCGCCGCCTCGGGCAGGACGGCGCCGAGATCGTGACCGACGGGGGCTGCCCGCTCGGAAAGGGCACCCTTCGACACGAGGTCGTCGAGGCCCATGGCCGCGAAGAAGTCCTGCTGCCAGCCGGGGGCCTCGTGGGCGAGATAGGCCCATTTGCAGGTGACGGTGCATTCCGACCGCTGGAGGCTGCCGGACGCCTTCCAGCTCAGGAAGTCGGCGAGGTCGAAGGCCATGCCGAGCTCCTGCCAGCTCTGCGGCAGGTGGCGTTTCAGCCAGGCGAGCTTGGGTGTGGCCATCTCCGGCGACATGGTGCCGCCGATGAAATCGAGCACCTTGTGGCCGGTGCCGGTGCATTCCTCGGCCTCGGCGACGGCGCGGTGGTCCAGCCAGACGATGACGTCCCATTGCGGCTGGCCGCTGGTCGAGATGCAGACCGGCCGGCCGCCGGCGTCCAGGCAGACCGTCGAGCAGGTGGCGTCGAAGGCCACGCCGCGGATGGCGGCGGGCGGCAGCCCCGAAAGCTCGACCGCCCTGCGCGCGGCGATGCCGACGGCGGCCCAGATGTCGGCCGAGGACTGCTCGGCATGGTCGGGCATCGGCCGGTTCATCGCGATGGGATGCTCGGCCCTGGCCAGCAGCCGGCCGCCATCGTCGAAGATGCCGGCGCGGGCACTGCCCGTGCCGACGTCCACCGTCATCACGCCGACCTGCATCGGCTCCTCCCTCGTCGTCGGCACCGTCTCGACAAGGCGAGGGTGCGCGTGTCTTAACCGCCGCAACGGGCAGCCGGACATTGCCCGCGGAGGCCAGCATGCTCAAGGGAATCGACCCGATCCTCAATGCCGACCTGCTGCACGCGCTGCGCGCGATGGGGCACGGCGACGACCTCGTGCTGGCGGACGCCAACTTCCCGGCGACGACGATGGCGAGAAGGCTGATCCGGATGGACGGCGTGCCGGGGCCGCGCCTGCTGCAGGCGATCCTGTCGGTGCTGCCGATCGACGACTTCGTGCCGGATCCGGCGTTGCGGATCGAGGTCGTGGGTGCCCCCGACGAGGTGCCGCCGGTCTGCGCCGAATATGCCGCGATCCTGCAGCATCACGGCGTGACGCTCGGCAGGATCGACCGCTTCGCCTTCTACGACCGGGCGAAGCAGGCCTTCGCCGTGGTCGCCAGCGGCGAGGCCCGCCTCTATGGCTGCGTGCTGCTCAAGAAGGGCGTGATCCGCCCCTCCTGAGCAGGCGTTCTCACACGTAGTAGGACGGCAACGGCGCGAAGCCGTTGAAGCCCACGGACGAGTAGGTGCTGGTGTAGGCGCCGGTGGCCCGGATGCGCAGCCGGTCGCCGATCTCCAGCGACAGCGGCAGGCGGTAGTCGGCACGCTCGTAGAGCACGTCGGCGCTGTCGCAGGTCGGGCCGGCCAGGATGACGGCCTCGCTGTCGCCGTCGCGATGGCTCTCGACCGGATACTGGATGGCCTCGTCCATGGTCTCGGCCAGCCCGCCGAACTTGCCGACGTCGAGATAGACCCATCGTCGGGAGTCCTCGACACCCTTGCGGGCGATCAGCACCACCTCGGTCTCGATGACCCCGGCATCGCCGACGAGGCCGCGGCCCGGCTCCATGATCAGATGCGGCAGGCGGTTGCCGAAGTGGTGATGCACCGAGCCGCGGATCGCCAGGCCATAGGCCTCCGGCGTCGGCACGCCCTGCCGGTACTCGGTGGGAAAGCCACCGCCGAGATTGACCATGCCGAGCTCGATGCCGTCCTGGTCGAGCCGGCGGAAGATGTCGGCCACCGTCTCGATGGCGGCGTCCCACTGGCCCGGATCGCGCTGCTGCGAGCCGACATGGAACGACACGCCCCACGGCACCACCGGCAGCCCGGCGGCCCGGCGCAGCAGCTCGACGGCCTGGGCCGGCGCGCAGCCGAACTTGCGCGACAGCGGCCATTCGGCTCCCTCCCCGGAGGTCAGGATGCGGCAGAACACCCGGGCACCGGGGGCGGCCCGCGCGATCTTCTCCAGCTCGCCCTCGGCGTCGAAGGCGAACAGCCGCACGCCGAGCTCGGCGGCGCGGGCGATGTCGCGCTCCTTCTTGATGGTGTTGCCGTAGGAGATGCCGGCCGGATCGGCACCCACCGCCAGCACCGCCTCGATCTCCGCCACGCTGGCGACGTCGAAGCAGGCGCCCAGCGCCACCAGCCGCTTCAGAATCTCCGGCGCCGGATTGGCCTTGACGGCATAGTAGATCTGCGCCTCCGGCAGCGCCGACTCCAGGGCCAGATAGTTGTCCTCGACCCGGTCGAGGTCGACGACGAGGCAGGGGGTCGCCGGGCGAGCCCGGTCGAGGAAGCGGTCCAGCTTCTGGGTCATGCCAGAGCCTCCACGAGGGTGAGTTGCGGAAGGGATCGGGTGGTAGGGGCGCCTAGGCGACCAGGACGTTCCTGAACTGCCAGGGGTCGCTGCGGTCGAGGTCCTCCTCGAACAGCCGGCCCCGCCCCTCGAGCGGCGTCCAGTCGCTGTAGCGACCGACCACCGGGCCGAGATAGGGTGTCGCCACCTCGAGCACGCGCGCATGGTCGAGATCGTCGGCCTCGACGATCCCGGCGTCCGGGTTCTCGATGGCCCAGACCATGCCGCCGAGCACCCCGGCCACCACCTGCAGCGAGGTGGCGCTGTTGTAGGGCGCCAGCCGCCGCGCCTCCTCGATCGACAGCTGGGAGCCATACCAGAAGGCACCCTTGGCGTGGCCCATCAGCAGCACGCCCAGCTCGTCGACGCCAGTGGTGATCTCGTCCATCAAGAGGCGCTTGTCGTCCTGCGGCAGCCAGTTGCGACCGGCCAGCTCGTGGACCGACAGCACGGCGGCGTCGCAGGGATGGTAGGCGTAGTGGACGGTCGGCCGGTAGACGACCTCGCCGCCGTCGCGGACGGTCAGGTGGTCGGCGATCGAGATGGCCTCGTTGTGGGTGATCAGGAAGCCCTGGAACGCGCCGGCGAGCGGCGTCCAGGTGCGCACGCGCGTGCCCGCACCCGGCCGGTTCAGGTAGATCGCGGCACCGCAGCCATTGGCGTGCCGGCGGCCCTGCGCCGGCAGGCCGCGCTCGTGCGTGCCCCAGCCCAGCTCGGCCGGCTGGCAGCCCTCGCTGAGGAAGCCGTCGATCGACCAGGTGTTGACGAACTCGCCCGGACGCTTCGGCTCCGAGCCGACCTGGGTGTCGCGCTCGGCGACGTGGATGGCCCGCACGCCCAGGCGCTGGAACAGCCGGCCCCAGTCGCCCCGTCCCCGCGGGACGGCGGCGTCGAGGCCGGTGTCGGCGGCGACGACCAGGGCCGCCTGCTTGACGAGCTGCGACACCAGGCCGGGATTGGCGCCCTGGGCGATGACGGCGGTGGGCCCGCCGGGCCGGGCCGCGCGCAGCTTCAGCATGCCCTCGCGCAAGGCGTAGTTCGAGCGCTGCGACGGCGACAGGCCGGCGTCGAAATAGGCACCCGCCCAGGGCTCGATGCAGGTGTCGAGATAGAGGGCACCGCGCTCGCGGCAGAACTCGACGATGGCCATGCTCGAGACATCGACCGACAGGTTCAGCACGAAGTCGCCGGCGCCCACCAGCGGCTCCAGCAGCTCCCGCATGTTGTCGCGCGTGATCGCGGTCTCGTGGAACGCCACGCCGAAGGCCCGGGCGGCCTCGCGGCCACGGCCGTCGGCGGTCACGATCGTCATCCGCTCGGCGGCGACGTCGATGTGCCGGTGCAGCAACGGCAGGATGGCCTGCCCGATGCTGCCGCAACCGATCATCACGAGGCGGCCGCCGAGGCCGGCATGGCGAACGAACTGGCTCATTCAGACGTCACTCCTTGCGGCGTCCTGCCGCGATGCGACAACCCCGAACCCTCCGGCGGCGGTCCCGACCGGGTCCGCCGCCCCTCAGCTCTCGGCTGGCGGGCCTGGTTCCGCCAGCCCCGCCGCCGCCTCCAGCCTGGCGATCCGCGCCTCCAGCCCTGCCCGCCATTCCGCGGCCATGGCCGAGGGCGACGGATCGCGCCCTGCGACGGCCTGCTCGATCAGGCCGCTGACCCAGGCGCCGAGCGTCAGCCCGTCCTCCCGGGCCGCCTCGGCCGCCGCCCGCTGCAGCCGGCCGGACACACCCCGCACCGTCCACCGCTCGCTCCGCGCCGCCTTGGCCTTGGCCGCCTTGACGGTACGTGCCGCCTTGGTGGGCTTGGGGCTCTTGATCGGCTTACGCGCCATCGTTCGTTCCATGCCTGGCTGCCGGGGCAGCCATGTCTGCCGAGCGGAGGCGGCATATAGGTGCGGCGGACGCGCGATGCAAGAATTTTGGCAGCCGTGGCAGCCACGGCTGCCGGCAATCCGTTGGCGATGCTCAATAGCCCCGCGGGGCGTTGCCGTAGACCAGGGCGAGGAGGCCGGCGGCGATGGCGATCGCCACGGCCAGGCCCAGCAGCTTCCAGACGCTCCACGGCCGCTCGCCCTGGACCTCGCCGGTGCGGCCGTTGATGCAGAGCCGGTAGCTCCTGCCGCCGAAGGCATAGGCAGCGAGCCACACCGGCAGCAGGACGTGCTTGAACGTCGGCGCCTCGTGCGTGACCTCCATGCGCTCGATGCGCTGCAGGTCGCCGCCGATGTCGGCCATGACGTCCGTCTGCAGCGCCGAGCGCATCTTCGCCTGTGCCGTGCCGAAGCCTTCGTCGAGCGTCACCTGATAGGCCTCGCTCTGGAAGCCGCTGAGATAGCTCTCGGTGTAGGCGCGCAGATCCTGCACGTCCCACGGCTCGAGCCGGTCGGTCATCCAGCTCGGCAGCGAGCGGCTCGCCAGCACGAGGACATCGTCGAAGAAGCGGCTGACATGGCCGCGCACCGGCGTCCAGCGCACCTTCTGGACCATGCGCGTCTCGTAGGAGGCCTTGCCGTCGCGCACCACCCGGACCTGCACCGGCACGTGGTAGACGGTGCCGCGCTGGCCGGAATAATCGGTCTCCGTACGGCTGTCATAGGTCCAGTAGGGCAGGTACATGCCGGTGAGCCGTCCGGAGCCGCGGGCGTAGTGCTTCAGCTTCGACGGCGCGAACCACAGGCCGGACAGCCAGCTGCGCAGCCGCCCCTGCGCTTCCGCCTCGCCGATCGCGAAGGGGAGCAGGGCGGCGGGCTTGATCCTGCGGCTGGCGCCGGTGTCGGTGACGGCGCTCGAGCCGCAGAACGGGCAGGTCCCGGCGTGCCGGTCGGCGACGAGCGTGAACTCGGCGGCACAGGCGCCGCACTTGACGGTGCGCCTCTCCTCGGCCGGTGCCTGCGCCAGGCCCTTTTCCAGGGCCTGGCGCAGGTCGTTCTCGACGATCTCGACCGTCGGCTCGACGATGCGGTTGCGGTGACCGCAATAGGCGCAGACCAGCTCGGAGGTGCCGGGCGCGTAGGTGAGCACGGCGCCGCACTGCTCGCAGGGAAAGCGGCCGCCGGTCGTCGCCCCGGATGCGGCCGCAGCGAGGCTGGCGGCCGAGGCCCGGCTGCCGCCGCCGGATCGGCCGGGCGGCGGCATGGTCTGGCCCATGCGGTGCCTATGCGGCGCCGGGGACGGGCGGCGGTTGGCTGGCGAACAGCGGCCGCAGCGCCTCGACCTCGCCGGCCTTGGCCCAGGCGCTCATGCCCTCGCTCCACACCAGCGCCTCGCGGGTGAGCGTGCCGGCGGCGACGCGGCGGCCGAGCTCGTCGACGGGGAACGGCCCGGTGGCCTTGCCGGCCTCGACCAGGTGCCACTGCGGCGGGACCGGCGGCGGACCGCCGGTGGCCGGAGGCTCCGCCCGGCCCCAGGGGCCGCCCGCCTGCTGGCCCAGGCCCATGCCCACCATCATGCCGATGCCCGACCCCGCGGCACCGGGATTGGAGGCGGCCTCGCGCATCGCCTCGGCGGCCTGGAACTGGGCGTAGCGGCCGAGGTCGCCGACGATGCCCATCGAGGTCCGCCGGTCCAGCGCCTGCTCGACCTCGGGCGGCAGCGAGATGTTCTCGACCAGCATCTGCACCAGCTCGAGGCCGTAGGCCTGCAGCTCGGGGCCGATCTTCTGGGTCAGGAAGTCGCCGAGCTTCTCGTAGTTGGCGGCGAGGTCGAGCACCGGCACCCCCGAGGTGGCCAGCACGGTGGCGAAGCGGCTGACGATCTGGTTGCGGATCTGGTCGGTGATCTCCTCGGTGGTGAACTGGCCGTCGGTGCCGACGATCTCCTTGAGGAAGGTCACCGGCTCCCTGATCCGCACCACATAGGTGCCGAAGGCGCGCAGCCGGACCGGGCCGAACTCCGGATCGCGCAGCGTGATCGGGTTCTTGGTCCCCCATTTGAGATCGGTGAAGCGGCGGGTGCTGAAGAAATAGACCTCGGCCTTGAACGGGCTCTCGAAGCCGTGTGGCCAAGCCTGCAGCGTCGAGAGGATCGGCACATTGGCGGTGTGCAGCTCGTACATGCCGGGCGTGAAGACGTCGGCGACCTCGCCCTCGTTGACCAGCACCGCCGCCTGGCCCTCGCGGACGGTGAGCTTGGCGCCGTACTTGATCTCGTTGCCGTACCGCTCGAAGCGGTAGACCATCGTGTTGCTGCTGTCGTCGAGCCACTGGATGACGTCGACGAACTCGCCCCTCAGCTTGTCCCAGAGCGACATGGTGGTCTCCTCGAACGGGTTCCGGGCCGGGCGGTCAGGCCGGGCGGGCGTGGGAGCTGGCCGACACCAGCGTCTTCTTCAGCTGGTCCTCGAGCGCCAGCAGCTGCGTCTCGGCGGCGGCACGGCGGGCCTTGCCCTCGTCGGCGATGCGCAGCGAATCCTGGATCGTTGCGATCAGCCGCTCGTTGGTTTGCCTGACGGCGTCGAGGTCGAACACGCCGCGCTCGACCTGCTCGCGGACCTTGGCGTTGACCTGCTGCAGCCGCTCGGCGTTGCCGCGCAGCAGGTCGTTGGTGAGATCGCTCGCCGCCTTGACGGAATCCGCCGCCTGGCCGGCGCGGAACACCGTGATCGCCTGGGCCAGCTGCTGGCGCCACAGCGGCACGGTGTTGGCGATGGTCGAGTTGATCTTGGTGACCAGCGATTTGTCGTTCTCCTGCACCAGCCGGATGCCGGGCAGGCTCTGCATGGTGACCTGCCGGGTCAGCAGCAGGTCGTGGACGCGGCGCTCCAGGTCGTCGCGGGCGCCCCTGAGGTCGCGCAGGCCCTGCGCCTCGACCACGTCGCCCGAGCGGTCGGCCCGACCTGCCAGCTCGGGTATCGTGGTCTCGTCGAGCTCGGCCAGCTTGGCGCGGCCGGCGGCGATGTAGACCTCCAGCGTGCGGAAATAGCCCAGCGTGGCGTCGTAGAGCTTGTCGAGCCTGACGATGTCGGTCAGCAGCCGCGTCTTGTGCTGCTCGAGCTCGCCTGTGATGTGGTCGATCTGGTCGCGGACGTCCTGGTACTGGTCGAGATACTTCATCACCTCGGACTTGACGCCGAACAGCCGGCCGAGGAAGCCGGGCCTGTCGGTCGGATCGATGGCGGTGAAGTCCAGCTCGCGCAGCTTCCGCACCATGCGGCCCAGGGCATCACCCGCCGGGCCGACATCCTTGGCCCGGACCGATTCCAGCATGCTGTCCGAGACGGTGGTCAGCTGCTGCTGCGCCTTCGAGCCGAAGAAGATGATCGACTGGCTGTCGCTCGGATCGAGCTCGGCCATGGCGGTGGCGACGCGCGCCGCGACATCGCCGCGCGGCTCGGCGGCGATGTCGGCCGACAGCTCGCCGTGCAGGCCGTCCCGTCCGACGGCGAGATCATCGGCCGCCACCGCGGCGGTGATCGACGAAGGGCTTTCGGACGCGCTCATCGCTCCTCCCGTGCATGCCGGCTCGACGCCATTCAGGCCACGCCCTCGCGCTTGAGCTGGGTCTCCAGCACCTCGATCTGGACGTCGAGGTCGAGCGCCTCGTGGCGCTTGAGCACCTCCTCCTGCTCGAGGAAGACCTGCTCGATGGTCGTCAGCACGCGGCGGAAGCTCTCTCCCAGGGGCGTGTCGGCCACGTCGCGCTGCTGAGCGGCGTATTTGCGCACGACGTCGCGCGTGCCGTCGAGATAGGTCACGAGGAACCGCCTGGCACGCGACAGGTCGCGCGGGTCGCGCTGCAATTGCTGCAGGATCAGCCGGCCCTGGTCGACGATGCGGCGCAGCCGCGCCTTCAGCTCGACGCTCTGCAGGCCGTCGGCGGCGGTCTCGATGTCGTCGAGCTTGGCCTCGGCCTCGGCGATGGCGGCGACGATGCTCTCGGCCCTGACGCCGGCGCGCGCCGCCAGCGCGGACGAGACGCCCTTGGCGCGGCGCGGGTCCGGCCCGTAGGCGAGCCTGGCGCCGAGGAAGCCCAGCGCGCCGAACAGGCCGGCCTCCAGCATGTCGGGCCCGCCGCCCAGCCCGAACAGCCCGCCATCGGTGCCCCAGCCCGCGAAGACGAACGCCGCCGCTGCGACGCCGAGGCAGGCCAGCGTCTTCAGCGGCCGCGGCGCCCGGGCGACGATCCGGCCGTCATAGACCGCGGCCTGCTCGATCCCGCGCCGCATGACGGCCGCGGCACCGGCCAGCAGGGCGATGGCGGCGATGCCGGCCAGGGCCTGCATCGGGCGGCTGCCGGCGAGCGCCAGGACCACGGGCATCACGAGGGTGGCCGGCAGGATGCGCAAAGCCATGCCCGCATGCCTCGCGGCGGGGCGGCCCTGGGGTGCCGCGGCCGAGCCGATCCTTCGCGATACCGATCGCGCGCCGTCCGGGGTTCCGCGCAACGAGCCTCCCTCCATCGCCTGCCGGCGGGCCCTAGAACATCGCCTTGAGCGACAACAGCCCGAACAGCGCGAACAGCAGTGCGATGCCGGCCGCCTGGCGCATGCCACGTTCTCCCATGCCGCGCTCCAAGGGTGAGGCCGCGAGGCGGGATGTCAAGCCGGCCGGCGTCCGGCAGGTCAAGGCTGCTGGCCGGCGGACTCGAGATAGGTCCTCACCGCGCCGATGCCGGCCGCGGCCGGTGCGAGGTCGGCGGGGCTGGCCGGCTCCGTTCCCGCCATCAGCATCGCCAGCAGGGCCCGGTCGCGGCCGGCGGGCAGCTCGGCGGCATGGTCGCGGCCGACGGCCGCCAGGCCCTCGCCGTCGCCGCGGCGGGCGCGGGCGATCGCGAGCGCCAGGATGGTGCCCGGCCGGTCGAGATCGGGCTCGTCCTTCGCCGCCAACAGCTCGGTCGAGATGCTCTCGATGCGCTGCCAGTCGAGCGCCTCCCAGGCCGCCCGCAGCCGATCGGCCCCGGTCCCGTCGGTTCCGCTGTCCGCCGCCGAGGAAACGGCGAGGGCCGCCCTGTCGCGCATGTGGTCGCGCCGGGCGGCCAGGGAGGCCGGCAGGCCACGCTCGGGGCCCGTCGATCGCAGGAGCTCGAGCGCCGAGCCGGGATCGCGCGCCGCCAGCCGGCTCTCGGCCAGGGCCATGCCGGCGTCGGCGCGTGCATCGGCCGAGCCCGCGAGCTCCAGCCTGTGCCGCAGCAGCTGCTCCGCCGGCGTCTCGATGCCGGCCCTCGCCAGCCTCGCCGCCAGCCGGCGCTCGACCTCGGCCAGGGCCGGCCCCTCGGGGAGGAGATCGCCGTGGCGGCGATAGAGCAGCAGGCTGTCGAGCGGCGACAGGGCCGGCCCGTCGCCCTCGCCGAGGAGGCTGCTCGCCACCTGCTTGCGCAGGCCCTCGCGCAGCTGGTCCCTGGCGCGCGGATCGGCGGTCTCGTCCAGCGCTTCCTGCCAAGCCGCCATGGCGGCGGAAAGGTCGCCCTCGCGGGCCCGGAGCCGGCCTATCTGGTCGAGATAGTCGGTCTCGTCGGGATGGCCCCGCCAGACCGGCCGCATCGCTTCCAGGCGGGCGAGCGCCGCCTCGGGCGCGATCCGGCCGTCGCGCAGGTCCCAGTCGATGCGGATGCGCTGGGCCTCGGCCCTGGTGTCGCGATCGCCGGTGGCCAGGGCCTCGGCCAGGGCGGCGGCCGCCTGGCGGGACGATCCCAGGGCGTCGAGTGCCCGTGCTTCCGCCAGCCTGACCCGTGCCGCCGCCTCCGGCGGCTTCGGCAGGTCGCGCAGGCGGTCGAGCAGCGCCAGGGCGGCGTCGGTGCGACCGTCGGAGAGCTCAATCCCCGCGCCGGCGATGCCGAGCCGGATCCGCAGTCCGTCCGGGTAGGCGGTCGGCACGCCGCCGGCGCGCCGCCATTCGCGCAGCGCCGTCGGCCGGTCGTGGCGGGCGGCCGCCAACGCCGCGCGCCACAGCGCGACCTCGCGATCACCGTCGAGCCACGGGCGGCCGAGCTCGCGGACCGCATCGTCGAGCCGGCCGCGCAGGAATGCCGCGATGCCGGCGAGTGCCGCCGCCGCCGGGCGCGCCGGGTCGGCGGTGTCGACCGGCGCCAGGCTGGCACCGGCTTCGGCCGCCAGCTCCTGCACCAGCAGCATCCGGGCGAGGTCGATACGCCGGTCGACCTGCTCGGGCCCCTCGGCATCGAGCACCGCCAGCTCGAGCCGACGACGCCGATCGCGGGCGGTCTGCCCCTTCGGCAGCGCGCCGGCCGCGAGGTCCACCGGACCGGCCGGGTCGCGGCGGGACGCGGCCGGTGCATCGGCCGGCGGCGGCGATCTCCCCTTGCCCGGCGAGGGCACATCCGGAACGGCCGGCCCTCGCCCGGCCGGGGCCGGCGGGTGCTCCGGCGCATCCGCCTCGTCCCGCTGCGCCACCATCGCCGGCGGCGGGCCGGACGCCACGGTGCCCGGGGCGGGCTCGCGATCGCCTGCGAGCGCCGGCAGCCTGATCACGACGCCAGAGGGTCGGGACTCGGCAGCGACGTTGTCGGCAAGGGAGCGCCACACCACGCCCTGCATGGACGGCAGAACTTCCAGTCCGATCGTCTCCCGGCCCGAGGGCTCGCCACGGCCGTCCTCCAGGAACATGGCGACGCCCAGCCGGTCGCCGACGACCGGATCCTCCACATCCACCAGCGACGCCGCCCCGTCGATGCGGAGCTCGGCATCGACGGGCGGCCAGACAACGGCCGGCTTCGGAACCGCGGCCTCGCCGCCGAGGACGACCGTCCACCTGGCGCCATGCCGCTTCAGCGACACAGGCCCCTGGTCGTCGAGCGTCAGGATGGTGGCCTTCGGGTGCGGGTCGAGGGCGAGGCTGCCCAGGCGCCCAGCGCTGCCCGCGACCCTCGACAGGTCGAGCTTTTCCGGCACGTGGCCGAATACCAGCCACAGCCGGCCGGCACGTACGAAGGCGGCAGCCGGCACCGGCTCGGGCCAGACCACGTCGAGCTCGACGGTGTCGCCGGCCGTCCTCGCCTCGAGCCGAGGCGACGGGCCGTCGTCGACAAGGCTGGGCAGGGTCGCGGCGATCTCGACGCGATGGCCCGACGGCGGACCGGCCGCGGGCTCCGGATTCTCGACGTTCGGCACCGGGGAAGCTGCCGGCCGCGCCACCAGCGGCGCCGGCTCCGGTCCGGCGGACCGCAGATCGATCACGAGGCGGCCGGAATCCGATTGTTCGTGCACCACGCCCGCACCGGGCGCCAGCGACAGCACCAGCCGCGAGCCTTCGGCATGGACCTTCTCGATCGGTGGGCCGAGGTCGAACGCCGTCCGGACGGCGTCGGGCGACCAGGCGAAGCCGGCCTCGATGGCGAGGCGATCCGGCCCCTCGGTGAGGCTCACCGCCTTGCCGGGTGCCGGCTCGACGATGAGCCGGCCGAGGTCGGGCAATCGCTCGGCGCGCAGTCTCGCAGGTGCAGCGGCCTCGCGGCGCTCGAAGTCCAGAACGACCAGATTGGCGCCGGCGGCGACGAAGTCGGCCGTCACGCCGGGCGGCAGCGCCAGGTCGACCTCGCGGCCCCCTTGTGCCGGCGCAATATCCCGCAGCCAGCCGGCGATCCGGGCGGCAGCGGCCGCCAGGTCCCCCTCGACGGGCCGCGACAGCTCCAGCCTGATCCCGTCGGCGGTGGGACCGTGCCGCAGGGCAACCGGCCCGTTCCACTCGAACACCAGGCGGCCGAACTTTCCGTGATCGGCGGCCCGGACGGCGGCCGAGGCCCGGTCGGCGGCAGCGAGGGCGACGAGTGCCGCCAGGAACGCGAGATGCCAGCGCCTCGACCCCATGGCGGCGGCCTCAGGCAGCAGAGCCGATGCTGCCGATCTTGGCGCGGAAGCTCTCGATGCCGAAGGGCTTCATCAGGTAGCCGCTGACACCCGCTTCCCTGGCGGCTATCACGTTCTCGGTCCGGCCCTCGGCCGTGACCATCAGGAACGGCAGGTCCTTCAGCGCGTCGTCGGCACGCACCCGCCGGAGCAGGTCGAAGCCGGTCATCGGCTGCATGTTCCAGTCCGAGATGACGAGGCCGTAGCGCCTCTCGCGCAGCATCGCCAGGGCCTCGCTGCCATCGGCGGCCTCGTCGACCGCCTCGAAGCCGAGCTGCCGCAGCAGGACCCGGACGATCCGCAGCATCGGCGCATGGTCGTCGACGATCAGGACCGGCTGGCTCTTGTCGATCGCCATCGGGCAGGCTCCGGCAGGAAGTCCGGGGCATCGGCAACCGATCCGACCGCAAACGCCCGCGCGAAGCCGAGGCTAGGGCGCCGGTCGTGAATTCCTGGTTAACGAGGGCTCAGAACCCGGCCGGCGGCTCGACGCCCACCCGGCGCAGCTCGAAGCGCACCCGCTCCTTCAGCCGGCCGAGGCCTTCGTCGGACCTGGATTCGCAGCGCGCCACGATCACCGCCTGGGTGTTCGAGGCGCGCAGCAGCCACCAGCCGTCGGGCTCCAGCACCCGCACGCCGTCGATGCCGTCGAAATCGGCGCCCGCGGCCTCGAGGTTGGCCTTCACCTGCTCGATGGCCTTGAACTTCACCGCCTCGTCGCAGTCGAAGCGGACCTCGGGCGTCGTGAACGACGGCGGCATGGCGTCGCGCAGGTCGGCCAGCGTCCGATCGCCGCCGGCCAGGATCGACAAGAGCCGCACGGCGACGTAGAGCGCGTCGTCGTGGCCGTAGAAGCGGTCCTTGTAGAAGATGTGGCCGGACATCTCCCCCGACAGCGGCGAGCCGATCTCGGCCATCTTGGCCTTGATCAGCGAGTGCCCGGTCTTCCACATCAAGGGCACGCCGCCCAGCCGGCCGATCTCGTCGAACAGGATCTGGCTGGCCTTGACGTCGGAGATGATGGTCGAGCCCGGCAGCCGCCTCAGGATCTCGCCGGCGAGGATCAGCAGGATCTGGTCGCCCCAGACGATGCGGCCCTTGCCGTCGACCACGCCGATGCGGTCGCCGTCGCCGTCGAAGCCGATGCCGGCCTCGAAGCCGCCGGCCGTCACCTCGCGGATCAGGTCGACGAGGTTCTCGGGGACCGTGGGATCGGGATGGTGGTTGGGGAACCGGCCGTCGACCTCGGCGAACAGGCACTCGTGGCGGCCCGGCAGCCTGGCGGCCAGCGCCAGCATCGCCGGGCCGGCCGCACCGTTGCCGGCATCCCAGACGGCGTCCACCGCCCGCGAGCCGGTGAAGTCGCCGGCCAGGCGGTCGACATAGGCGCCGAACACGTCGACCTGCTCGACACGGCCGGCGCCCTGCGCCATGCGGCCGGAAGCGGCGAGCGCTCCCAGCCGCTGGATGGCGTCGCCATAGAGCGAGCCTTTCCCCAGCATCATCTTGAAGCCGTTGTGGCTCGGCGGATTGTGCGAGCCGGTGACCTGGATGCCGCCATCGGCATCGAGATGATGGACGGCGAAATAGAGCATCGGCGTCGGCCCGAGCCCGACCGCCTGGACGGCGAGGCCGGTCCCGACCAGGCCCTGGATCAGCGCCTCGGCCAGCTCGGGTGAGCTCAGCCTGCCGTCGCGGCCGACGCAGACCCGCGCGCCGCCCCGCTCCTTCAGCATGGTGCCGTAGGCCCGGCCGATGGCCCGGGCGTCGTCCGGCCCCAGGGTCTCGCCGACGATCCCGCGGATGTCGTACTCGCGCAGGATGGTCGGGTGGAAACGGTGCGCCTGTCCCATCCGAACCTCGATACTCCTGGCCGTTGCGGCGATGTGAGGGGGCCCCGTGCCCCCTACGGGGCGGCGGGGCCGCGCGAGCGGCCGATGCCGGTATAGGTGAAGCCGGCGCGCGCCACCTGCGCCGGATCGAAGATGTTGCGCAGGTCGACGATGCGGGGCTCGCGCATGACCTCCCGGGCGCGATCGAGATCGAGGCCGCGGAAGACGTTCCACTCGGTCAGGATCACCACGGCATCGGCACCCTGGAGCGCGTTGTAGGCGTCCTCGCACCACACCACTTCGGGCAGGAGGCGGCGGGCCTCGCCCATGCCCTCGGGGTCGAAGGCCCGGATCGTGGCACCCTCGGCCTTCAGTGCCGGCAGGATGACGAGGCTCGGGCTCTCGCGCATGTCGTCGGTATTGGGCTTGAAGGTGACGCCCAGCACGGCGATCGTCTTGCCGGCGACCGAGCCGCCCATGGCCTCGATCACCTTCTTCACCATCCGGCGCTTGCGGCCATCGTTGACGCTGACCACGGTCTCGACGATGCGCAAGGGGCTGTCGTGCAGCTCGCCGGTGCGGATCAGCGCCAGCGTGTCCTTGGGAAAGCACGAGCCGCCGAAGCCGGGGCCGGCATGCAGGAACTTGCGGCCGATCCGACCGTCGAGGCCCATGCCCTTGGCCACCTGCTGGACGTCGGCGCCGACCTTCTCGCACAAGTCGGCCATCTCGTTGATGAAGGTGATCTTGGTGGCGAGGAAGCTGTTGGTGGCGTACTTGATCAGCTCGGCGGTCTCGAGCGTCGTGAACAGGATCGGCGTCTCGATCAGGTTCAGCGGCCGGTAGGCCTGCGCCAGCACGTCGCGCGAGCGCTGCCCTTCCACGCCGCAGACGACGCGGTCGGGGTGCATGAAGTCCTCGATCGCCGAGCCCTCGCGCAGGAACTCGGGGTTCGAGGCGATCTCGACCTCGAGGTCCGGCCGCCGCTCGGCGAAGATCTGCTGCAGCTTGCGGCCGGTGCCGACGGGCACCGTCGACTTGGTGACGACGACGGTGGGCCCGGTCAGCGCGTCGGCGATCTCCTCGGCGGCGGAGAAGACGTAGGTCAGGTCGGCGTGGCCGTCGCCGCGGCGGGTCGGCGTACCGACCGCGATGAACACCGCATCGACGCCGTCGACGGCGGCGGCGAGGTCGGTGGTGAAGCGCAGCCGCCCGCCCGCCTTGTGCCGCATCACCAGCTCGTCGAGACCGGGCTCGTAGATCGGGATCCGGCCCTCGAGCAGCAGGTCGATCTTGGCCTGGTCCTTGTCGACGCAGATCACGTCGAGGCCGAACTCGGCGAAACAGGCGCCGGAAACCAGGCCGACATAGCCGGTTCCGATCATTGCGATGCGCATGAGGCGGTTCCGTGGACTTCGGAGCGATCAGCTCTCAGAGATAGCGGCGGAGCGTACTGCCGAACTCTTGTGAGAGATCCTGCCGCTCCAGCGCAAGGGCGACGATGGCCTCCAGATAGCCCTGCTTGTCGCCGCAGTCGAATCGGCGCCCCTCGAAGCGCAGTCCGTGGAAGGGCTGCCTGCCGATGAGCTTGGCCATGCCGTCGGTCAGCTGGATCTCGCCGCCCGCACCCTTCTGCTGCCTGGCCAGCAGATCGAAGATCTCGGGCATCAGGATGTAGCGGCCGATGACGGCCAGCCGCGAGGGCGCCTCGGCCGGCTTCGGCTTCTCGACCATGCCGCGGACCTCGACGAGGCTGCCGTCGTCCCTGCCGGGATCGAGGACGCCGTAGCGGGCGGTGTGCTCGGGCGCCACCTCCATCACCGCCACGATGTTGCCGCCGGTCCTGGCATGGGCGTCGGCGAGCTGTGCCATGCAGGGCGTGCGGCTGTGGATGAGGTCGTCGACCAGCATCACGCCGAAGGGCTCGTTGCCGACGGCGTGGCGGGCACACCATACCGCATGCCCCAGGCCCAGAGGCTGCTGCTGGCGGGTGTAGACGATGCCGCCGGCCTCGGGCGTCGTGCGCTCCAGCGCCGCCAGCTCCTTTTCCTTCGCCTTGCGCGCGAGGGTGTCGAACAGCTCGTAGGCGCGGTCGAAATGGTCCTCGATCAGGGTCTTGCCGCGGCCGGTGACGAAGACGAACTCCTCGCATCCCGCCGCGGCCGCCTCCTCGAAGGCGTATTGGATGATCGGCTTGTCGACGACGGGAAGCATCTCCTTGGGCAGCACCCGCGTCGCAGGCAGCATGCGCGTGCCGAGTCCAGCCACCGGGAACACGACCTTTCGAATGACAGCCATACGCCAGCGCCCTCGCTTGCCAGCCGCGGCTCGGCCGTCGGCATGGAGTCTTCTACCGGCCCGGCTCGCCGCAATGCAACCGCGACGCGCGTGGCGATTGCGCGGACCCCCACCGTCGCAGCTCGGGTCGAGCTATTCGGCCGGCAATGCCCCCACCCGGCGCGGCGGGCGCGTCGACGTGACGGTCAGGATGGCGACGAGGCTGGCCACCGCCACGACCCAGAAGACGGCACCCGGATAGCGATGGTCCATGAGCAGCCCCACCAGCACGGGCGCCAGGGTGCCGCCGAGATCCAGGCCGGAATAGACGAAGCCGAACACCGTGCCGGCGGCACCGGCCGGCGCGCAGGCACGGATCAGCATGTCGCGCGACGGCGTCGTCATGCCGGTGCAGAATCCGGCGGTGCCGACGGCGGCCCAGAGCAGCAGGGTCGGCAGCGCCACCTGGCCCAGCAGCAGCACGATCGCCGCCGTCAGCAACAGGCCGACGGCGATGATGCGCTGATGCTCGCCACGGCGATCGGCGAGGATGCCCCCGAACACCGTGCCGGCGGCACTCCCCAGCATGAACGCCGTGAGCGTGGTGGTCGCCACGATCAGCGGCACGCCGTGCACGACGTTGAGCGCCAGCGGCAGGAAGCTCTGCAGCGACATCAGCGCCATGGCGAGCATGCAGAAGAACAGGAAGCACAGGATGATCGGCAGCCGCATCAGGTCGGCCAGTAGCCTCGGGGCGCCCGCGGGCCGGTCGGCGGCGCGCTGCGGCCCGTACTGCAGCTGGCCGCGCTGCAGCAGCAGCCCGAAGCCGATGACGAGGATCACCACCGCTGCCGCCGCCATCGCCACCCGCCAGCCGTGCAGCTGGGCGATCGCCACGACGAAGGCCGGGGCCGCAGCCCAGCCCAGGGTACCGCCCAGCGTATGGACGCTGAAGGCGCGCGCCATCAGCGAGCCGGAGACGCGGTGGCTGAGAATGGCGTAGTCGGCCGGATGGAACACGCAGTTGCCAATGCCGGCCAGCACCGCCAGCGGCAGCATGACGCCATAGGACGGCGCCAGGCTCATGGCGGCGACCGAGCCGCCCAGCAGCAGCGTGCCGCCGATCAGCACCCGGTCCGCGCCCCAGCGGTCGACCAGCACGCCGGCCAGCGTCTGGGCCAGGCCCGATGCGGCGAAGAACAGCGTCATCAGCAGCCCGAGCTCGGCGAAGGACACGCCCAGCGCATCCTTGAGCATCGGGAAGAGCGGCGGCAGCACCAGATGCGAGAAATGGCTGCTGAAATGGCCGATGCTGATCAGCCCGATGACGCGGACGTCGCCGCCCCTGCCCGTCGCGAGCACGCTCATGTCACCCCTTCGTCTGGCCCGAAGGGGCAGTATGCAGCGGCGGGCCGGCTTGGGCCAGCGGTGAACGGTCGCCGGGAGGCCGCTCCCGTCAGCTCGCCCGTGCGATCGGCGCGGCCGGGGCACGATGCCGGGCGGCGTCGGCCTGCAGCAGCGTCGTGACCGCCTCCTCGGCGACCGGCCGGGAGAACAGGTAGCCCTGCGCGGCGTCGCAGTCCTCGCGCAGGAGGAACTGCCGCTGGGCCTCGGTCTCCACCCCTTCGGCCAGCACCAGCTTGCCGAAGGTCTTGGCCAGGCCGATGATGGCGCGGACGATCGCCTCGTCGACGCGCTCGTTGCCGATGTCGACGAGGAAGGAGCGGTCGATCTTGATCTTGTTGAAGGGCAGCCGCTTCAGGTAGGCGAGCGAGCTGTAGCCGGTGCCGAAATCGTCGATGGCGAGCCGCACGCCCATCTCGGCCACGCGCTCGAGCGCGCGCCGCAGATGCAGCTCCGACGGGTCGACGAACAGGCTCTCGGTCAGCTCGAGCTCGAGGGCATGCGCCGGCAGGCCGGTGTCGATCAGGGTGCGGCCGACCAGCGTCACCAGCTCCTGGTGGCGGAGCTGGGCGGCACTCAGGTTGACCGCGATCTCGATCGGCAGGCCGAGGTCGTGCCATCGGCGGCCGGCCCGGCAGGCCTCGGCCATCACCCAGGCGCCGAGCGGCCGGATCAGGCCGCAGCTCTCGGCCAGCGGGATGAACTTGGCGGGCGGGATCATGCCCTGGCTGCGGTGGGGCCAGCGCAGCAGGCCCTCGACGCCGCCGATCCTGCCTGTCCGCAGGTCGATCTGCGGCTGGTAATGCAGACGGAAGTCGCCATTGTCGAGGGCCAGGCGAAGCTCGCGCTCGAGCGACTTGCGGGCCTTCAGCGAAGCGTCCATCCGCTTGCAGAACACCCTGGACCGCCCGCCGCCGGCACGCTTGACCTCGCTCAGCGCCAATTCCGCCGAGCGCAGCAGGGCCCCGACCGTCATGCCATGGTCGGGAAACACGGCGATGCCGGCGCTGGCGGAAAGCTGCAGGGTCGTGCCGTCGATGTCGAACACCTGCCCGAGCCCGTCCAGAAGGTCCTCCGCCCAGCGTGCGGCCAGAACCTCGTCGGTGAGGTCGGGGCGCAGCAGGGCGAAGCGATCGCCGCTGAGACGGGCGGCGACGCAGCAGGCGCCGTCCCGCCCGACCAACTGCCGTGCCACACGGCGCAGCACCTCGTCGCCCAGGTGACAGCCGTGCAGGGCATTGACGTCGCTGAAGCGGTCGAGGTCGACGAGCAGCAGGGCCATCCGCCTGCCGGCCAGCCGCGCCGTAGCCAGTGCCGCCTGTCCGGCGCGATGCAGCGAGGGCTCGCTGCCGAGGCCGGTCAGACCGTCCTCGTCGAACTCGCCGGGCTGGTCGCGGGCGCGCGTCTGGACCGGAGGCGCGACCACGGTCGTCAGCTCCGAACGGATATGGACGGCACTGCCGGCCGAGCTCGCCGTCGGAGCGGAACATCGCCGCAGCGTCTTCTCGAGCCATGCCGCGAGGCAGATGGCAGCGGCGATGCCGACGAGGCCGATCGCCGCCAGGGCCGAGCCGCCGATGGCGCCGTCCGACCAGCCGGCGGCTACCAGGACGATTCCCAGCAGCAGGGCCAGGAGGGGCCCCCACCAGAGGGCAGCGCCGAGCGGCGGGGGGATTGCCTGCGGGAGATCCCGCGGATGATCCTCACCGGCTCGCGCAGGCAGCCCGCGCCATGCGGCACCCTGGCAAGGGCCGGGCGGTGTCGATCTGGCGTCGGCGGTGGAGATATGAGCAGGGGAAGCTAGGGCATGGGCCGGCATGAGCTGTTGCCGCGGCGTTGAGTTGACCAAAGTAAACCGCGCTCCCGATCCATTCATGAAACGTTATGGTTTTTCAAGGGACAAGTTTTCTCTCTTCTCAGTTGCCATCAACCAGTGGCGACCATACCGGCATATTGGTTCACCCGCGCGAGGCTCCGTCGGGCCCGGCTGTCGAGCGCTTCCGATTCCGTGCCATCCGTGGCGTATTGGCCGCGTCGCCGAACCGGCCGGCGATTCACCGGACCAGGGGCAGGGATGCGCTCGGACATCGACATCGCCAGGGCGGCACGCCTTCTACCCATCGCGGATGTGGCCGAGAAGCTGGGGGTCGCCGCCCAGGCGCTGCATCCCCACGGCCGGCACATCGCCAAGCTCGACATGGACTTCGTGGCGGGGCTGGAGGATCGGCCGGAGGGACGCCTCGTCCTGGTCACGGCGATCAGCCCCACCCCGGCCGGCGAAGGCAAGACCACGACCACGGTGGGCCTGGGCGACGGGCTCTGCCGCATCGGCAAGCGCGCCGCCATCTGCCTGCGCGAGCCGTCGCTCGGGCCGTGCTTCGGCATGAAGGGCGGTGCCGCCGGCGGCGGATATGCCCAGGTCGTGCCGATGGAGAGCATCAACCTGCATTTCACCGGCGACTTCCACGCCATCGGCAGCGCCGGCAACCTGCTGGCGGCGCTGGTCGACAACCACCTCTACTGGGGCAACGACCGCGGTCTCGATCTCAGGCGGATCGCCTGGCGGCGCGCGCTCGACATGAACGACCGCTCGCTGCGCGAGATCGTCTCGGGCCTGGGGGGCCCGGCCAACGGCTTTCCGCGCGAGACCGGCTTCGACATCACCGTCGCCTCGGAGGTCATGGCGGTGTTCTGCCTGAGCACGGACCTCGCCGACCTGGAGCGGCGCCTCGGCCGGATGATCGTCGGCTGGACGCGCGACAGGCGGCCGGTCACGGCCGGCGACCTGAGTGCTGCGGGGGCCATGGCCGTCCTGCTGCGCGACGCCCTGATGCCGAACCTGGTGCAGACGCTGGAGGGCAACCCGGCCTTCGTCCATGGCGGACCGTTCGCCAACATCGCCCATGGCTGCAACTCGGTCATCGCCACCCGCAGCGCGTTGCGGCTCGCCGACTACGTCGTCACGGAAGCGGGCTTCGGCGCCGACCTCGGGGCCGAGAAGTTCTTCGACATCAAGTGCCGCAAGGCCGGGCTGAAGCCGGCCGCCGCCGTCGTGGTGGCGACGATCCGGGCGCTGAAGATGCACGGCGGCGTCGCCAAGGAGCATCTGGCCGAGCCCGACGAGCCGGCGTTGCGACGCGGCCTCGCCAACCTGACGAGGCATGTCGAGAATCTGCACAAGTTCGGCGTGCCGGTGGTGGTGGCGCTGAACCATTTCTCCACCGACCGCGACGCCGAGCACGAGCTGGTGCGTGGGCATTGCCGCCGGGAGCTGGCGGTCGAAGCCATCGTCTGCCGCCACTGGGCCGAGGGATCGGCCGGCACGGAGGAGCTGGCGCATGCCGTCGTCGGGCTCTGCGCCGAGGCGTGCGATTTCCGCCCTCTCTACCCGGACGACCTGCCATTGTGGGAGAAGCTGCGGACTATCGCGCGGGAAATCTACGGTGCTGCCGACGTCTCGGCGGACCGGCCGATCCTCGCCCGTATCGCCGAGCTGGAGGGCGAGGGATACGGCCGTTTCCCCGTCTGCGTGGCCAAGACGCAATACAGCTTCTCGACCGATCCCTCGCTCAAGGGTGCGCCGTCGGGACATGTCGTGCCGGTACGCGAGGTCAGGCTGGCGGCCGGAGCCGAATTCCTGGTGGCGATCTGCGGCGACATCATGACCATGCCCGGCCTGCCGCGTGTGCCGGCCGCCGAGCACATCCGTCTCGACGCCTCCGGCCGGATCGAGGGCCTGTTCTGACCCGTCAGATGACGTTGAACAGATAGAGCAGGATGATGATCGGAATCGGAATGCCGACCAGCCAGAGCAGGATACCGCGCATCGTCGCCTCCCATTGGAGCTGTGGGCAGGCAAACGCAGTGCCGGTGGTGTTGTTCCTCGCCGGGGCGGTTGCAGGCCGGCGCGCCGCGTGCAAAGACCGCTGCCGACGTGCGGGGGAGTGCTGAATGAACCGGATCGATCTCGATGGCCGCAGGGCCGTGGTGACGGGTGGCGCGCAGGGCATCGGCCGGGCGATCGTCGAGCGCTTCCTGGCCTCGGGCGCGTCGGTGGCGATCTGGGACCGCGACGGGGCCCTGCTCGAGCAGACCACGGCCGAGCTCGCCGGCGCCGGCAAGGTCATCGGCGCCGCCGTCGACGTCACGGACCTCGCTTCGGTCGAGCAGGGCCGTGACGCCACCACGAGCTCGCTGGGCGGGATCGACATCCTGGTGTGCAATGCGGGCATCGCCGGGCCGTCGTTCAAGAACTGGGAATATCCGGTCGACGAGTGGCAGAAGGTCATCGACATCGACCTCACCGGCGTCTTCCTGTGCTGCCGGGCGGTGGTGCCGCAGATGATCGCCCAGAATTACGGCCGGATCGTCAACGTCGCCTCGATCGCCGGCAAGGAGGGCAACCCGACGGCCGGCCCCTACAGCGCCGCCAAGGCCGGGGTGATCGCGCTCACCAAGTCGCTGGGCAAGGAGCTGGCGACCCACGACATCGCCGTGAACTGCATCACGCCCGCCGCCGCGAAGACCCGGATCTTCGAGCAGATCAGCCAGCAGCACATCGACTACATGCTCTCGCGCATCCCACGCGGCCGCTTCCTCAGGCTCGACGAGGCGGCGGCCATGGTCGCCTGGCTGTGCTCGGCCGAGAACTCGTTCACCACAGGGGCGGTGTTCGACCTGTCGGGCGGCCGCGCCACCTACTGAGCATCGCTTCCCTTGGCCGAGACGTTCGTCCTGGCGCTGACGGCGTTCCTGGTCACCATCGATCCGATCGGACTGGTGCCGATCTTCATCGCCCTGACGCGGGGAGCCGATGTCGCGCGGCGGCGCTCCATGGCGGTCAAGGGCGTGCTGATCGGCGGCGCCATCCTGCTGCTGTTCGCGCTGATAGGCGAGCGCGCCCTGACGGCACTGGGCATCGGCATGCCGGCGTTCCGCATCGCCGGCGGCCTGCTGCTGCTGGCCATCGCCTTCGAGATGGTGTTCGAGAAGCGCGGCGAGCGTCGGGCCGGCACCGCCGGGCAGGCCGCCGAAGAGCCCAGCCCGGTCGACGTCTCGGTCTTTCCGCTCGGCATCCCGCTCATCGCCGGTCCCGCCGCCATCACCGCGGCGATCCTGCAGACCGGCGCCCAGGCCGGCGATCCGGCGCGGCAGGCCCTGGTGATCGGCGCCATGCTGACGGTGCTCGCACTGGTCGCCACGACACTGCTGGCATCCTCGATGCTGGCGGCGCGGCTCGGTCCGACGCTGGTCGGCGTCCTGTCGCGCCTGCTCGGCCTGATCCTGTCGGCGCTGGCGGTGCAGCAGGTCATCGACGGCGTGCGGGCGGCCTTCCTGGCTTGAGAGCGATCCGGTCTGGTATCGTGGGCCCATGCCTCCAACATTAGCCTCATGACCGACAGGAGCCTCGTCACCGCCACTGCCGCCGAGGTCGAGGCCTTCCTCGACAAGGTCAGGCAGGCGCCGTCGCATGGCGGGACCGGGCGCGGGCGGCTGATCTTCGCGCTGGACGCCACGGCATCGCGCCAGCCGAGCTGGGACCGTGCCGCCGCCGTGCAGGGCCAGATGTTCATCGAGGCCGACCGGCTGGGGGGCCTGGAGGTGCAGCTGGTCTACTATCGCGGCTTCGCCGAATGCCGCGCCAGCCGCTGGGTCGACCGGCCGGCAGAGCTGGTCAGGCTGATGGCCGGCGTGATGTGCCGGGCCGGCGAGACGCAGATCGGCCGCGTGCTGCGCCATGCGCTCAAGCAGGCGACCGAACGGCGGGTGCATGCGGTGGTGTTCGTCGGCGACGCCTGCGAGGAGGGCGTCGACGAGCTGGGCCGCATCGCCGGCGAGCTGGCGCTGCGCGGCGTCAAGGTATTCCTGTTCCGCGAGGGCGAGGATCCCAAGGCTGCAATGGCCTTCGGACAGATCGCCGAGCTGACCGGCGGGGCGCATTGCCGGTTCGACGGCGGCTCGCCGGAGCAGCTGCGCCAGCTCCTCGGTGCCGTCGCGGCCTATGCCGCCGGCGGCCGCAAGGCCTTGCTGGCCTGCGCCGAGCGCGCCGGCGGGCAGGTCAGGCTGCTGGCACGGCAGGTGCGCTGAGCCGATGCTGTTCTGGCTGCTCCTGGGCGGCGCCGGGCTGGTGCTGGCGATGGTGGCGGCGCGCTGGTTCACCTCGGTCGCACCCGGCGACCTGGTGCGGGCGGCGCGCACCTTCGTCGCGGTATTCGGCGCCCTGGCCGGCAGCGGGCTGCTGATGATGGGGCGCGTCGGCCTCGCCGTCGTGCTGCTGGCGGCCGCCTTCACCGCCGGCAAGACACTGTGGGCCGGCCGGCGGGCGCCCGATCCGATGGAGCCCGGGGGCCACGCCCCCGCCGGCAGCTCGGCCGTCTCCACGGCCCTGCTCGCCATGCGCCTGGATCACCGCACCGGCGCCCTCGACGGCGAGGTTCGGGGCGGAACCTTCGCGGGTCGGGCCCTCGCGACGCTGGGCATCGCGGAGCTGCTGGCACTGCTGCGCGAGGCCGCGCGCGACGACCCGCCCTCGGTATCGTTGCTGGAGACCTATCTCGATCGGCGGTTCCCCGACTGGCGGGAGCGCGCGGCCGGCCTCGGCCGGGACGGCGGAGCGGCCACGATGGGGGCGGCCGCGATGGACGAGGCCACGGCCCTCGAGATCCTGGGCCTCGGGCGCGGTGCCGACGAGCAGGCGATCCGCGCCGCCCACCGCCGGCTGATGAGCCGGCTGCACCCGGACCATGGCGGCAGCGACTGGCTGGCGGCCCGCATCAACCAGGCGCGCGACTTCCTGCTGGGCGGCAGGGCCTGATCAGGCCAGCCGCTTCAGGAACCATCCGGCGATGCGCCGCCAGACCTCGTCCTTCTCGGCCGCGTCCTCGACCTCGTGGACGATGTTGGGATTGTCGTTGATCTCGATGACGAAGACGCCCCGGTCGTTCTTCTTCAGATCGACGCCGTAGAGGCCCTTGCCGATCAGCCGCGCGGCCCGCACGGCGATGTCGACGACCGAGGGCGGCGCCTCGGTGACGCGCATGGTCCTGAAGCCGCCCTCGACCGCCTTGCCGTCCTCGGCGTAGCGGACGATCTGCCAGTGCTTGCGCGCCATCTTGTACTGCGAGACGAACAGCGGCTCGCCGTCCAGCACGCCGACGCGCCAGTCGAAGTCGGTCGGCATGAACTCCTGGGCGAGGATCAGGTCGGAATCCTCGAGCATGCCGCGCAGCATTCGGTCGAGCTCCGGCCTGTCGGCGCATTTGGCGACACCGCGCGAGAACGAGCCGTCGGGGATCTTGAGAACGATCGGGTAGGAGAGCTGGGCCTCCAGGGCCTCGATCTCGCGCGCGCTCGACAGGATCACCGTCTTGGGCGCCGGAACGCCGTTGGCGAGCAGCAGCTCGGCCAGGTAGACCTTGTTGGTGCAGCGCATGATCGAGCGCGGATCGTCGATCACCGGCATGGCTTCCTGCTCGGCGCGGATGGCGAAGCGGAAGGTATGGTGGTCGATGTTGGTGGTCTCGCGGATCCACAGGCCGTCGAACTCGGGGATGCGGTCGAGATCCTGCTTGCCGATCAGCTCGACGCCCAGGCCCATGGGCTCGGCGATGCGCTCGAAATGCTTGAGGCTGGCGAGATCGGACGGCGGCTGCTTCTCGCGCGGGTCGAACAGCACGCCGACGGTGAAGCGCGGCTGCACCCGGGTCTTGGGCGATCGCCAGGGCTCGCGGGTGTAGCTGTCGATGGCATCGATCAGCTGCTTGCGGCCCTCCGCCGACAGCTCGTCGATGAAGGTCGGGGCGATCTTGCGCACGCGCCACCATTCGCCCTGCTGCACGAACACCTCGAGGATCGGGCAGCGGAACCAGTCGTAGAGCTGGCGGGCGAAGCGGACGAAGCGCGGATCGTCGACGACTCCCAGCGTGATGAAGAGCCGGAAGCTCGCCTGCGGCGGGTCGGAGAGCCGGCGGATCGTCTTGTTCAGCGTCTCCTCAAGCTCCGGCAGCGCGTAGGCATAGGCGTTGCGGGACTTCAGCTCGAGGATGGTGGTGACGGTGGGCACCACCTTCTGGCCGCGCGCCTCGGCCAGCAGCGAGGCGTAGTAGCCCAGCGTCTGGTAGGCATAGGAGCGCGACAGGTTGAGGATCTTCGGCAGCCCCCGCCTGGCCTGCGGCGGCTTCAGGATGTAGTCGCGGGCGGTGACGGCGGGGTGCGTCGAGGCGCTGCCGTTGAGATCGCCCAGACGGTCGACGACGATCAGCCAGCCGCTCATCTCGGGGCGGCTCCGATCAGGCTCTTGCGCATTCGGAGAGCTTCGCTGTTGTCCTCGTAGTAGTCCGCGACACGGGAGAAGGCCGCAAAGCCGTGCCGTTCGTAGAGAGACCGCGCCCGGGCGTTGTCCGGCCGAACCTCCAGCCGCATCTCGGTGGCGCCGCGCCCGGCGGCCGCCCGCTCCGCCTCCCGCAGCAGGGCCTCGCCGATGCCGTGCCCGCGGACCTCCGGCAAGCGGACCAGAGAATAGAGCCGTGCGGCCCGGCTGCCGTGCCGGAACAGCAGCATCGCGTAGCCGACAATCCGGTCGCCTGCAACTGCCACGAGAGTGAGCGCGGAGGGTCTCGCGAGCAGCCGTCGCAGGCTCCGCCGGCTCGTCCTGTCCCCCTGGAATCCGGCGCATTCCACAGCGGCCAGCGCGTCGAGATCGTCGGAGGCGGCCGGCCGGACCCGCACGGCCGGTGGAGGGGGCTCCGTCAAGTCGGCTCAACCTCTCGGCGAGGCTCCAAATTCACTTCACAAGCCTCGGCCGCCCGGCCAACATCACCAGGAAGGGCGTCGGCTCGCAGCGAGGCACCCCCCGTTGGCCGCGGCAATCGCCCAGGTAGCCACCGTCGGTCATCGGAGATCGGGCATGAGTCTATCGTCCCTCGCGCGCCGCGCCGTCCTCGCGGCCGTGGCAGCCTGCGCCATTTCGGCCGGCAGCCTCGCCGCCGACCCCATCAAGGTGGCGGCGGTCTATACGGTTCCCGTCGAGCAGCAATGGGTCAGCCGCATACACAAGGCGCTGAACGCCGCCAAGGCTCGCGGCGAGATCGAGTACGTCTGGTCGGAGAGTGTGGCCAACACCGATTACGAGCGCGTCATGCGCGAATATGCCGAGGCCGGCAACAAGCTGATCCTCGGCGAGGTCTTCGGCGTCGAGCGGGCGGCGCGCGGCGTTGCCAAGGACTATCCGGACACGGCATTCCTCATGGGCTCGAGCTTCGGGCCGGAGGCGCCGAACTTCGCGGTGTTCGACAACTACATCCAGGAATGCAGCTATCTCACCGGCCTCGTCGCCGGCGCGCTGTCGAAGTCCGGCAAGATCGGCATGGTGGGCGGCTATCCCATCCCCGAGGTCAACCGGCTGATGCACGCCTTCATGACCGGGGCCAAGGAGGCCAACCCGAACGCCGCCTTCACGGTGAGCTTCATCGGCTCCTGGTACGATCCGCCCAAGGCCAAGGAGGCGGCGTTCGCGATGATCGACAGCGGCGTCGACATGCTCTACGCCGAGCGGTTCGGCGTGTCGGACGCCGCCAAGGAGCGCGGCGTCAAGGCGATCGGCAACGTCATCGACACCCGGGGCGACTATCCCGGCACGGTGGTGGCGAGCGCCCTCTGGCACATGGAGCCCAGCATCAACCAGGCGATCGACCTGGTGAAGGAGGGCAGCTTCCAGGCCGAGGACTACGGGCCGCTCAGCAACATGGGGGTCGGCGGCTGCACGCTGGCCGACATGAGCCCGGACCTCGTGCCCGACGATGTGCTGGTCAAGGTCCGCGCCCGGCAGGGCGAGATCGTGTCGGGCAAGCTGAAGATCGCCATCGACGATTCCGAGCCGAAGTCCTCGAACTGAGTCGGGGCCACCCGGATGTTTCACGTGAAACATCCGGGTGGCCGGATCCAAGTCGTTAACGAAGTGTTTCGATCGGAAACTACAATACCGGCAGCAGCCGGCGCAGGATCAGCGCCGATCCGGCGGCGACCTCGTGGACAAACGCGGCGAAGTCGAACCGGGAATCCTTGCCGGCGAGGTCGCTGAGGGCGCGGATGTCGAGCCAGGGCAGGCCGAACGCCTCGCAGACCTGGCCCAGGGCACCGCCTTCCATCTCGACGGCGAGGCCGCCGAGCTCACGGTGCAGGCGCTCGCGGGTGGCCTCGCAGTGGATGTACTGGTCGCCCGACAGGATCGTGCCGAAGGCGATGGCCGGAGCGCCGCCGGCGCCGCCGGCGGCGTGCGACAGCGGCGGCAGCACGAAACCGGCCAGCCGGTCGCGCAGCCGTTCGACGAGCGCGCGATCGACCGGGTAGCCGAGCCGATCGGTCGGATTGAAGAACGGCACATGGCCGGCCTGGTAGGTGGCGAGGCGCCCGCCCTCGATGACGCCGGCATCGTGCTGGATGGTACGGTCGGCGATGACGACGTCGCCGATGCGCAGCACCGGGTCGAGGCCGCCCGCCACGCCCGAGAACACGATCAGCCGGCAGCCGAACCGGCTCGCCAGCAAGGTGGCGGTGACGGCGGTGTTGACCTTGCCGATGCCGGCGCCGACCAGCACGACCTCGTGGCCGTCGAGCCTGCCGGTGACGAAGCGCAGGCCCGCCTCGACCCGCTGGTCCTCGCCCGCCAACGCATCCTGCAGATGGCCGAGCTCCTGCGGGATCGCGCACAAGATTCCGATCGTCATCGCGGATGCTCCGGGCTGCGGCAGAGGCTAGGCTGCGCCGACCGCTAGATAGCGACAGCCCCGTGGGACGTGAAGGAGCCAGCCATGGTGCCGCCGGTGACCGGCCTCGATCATCTCATCGTCGGCGTGCGCGATCTCGCGGCGGCGCGCGCGCAATGGGCGCGGCTCGGATTCAACTCGACGCCGCGCGGCCGGCATGTCGGCTGGGGCACGGCCAACCACTGCCTGATGCTGGCGGAAGGCTATGTCGAGCTCCTGGGGATCGTCGATCCGGCGGGCTTCGACAATGGCCTCGGCCGGCTGCTGGAGCAGCGGGAGGGACTGCTGGGCCTGGCGCTCGGGACCGGCGATCCCGAGGGCATCCACGCCGCCTGGAGCCGCAACGGCCTCGATCCCGAGCCGCCGCGCCGGCTCACCCGGATGCTGGAGCTGCCGGAGGGCGAGGTCGAGCTGGCATTCCGCAACGTCATGCCGGGAAGGCAGGCCACGGCCGGCGTCAACCTGTTCGCCTGCGGCCATCTGACACCGCAGCTCCTGCGAAGGCCCGCCTGGACCGCCCATCCCAACGGCGCCCTGGCGCTGGTCGGCTGCACGATCGTGGCGAGCGATCCGGCGGCCGTGGCGGGCGCCATGGCGCGGGTCTTCGGCAGCTCGGCGTTGACACGCACCGACGAGGTCACCGCCGTGCAGACCGGCACGGCGGTCCTGCTGGTGGCGGACGAAGGCGATGCCGGCCAGCTCCATCCGGGCTTCGAATTCCAGCTGCGGGACGAGGCGGCGCGGCCGATGGTGATGGCGATCATGGTCGACGATCCCGACCGTGCCGCCTCGTTCCTGAAGCTGCAGGGCATACCGCATCGCCGCGACTCGTCGGGAGCGGTGCTGGTCCAGCCCGAGCATGCCACCGGGGTGTGCCTGGAGCTCGTGCCGGGCTGACCGGGCGGCTCAGATTCCCGGCCGATGGATGCCGCACTCGGTCTTGTCGAGACCCCACCAGCGACCGGCGCGCGGATCCTCGCCCGGCGCCACCGGCCGGGTGCAGGGGGCGCAGCCGATCGACAGGTAGCCGCGCAGCGCCAGCGGATGCGGCGGCAGCTGGCGCAGGCGGCGATAGTGCCGGATGTCCTCGGCCGACCAGCCGGCCAGCGGATTGAGCTTCACCCGGCCCGTGGTCGGGTCGCCCTCGATGGTCGGCAGCGCCATGCGCGACCCGCCCTGGAAGCGCTTGCGGCCGGTGATCCAGGTCTCGAAGCCGTCGAGCGCCCGCTCCAGCGGCTCGGTCTTGCGGATGTGGCAGCACATGTCGGCCTCGCGGGCATGCAGCCTGCCGTCCGGGTCGTGGCGGCGCAGCTCGGCCGGATCGGGGCGGACCACACGCACGTCGCGCAGGTCGAGCTGCGCGCAGAGGCTGCGCTGATAGTCGAGGGTCTCGGCGAACAGCTTGCCGGTGTCGAGGAAGATCACCGGCACGTCGCGGTCGACGCTCGCCACCATGTCGAGCAGCACGGCACTCTCGGCACCGAAGGAGGAGACGCAGGCGATCCGGCCGGCCGCCGGATCGGCCAGCACCGCCCGCAGCAGCGCCAAACCGTCCAGCTCGCCGTGCCGGGCGCGCAGAGATCCGAGGCGGCCATCGAGGCTGTCCTCGACCATCTGGCTCGGTCGGTGCAGGTACAAGGCCCGTCTCCTGAACGACAGCGGCAGGCTGGATTACAGCCATAACAACATCGATGCAACGTCTAACTATATTAATATCTATATTTTAGTGTAGTTTATCATGCTGCACTGCAGCATCCGTTTGCAACCCGCCCCCGGGAGCCCTATATGAGGGAAGGCGCGGCCGGATCGGCCGCGTTTCGCTTATCTGTGCCCCGCCACCCGGAACATCCTCCCCATGAGCCTGCGCAACATCGCGATCATCGCGCATGTCGATCACGGCAAGACCACGCTGGTCGACCGCCTGCTCCAGCAGAGCGGCACCTTTCGCTCGAACCAGCAGGTCGCCGAGCGCGCCATGGACAGCAACGACATCGAGCGCGAGCGCGGCATCACCATCCTCGCCAAGTGCACCTCGGTGGTGTGGCACGACGTCCGCATCAACATCGTCGACACGCCGGGCCATGCCGATTTCGGCGGCGAGGTCGAGCGCATCCTCGGGATGGTCGACAGCTGCCTGCTGCTGGTCGACGCCTCCGAGGGCCCGATGCCGCAGACCAAGTTCGTGCTGGGCAAGGCGCTGCGCCTGGGCCTCAGGCCGATCGTCGTCATCAACAAGGTCGACCGCCCGGACCAGCGCGCCCATGAGGTCCACGACGAGGTGTTCGACCTGTTCGCGGCGCTGGACGCCGACGAGCACCAGCTCGATTTCCCGACCGTCTTCGCCTCGGCCAAGCAGGGCTGGGCGGCCCTCGACCCGGCGACGCCCGGCAGCGACATGGCGCCGCTGTTCGAGCTGATCTGCCGCCACGTGCCGGAGCCGGCAGCCGACGTCTCGGCGCCGTTCTCGATGCTGGCGACGACGCTCGAAGCCAACCCCTATCTCGGCCGGCTGCTCACCGGCCGCATCCGCAGCGGCATCGCCAGGCCCAACACGGCGGTGAAGGCGCTCCGTCGCGACGGCAGCCTGATCGAGCAGGGGCGGATCACCAAGATCCTGGCGTTCCGCGGCCTCGAGCGGGTGCCGGTCGAGGAGGCCGGGGCCGGCGACATCGTGGCGCTGGCCGGGCTGTCGGCGGCGACCGTCGCCGACACGATCTGCGAGCCGCTGCTCGAGACCCCGCTCGCCGCACAGCCCATCGACCCGTCGACCATCGCCATGACCTTCTCGGTCAATGACGGGCCCTATGCCGGCCAGGACGGCAGCAAGGTGACCTCCCGGCAGATCTGGGACCGCCTCGCGCGCGAGGCCGAGGGCAACGTCGCCATCCGGGTCAGCCAGAGCGACGAGAAGGACAGCTTCGAGGTCGCCGGACGCGGCGAGCTGCAGCTGGCCGTGCTGATCGAGAACATGCGCCGCGAGGGCTACGAGCTGTGCGCCGGCCGGCCGCGCGTGCTGTTCCGGCCCGACCCGCAGACCGGCGCCAGGCTCGAGCCCATCGAGGAGGTGGTGATCGACGTCGACGAGCCCTATGCCGGCGTCGTCGTCGAGAAGCTGACCTCGCGCAAGGGCGACCTGCAGGAGATGCGCCAGGCCGGTGCCGGCAAGGTCCGCCTGGTCTTCCACGCCCCCTCGCGGGCGCTGATCGGCTACCACGGCGAGTTCCTGACCGACACCCGCGGCACTGGCGTGCTCAACCGCGTGTTCCACGGCTGGGAGCCCTACAAGGGTGCGATCGCCCAGCGCTACACCGGCGTGCTGATCAGCGGCGAGCAGGGCGAGGCCGTGGCCTATGCCTTGTGGAACCTGGAGGAGCGCGGCGCCCTGTTCATCGGCGCCGGCGAGAAGGTCTATTCCGGCATGCTGATCGGCGAGCACAACAAAGGCAACGACCTCGAGGTCAATCCTCTGAAGGCCAAGAAGCTCACCAACATCCGCGCCGCCGGCAAGGACGATGCGGTGACGCTGACGCCACCGCTGCGGATGACGCTCGAGAAGGCGATCGCCTACATCGCCGACGACGAGCTGGTCGAGGTGACACCCAAGGCGATCCGGCTGCGCAAGCGCTGGCTCGATGCCAACGAGCGCAAGAAGGCCAGCCGGCAGAAGGAGGTCGCCTAGCCGGCCGCAACGGGCGGTCGCCTATAGGGCGGCGGCCTGCAACACCGCACGCTCGGAGCGTACGGCCTCCGGGCGGCTCGTGGCCGGCTGCGCGACGACCCGGTTCCGGCCGGAGCGCTTGGCCTCGTAGAGCGCCTCGTCGGCACGGTCGATCCAGCCGGTGACCGGCTCGCCGGCGCGGTATTCGGCGACGCCCAGCGAGACGGTGACCCGCCCCAGCGTCTGCCGGCTCTGCTTCAGCTGGATCTGCCGGATCGAGATGTTGTGGCGGAGCTGGTTGGCCAGGCTCACGGCGTCGTCCAGCCGCGTGTCGGGCAGGATCACCGCGAACTCCTCGCCGCCGTAGCGGGCGGCGAGATCCCTGCCCTTGATGTTGCTGCGGATGATCGAGGCCACGAGGCGGAGCACGTGATCGCCCATGAGGTGGCCATGGGAATCGTTGAAGGTCTTGAAATGGTCGACATCGGCCATCATCAGGCAGACCGGCCTGTCCTGCTCGAGCGCCTGGCCGGCGGCGGTCCGCACGGCCAGATCGAAATGCTTGCGGTTGGCGAGGCCGGTCAGGCCGTCGGTGCGGGCCTCGCGCCAGGCGACCTGCAGGTCGCGGCGCATCTCCTCGATCCGGCCGGTGCTCTCGACCAGCAGGGCCTCGACGCGCTGCACATGCTCCTGCATCCGCGAGGTCTCGCCGATGATCGAGCCGAGCAGCCGCCCGATCTCCTGGACGCTCGCCGAGCCTGCGACATCCTGGCGTGCCTGGCTCAGCACCGTGCCGTAGCGCGCGGTGCCCTCGCTGATGCCGCCGACCTCCTGGATGAGCTGCGTCGCCAGCTCCCCCAGGCGGAGGCCGGTGCGCTGCAGCTGCCGTTCCTCCTTCAGCGTGCCGAAGAAGCGCTCGAACAGCTCGTTGCACCTGGCATCGTCGATCGGCTCGCCACGGTCGAGCGCGTCGCGCAGCTCGTGCGTCAGGTCGGGGTTGGCGTCCGAGAGGTAGGAGAACCAGACGCGATAGGCCTCGGGCGTCGGCTGCAGCCCGTGCCGCTCCAGGAGATCGAGTGTTCGATGACCGAGCTGCTGCATCGCTTCCTGTCGCCTGTCACCCATCGAAGATCCGCCACCTGAGCATCCACCTGGTCGCACAGATTAGGCATCGTGGTTTGAACACATGGTTAATCGCATGAATGCCGCGGCGCCCTTGGCCGGCGCGCCCGACGACCACAGCTATGTGGGCTGGACCATGGGGATCGACCGGACGTGTACCCTCTGCTCGGTGGCGCCATTCTCTATGGCTTGGCGATAGGCGGCCTCTACCTGGCGCAGGATGCGCTGCTGTTCCCGCGCAGCATCGCCGAGCGCCCGACCCTGCCGAGGCCGCCCGACGCCGAGCGGCTGGAGCTGGAGGCCGCCGGCGGCGACCGCTTGGTCGGCACGTTCGTTCCCGCCCGGCAGCCGAGCCGCGGCCTCCTGATCGGCTTCGGCGGCAACGCCTGGAATGCCGACGATCTCGCCGCCTACCTGGCGCGGCGGGCCGCCGGTCTCGACGTCGTGGCATTTCACTATCGCGGCTACGCGCCGAGCCAGGGAAGCCCCGGCGAGGCGGCGTTCTTCGCCGATGCGCTGATGATCCACGACCATCTGGTCGAGCGGCTGCAGCCGAGACGGGTGCTCGGTGCCGGCTTCAGCCTCGGCAGCGGCGTGCTGGCCTATCTGGCGGCCCGGCGCCGGCTGGACGGCGTCGTGCTGGTGACGCCGTTCGACTCGATCGAGGCCGTGGCCGCCTCGCGCTATTTCTGGGCGCCGGTGAGGCCGTTGCTGCGCCATCCCTTCCGCAGCGACCGGCATCTGCGCGATGTCGAGGTCCCGGCGGCGGTCATCATGGCGGCGGAAGACAATATCGTACCGCGCGAGCGCAGCGAGGCGCTCGTCGAGGTGCTGGCGCGGCCGGTGATGGTCGCGACGGTCCCCGGTACGCACAACGGCATCTATGAGACGGAGGCGATGGACTCGGCCCTGCGGCGCGCCTTCGATGCGTTGATGCCCGCCGGCTGAGCGGCCGGGCTTGCCGCGGCAGCGGCGATTGGCGACAAGCGGCAGCGGACCTGGCGAGGAGAGCTGACAGGATGATCGACGGCCGGGGACTGGATCGTCGGCGGGCCGTGGCCGGGCTGGCGGGGTTGGCCCTGGGCGGCTTGGCCGCGCCGCCGGCAGGGGCCGTGCTGGTCGCTCCCGACGACGCCCGGCTGGCGAGCCAGGCCGTGGAATATCCCGGGGCGACCGGCATGGTCCACGGCTACCTGGTCCGGCCCGCCCAGGTCTCCGACCCGTTGCCCGCGGTCATCGTCGTCCACGAGAATCGTGGCCTCCATCCGCACATAGAGGACGTGGCGAGGCGAGTGGCGCTGGCCGGCTACATGGCGCTGGCGCCCGACCTGCTGTCGGCACGGGGCGGGACGCCCGACGATACCGATCGGGCGCGCGAGATGGTGGCGGCCCTCGCTCCCGATCCCGTCGTCGCCGACCTGGTGTCGGCCCACACCTACCTGCGCCTGCGGCCGGATTGCGGCGCCCGCGTGGGCGCGCTCGGCTTTGCATGGGGCGGGGCGATCGTCGCCCGGCTGTTGTCCACCGCTCCCGCGATCGCCGGCGGCGTGGTCTTCTACGGCCGCACGCCCCCCGACGCCGAGGCGGCGCGCATCAGGGGGCCGCTGCTGCTGCACTATGCGGCCCTCGACGGGAAGTCGAACGAGGGGTTGCCGGCCTTCGAGGCGGCCCTCGACGCCGCCGGCGCCCGGTACACGCTCCACATCTACGAAGGCGTCAACCAGACCTTCTTCAACGACACCATCCAGACCCGCTACAACGCCCGCGCCGCCGACCTCGCCTGGAGCCGGACCGTCGACTTTCTCAAGCAGACGCTGGGCTGAACGTCAGGCCGGGCGGTCCGGACGGTCGGCGAGGCAGAACATCGTCGCCAGCATCAGCGCCACAGCCGTCGGCCGGCCGTCGGCGAACGCGGTCACCTCGGCCTCGACCACGCTGAGGGTCCGCCCCGGCTTGCGCACCACGCCGCGGGCCAGCAGGCGCTCGCCCCTGGCCGGCGCCATGAGGTTGACCTTGAGCTCGGCGGTGAGCACGGTCGATCCCGCCGGCATCAGGGTGTAGGCGGCGTAGCCGGCGGCGTTGTCGGCGATCGTGACCACGGCGCCGGCATGGAAGAAGCCGTGCTGCTGGGTCAGCTCCGGCCGGAAGGGCAGCGCGATCTCGCACCAGCCCGGGCCCAGCCCCGCCAGCACGGCGCCCAGGTGGCCCATCATGCCCTGGCGGGCGAAGCTGTCGCGCACCCGCTGCCCATAGGCGGGATCGCTGGCCTGAAACACCGGCGGGTCGACCACAGCCACCTCCCCTTGCGGCCGAGCTCACGGGATTGACGGCGCCCGGGCGCTGGACGACTGTCCCGCCGCGATTTGCCTTGGGAGGGGCGGCATGGCAATCCGGCTCGGCATCAATCCGATCGGCTGGTCGAACGACGACATGCCCGAGCTGGGCGGCGAGACCCCGCTCGAGACCTGCCTCGCCGAGACCAGGGAAGCCGGCTATGCCGGCATCGAGAAGGGCGGCAAGTTCCCCAACGAGGCCAACGCGCTGCGGCTCGTGGTCGCCAAGTACGGCCTGCAGCTGATCACCGGCTGGTTCTCGGGCGAGCTGCGCTCCCGCGACATCGAGAAGGAGAAGAGGCGTATCGCCGACCACATGGGCCTGCTGCTGGCCTGCGGCTCGCCGGTGCTGGTCTATGCCGAGACCACGGGCACGGTACAGGGCGACATGGACACGCCCGTGGCCGACCGGCCGGTGATGCCCGAGAGCGAGTTCCCGGCCTATGGCGAGAAGCTGACGAGATTCGCCGAGTGGATGAAGGGCGAGGGCATTGCCATGACCTTCCATCACCACATGGGCACGGTGATCGAGAAGGAGCGCGAGATCGACCTGCTGATGCAGAACACCGGCCCCGCGGTCGGCCTGCTGCTCGACACCGGGCATCTGACCTTCGCCGGCGGCGACATCGCCGCCACCACCCGGCGCTGGGGCAAGCGGATCAACCACGTGCATTGCAAGAACATCCGTCCGCTGGTGCTGGCCGAGGCGCTCCGCAACCGCTGGAGCTTCCTCAAGGGTGTGATCGCCGGCGTGTTCACCGTGCCGGGCGACCCCGAGGGCTGCATCGACTACCGTGCCTTCGCGAAGGTGCTGAAGGAGATCGGCTACAGCGGCTGGGCAGTGGTCGAGGCCGAGCAGGATCCCGTGAAGGCCGAGCCCCTGACCTATGCCAGGATGGGGATCACCGAGCTGCGTGCAGCCTTCGCGGAGGCGGGCATGACGGTGGCGGAGCGTCTCTAGCCGGACACTACCCCCCTGCTCGCCGATCCGACGGGCCGGGCGAAGCGGCTGGCGGAGCGCATACCGATGGGCCGGACCGGCCGCCACGAGGAGATCGCGCCGATGATCGTGTTCTCGAGCTCGTCGGCCGCGAGCTATGCCACGGGCGGCGTGTTCGTGGTGGATGGCGGGTTCACAGCGGTCCGGGACCGAGCCGACGACAGCCGCAGCACCATCGGACGGTAGCGCAGGCCGTCCTTCAGCGTGATGGGGCCTGTGGCCTCGAAGCCCATCCGCTCGTAGGCCCGAACCGAGGCGGGTGCGGCGTGGACGGTCAGCTGCGCCGGACGATCGGCCAGCAGCGCGAGCCGGCGAACCACATCGCGCAGCAGGGCGCGCCCGATGCCTCGGCGCTGATGGTCCGGCTCGACGAACAGCAGGCTCAGATGATCGCGGCCCGTCAGATGACGCTTCCGGCCCTGCACCTCGGCGTAACCCACCACCAGGCCGCCCTGCCGCGCCACGAGGCCGAGGGCGCCGCCGGCGAGGCGGGCCGAGATCGAGCGCTCGGAGACGTACATGCGGAAGGCGACGCGGCCGACAGGGTCGAGGTCACCGGCGATCGACCGCTCGAAGGCGGCGGCGATGAGCGTCGAGACGGCCCGCAATGCCGCGGCCCGGGCGATTGCGACCTCGACCGACCGCCGCGCCGGCGTGGCGAGGGCGTGCCCGGTCAATGGAAGCAGCAGACGAGCTTCAGCTCGACCACCGGCGTGTCGACACCCGTCTCGGCTGCGAAGCCGGCCTGGAATCGGGCGGCGATCCGATCGGTGGGCAGGCCCTGCCCGACCAGGCGGTCCAGCACATTGCCCAGCCGCAGCAGCGAGGATTCCCAGGCGTCGACGGCCACGCCGGTCTCGGCGGCCGCCCGCCCGGCATAGCCGTCGACCACGACCATCCAGTCCTCGTTCTCCGGCACCTGGCGAAGCGCCCGCGAGAGATCGACCACGGCGGAATCGATGGCTGTCTCGATGCGGGCGTCGACCTCCACGGAGCCGGCCTGGAACGGGATGTCCTGGCTGTACAGCGTGCGGCCCGGCGCTTCCTGCCTGCTACCCAGCAGCTGTTCGGTCGAGGCGGTGACCTGCGCGCGGTAGCGCGCGCGCAGCTCCTGCTCGGCGCGGACGAGGGCGTTGTAGCGTTGGGCGACGTCGATGATCTGGGCATCCCGCGCCGTCACGTCGGCCCGCGCCTGCCACCAGAGGGCGCCCATCAGGCAGGCCAGGGCCAGGCAGCCGGCCAGTGCCGCGAGCCAGATCGGCTTCGGCCAGGGCCCCTCGTCCGCCGGCACGACCGGTATGACGCGGTGCGGCCTCTCGCCCCGACGGGCGATCGCCTCCTCGATCTCGGCGCTCGGGTCGGGCCGCAGCCGCTCCTGCTCGCGCTCGGCCGCCAGCCCCTCGGCATCGTATTGCAGCCGGCGGCGCGGGTCCTTGAGCGTCTCGTAGGCCTCGGCCAGACGCTTGAAACGGCTGTCGTCCTCCCCAGGCTCTCCCTGGTCCGGGTGGAGGACCTTCGCGCGCTCGCGGAAAGCCTGACGAATCTCATGCGGCGAGGCCGTCCGATGCACGCCCAGCTCGCGGTAATAGCCCTTCTGGTCCCCGCGTAGTGCCATCGAGCTTAGAATCCGAACGAGGCGACGATTACGTGGCGCAAGGATATAGCGGCGATGGCCGTCGGCCCAAAGCGCCACTTGCCGGGCGGCACCACATGGGGCAGCCGGATGTGGCGGCAGGCGACGAGGTTGCAGGTGCTGGGATCGCTATTGCGCAAGCTGATCACGAGGCGGACGCCGGCACGGCCGATGCGGGCCAGGGCCGGCAAGCCGGGGCGTCAGCGCGACTTCCAGCGCAGCCGCGTCTACCGCTGGGAAGGCGAGCACGTCCTGCCGCACGATCGCGAGGTGCTGAGCCTCGATCAATGCACGAGGCTGGTCGAGGCGGCCTATCGCTGGGCCGAAGCCGATCTGGCGGCGACGGCGGGATGGCGCCCGCCCACCGTGCTCGATGGCCGCGGTCGGCGGCACGCCTGCGGCTCACGCCAGGTCATCAAGCTGCCGCGCTGGGCGCGCACCCGGCCGGTGGTGCTGCACGAATGCGCCCACGGCATGGCCGACGACCAGCACGGCCCCCGCTTCGTCGCCCGCTACGTCGAGCTGCTCGAGCGCTTCCTCGGGCTCGACCGCGCCGTGCTGCATGCGAGCCTGGCCCGTCACCGCGTCCGAATCGCCATCGCCGACGGCCTGTCGCGATCTCATCTCGCTGATCCGCCTGCGTGCGGCGTATTGACCAGACGAGGTTGAATACCTCTCCGAAGACGACCAGCTGATTGGCCATCCGACCCACAGTCGGAAACTCCGATACTGACGGGACGTTGTGTCGCCGACCTGGTATCGACAGGAGGCGAGGATGCGCCGTTCATCGATCTGGCTGGGAGCTCTGGCGCTGATCTGTACGGCCGGTGCCGGCTCCTATCTGGCCTTGGATCGATCGAGGATTCCCGTCCCGGCGCCGAAGCCGGCGGCCATCGCCGACAGCGTGGTCTATCGCGAGACGGGCCGGGCATCCTGGTATGGTCCCGGCTTCCACGGACGGACGACGGCGAGCGGCGACGTCTTCGACCAGCGCCTGCTCACAGCGGCACACCGCCGACTGCCGCTCGGCACACGCGTCACCGTCACCAACCTGGAGAACGGCAAGTCGATCTCGGTTGCCATCAACGATCGCGGCCCCTATGTCGGCGGGCGCGTGCTGGACCTGTCGAAGGAAGCGGCACGGCGCCTCGGCATGGTCGACGACGGTGTCGTCAGGGTGCGCATCGAAGCGACGCGCCGCCAATTGGCCTCGATCGACGGCAATCCGCGCCAGGCCCGCATGAACTGACGTTCAGTCCAAACAGCGCCTCTGCATTCGCCCCCAAGTCGCGCACGCTCGGTATGAAGCAGCGGCGTGCCCGGTGTCTCACCATTCACTGACACGGAACCGCCAGACCTCGACTGGCGTTGACGATTTATCGTGAGGAGGGTCGAATCATGCATCGCCTGTTTGGAGTGGCCGTGGCGGTGTGCCTCGCAGCCACCTCCGCCGCCCTTGCCGAGGAGCCGGTCTACGAGGAGACGGGCGAGGCTTCGTTCTATGGCCCCGGCTTTCATGGAAAGCCGACGGCCAGCGGGGAGACGTTCGATCAGAACGATCTGACCGCCGCCCATCCCGAGCTGCCGCTCGGCAGCGAGGTCGAAGTCGAGAACCTCGAGAACGGCAAGTCCGTGACGGTCGAGATCAACGACCGCGGGCCCTATGCCAAGGGCCGGGATATCGATCTGTCGAAGGCCGCCGCCAAGCAGCTCGACATGATCGAGGACGGCACGGCGCCGGTGAGGATCGAGGCGACCGAGAGGCAGATCGACAAGGCCGTCGAGAAACCTTCGGACGCGCCCAAAGTCGATGCCCAGCTCGACGAAGCCAAGGCGCGCGCCGAGAGGAAGGAGCCCGCCGAGCGGAAGCTCGTGCAGCGCAAGCTGGACAAGGACGTCGCCGCCCAGTGAGGGCGCTCAACGCGCCAGCAGCACGTCGCGGCATGACGCGGGCAGGTCGGCCAGCATCATCGGCCTGGGTGGCTTGGCCGGCGGCTTGGCGGGCTTCCAGGGCTCGTCGGACAGCCACCAGTCCAGCTCCTTGTCGCAGCCATCGCCCGCGGGTGCCGGGTCCTGGGGCCGGCACAGGGTCTGGTCGGGCGGGCAGCTCAGCCGCACGTGGAAATGGGCGTCGTGGCCCCACCAGGGGCGTACCTTCCGAAGCCAGGACCGATCCTCGCCGGCCCACAGGCACAAGGCCTGCTTGATGCCCGGATGGACGAAGATGCGCTCGACCTCGCCGTCCTTGGCGGCGCGGCGGATGATCCGCGCCTGCGCCTCGGTGAACTTGCGCGGATCGACGTAGCGGCTGCTTTCGGCCAGCATCGAGATCGCCGAGAGCGTCTCGCGCTCGTCGGTAGCCAGCACGTGATCGGGCATCGGCGTGAGCCACAGGTCGACGTCGAGGCCGATCTGGTGGGAGGCGTGGCCGGTACGCATCGGGCCGCCACGCGGCTGCGCCATGTCGCCGACCAGCAGGCCCGGCCAGGAGTCCAGCCGCCGGCCATCGTTCGCCAGCCGCTCGATGAACGCCACGAGCTTCGGGTGCCCCCAGTTGCGGTTGCGCGACAGCCGCATCGCCTGCCAGGCCGGTCCGTCGATGGGCAGGGCCTGGGCACCGGCGATGCAGCCCTTGGCGTAGGTGCCGACAACCGATGGCGGCGCAGGCGCCGGCCGCGCGACGGCGCCGAACAGCTCCTTGGCCGGCGTCTTGTCCGGGTTGCCGGCCGCCTGGGCCACGGCACAGCCCAGCGCCACGATCGGCAGGACCAGTTTCCACAAACGTCCGAGCATGGCGCGCAACCTACACGTCATGGAGCCGTCGTTCCATCGGGATCGCTGCTCGGCGGAACGGAGTGACATGCGGCATCGACGTCGATGCCGCGGCCGGCTGGCTCGACTCCCACGGCGGCACCTTCTGCCGGCTGCGGCCCGGCCAGGCGCGGGGCCGGGCCGCCTGGCCCGCCTATTCGGCCGGCTGCGGCAGACCTGCCGACGGTCGCCGCAGGCCGGCGATCCAACGCATCGCCACGTAGAACACCGGCGTCAGCAGCAGGCCGAACAGCGTGACGCCCAGCATGCCCGAGAACACGGCGGTCCCGAGCGAGCGCCGCATCTCGGCACCCGCCCCGGTCGCCAGCAGCAGCGGCACCACGCCCAGGATGAAGGCCAGCGAGGTCATCACGATCGGCCGCAGCCGGGTGCGGGCGGCATCGACGGCCGCCTGCAGCCGATCCTCGCCCTCCTCCTCGCGCTGGCGGGCGAACTCGACGATCAGGATGGCGTTCTTGGCGGCGAGGCCCACCAGCACGATCAGGCCGACCTGCACCAGCACGTTGTTGTCGAGCCCGGCGATGCGCACACCGGTCACAGCGGCCAGGATGCACATCGGCACGATCAGGATGACCGCCAGCGGGAGGAGCCAGCTCTCGTACTGGGCGGCCAGGAACAGGAAGACGAAGATCACCGAGGCGATGAAGACATAGATCGCGACGTTGCCGGCCGCCTTCTCCTGGTAGGCCAGCTCGGTCCACTCGAAGGCGAAGCCGTCGGGCAGCACCTCGGCCGCCAGCCGCTCCATGGCCTCGAGCGCCTGGCCGGTCGAGAAGCCGGGCAGCGTGGCACCCTGGACCTCGGCCGCGGGGTAGAGGTTGTTGTGCGGCACGCGGTAGGGGCCGGTGATGTCGTAGAAGGTGGCGATGCTGCCGATCGGTACCATCGCACCCCGGTCGTTGCGGGTGCGCAGGTTGGCGACGTCGCGTACCTCGCGGCGGAACGGCCCGTCGGCCTGCAGCTGCACACGGTAGGTGCGGCCGAGATAGTTGAAGTCGTTGATGTAGGCCGAGCCCAGATAGCCGTTGAGCGTCTCGAACACGCCCTCGACCGGCACGCCCAGCATCTCGGCCTTCACCCGGTCGATGTCGGCATAGATCTTCGGCGTGCGGGTGTTGAACAGCGTGAACACCGAGGTGAGGCCGGGCTCCTGGTTGGCGCGGGCGACCAGCGCGTTGGTGGCCTCCTCCAGCGCCTCCGGCCCGCGGCCGCGGCGGTCCTCGACATACATCTTGAAGCCGCCGCCGGTGCCGACGCCGCGCACCGGCGGCGGCTCGATCACCAGCGCGAAGGCTTCCTGCATGCCGCCCAATGTCTGCCGCAGGTCCGCCACGATGTCCTGGAGCTCGATGCCGGCGGCGACACGCTCCTCGAAGGGGGCGAGTCCGAAGAAGATGGCGCCGGCATTGGGGGCGTTGGTGAAGGTCGCACCGTCGAAGCCGGCGAACGACACGGCGAACGACACGCCCTCGACCTCGGAGCCCAGCTCCGACGCCTTGCGCACCACGGCGTCGGTACGCGCCAGGGACGCGCCGGCCGGCAGCTGCAGCGGCACGATCAGGTAGCCCTGGTCCTGCTGCGGGATGAAGCCGGTGGGCGTGCGGCCGAGCTGGAAGCCGGTGAGGCCCAAAAGGCCGACATAGAGCACCAGCATCACCGTCACGGCGCGGACCAGCCGGGCGGTGAGCGCGCCGTAGCCGGCCGACAGCCGCTCGAACAGCCAGTTGAAGCCGCGGAAGAAGCCGTGGATCGGTGCGGTGAGCCGGCTCGGCCGGTGGTGCGGGTCGTGCGGCTTCAGCAGCAGCGCGCACAAGGCCGGCGACAGGGTGAGCGACACCATCAGCGAGATCACCGTCGAGGCGGCGATCGTCACCGCGAACTGGCGGTAGAACTGGCCCTGGATGCCGGCGATGAAGGCGGCGGGGATGAACACGGCGCACAGCACCAGGGCGATGGCGACGAGGGCACCACCCACCTCGTCCATGGTCTTGTGCGCCGCCTCGCGCGGGCTGGCGCCGGTGCGCAGGTGCCGCTCGACGTTCTCGACCACGACGATGGCATCGTCGACCACGATGCCGATGGCGAGTACGAGGCCGAGCAGCGTCAGGTTGTTGAGGCTGAAGCCGAGCGCCTGCATGACGACGAAGGTGCCGATCAGCGAGACCGGGATGGCGACGATCGGGATGATCGCGGCGCGCCAGGTCTGCAGGAACAGCACGACGACGATCACCACCAGCGCCACGGCCTCGAAGATGGTCTTGCGGACCTCGTCGACCGATTGCTGGATGAACTCGGTGGGATCGTAGACGATGCGGTATTCCAGCCCGCGCGGGAAGTCGCGCGCCATCGCCGCCATCTCGGCCCGGACCTCGGCGGCGGTCTCCAGCGCGTTGGAGCCCGGCCGCTGGAAGATGCCGAGAGCCGTCGCCGTGGTGCCGTCGAGATAGGCGTTGCGCAGGTGGTCCTGGGCCCCCAGCTCGACGCGGCCGACGTCGCGGATTCGGGTGACCCGCCCGTCGGGATCGGTCTTGACGATGATGTTGGCGAACTGGGCGGCGTCGCGCAGCCGGCCCAGGGTCTCGATGTTGAGCTGGAAGGCGCCCGGATCGTCCATCGGCAGCTGGTTCAGGGCGCCCGAGGCCACCTGGACGTTCTGGGCCTGGGTCGCCGCGACCACGTCGCCTATCGTGAGCCCGAGCTCCTGCATCCGCTCCGGGTTCAGCCAGAGCCGCATGGAATAGTCGCGGGCGCCGAAGTTCTGGATGTCGCCGACGCCGTCGAGCCGCGCCAGCCGGTCGCGGACCTGCAACGTCGCGTAGTTGGAGATGTAGAGCTGGTCGAAGGTCTCGTCCGGCGACAGCAGATGGATGACCATCATCAGGTCGGGCGAGTTCTTGCGGGTGGTGATGCCGGTGCGGCGCACGGCCTCCGGCAGCTGCGGCTCGGCGATCGAGACGCGGTTCTGCACCAGGACCTGGGCGAGGTCGAGGTCGGTGCCGAGCGCGAAGGTGACGGTGATCTGGGCAGCGCCGTCGCCGGTCGACTGCGAGACCATGTAGAGCATGCCCTCGACACCGTTGATCTGCTGCTCGAGCGGCGTGACCACGGTCTCGGCCACGGTCTGTGCCGAGGCACCCGGATAGGTCGCCGAGACCACGACCGTCGGAGGGGCGACCTCGGGATACTGCGCCACCGGCAGCGACAGGTAGGAGATGCCGCCCACCAGGGTCAGCACGATCGAGATCACCGCCGCGAAGATCGGGCGATCGACGAAGAAATGGGTGAAGCCCATGGCTCTGCCCTTTCGGCGTGACGAGGGCGTGCGTTCGAGGGACGGCCGGGGGATCAGGCCGGCGGCCGCAGCCTTCCGGCACCGGAGCCCAGCGTCATGTCGGGCTCGATGACGCCATCGGTCGGGGTGACCTTGGCACCCGGCCTGGCGCGCAGCAGGCCATTGATGATGATGCGGTCGCCGGGCTCGAGGCCCCTGCGGACGATGCGCAGGCCGCCCGGCTGGCTGGGGCCTGGCCGAATGACCTTGGGACGGACCGTGCCGTCGCCGTCGACGGTGAGCGCCAGCTTGCGCGACTGGTCGGTGACGATGGCGGAATCCGGGATCAGGATGGCGTCGTACTCGGGCGAGCCGGGAATACGGATGCGGCCGAACTGGCCGGGCGTGATCAGGCCCTGGGCGTTCGGGAACACGCCGCGGGCGCGGATGGTGCCGGTACCCTGCTCGACGATGTTGTCGACGAAGCTCATGGTGCCCTTGTGCAGCCATTCGTGCTCGTCGGTGAGGTGCGCCTCGACCACGGTCTCACGGTTGCGCGTTGAGGCCAGGTTGCCGCGCGCCACCTCGCGCTGGTAGGCCAGGAAGTCCGACTCCGACATGTCGAAGCCGAGATAGATCGGGTCGAGCTGGACCACCGTGGTCAGCAGGGTCTCGTCGGTGACGAGATTGCCGACGTCGACGCGGCGCGCCGAGGCGCGGCCGGCGAAGGGTGCGGTGACGCGGGTGAAGCCCAGGTTCAGCTCGGCCTGGCGCAATTCGGCCTCGGCGGAGGCCAGGGCGCCGCGGGCCGCCTGCAGCTCGGCGTTGCGCTGGTCCAGCGTGGCCTTGGCGACCGCCGAGGTGGTGACGAGCTGGGCGGCGCGGCCCTGCTCGAGCTGGGCCAGCGACAGCCGCGACTGCGCCTGCTCGATCTCGGCCTTCACCTGGTCGACGGTGGCCTGGTAGGGCCTGGGGTCGATGACGAACAGCAGCTGTCCGGCCTCGACGTCGTCGCCGTCCTCGAAGCCGATCTGCTGGAGATAGCCGGAGACGCGGGCACGGATCTCGACCTGCTGGATCGGCTCGAAGCGACCGGTGAACTCGTCCCACTCGGTGAGCCGCCGCACCAGCGGCGAGGCCACGGTGACCTCGGGCGGCGGCGGAGGCGCCACGTTGGCATCGGCGCTGCCGTCCGGCCCATCGCAGGCCAGCAGCAGCGGAGACATGAACGTCAGCAGGCCGACGGTGCGCAGCAGCCGCATGTCGTTTCCTCGCTCTTGTCCTCGGGTCGACGACCCGTTCGGCCGGGCAGGCGTCGGTGCGGCTCGGCTGCGGTCAGATGTTGATGCTGCGCTGCGGGATTACAAGGGGATGGATGCCGAGTGAATTGCAGTTTGCAAGTCACTGGCCCGCGATCAGTCCCTGCCCGGCTCCGGCACGCCGAGATCGCGGCAGATCTTCCTCGCGAGGAAGTCGTTGATCTCTCGGTGCCGCGGAACTGTCGAGGCGCGCCCGGTCTCCGAATTGACATAAACCGTGTGCCGCCCGCCTTCCCGAAGTATCCTGCTCCCAGAGCTTCGAGATGTCGGACGAGGATCGGCGCGTTTCAAACGGCTTCTATCCTCAGAGCCTCACGAATCACCTTGGCCGCCCCGACATCGGCAAGAGCCAACTCGCGGTTGGTCGCGATCATCAGCTCCACAGCCTCGCGCAAACTCTCGCGGGCATCTGCAAGCGTCGGCTCCTGAACGTTCGCTCCGGGCAGCTCCTCGACAAAGCCCACATAGCCCTCAGGCACCTTCAAGAAGACAGCTGTCGCTTCGATCAGCATCGGGCACCCCCGGGGGTCATCCTACCACGCCACCATCACATGCCGCACCACGCTGTAGTCCTCGAGCGCGTAGAGGCTCATGTCCTTGCCGTAGCCGCTGCGCTTGAGGCCGCCGTGGGGCATCTCGCTGCAGAGCATGAAGTGGGTGTTGATCCAGGTGCAGCCATATTGCAGCCGGGCCGCCACCTGCATGGCGCGCGCGACGTCGCGGGTCCAGACCGAGCTGGCGAGGCCGTACTCGCTGTCGTTGGCCCAGGCGACGGCCTCCTCGACTTCCTTGAACCGGGTCACCGAGACGACGGGGCCGAAGACCTCCCTGCGGACGATCTCGTCGGCCTGCGTGGCGCCCGCGACGACGGTCGGCTGGTAGAAGAAGCCGCCGCCGAGGCCGGGCCTGCCGCCGGTGACGATCTCGATGTGCTTCTCTGCCCCCGCCCGCTCGACGAAGCCGGCGACCCGGGCGCGCTGGCGCTCGCTGATCAGCGGGCCGATATCCATGTCCTCGCCGGTCGGATCGCCCCACTTGATCGAGGCGGCGGCATTGGACAGCTCGGCCACCAGGCGGTCGTGGACTTTGGCGCCGGCATAGACACGGCAGGCGGCGGTGCAGTCTTGGCCGGCGTTGTAGAAGCTGAACATCTTGAGGCCCGCCACGACGGCGTCGAGGTCGGCGTCGTCGAAGACGACGACTGGCGCCTTGCCGCCGAGCTCGAGATGGGTGCGCTTGAGCGTCCGCGACGCGGCCTCCAGGACCTTCTGGCCGGTGCCGATATCGCCAGTCAGCGACACCATGCGCACGCGATCGTGACTGACCAGCGGTGCGCCGACGCTGTCGCCGCGGCCGGTGACGACGTTGACCACGCCCACCGGAAAGATCTCGGCCAGGAGCTCGGCGAGCTTCAGCGTGGTGAGCGGCGTCTGCTCGGACGGCTTCAGCACCACGGTGTTGCCGGCGGCCAGCGCCGGTGCCAGCTTCCAGGCCGCCATCATCAGCGGGTAGTTCCAGGGGGCGATCGAGGCGACGACGCCGATCGGGTCGCGCCGGGTCATGCTGGTGAAGCCGCGCAGATATTCGCCGGCAGCACTCGCCGGCATCGCCCGCACGGCGCCGGCGAAGAAACGGAAGCAGTCGACGATGGCCGGCAGCTCGTCGCCGAGCGCCCGCGCCGGCGGCTTGCCGCAATTGCGCGATTCCAGCGCCGCGAACGCCTCGGCCTGCGCCTCGATCCGGTCGGCGAGCTTCAACAGCATGAGCGAGCGCTCCTGCGGCGTCGTCCCGGCCCACTTCAGGAAGGCGGCATCGGCGGCTGCGACCGCCTCCTCTATCTGCGACAGCGAGGCCTCGGGCACCTCGACGATCGGCTCGCCGGTGGCCGGGTCGAGCACGGTCTCGGCGGCACCCTCGCCGCGCACGAAGGTGCCGTTGATCAGCAGGTCGGTCTGCATGACACTCCTCATTTGCCCGCGCCGGCCACGGTCTCGGTGCCGCGCGTCGCCCAGTACGCCAACAGGATCGGCAGCATGGTCACGGCGATGACGAATACCGCCACCACGTTGGTCACCGGGCGCTGCCTCGGCCTCACCAGCTCGCTCAGCATCCAGATCGGCAGGGTGGTCTGCTGGCCGGCGGTGAAGGTGGTGACGATGACCTCGTCGAAGCTCAGCGCGAACGCCAGCATGCCGCCGGCCAGCAGTGCTGTCGCGATGTTGGGCAGGACGACCCAGCGGAAGGTCTGGAAGCCGTCGGCACCGAGATCCATCGATGCCTCGATCAGCGAGGTCGAGGTGCGGCGGAAGCGCGCCAGCACGTTGTTGTAGACCACGACGACGCAGAAGGTGGCGTGGCCGATGACGATGGTCCAGAAGCTGAACGGGATGTCCAAGAGGCCCAGCGTCGAGCGCAGGGCGATGCCGGTGACGATACCGGGGAGCGCGATCGGCAGCACCAGCAGAAGGGTGATGCCGTCGCGGCCGAAGAAGCGGCTCCGCCAGAGGGCGGCTGCCGCCAGCGTGCCCAGGACCAGGGCCATGGCGGTGGCGACGGCGGCGACCTGCACCGACAGCCACAGCGCGTTCCAGATGTCCTGGCGCTCCCAGGCGACGGCGAACCAGTGCAGGGTGAGGCCGGGCGGCGGGAACTGGTAGCTCTTGTCCTCGGTGGTGAAGGCGTAGAGCAGGACCAGCAGCAGCGGCAGATGCAGGAAGGCGAGGCCGCCGATAGCCGCGAGCTTCAGGCCGAGCGAGGCCCGCTCAGAGCGCATCGAAGGCGCCCAGGCGTTTGGCGATGGTGAGGTACGCCGCCATGATGACGATGGGGACGATGGAGAAGGCGGCGGCCAGCGGGATGTTCCCGGCCGTGCCCTGCTGCAGGTAGACCGCCTGGCCGATGACCAGGGCCGAGGTGCCGATGATGTAGGGGATGATGTAGTCGCCGAGCGTCAGCGAGAAGGTGAAGATCGAGCCGGCGACGATGCCGGGGAAGGCCAGCGGCAGGATCACTTTTCGCAAGGTGACGCCGGGGCGGGCGCCCAGATCCGCCGACGCCTCTACCAGTGAGGGCGGCACGCGCTCGAGGGCCGCCTGCACCGGCAGGATCATGTAGGGCAGCCAGATGTAGGTGAAGACCAGGAACATGCCGAGATAGGAAACCGACAGCGACGGCCCGCCGATCACCGGCAGGGCCAGGATGCCATCCAGCAGCCATGTCAGGTGCGCCTGCCCGGCGGCCCAGCCGATGATGCCCTCCTTGGCGAGGATCAGCTTCCAGGCGTAGACGCGGACGAGGTAGCTCGACCACAACGGCAGCATCACGCCGAGATAGAACAGCGCCTTCATGCGCGGGCCGGCATGGCGGGCGGCGTAGTAGGCGATCGGGAAGGCGATGCAGGCCGAGGCCAGGGTGACCGCCGCCGCCATCGCCACGGTGCGCAGGATGATGTCGAGATTGGCCCGCTGGCCCAGCAGCTGGGCGTAGGTGCCGAGGCTCCACTCGCGGACGACCTGGCCGGTGAACTCGTCGAGGGTGAAGAAGCTCTGCACCAGCAGCGCCAGGAGCGAGCCCAGGTAGACGATGCCGAGCCAGAGCAGCGGCGGCAGCAGCAGCGCCAGGGTCAAGAGATGGCCGTGGCGCCAGAGCCAGGTCGACAGGCGGCGCGAGAATCCCGCCTCGCCGGCGGGCAAGGCCAGAGCCGTGCTCACGGCTGCTCGCGCAGCGGCTGGATCGCCGAGGCGGGCCAGCCGAGCCGCAGCGCGGAGCCGATGGCCGGGCGCGCGGCCGGGCCGGCATTGGTGCGGTCGACGATCAGCCGGGGACCGTCGTCGAGCTGGACGTCGATCCGTGTCGCCGCGCCGTGATAGCGGCAATCGGCGACGGTGCCAGTGGCAGTGAAGTCGAGAGGCGAAGCGGGCTCGACCTCGATGCGCTCGGGCCGGAGCGCGAAGGGCTGGCGGCGGCCGATCAGCCGTTCCGCCGCCGCGGCGTCGATGACGTTGGCGGCACCGACGAAGCCGGCGACGAAGGCGGTGGCCGGATGCTCGTAGACCTCCTCGGGCGTGCCGAGCTGCTCGATCCGGCCGTGGTTGAACACGGCCAGCCGATCGCACATGCCCAGCGCCTCGTCCTGGTCGTGGGTGACGAAGACGAAGGTGATGCCGACCTTGCGCTGCAGGGCCTTCAGCTCGACCTGCATCTGCTGGCGCAGCTTGAGGTCGAGGGCACCCAAGGGCTCGTCGAGCAGCAGCACCTCGGGCTCGTTGACCAGGGCGCGGGCCAGCGCCACCCGCTGCCGCTGGCCGCCGGAGAGCTGCGACGGCTTGCGGCCGCCGAAGCCGCCGAGCGCCACGACGTCGAGCATCGCCTCGGCGCGGCGACGGCATTCGGCCCTGGCCATGCCCTTGACCATCAGGCCGTAGCCGACATTGTCCAGCACGCTCATGTGCGGGAACAGCGCGTAGTCCTGGAAGACCGTGTTCACCGGCCGGCCGTAGGGCGGGACACCCTGCATCGGCCGGCCGTGGATCGAGACAGCACCGGCGTCGGGCTGCTCGAAGCCGGCGATCAGCCGCAGGCAGGTGGTCTTGCCCGAGCCGGACGGTCCCAGCATGGCGAAGAACTCGCCGTCGGCGATGTCGAAGCTGACGTCGTCGACGGCGCGGACCTCGCCGAAGCGCCGCGACACCGCGGCGAAGGAGACCGCCGGCAAGGGCGGCTCAGCGCCCGCCCAGCACGGCGATGTAGTCGGTGACCCAGCGGTAGTAGGGCACGCAGCCGGCCGACTGGCTGGCGCACTTCGCCACCGGCGTGCGCCAGAAATGGATCTTGTCGAAGCTCTCGTAGCCGTTGGTGGTGCAGCCCTCGTCGGTCAGCAGCGCGTTGCCCTTGCAGGCGGCCGGGACGGAAGGCACCGAGCCGAACCAGGCGGCGAGGTCGCCCTGCACCTTGGGGCTGAGCGAGTGCTCCATCCACCTGTAGGCACAGTTGGGGTGCTCGGCGTCGGCGTGCAGCATGGTGGTGTCGGCCCAGCCGGTCGCCCCTTCCTCGGGGATGACGCTGGCGATCGGCTGCTGCTTGCCGACCAGCAGATTGACCTGGAACGGCCAGGACGAGCTGGCGACCACGCCCTCGTTGGTGAAGTCGTCGATCTGGATGAAGGCGTCGTGCCAGTAGCGCTGCACGATCTGCCGCTGCTGGCGCAGCAGGGTCAGCGCCGCCTGATACTGCTCCTCGGTCAGCTCGTAGGGGTCCTTGATGCCGAGATCGGGCTTGTGGCGCATCAGGTAGAGACCGGCATCGGCGATGTAGATCGGACCGTCGAACGCCTGGACGCGGCCCTTGTTCGACTTGCCGTCCGGCAGGCTCTGCTCCTCGAACACCACGTTCCAGGATTTGGGCGGCTCGGGGAAAGTCTGGGTGTTGTACATCAGGACGTTGGCGCCCCACTGGTAGGGCGTGCCGTAGTGCCGACCGTCGACGGTGTGCCAGGCGGCGGACTGCAGGCGGGGATCGACCGTGCCCCAGCTCGGGATCAGGGCGGTGTTGATCTCCTGCACCTTCTTGCCGGCGATCAGCCGCAGGGAGGCGTCGCCCGAGGCGGTGACGAGGTCGAAGCCGCCCTCGTTCATCAGCGCCACCATCTCGTCCGAGGTGCCGGCGGTCTTGACCCGCACCTTGCAGCCGGTGCTGCCCTCGAACTCGGTGACCCAGTCGAAGGCCTTGTCGGTATCGCCGCGCTCGATGTAGCCGGGCCAGGCGACGATATCGACCACGCCCTCGCCCTGGCCCAGGGCCGAGAGAGGTGCCGCGGCGGCCGGCACGGCGGCGAGCGCCAGCAGGCCGGCGAATCCAGCGAGGCTCTTCGGGTGATTCGGCATGAGGCTCCGCCCTCTCTGCGGCGTTCGGTGGCCGGAGGATGGAGCAGCGGCGAGCCCGCTGGCAATCGCGATTCGGTGAGCGGCGCGGGGCTACCGCCGCCTTCGGCCGGCGCGTCCGCCCTCCTGGCGGCCGGTGGCCTGCTGGCCGAGCGAGCCCAACACCAGCTCGATGGCGGCGATGTCGGGCGCGGGGCCGGGCCTAGTGGTGTCGAGGGCCCTGCGCATCGCCGCCAAATGCTCGGCCGTGGTGCCGCAGCAGCCGCCGATCACCTTTGCACCGGCGTCGCGGGCGAGGCGGGCATAGGTCGCCATGATCTCGGGCGTGCCGGTGTAGTGGATCAGGCCGTCGCGGAACTCGGGGATGCCGCAATTGCCCTTGGCGACCAGGATCGCCTCGTTGTCGGCCTCGCGCATGGCGAGGATGGTCGCGAGGAGCTGGTTGGGGCCGACGCCGCAGTTCGCACCCACGGCCACGGGCCGCACCGGCAGGCCGGCCGCCATGTCGACGGCATCGCGCGGCGTGATGCCCATCATCGTCCGGCCGCCAGTGTCGAAGCTCAGCGTGGTGACGATGGGCAGGCCGGCGACGGCGGCACCGCGGACAGCGGCGGCGACCTCCTCGGCCGCCGACATGGTCTCGATCCACAGGACGTCGACGCCGCCCTCGGCCAATGCTCGGGCCTGCTCGGCGAAGGCGGCCTCGGCGTCGGCCGGCTCACAGGGGCCGAGCGGTGCCAGGATCTCGCCGGTAGGCCCGATCGAGCCGCCCACCAGCACGCGCCGGCCGGCGGCCTCGGCGGCCCGGCGGGCGACGCGGGCGGCGGCGACGTTCAGCTCGCGCACCCGGTCCTGGTGGCCGTGCAGCTTCAGCCGGTAGCGGTTGCCGCCGAAGCTGTTGGTCAGGATGATGTCGGAGCCGGCGGCGACGAAGCCGGCATGCACGGCGCCCACCCGGTCGGGATGGTCGACGTTCCACAGCTCCGGATTGTCGCCGGTGACCAGGCCTTGTGCGAACAGGCCGGTGCCCATGCCGCCATCGGCCAGCAGGGCCGGACGGTCGGCCAGCATGTCGCGCAGCGGATCGGTCACGCGGCACCTCTGCTCATGGCACGCCGCCTCGGCCGGCTGTCGGCCTCGCTGGTGATGCCGAGCGCCCGGCGACGGGCGCGCAGCTCCTGGAGAATGGCGTACTTCTCGGCGTTGTCGGCATAGGCCCAGCGGGCGATCTCGCGCGGGGTGCGCAGGCAGCCCTTGCACATCCGCGTCTCCGGATCGAGCTGGCAGACGGCGATGCAGGGCGAGGGGATGTCGGGAAGATCCATGGACCGGGCACCTGGCGAAGCGGCCGGAGGCTCGCAGGAACGGGCGCGCCTTGCAACGGCCGCGCTAGGGGGAGGCCCTTTCCACCGCCGGCACGATCTCCTCCGCCAGCAGGCCGTGCAGCACCCGCACATAGCCGTCGCGGCCGGAGGGGTGGTCGGCGTCGGAGGTGATGACGACGGTGAGCGCCAGGTCGGGCAGGACGTAGAGCATCTGCCCGCCATAGCCCCAGGCATAGTAGACCGGATGGCTCCCCGCCTGCGCCACGAACCAGCCATAGCCGTAGGAGTGGCCGGTGAAGGGCGAGCTGGTGCGCGCCTGCCACGAAGCGCCGATCCAAGCCTCCGGGACGACCTGCCCGCCGTCGATCCGGCCGTCCTGCCGATACATCTCGCCGAAGCGCAGCAGCGCGCGTGGCGACAGCGCCATCTCGTTGCCGCCGAAATAGATGCCCTGCGGATCGCGGGTCCATGACGAGATGGCGATGCCGAGCGGCTGGCCCAGCCATTCGCGGGCGAGCTGCAGCGTGCTCTTGCCCGAGGCCTTGGTCAGGATGGCCGAGAGCAGGTGCGAGCTGCCGGTCGAGTAGAGCATCCGCCCGCCCGGCTCGTCGACGAAGGGCCGCGACAGCGCGAAGCGCACCCAGTCGCGGCTCGACACCCAGCGGCCGTAGTTGGCACCCGAGGTGCGCTCCAGCCCGGCGCGCATCGACAGGAGGTGGCCGACGGTGATCCGGGCGAGGCGCGGATCGGGATTCTTCGGCAGCCGGTCGCGCAGGATCGGGGCGATCGGCTGCTCGACGCCCTGCAGCAGGCCGCGTTCGATGGCGATGCCGACCAGGGCCGAGATCACCGATTTCGCCACCGACTTGACGTTGACCGGCCGGTCCGGCGGCGGGCCGCGGAAGGCGTGCTCGACCAGGATGCGGCCGTTGCCGGCGATGATCAGCGTGCGCAGTCGCTCGAGCGACCGGGCCCGTTCCAGCACCGGCTCGAGAGCGGCCTCGGCACTGCGCGGGCGGCGCGGCAGGGCGAGGCCGGCCAGCCCGGCCAGGAGCAGGCGGCGGTTGGTTCCGGCGGTGGCATCGGGGCGCACGGCGCGAGATCTGGGTGCGGCGGACTTCAGGTCAACGGCCGGCCGCGTCAGTCCACGACGTCGATGGCGCTGATCACCGGCTCGTGGCCGGTGCTGCGCAGGAAACGGACGAGATCGGCCGAGCCCAGGGCGGTGCTGGCGGTGTTGCGCAAGGGGTGGCAGTTGACGCGGTCGTGCGAGAGCAGCGCCTCGTCGAGCACCGCCTGCACCTCGAGATCGGTGTCGTTGACCAGCGCCAGCGGCGTCACCGAGCCCGGCTCGACGCCCAGCACCGCCATCAGCAGCTCGGGCCTGCCGAAGGAGAAGCGCGCGGCACCGAGCCGCCGGCTCAGCGCGTTGAGGTCGACGCGCAGGTCGTGGCGGCAGGTGACCAGCCAGAGCTTGGCCTTCTTGTCCTTGAGGAAGAGGTTCTTGACGTGGGCGCCCGGCAGGTGCGCGGTGTGCCGCAGCGATTCCTCTACGGTGAAGACCGCCGGGTGGTGGAAGGTCTCGGCCGCGATGCCAAGGGCATCGAGCCGGGCCAGTATCTCGTCGATCTCGGTCAGCATCGGCGGCTCAGACGGTCTCGGGCTGGCCCATGCGCAGGAACTTCTCGCGCCGCCGGTGGCGCAGCTCGGGCCCGGCCATGGCCGACAGCTCGCGCAAGTGCCGCTCGACGGTGTCGCCGACGCTCTGGATGGTGGTGGCCCGGCCGCGATGGGCGCCACCCAGCGGCTCCTTCACGACCTCGTCGATCAGCTTCAGGTTCTGCAGGTCCTGGGCGGTCATCTTGAGCGCGTCGGCGGCGGTCGAGGCCTGGTCGGCGCTGCGCCACAGGATGGCGGCGCAGCCCTCGGGCGAGATCACCGAATAGACCGAATGCTCGAGCATCAGCACGCGATCGGCGGACGCCAGTGCTATGGCGCCTCCCGAGCCGCCCTCGCCGACGATGACGCTGACGATCGGCACGGTGAGCGACAGGCAGCATTCGATCGACCGGGCGATGGCCTCGGCCTGGCCGCGCTCCTCGGCGTCGACGCCGGGATGGGCGCCGGGCGTGTCGACGATGGTCAGCACGGGAATGCGGAACCGCTCGGCCAGCTTCATCAGCCGGATGGCCTTGCGGTAGCCCTCGGGCCGGGCCATGCCGAAATTGTGCCGAACCCGCTCCTCGGTGTCGGCACCCTTCTCGTGGCCGATGACGCAGATCGACAGGCCGCGGAAACGGCCGAGCCCGCCGACGATCGCCTTGTCGTCGCCGTAGAGCCGGTCGCCGGCGAGCGGCGTGAACTCCCCGACCAGCGCCGCCACATAGTCCTTCAGCCGCGGGCGATCGGCGTGGCGTGCGACTTGCGTCTTCTGCCAGGCGCTGAGCTTGCCGTAGGTCTGCGACAGCAGCTTGGCGGCGCGGCCCTCGAGCCGGGCGATCTCCTCGGCGAGGTCGATGTCGCTGCCGTCCGCGAGGTGGCGCAGCTCCTTGACCTTGCCTTCGAGCTCGGCGATCGGCTTCTCGAAATCGAGCAGGCTGCTCATCAACGTCCCGGCGGGCTGGATGGTCGAGCGCCGATGTGGCGCCCGTGCCGGATGCTGTCAATCGACGAGCCGTCGCGGCGCTACTCCACGCAGTCGAGCAAGGGGCCTAGCTGCTCCACGCGGTCGGCGATGACATTGCCGCGCCGGACCACATGGCGGTCGCTGCGCAGCGGCTGCCAGCGCAGCGGCGAGGGCAGGATCGCCGCCAGCCGGGCGGCCTCGGTGACGGTGAGCCTGGCCGCCGGCTTGCCGAACCAGTGCCTCGCCGCCGCCTCGGCGCCGTAGATGCCGGGGCCGAGCTCGACGATGTTGAGGTAGACCTCCATGATCCGCCGCTTGGTCCAGAGCAGCTCGATCTGAGGCGTCAGCCAGGCCTCGAGCAGCTTGCGCAGCAGGTCGCGGCCGTCCCACAGAAACAGGTTCTTGGCCGTCTGCATGGTGATGGTGCTCGCGCCGCGCGGCCGGCCGCCGTCGAGCACCACGCCGAGCTCGCCCTGCAGCGCCTTCCAGTCGAAACCCCAGTGCCGGCAGAACAGGTTGTCCTCGCCGGCGATCACCGAGCGCGGCAGGGCGGGCGCGATGCGCTCCAGCGGCGTCCAGTCCTTGTCGATGCCGTAGCCCTGGACGAAGCGGATCAGCATCAGCGGCGTGGCCGGCGGCGGCAGCACCGCGAACACCAGGATGAGGGCGGCGGGTGCCAGCAGCAGCGTCAGCCCGACGCGCCGCAGCCAGGGGCGCCAGGCGATCCGCCGCACCACCCTGACCCGCTTCTTCTGCCGCGCCGCTGCCATCGTCGCATCGTCTAGCGCAGCGGCGGCACACGGCTCAACGCCGCTCGACAGTCGGCCTGCCGCGGCGTAGGGCGAGCCGGGACCGGGGAGGCTGGCGTTGGCGACATCGACGGCAGGGAGCAGCGACGCCACGCCGTGGCGCGGCATCGCCTATCTGCTGGGCGCGCTGATGCTCCTGCCGATCATGGACGGGCTCGCCAAGGCGCTGACCGCCCGCTACCCCGTGCTGCAGGTGAGCTGGGGGCGGTTCTTCTTCGCGCTCCTGGCGTTGCTGCCGTTCGCGCGCGGCCTGACCTTGCGGGCGCTGCTGCTGCCCGACCAGTTCGGTCTGCAGCTGGCGCGCAGCGTGATGCAGGTGGCGGCGGTTTCGCTGTTCTTCCTGACGCTGAGCCACCTGCCGCTCGCCGATTCGCTGGCGCTGGCCTTTCTCTACCCGATGATCACGGTGGGGCTCGCGGCATTCGTCCTCGGCGAGCACGTGGACGCCCGCCGCTGGGCCACCGTGCTCGTCGGCTTCCTGGGCGCCCTCGTCATCATCCGGCCAGGGCTCGGCGTGTTCCACCCGGCATCGCTGTTCGGCGTGACGACCGGCCTCGCGTTCGCCGGCTTCATCATCCTGACGCGCCGGCTCGCCGGCACGGCGCCGCCGGCGGTGATCCTGATCTGGGGGACGCTGGTGGGGGCGCTGCTGACCTCGCTGCTGGTGCCGGCGGTGTGGGTGACGCCGAGCATGGCCGATCTCGGCATCATGGTGGCGATGGGCATCGTGGGGGCCGTCGGGCATCTGTTCATGCTCAAGGCCTACGAGCTGGCCAAGGCCTCGGTCCTGGCACCGCTCGGCTATGCCGAGATGCTGGGTGCCCTGGCGGTGGGCTGGATCGCCTTCGGCGACCTGCCGGACGGGCCGACCTGGATCGGCATCGCCATCATCGTCGCCTCCGGCATCTATCTGGCCCTGGGCGCTCCCCGCCTCCTCCGTCGCTGAACGGCGGAAGCTCCAGGCCTCGGCGATCATTCCCCGGCTCAGGAGGAGGCGGGAGGTGGAGAGCCATGGGCCGAAAGCTGCTGCTCGGCGTCGGTGTCGGACGGGCCGAGCTGTCGACATTGCAGCTCGACGCTGCCCTCGCCCCCGACGGCGAGCGGCCCCTGGCTCTCGACTTCACCGGCCGTCCCGACTGCCGCCAGCCTCGCCGGCGAGGGCACGGTCGATCTCGCCGGGGAAACGATCGACGCGGAAGGCGGCTGATCAGCGCTCGTAGTCGAGCCCCATCTCGCGGAAGCGCTCGGGATCGTCGAGCCAGGCGTCGCGCACCTTCACGAACAGGAACAGGTGGACCCGCGCCTCCAGCTCGCGCTCGAGCTCGCGGCGGGCGGCCTCGCCGATCGCCTTGATCTGACGGCCGCCCTTACCCAGCACGATCGCCTTCTGGCTGTCGCGCAGCACGTAGATCGTCTGGTCGATGCGGATTTCCGATCCGTCCCGGCTCTGCACCCAGCTCTCGGTCTCGACGGTGATGCTGTAGGGCAGCTCCTGCTGCAACTGCAGGAACAGCTGCTCGCGGGTGGTCTCGGCCGCCATGGCGCGGTTGGAGAGATCGCTCAGCTGGTCCTCGGGATAGAGGAACGGCCCCTCGGGCATGCGCGCGGCAACGGCGCGCAACAGGTCCTCGCAACCGTCGCCGTTGGCGGCCGAGACCAGGAAGGTCTCCTCGACCTTCAGCCGCCCATTGGCCTCCTCGATCAGCGGCAGCAGCTTCGGCGGCGGCACGAGGTCGATCTTGTTGATCACCAGCAGCATCGGCCGGCGGATGTCGGCCAAGCCCTCCATCACCGCCGCGGCCTCGCGGTCGATGCCCTTGCGGGCGTCCAGCAGCATCAGCACGAGGTCGGCGTCGCCCGCAGCGCCCCAGGCGGCCTTGACCATGGCGCGGTCGAGGCGGCGGGCGGGCGTGAAGATGCCCGGCGTGTCGACGAACATCACCTGGCTGCCGTCGACGACCGTGATGCCGATGACGCGGCGGCGCGTGGTCTGGGCCTTGGGCGTGACGATCGAGACCTTGGCGCCGACCAGCCGGTTGAGCAGCGTCGACTTGCCGACGTTGGGCGCGCCCAGCAGCGCCACGAAGCCGGCGCGCGTGACCACGGCTTCGGCTTCAGCCATGACGGCTCACCCCCAGCTTCTCCAGCAGCCGTTCCGCCGCCATCTGCTCGGCGGCCCGCTTGGTGGTGCCCTGTCCGGCAGTGGGCTGGTTGCCCGCCACCGCGACCTCGACCTCGAACTGCGGCGCGTGATCGGGGCCCTCGGTCGCCACCAGGCGGTAGGCCGGCAGGCCGAGGCTGCGCGCCTGCGTCCATTCCTGCAGCGTGGTCTTGGCGTCGCGCGGCGGTCGCGGGTCGCGGTCGAGCAGCGGCGTCCAGTGGCGTCGCACGAAGGCCCCTGCCGCCGGCAGGCCACCGTCGAGATAGAGGGCGGCGATCAGCGCCTCGACGGTGTCGGCCAGCACCGCCGGCGTCACCGGCAGCCCGGCGTCGCCCTCGGCCTCGCGCAGCCAGTCGCCGACGCCGAGGGCGCCGCCGATCTCGGCCAGCGTCTCGCTGCGGACCAGCGCCACCAGCCGCAGGCTCAGCGCGCCCTCGGCGTCGCGCGGATAGAGCTCGACGAGGGTCGCGGCGACGACGAGGCCGAGCACGCGGTCGCCGAGGAATTCCAGCCGCTCGTGGCTCGGCACGGCCGAGCCGTCGGAGCGTCCCTGCAGGCGACCGGAATGGCCCAGCGCCTGGTCGAGCAGCCGGGGATCGCTGAAGGCGTGCCCGAGCGCCGCCTCGGCGGCGGCGCGGGCACGCTCGGCGCCGCTGGTCAATGGATGGGCCGCAGCAGCCGCTCGTAGCGCACCGCGAACGGCCATTTCCAGACTTCCCACAGCCGCGCCGTGCCGTTGACCGAGAAGAACAGGATCTCGGCCCGGCCGATCAGGTTCTCGAGCGGGATGAAGCCCACATGGTCGACCCGGCTGTCGAGCGAGTTGTCGCGGTTGTCGCCCATGGCGAAGACGTGGCCCGGCGGCACCTCGTAGACGCGGGTGTTGTCGAGGAAGCCGTCGTTGCTCATCTCGACGATGTCGTGGCGCACGCCGCCCGGCAGCGTCTCGTCGAACCGTGGGATGCTCATCGGCGGGCCCTCGTTGTCGTCGAGGAACTCGCCCCTGGCTTCGAGGCCGACGGGCTCGCCGTTGACGTAGAGCCGACCGCCGGTGACCTGGATCCGGTCGCCCGGCAGCCCGACGATGCGCTTGATGTAGTCGGTCTTGTTGTCGGACGGCAGCTTGAACACCGCGACGTCGCCGCGCTCGGGCAGGCGCTCGAAGATGCGGCCGGAGAACAGCGGCAGCCCGAGCGGCAGCGAGAACCGGCTGTAGCCGTAGGCGAACTTGGAGACGAACAGGTAGTCGCCGACCAGCAGCGTCGGCTTCATCGAGCCCGACGGGATGTTGAACGGCTCGAACAGGAAGGTCCGCACGCCCAGGGCTATCAACAGGGCGTAGACGAGCGTTCGCACCGTCTCGCGCACGCCGCTCGACTTGGTGTCGGACATCACGAAGGGTTCTTGCATCGAGGGGGCACGGCGCCTTGTTGAGCAGGGGGCGAGTAGCTATGCCTCGACGCGTCCAGAGCGAGGCCCATCGGCACGGCCGGCGGGCCGTCATAGCAGCGAAGAGTAGCGAAGCCAGCGATATAGGTAAAGCCGCACGCGAATCCAGGGCCGGTCAGGCCGGCCGGGCGGTAATGATGACGATGGCCTGCGCCAGCGGCGGCTCGTCGGTCAGGCTGACCTCGATCTCGGCCACCATGCCCGGCGGCGTGATGCGCTGGAGCTGGAGGGCGGCCCCGCCGGTGAGGGCGATGGTGGGCTTGCCGCTGGGATGGTTGACCACGCCGATGTCGCGCCAGAACACGCCCTTGCGGAAGCCGGTGCCGAGCGCCTTGGCGCAGGCTTCCTTGGCGGCATAGCGCTTGGCATAGGATTCCGCCCGGGCGTAGCGGCGGTCGGACTTGGCGCGCTCGACGTCGGTGAAGCAGCGCTGGGTGAAGCGGTCGCCGAAGCGGGCGAGCGTCTGCTCGACGCGCCGGATGTCGATGAGGTCGCTGCCCAGGCCGATGATCATCCTGTCCTCGCCTCGTCCATCAGCCGGCGCATCCGCCGGACGGCAGCCACGAAGCCGGTGAACACCGCCTCGCCGATCAGGAAGTGGCCGATGTTCAGCTCGGCGACACTGCCGATGGCCGCCACCGGCCCGACATTGTCGTAGCTCAGGCCGTGGCCGGCATGGCATTCGAGGCCCAGATCGTCGCACGAGGCCGCGGCGGCGACCAGCCGGTCGAGCTGGCGGCGCTGCGCTTCGCCCTCGGCCTCGCAGTAGGTGCCGGTGTGCAGCTCGACCACGGCGGCGCCGACCCTGCGCGCCGCCTCGAGCTGGCGCGGATCGGGATCGATGAACAGCGAGACGCGGATGCCGGCGTCGGCGAGCCTCCCCACGATCGGCCGCAGCGCCGCCTCGCGGCCGGCGACGCCCAGGCCGTGCTCGGTGGTGCGCTCCTCGCGCCGCTCGGGCACCAGGCAGCAGGCGTGCGGGCGGACGCGCAGGGCGATGTCCAGCATCTCCTGGCTCGCCGCCATCTCCAGGTTCAGCGGCAGGTCGCACTCCGCCTTCAGCCGGTCGATGTCGCGGTCGGTGATGTGCCTGCGGTCCTCGCGCAGATGCGCCGTGATGCCGTCACCGCCGGCCTCGCGGATGAGCTGTGCCGCGCGCACCGGGCAGGGATGCGTCCCGCCGCGGGCGTTGCGCAGGGTGGCGACGTGGTCGACGTTGATGCCCAATCGCTGATGGCGGATCATGGCTGGTGTCCCGATGGCTGACCACGCTCAGACCACGGGTGCTCCCGCCGCTCCAGCGCCATTGCGCCGTGCCGGGCGGGGGCCGGTTGGCGTCAGCGCCGCTGCGGCGCCACCCGGCGGAAGCCGATGGCCTCGGCGAGATGCGGCTTGGCGATGGTCTCGGCACCGTCCAGGTCGGCTATGGTGCGGGCGACGCGCAGGATGCGGTTGTAGCCGCGGGCGGTCAGCCGGAGCTGCTCCGCCGCCCGGCGCAGCAGCTCGCGTGCAGGCGGCTGCAGCGGGGCGATCTGCTCCAGCACCTCGCCATCGGCCTCGGCGTTGGTGCGCAGATCCGGCCGCGCCTGGGCGGCCAGGCGGTCGGCCTGCACCCGGCGTGCCGCCAGCACGCGCGCCCGCACCTCGGCCGTGCCCTCGCGCGGTGCCGGCAGGGCCATGTGGGCGGCGCTGACGCCCGGCACGTCGATGTGGATGTCGATGCGGTCGAACAGCGGCCCCGAGATGCGCTGCTGGTAGTCGGACGCGCAGCGCGGCGCCTTGGTGCAGGCCAGCGCCGGGTCGTCGAGATAGCCGCAACGGCACGGGTTCATGGCGGCCACCAGCTGCACCGCGGCAGGATAGGTGACATGCAGGGCGGCTCGCGCCACGGTGATACGGCCGGTCTCGAGCGGTTGGCGCAGCGCCTCCAACACCTGCCGCTGGAACTCGGGCAGCTCGTCCAGGAACAGCACGCCCTTGTGCGCCAGGGAGATCTCGCCCGGCCGGGCATGGCTGCCGCCGCCGACCATCGCCGCCATCGAGGCCGCGTGGTGCGGGCTGCGGAACGGCCGGCGGCGCGACAGGCGGCCACTCTCCAGCCGGCCGCCGATCGACTGGATCATGCTGACTTCCAGCATCTCGGCGGCGTCCAGCGGCGGAAGCAGGCCGACCAGACGCTGGGCCAGCATCGACTTTCCGGCGCCGGGTGGGCCGATCATCAGCAGGTTGTGGCCGCCGGCGGCGGTGATCTCCAGGGCGCGGCGCGCCGTCTCCTGGCCCTTGACGTCGCGGAGATCCGGATAGCTCGGCTCGTCCTCGGCGAGCGCCGGCTCGGGCGGCGACAGCACCTGCCAGCCGCGGGCATGGTTGACGAAGGCGAGCAGGCTGGGTGCCGCCACGATCTCGATCTCGTCCTTGAGCCAGGCGGCCTCGCCGCCGCTGGCGGCCGGACAGACGAGGCCGAGGCCGCGCTCGGAGGCGGCGACGGCGGCGGGGAGGACGCCGGCGACGCCGCGCAAGGCGCCGTCGAGCGCCAGCTCGCCCAGCGCCAGATGGCCCTCGACGGCATCGGACGGCAGCACGCCCATGACCACCAGCAGGCCGAGCGCCACCGGCAGGTCGAAATGGCTGCCCTCCTTCAGGAGATCGGCGGGTGCCAGGTTGACGGTGATGCGGCGCGGCGGCAGCGCCAGGCCCATGGCACCGAGCGCCGCCCGGACCCGCTCGCGGCTCTCGGCCACCGCCTTGTCGGGCAGGCCCACGATCGAGAAGGCCGGCAGGCCGTTGCTGAGCTGGACCTCGACCTCGACCTCGGCGGTCTCCAGCCCGATGAAGGCCAGCGAGCGGATGCGCGCCGTGGCGAGGCTCTTGCGCGCCGCCTGATCGTCGAGATGGGTCGCCACCGTCCGGCCCTCCGCTGCCGACGGACAGCCTAACATTGATAGTTGATCTAAATCACTAGGTTATTGCTTATTGGTTGATGACATGCCCATCCACCGCGACAGGCCCGGTGTCCAGCATCTCGGCAGCGGCGATGCGCCGCCGGCGCCGCTGCTGCACCCGGGCGATCAGCGGCCGCGACAGCGAGTAGCTGCCCAGGGCGCTCAGGACGGCCAGCGGCACCGACCCTACCAGGGTAGGCCAGAAAAGGTGCCACAGGCCGTCGAGCATGGAATGCAGCGAGCCGGCGCCGAGCTCGACGGCCGGCGTGCCGATGAGCAGGCTGCCGAGCCGGTAGTCGCCGGCGAACATCAGCGGCAGGGTCCAGGGATTGCCGGCGAGCGTGCCGATGGCGGCCGCCACGAGGTTGCCCCGGCACAGCCAGCACAGCGCCAGCGCGCCCAGGATGTGGAAGCCCACGAGCGGCAGGAACGACACCGAGATGCCGCAGGCGAGGCCGAGCGCGATGCTGTGCGGCGTGCCGGACAGCCGGTGCAGCCGCATCATCAGATAGCGGCCGGTGCGGCGCCAGCCGATCGCCGGCCAGACCAGGTTGCGCAGCCTCGCGAGGAGAGGCCGAGCCTCGCGCCTCGCCATCACCATCGGGCGGTCATCCCGTTGTCGCAGGCTCTGGGCAGAACGGTCGCCGTGGCAGGGGGAGGCGGCGCGCCCGTTGGCTGCCCGTCAAGCCAGCACGCGCTCGACCGAGCTCACCACCGAGCTGGCGCGAAGGGCCGCCTGCACCCGCTGGAGCTGCTCGATGCCGTCCACCTCGACGTCGACGAAGATCTCGTAGAGCTCCGGCGCCCTGTGGCCGAACCGGACGTCGGTGATGTTGCCGCCCTGCTTGCCGATCACCGTGCTGATCGCACCCAGGGCACCGGGCTGGTTGAGCGCCATGACCAGCAGCCGCGTCGGCGAGCGCAGCGGCTTGGTGGTGGTCTCCCAGCTTACGTCGACGGTGTGCTCGACCGCCAGGTCGATTTTCCGCAGGGTCGGACAGTCGGTGTGATGGATGCCCACCGGCTTGCCGGTGCGCACGAGGCCGATGATCGGATCGCCACGGACCGGCCGGCAGCAATTGGCCAGCTGGAAGGCGACGCTGGCCGGCAGACCGGCGATCGGCGAGGCCGGCTCGGGCTCGGCGCGCGACCGGCGCAGCGGCTGGATGCGGTCGTCCTCGCGCTGGCTGTCGTCGCGGCGCAGCTCGACGCCCAGGGTCTCCAGCACCTGGCGGGGCGTGCTGTTGCCGTCGCCAACGCCGACCAGCAGGTCGTCGAGGGTCTTGTAGGGCAGCGCCTGCACGGCGCGCTCCAGCAGCTTGTCGCTGAGCTGCACGCCCAGCGCCTTGGCGGCGCGGCCGAGCTGGTCGCGGCCCTGCTGGATCAGCTCGTCGCGCCGGCGCAGCCGCAGTGCCCGGCGGATGCGGGCGCGGGCCTTGCCGGTGACGACGATGCGCTCCCAGGCCGGCGACGGCGCACCGTTGCGGCTGGTGATGATCTCGACCTGGTCGCCGTTCTCCAGCTTGTAGCGGAGCTGGACCATCCGGCCGTCGACCTTGGCGCCGATGCAATGGTCGCCGACCTCGGAGTGGACGGCATAGGCGAAGTCGATCGGCGTGGCGCCGCGCGGCAATGCGATGAGGTCGCCCTTGGGCGAGAAGCAGAACACCTGGTCCTGGAACATCTCCAGCTTGGTGTTCTCGAGGAACTCGTCGGGGGTGAGCGTGTGCTCGAGGATGTCGAGCAGCTCGCGGATCCAGCGGTAGTTGCGGCCTTCGGTGACCCTGGAGTCCTGCTTGTAGGCCCAGTGCGCCGCCACGCCCAGCTCGGCCACCTCGTGCATCTCGCGGGTGCGGATCTGCACCTCGATCTTGCGGCGCTCCGGGCCGATGATCGTGGTGTGCAGCGAGCGGTAGCCGTTGGGCTTGGGCGTGCTGATGAAGTCCTTGAAGCGGCCGGGCAGCATGGCGTAGGCGCCGTGCACCACGCCCAGCGCCGCATAGCAGTCCTGCACGCTGTCGACGACGACACGGAACGCCACGATGTCGGCCAGCTGCTCGAAGCTGACGTTCTTGCGCTGCATCTTGCGCCAGATCGACAGCGCCGATTTCTCGCGGCCGGTGATGGCGGCGGCGATGCCGGCCTTGGCCAGCGTGGCCTCGAGCTCCTTGACGATGCGCTGGGCCAGGCCCTCGTCGTCGCGGCGCAGCTGCCGCAGGCGGTGCAGGATGCTCTCGCGGGCGTCCGGGTAGAGCTCGGCGAAGGCGAGATCCTCGAGCTCGGCCTTCATCTCCGCCATGCCGATGCGCTCGGCCAGCGGCGCATAGATCTCCATCGTCTCGGCGGCGATCCGCCGGCGCTTGTCGGGATTGGAGATGAAGTGCAGCGTGCGCATGTTGTGCAGCCGGTCGGCGAGCTTGACCAGCAGCACGCGGATGTCGTCCGACATCGCCAGCAGCAGCTTGCGGAAGTTCTCGGCCTGGGCGGTGTCGGCGGACTGCAGCTCGAGCTTGTTGAGCTTGGTCACGCCGTCGACCAGCCGCGCCACCGGCCTGCCGAACAGGCGCTCGATGTCGGCCAGGGTGGCGCCGGTGTCCTCGACGGTGTCGTGGAGCAGGCCCGTCGCGATCGACGAGCTGTCGAGCTTGTAGGCGGTGAGGATGCCCGCCACCTCGACCGGGTGGTGGAAATAGGGATCGCCAGAGGCGCGAAGCTGCGAGCCGTGCGCCCGCATCGCGAACACGTAGGCGCGGTTCAGCAGATCCTCGTCGGCGTCCGGGTCGTAGGCCTTGACCCGCTCGACCAGGTCGTACTGCCGCAGGACCGGCCGGCGGGCCGCCGGCGGGCGCGTGGCGGGCGGGTTTCCGCCGACCACCGGCGAAAGCGTGCCGGCCAGCGCAGCCGAGCCTTCGCCGGCTTGGCTGACGCTAGGGCCGGCAGTGCGCTCGGCTAGTGTCGGGGTGGCGTCAATCGTCGTCGACGACGTCGTGCTCGGCGTAACTGACGCCTTCCGGCATCGGCGCCACGACACCGACCTCCTGTGGCGGGATTAGGGCCTCGAGCTCCTCGGCCAGATCGCGCGGCTCCTCGCTGTCGACCTCGACGTGACGGCGCAGGCCATGGATCAGCTCGTAGCGCAGGTGCTCGAGGTCGATCGTGCCCTCGGCGACCTCGCGGAGCGCCACGACGGGGTTCTTGTCGTTGTCGCGGTCGAGCGTCAGCGCCGCCCCGGCCGAGATGTCGCGGGCCCGCTGCGCTGCCACCATCACCAGCTCGAAACGGGACGGCACGCGCTCGACGCAGTCTTCCACCGTGATACGGGCCATCGGTCAGCCAGCTCCGAAAATGTCGAGATTGCCCACGCTATTTAGGCTAGGGTAAGCCAACCCGCAAGCGAGGGACTGGCTGGCGGCGGCATGCCGTCGCAGGCCGGAACCGCTGGCGGTGCGGGGAATTTTCCATCGACGCGTGACAAAGGCGCGCCGTCGATCTAATCCTTTTGACGTATCCAACATAGGCCTGGAGCCATAGATATGGGCAGTTCGTCGCCCGTCCCGATGATTCACCCTCAGGACAGATTGGCATTGTTCATTGACGGGGCGAATCTCTACCAATCCGCCCGCGCGCTCGGATTCGACATAGATTACAAGCGCTTGCTGCGGGCCTTCTCCACCGAATGCCGGTTCTTGCGCGCCTACTACTACACGGCGCTGCTGGACGAGCAGGAATATTCCCCGATGCGGCCGCTGGTCGACTGGCTCGACTACAACGGCTACACGATGGTGACCAAGCCCCTGAAGGAGTTCCGCAGCAGCGCCGGCGGCCGGAAATTCAAGGGCAACATGGACGTCGAGATCGCCGTCGACGTGATGGAGGTCGCCCCCCAGGTCGACTACATCGTGCTGATCTCGGGCGACGGCGATTTTCGCCGGCTGGTGGAGGCGGTGCAGCGGCGCGGCATCCGCGTCGCCGTGGTGAGCACCATCCGCACCCAGCCGCCGATGATCGCCGACGAGCTTCGCCGACAGGCCGACTTCTTCATCGACCTCGCCGAGCTGCAGAGCCTGATCGCGCGCGAGCACAGCCCGCGCTCGCACGTGATGCCGCAGGAGGAAGAGGACGACGAGGAGTACGAGGACGACTATGTCGACGACGACGAGGAGCTCGAGGGCAACAAGCGCTGATCCGGGCGGCGCCGCCGCCGGACTGTCCGCTCTGCCCGCGTCTCGCCGCCTACCGGCGAAAGCTGAGGGCGACCAGGCCCGACTGGCACAACGCGCCCGTCGACTCGTTCGGTGATCCGCGCGCCCGGCTGCTGGTGGTGGGGCTGGCGCCGGGTGCATCGGGCGCCAACCGCACCGGCCGGCCGTTCACCGGCGACTTCGCCGGCGAGCTGCTCTATGCGGCGCTGATCCGCCACGGGCTCGCCCGTGGCCGGTTCCTCGCCCGTCCCGACGACGGGCTGCGGCTGGCCGACTGCCGGATCACCAACGCCGTCCGCTGCGTGCCGCCGGCCAACAAGCCGACCGGGCCCGAGACAGCCACCTGCCGGCGCTTCCTTGCAGACGAGCTGAAGGCCGGCCCGGCACCTCGCGTGGTGCTGGCGCTCGGCCGGATCGCCTGGGAATCCGTGCTGCGCGCCCTGGGCCAGATACCGGCGCGGTTCCCCTTCGCCCACGAGGCTGTGGCGCGTCCGCCGGCGGGGCCGGTGGTGGTCGGCACCTACCATACCTCGCGCTACAACGTGAACACCGGCCGGCTGACCGCCGAGATGTTCGAGCACGCCGTCACGCGGGCTGCGGCTCTGCTGCGCGGGCCGGGCTGAGCGGCGGCGCCGCGGGATCGAGGAAGGCGTCGATCGCGGCCAGCACACGATCGCGGATGGCGTCGCGCTCGATGAGCAGCTCGTGGCGGGCGCCGGCGAAGCGCTCCAGCCGGGCGTTCGGCAGGCGGCGGGCGAACATGGCGATCGCGGCGTTGCTGACCACCCGCTCCTCGGTGGCGAGGCAGAGCAGGATCGGCGTCTCGATGCTTTCGAGATAGCCCGGCCGGCGGGTGATCGCGATCGAGCGCAGGCTGGCGTCGAGCCAGCCCCAGGTGGCACCGCCCACGATCAGGTCGGGACGCCCGGCGACGAGGCCGCGATAGGTCTCGAATCGGCCGGGGCAGGAGGTCAGCGGGTTGCCCTCGTAGCGGCAGCGCTCGACCGAGAAATCGCCCTGGCCGGGCGCATAGTCGTGGCCGCGGCCGAGGCGCACCGCGGCGCTGCAGAGCAGGCGCGCCATCGGCTCGGGCACACCGGCCAGCGGAATGCCGAACATCGGCGCCGTCATCACGGCGGCGGCGAAGGTTCCGGGCTCGCGGTAGAGCCAGCGCAGGGCGATGTGCCCGCCCATCGAATGGCCGAGCACGATCCAGGGAACCGGCGCCGCCAGCGACCGCAGCTCGCCCAGCACAGCCGCCAGATCCTGCAGATATTCCTCGTAGTCGCCGACGAAGCCGCGCTGCGGCATCGACTGGCCGCGCAGCGACAGGCCCTGCCCGCGCCACTCGACGACGGCCACCGCGAAGCCGCGGCGGCAGAAATCGGCCGCCGCCTCTTCGTACTTCTCGATGAACTCGGCGCGGCCGGGCAGCACGACCAGCGTGCCCCGGCGGACGCCATCCATCCCGGCGAGGCCGAGCCGCAACCTGCCGGTCGCGCTGCCCGGAGCCGGGATGACCACCGATCGCCACATGGGAAGTGGTCTAGCGGCCCGGCTCCGCGGCGGAAAGGGCGGCGCTCACATGGCGCTGCCGGCCAGTCCCCCCTCGCTCGCCACGCGCACGGTCTCGGGCTCGTCGGCCTCGAGGTCGGACTCGCGGTCGAGATGCCGGTGCATCCGGTCCTCGTCGAGGGCGTTCTCCCACTTGGCGACGACCACGGTGGCGACACCGTTGCCGATGAGGTTGGTGAGCGCCCTGGCCTCCGACATGAAGCGGTCGACGCCCAGGATCAACGCCATGCTGGCGACCGGAACGGTACCGAGCGAGGCCAGGGTCGCCGCCAGCACGATGAAGCCCGAGCCGGTGACGCCGGCGGCACCCTTGGAGGTCAGCAGGAGGATGCCGATCAGCCCCAGCTCCTGCCCCAGCGACAGGTCGACGTTGGTGGCCTGCGCCAGGAAGATCGCCGCCATCGTCAGATAGATGCAGGTGCCGTCGAGGTTGAACGAGTAGCCGGTCGGGATGACGAGGCCCACCACCGACTTGTCGGCACCGAGATTCTCCATCTTGGCCAGCATCCGCGGCAGCACCGATTCCGACGAGCTGGTGCCGAGCACGATCAGCAGCTCCTCCTTGATGTAGCGGATGAACTTGAAGATCGAGAAGCCGCACAGGCGGCAGACCAGACCCAGCACGCCGAAGATGAAGACCAGGCAGGTGACGTAGAAGCCCGCCATCAGCGAGGCGAGGGAGAGCAGGGTCGCGACGCCGTACTTGCCGATGGTGAAGGCCATGGCGCCGAACGCGCCGATCGGCGCCACCTTCATCACGATGCCGACGATGCCGAAGAAGACATGGGCGGTCTGGTCGATGATGTGCAGCAGCGGCTTGCCGCGCTCGCCCAGCCAGTGCAGCGAGAAGGCGAACAGGATGGCCAGCAGCAGCACCTGCAGGATCTCGCCGTCGGCGAAGGCGCCCACGACCGTCGCCGGGATGATGTGCATCAGGAACTCGACGGTGCTCTGCTCCCCGGCCCTGGCGGTGTAGGTGGCGATGGCCTTGGTATCGAGGGTCGCCGGATCGATGTTCATGCCGGCGCCGGGCTGCCACAGGTTGACGACGACGAGCCCGATGATCAGCGCCACCGTGGTCATCACCTCGAAGTAGACCAGCGCTTTGATGCCGACGCGGCCGACCTTCTTCATGTCCTCCATGCTGGCGATGCCGTGCACCACCGTGCAGAAGATGATCGGCGCGATCAGCATCTTGATCAGCTTGATGAAGGCGTCGCCGAGCGGCTTCATCTGCGCGCCGATATCCGGCCAGAAGTGGCCGAGCAGCACGCCCAGCACGATGGCGCAGAGCACCTGGGCGTAGAGATGGGTGTACCAAGGCCGGTGGCGGGTGGCGGCTGCGGCCGAGCTGTCGTGGGCTGCCATTGCTCGATTCCCCCCTGGGAGCGGTGGGCGCGCGACCCGACGGCCGCACCGCCTTGCGAAAACTCTCCGCCTCCCGATGCCCGATGACAAGACCTTGCCCAACGCCACCGTGCTTGGCTACCGAGACAAATCAGCCCTAAGCTGTCCCGAACTGAAGGGGGGGCCGACCGTGCGTGCTCGACATCTCGGCCTGATCGCCTGCGTGACCGCCGTGCTCGCCTGGACCGCGGCCGCGCGCGCCGCTCCACCCTACCCGACCTGGCCGGATGCCGTCGTGCTGGCGACCGCTTCTCCCGGCGGCACCTACGACGTCTACGGCCAGGGCCTGGCGCGCATCCTGACCAGGGTTCTGGGCATCCAGGTCGGCACCCGCCAGACCGGTGGGCCTGCCCAGAACATCGAGCTGCTGGAGCGCGGCGAGGTGCAGCTCGCCTTCGTCACCATGGGCGTGGCGCTGCAGGCCTGGAACGGCACCGAGGCCTGGACCGGCGGCCGGCAGCTCCGCGGCATGCGGGCGCTGTTCCCGATGTACGACACGCCGTTCCACTTCGTGACGCTGCGCGAATCGGGCATCGACCGCATCGCCGCCATGGCCGGCAAGCGCATCGGCATCGGCCCCCTGGGCGGCACCGCCGCCAGCTACGTGCCGTCGTTCCTCGGCCTTCTCGGGGTCGCCGGGCCGCAGCTCGCCGACGGCACCTGGGCCGACCTGGCGCAGCGGCTGGAAGCCGGCGGGCTCGACGTGCTGGCCGTGGCGGCCGGCGTGCCGTTCCCGGCGGTCGCCGAGCTCGAGCCGCGCCGCAAGGTCGCCTACGTGCCGCTCAGCGCCGATGAGGTGATCAAGCTCCGCCTGGCGCACCCGGAGCTGACACCCTCGGTGATCCATCCGGGCAGCTATCCCTCGCTGAACCGGCCCTACGAGACCGTGGGCGTCTACAATTTCGCGGTGGCCCGCGAGGATCTGCCCGACACCCTGGCCTACAGGATCGTCGAGACCGTGTTCGCGCAGCACGAGCAGATGATGGAGGTCCATCCGGCGGCGGCCGCGACCGTGCCCAGGAATTTCGTCCACAACACCTTCATGCCCTTCCACGCCGGCGCCATCCGCTATTACGCCAACACCTCGCCGCAGGGGATGATGCTGGCGGATTGATGCCGGCCTGCGGTTTTCCTTCGGGCCACCAACAAAGGAGGCGGTCGCATGACCAGCCGGGCGCAGGAACGAAAGGCCGAGCTCGTCGAGCAGCTCGTGGAGCAGGTACGGGCCCGCCTGCCCGCCGCAGAGACACCGATCGTCGAGGCCTTCCTGCGCCGTTACCTCCGCGACGTCGCGCCTTCCGACCTCGTCGAGCGCGAGCCCCTCGACCTCTACGGCAGCGCCCTCGCGCATCTCCGCTTCGGCCAGCAGCGCCGACCAGGCGAGGCCAGGATCCGGGCCTACAACCCCGACATCGAGCAGCATGGCTGGCGCTCGACCCACACCGTCGTCGAGGTCGTCACCGACGACATGCCGTTCCTGGTCGACAGTGTCGGCATGGAGCTGAGCCGCAACGGCCTGGGCATGCACCTCATCATCCATCCGGTGCTGCGTGTCGTCCGCGACGGCCAGGGCCGGATCACCGCCATCGGCGCGGACGCCGGCGACCGGGCGTCGTCCGAGAGCTTCATGCATTTCGAGGTCGACCGGCAGAGCGATCCTTCCGCGCTGCAGCGGCTGGAGCAGGACCTGCAGCGCGTGCTGGGCGACGTGCGGCACGCCGTCGAGGACTGGAAGGCGATGCGCGAGCGCGTCGCCTCCTCGCTGGGGCAGCTCGAAGGTGCCGCCGATGTGCTGCCGGCCGACGAGCTGGCCGAGATCCGCGCCTTCCTCGACTGGCTGGTCGACGACCATTTCACCTTCCTGGGCTTCGGAAGCTACGACCTGGAGCGGACGGCCGAGGGCGGGCTGCAGATGCGCCTGGCCGAGCCGGCGCTGGGTATCCTGCGCGACAGCCCGGTCGGCCATGTCTCGCGCAGCTTCGCCGCGCTGCCGGAATCGGTGCGTGCCCAGGCCTCGGCACCGCTGCCGGCCTTCACCGTCACCAAGGCCAACACCCGCAGCACGGTGCACCGCGCCACCTGGCTCGACTTCATCGGCATCAAGCGTTACGCCGCCGACGGCAGCGTGGTGGGCGAGAGCCGGTTCCTCGGCCTGTTCACCTCGGCCGCCTACAACCTGAACCCGCGGCATGTTCCGCTACTGCGCCGCAAGATCGACCGGGTGATCGCCCACTCGCCGTTCCCGCCGAGCGGCCATGCCGCCAAGGCGCTGGTCAACATCCTGGAGACCTATCCGCGCGACGAGCTGGTCCAGACCTCCGAGGACCAGCTGTTCGCCATCGCCACCGAGATCCTGCACCTGCAGGACCGCCAGCAGATCAGGCTGTTCATGCGGCCGGACCCGTTCGGCCGCTCGATCTCGTTCCTCGTGTTCGTGCCGCGCGAGCGCTACAACACCGCCCTGCGCGAGAAGATGCGCGCGGTGCTCGAGGAAGCCACCGGCGGCCGGGACACCGAGCACCAGGCCTGGGTCTCCGAGGCCGTGCTGGCCCGCGTGCTCTTCACCCTGCGCACGCCGGGCGGCACGCCCGGCGATCTCGACATCGAGGCCATCGAGCGGAAGCTGGTCGATGCGGCCCACAGCTGGACCGACAGCCTGCGCGAGGCGCTGGTCGAATCCGAGGGCGAGGAGGAAGGCAACCGGCTCTTCCGCCAGTTCGGCCGGGCCTTCCCCACCGCCTACCAGGAGCAGCTGCCGGCGCGCGCCGCCATTCCGGACATCCTCAAGATGGACCAGCTCGCCTCGGGCGGGGCCGGGGGCCTGGCCACCAGCCTCTACCGCCGGCTCGAGGACTCGGCGGGCGACCTGCGCTTCAAGCTGATCCGGCCGGACCGCCCGGTGCTGCTCTCGGACGCCCTGCCCGTGCTCGAGAACATGGGGCTCGAGGTGCGCACCGAGGAGCCGAGCCAGGTCCGCACGGCCGAGGGCCGGCTGTTCTCGATCCACGATTTCGGCCTGCGGCCACTGGTCGGCGAGGCCGGCGACCTCGACGACGTGCGCGGCGCCTTCCAGCAGGTCTTCGGCGGCATCTGGGCCGACCGGCTGGAGAGCGACGGCTTCAACAAGCTGGTGCTGGCGGCGGGGCTGGACGGCCGGCAGATCAGCATCCTGCGGGCCTACTGCAAGTACATCCTGCAGATCGGCACTCCCTTCAGCCAGGCCTATATCGAGCAGACGCTGGTCGGCAGCCCGGCGATAGCCCGTGCCCTGACCCAGCTGTTCCAGGCGCGCTTCGATCCGGCGCTGGGGCCCGAGCGCGACGGGCGGGTGGCCGAGCTGGAGCGGCAGATTCAGGACGGGCTGCAGCAGGTCCAGATCCTCGACGAGGACCGGATCCTGCGCCGCTATCTCGGCCTGGTCCAGGCGACGCTGCGCACCAACGCCTTCCAGCCGGATGCCGCTACCGGCCAGCTCAAGGACTACCTGTCGTTCAAGCTCGACCCGGCGCGCGTGCCCGGCATGCCGCTGCCCCGGCCGGCCTACGAGATCTTCGTCTACGCGCCCTGGATGGAGGGCGTGCATCTGCGCGGCGGCAAGGTGGCGCGCGGCGGCCTGCGCTGGTCCGACCGGCGCGAGGACTTCCGCACCGAGATCCTGGGCCTGATGAAGGCGCAGATGGTCAAGAACAGCGTGATCGTGCCGGTGGGCGCGAAGGGCGGCTTCGTCGTCAAGCGCCCGCCCAAGGACCGCGCCGCCTTCCAGGAGGAGGGCATTCGCTGCTACCGTACGCTGCTCTGCGGCATGCTCGACATCACCGACAACAATGTGAAGGGCGAGATCGTCCCGCCGCGCTCGGTGGTGCGCTACGACGGCGACGATCCCTACCTCGTCGTCGCCGCCGACAAGGGGACCGCCACCTTCTCGGACATCGCCAACGCCGTCAGCCGCGACTACGGCTTCTGGCTCGACGACGCCTTCGCCTCGGGCGGCTCGGCCGGCTACGACCACAAGGGCATGGGCATCACCGCCAAGGGGGCCTGGGAATCGGTCAAGCGGCACTTCCGCGAGCTGGGCATGGACCCCGACCGCAAGCCGTTCACCGTCATCGGCATCGGCGACATGTCGGGCGACGTCTTCGGCAACGGCATGCTGCTGTCGCGGCAGATCAGGCTGGTCGCCGCCTTCGACCACCGCCACGTCTTCCTCGACCCCGATCCCGACCCCGAGCGGTCGTTCGTCGAGCGCCAGCGGCTGTTCGGCCTGCCGCGTTCGAGCTGGGCCGACTACGACGCCGCGCTGATCAGCAGGGGCGGCGGCATCTATCCGCGCACCGCCAAGGCGATCGCCGTCGGCCCCGAGGTGCGGGCGGCCCTGGGCATCGAGGCGGAGAGCCTCTCGCCGCAGGAGCTGATGCACGCCATCCTGCTGGCGCCGGTGGATCTGTTCTGGAACGGCGGCATCGGCACCTACGTCAAGGCGGCGGCCGAGAGCCAGGCCGAGGCGCAGGACCGCGCCAATGACGGGCTGCGGGCCGACGGCGAGGAGCTGCGCTGCAAGGTGGTGGCCGAGGGCGGCAATCTCGGCTTCACCCAGAAGGGCCGCATCGCCGCCGCCGCCAAGGGCGTGCGCATCAACACCGACTTCATCGACAATTCGGCCGGCGTCGACTGCTCCGACCACGAGGTCAACATCAAGGTGCTGCTGGGCGACGTGGTGGCCGCCGGCGACATGACGATGAAGCAGCGCGACGTGCTGCTGGCCAGCATGACCGACGAGGTCGGCGAGCTGGTGCTGCGCGACAACGTCCTGCAGAATCAGGCGCTGAGCATGGGCCAGGCGCTGAGCCAGCAGCTGCTCGACGCCCAGGCGGGCCTGATGCGCAAGCTGGAGAAGCAGGGCCGGCTCGACCGCAGGATCGAGACCCTGCCTGCCGAGGCCGAGATCGCCGAGCGCCGCAAGGCCGGCCGCGGGCTGACGCGTCCCGAGGCGGCGGTGCTGCTGGCCTACGCCAAGATGACGCTCTACGACGACCTGCTGCGCACCGAGCTGCCCGATCGGCCCTATTTCGTCGGCGACCTCGCCAAGTACTTCCCGCGGCCGCTGCGCCGCCGCTTCCGCGAGCAGATCGAGCGGCACGGCCTGCGCCGCGAGATCGTCGCCACCTGGATCGCCAACAGCCTGGTGAACCGCGGCCTCGACGTGTTCGTGAGCGAGCTCGAGGACGAGACCGGCGCCGATCTCACCGGCGTCACGGTGGCCTATGTCGCGACGCGCGACAGCTTCGGCCTCCTGCCCTTGTGGACCGAGATCGAGGAGCTGGGCGCCGACGTGCCGGCCGAGCGGCAGCTGGCGATGCTGCTGGCGGTGCGTGACGCGCTGCTGCGCGGCACCCGCTGGTTCCTGGCCCAGCCGGGCAAGCCCCTGGGGATCCGCGAGACCGTCGCCCGCTATCGGCCGGGGATCGCCGCCGTCGCCGACCGGCTCGAGGACGTGCTGTCGCCCGACCATGCCCGGACGCTGGCGGATGCCATAGAGGGTTGGAGCGGTCCGGCGGTGAACGTCGGCCTGGCGCGGCGGATCGCTTCGCTGCCCTATCTCGTGGCGGCCTGCGACCTGGTGGCGCTTGGCGACCACGAGGCCGGCGACCTGCTGACACCGGCGCGCGTCCATTTCGCGCTCGATGCCGAGCTGGGGGTCGGCGAGCTGGGCAGGCGGTTCGCCACCATGCCGCTGCGCTCGCGCTGGGACCGCCTGGCGCTGGCCGGCCTGCAGGGCGAGCTGTCGACGGTGCTCCGTCGCCTGACCGGCGCCGCCACCCGGGCCGGGCTCGGCGGCTCGGATCCCGAGACGACGCGGGCGGCGGTGGCTCGATGGCTGGAATCGCATGTCCACGGCGTCGGCCGCTACAGGTCGCTCCTGGCCGCGGTGGGCCAGGAGGAGATCGACCTCGCCATGCTGGCGGTGATCGTCCGGGCGCTGGGCGATCTCGGCCGGACGGGCTGAGCGGCCTGAAACTTCGTTGCGAGTGTGACACCCATGCGTTTGCCAAGGCTGCGAGCCGGCGCTAGGGTCCGCCTGTTGGCCGCCGCTCACGCTTGCGCAATCGGTGCGTCGCGCGACTGGCCACGCGGTTTCCTATCTCCTCGGTCGTGGCCAAGGCCGGCGCATACGGAAGAAGGGGCGGGCGCCCAGCATTCGGGCGAGCCGCCGGAGGCGATGCATGCAGCAGAGCAAGGTGGTGAAAGAGGGTGAGCTCTTCTTTCGCCAATGGTTGCGTTCACCCAAGTCGATGGGCTCCATCATCCCATCGTCGAAGTACCTGGCCCGCGCCATGGCGGAGGAGGTGGCCTGGACGCCGGGGCAGCACATCGTCGAGCTCGGCGGCGGCACCGGCGCCATCACCCAGGGCCTGATCGACCGCGGCATCCCGCGCGAGAAGCTGGTCGTCATCGAGCTGGAGCGCGCGCTCTACGAGCATCTGCGGCGGCGGCTGCCCGGCACGCTGATCATCCAGGGCGATGCCACCAAGCTCGACGAGATCCTGGCCAGGCACGGCATCAAGCATGTCGGCACGGTGATCTCCGGCATCCCGATGGTCGGCATGCCCTACGAGTTCCAGAAGGCGATCATCGATCAGGGCTTCCGGGTCCAGGCGCCCGGCTCCTTCGTGCTGCAGTACAGCTACTCGCCGGTGCCGCCGGTGCCGGCCAAGCGCCTGGGCATCAAGGCGCAGCTGGTGCGCTGGGTGCCGCTGAACTTCCCGCCGGCCGCCGTCTGGCGCTACCGGCGAATCGCCGACGCCGCCGCTGGCCGGGGCCACTGACGAGCCGCTGACCAGCCGCCGCCTGCTGCGGCGGCTCATCGCGGATCATGTCCAGGGCCAGTTCCGCCGGCTCGGACTGGCCATCCTCTGCATGATGCTCGTCGCCGCCGCCACCGCGACGCAGGCATGGCTCATGGAGCCGGTGCTCGACCGGGTCTTCCTGAACCGCGACCGCTCGATGCTGCTGCTAATCCCGGCCGCGATCGTCGGCGTGGGTATCGTCAAGGCACTGGCCAGCTACGCCCAGGACGTGCTGATGGTCGGCGTCGGCCAGCGCATCGTGGCCGAGATCCAGTCGCGGCTCTATGCGCATCTGGTCCGGGCCGATCTGGCACTGTTCGCCGCCCGCGGCACCGGTCCCTTGATCTCGCATCTCACCTTCGACGCCAACCAGCTGCGCATGGCGGTGTCGATCGGCGTCACCGGCATGCTGAAGGACGGCCTCACCGTGGTCTTCCTGGCCGGGCTGATGTTCTGGCAGGACTGGCGGCTGGCGCTGATGGCCGTCATCGGCTTCCCGCTGGCGCTCTGGCCGATGGTCAGGCTCGGCCGCCGGGCGCGCGGCATCATGCGCGCCACCCAGGAGGGCATGGCCGAGATCACCGACCGCCTGGAGCAGACCTTCCACGGTGTGCGCCAGATCAAGGCCTATGGCCGCGAGGCGCAGGAGGCCGCGCGCACCAAGGGCCTGATCGACCGCCTGCTCGATCTCCAGCTCGACGCCACCAGGGTTCGTGCGATGGGCTCGCCGATGGTGGAGGCCATCGCCGGGGCCGCCATCGCCGGCGTCGTGCTCTACGGCGGCTGGCGGGTGATGCAGGGATCGACTACGCCCGGCGCCTTCTTCTCCTTCATCGCCGCCCTGCTGATGGCCTACCAGCCGATCAAGAGCCTGACCCGGCTGAACACCATCCTGCAGGAGGGCCTGGCCGGAGCCGAGCGGATCTATGCCGTGCTCGACCGGCCGCCCGAGATCCGCGACCGGCCGAACGCCGGGCCGCTATTGCTGAGGGCGGGCGCCGTGCGCTTCGAGCAGGTGCGCTTCGCCTATGACGGCGCCATCCCGGCCGTCGACGGCATCACGCTCGACGTCCCGGCCGGGCATACCGTGGCGCTGGTCGGCCGCTCGGGCAGCGGCAAGTCGACCCTGTGCAACCTGCTGCTGCGCTTCTGGGACGTCGATTCCGGCCGCATCCTGATCGACGGCCAGGACATCCGCGACGTGACGCTGGCCTCGCTGCGCAGCCGGATCGCCCTGGTCAGCCAGGACGTCAACCTGTTCGACGACACCGTTCGCAACAACATCCTCTATGGCCGCGAGGACGCCAGCGATGCGGAGGTCGAGGCCGCCGCCCGCGACGCCGCCGCGCATGATTTCATCATGGCGCTGCCGCAGGGCTACCACACGCCCATCGGCCCGCACGGCGTCCGGCTGTCCGGGGGCGAGCGGCAAAGGCTGTCGATCGCCCGCGCCGTCCTGAAGTCGGCGCCGATCCTGCTGCTCGACGAGGCAACCTCGGCCCTCGACACGGCTGCCGAGCGCCGGATCCAGTCGGCGCTGGAGCGGCTGATGCGGGGCCGCACGACGCTCGTCGTGGCGCATCGGCTGTCGACCGTGCTGCATGCCGACCGGATCGCCGTGCTCGACCGCGGCCGGATCATCGAGGTCGGCAGCCATCGGGCGCTGCTGGCCGAGAATGGGGCCTACGCCCGGCTCTATCGGATGCAGTTCGCCGACGCGGAGCTGCCGGCGTGACCAGGATGACCTTGCGGCGTCATGCCTCGGTGCACGGGCGTTGGGAGCTGGCGGAAAGGCTGCCGTGCGCCTTCCTCGCTCCCCATCTGGTCGGGACCTGCCGAGGCTACACCGAGTCGTCGCCGGCACCCGTGCGCCGCCGCGAGGTGCCGATCAGCCAGATCGTGCTGATCCTGAATCTCGGCTCCGGCTTCGACATCGCTCCGGTCGGTGACCCCCGCACCGTATCCCGGCTGCCGCGCAGCTTCGTCGCCGGCCTGCACAGCCGTTCCGTGATCGTCGAATCGCCCGGCACCGCCCACTGCATGCAGGTCGATCTCACGCCACCGGCAGCACGGCGGCTGTTCGGCTCGCCCCTGAGCGATCTCGCCGATCGCGTCGTACCGCTCGCGGACCTCCTCGGCGGCGAAGCCGATCGCCTGGAGACGCAGCTCGATGCGGCCCTCGGCTGGGAATCCCGCCTCGATCTCCTCGAAGGCTGGCTGTGCAGCCGGCTCGACGACGCCCCGGCCATTCCCGCCGCCGTCGAATGGGCCTGGCAGTGCCTGAGCCGCTCGGCGGGTCGGCTGGCTATCGGCGAGGTGCAGCGTCGGATCGGCTGGAGCCGGCGACATCTGGTGGCACAGTTCCGTGAGCATATCGGAGCTCCGCCCAAGCTCGCGGCGCGCATCCTCCGCTTCGAGCGCGCCGTCGGCATGCTCGACGACCCTGCTCGACCCGGCTGGGCCGAGATCGCCGCCGATTGCGGCTACAGCGACCAGGGACATCTCGCCCGCGACGTCCGCGAGCTGGCCGGCATGACCCCCGGCGAGCTGCGGCGGCGTTCGCTGCCCGATGGGGTCGGCATCACCGTCGGGTAACATATCTCCAAGATCCTGCCGTCCACCCGCGCCTATGCTCTGCGGTGGCCATGACAGGAGGCACGCCGATGCCCGATAGTATCCGCTCCAGCCTGCCCAACATCTTCCCCTGCCTGATCTACGACGACAGCCACGCCGCGATCGCCTGGCTGGAGAAGGCCTTCGGCTTCGAGAAGCATGTCGTCTATTCCGGCCCCGACGGCAGCGTTGCGCATGCCGAGCTGAAGCTCGGTGCCGGCATGGTGATGCTGGGCAGCGGCAAGGAAGGGGCGGGAATCGTGAAGTCGCCGCAGATGATCTACGTCGCCGTCGAGGACAGCGACGGGCTGTTCCGCCGCGCCAAGGCCGCCGGCGCCGACGTGGTGCGCGAGCCGAACGACACCGACTACGGCTCGCGCGACTTCGCGGTGCGAGATCCCGAGGGCAACTTGTGGAACTTCGGCACCTACCTGCCCGGCGCCTGAAGGCCGCTCACAGGCGTGGCGGCGGCAGCGGCGGCAGGGCCGCTTCGGCGGCGGCAGCGATCGACAGCAGCCGGCCGTCCGCCCCGGCCCTGCCCACGAGCTGGAGTCCCACCGGCAGCCCTCGCGCCGTGAGGCCGGCCGGCAGGGTCAGCGCCGGCAGGCCGGCATGGCTCGGCGGATCGACGTTGCGGCTGTAGGCGGCGAAGGTCGGCAGCTTCTCGCCGTTGATCTCGACTTCCGCCTCCTGGCCGATCGGCCTCGCCGGCAGCGGCGTCGTGGCGCCGAGGATTGCGTCCAGCCTTTTCGAGGCGAAGGCCTCGGCGAACAGCCCCTGCAGGCGGGGACGGGCCGTCAACAGGGCCTCGCGGTAGGCCGAGGCCGGCACTGCCAGGTCGCCGGCGATCCCGGTCAGCACCGTCCGCTCGGCCTCGCCCGCCACCTGCGTCACGATGTCGAGGACCGACATGCGGCTGTCGTGCATCAGCAGGTAGGCGGCGAGCTCGCGCAGCGCCTCGTGCAGCAGGATGGGTGGCCCCACCGCCTCGTCCGCCTCCGACAGGTCGGGCATCTCGATCTCGACCAGCTCGGCCCCCGCCGACTGCAGCAGCGCCAGCGCGGCGCCCAGGATGGTCGCCAGCTCGAGGTCGAGGCCGGCGTCGAGCCGGCGTGGAACGCCGAGGCGCAGGCCCGCGAGCCCGACGGTCTCCACGGTCGCCGGCACCTCGGCGCAGACGCTGTCCAGCAGCACGATGTCGGCCACGGACCGTGCCACGGCCGACGGGCTGTCGAAGGTCGAGGACAGCGGCACGAGGCCGGTCGGCGTCCAGCGGTCCATGCCGGGGCGGAAGGCGATGCAGCCGCAGAGCGCCGCCGGAATGCGGCTGGAGCCGCTGCCGTCGGCGGCGAGGCCCAAGGGTGCCATTCTCGCCGCCACCGCGGCGGCGACGCCCCCGCTGGCGCCGCCCGCGATCATATCCGGCGCATAGGGATTGCCGACAGCGCCGAAGGAGCGGTTGTTGCTGGTGACGCCCAGGCCCAGCTCGTGCAGGTTGCCCTTGGCCACCAGGACGCCCGCCCGATCGAGCGCCCGCGCCAGCACCGCGGCGTCGACCTCCGGCCGCCAGTCGGCGAGCGCGGGCGTGCCGGCGGTGGTCGGCAGGCCGGCGCTGTCGAGGTTGTCGGCGGCCAGCAGCGGCAGTCCCGCCAGCGCGCCCACATCCTGGCCGGCGGCACGCCGGTCGTCGATCGCCCTGGCCTCGGCGATGGCCTCCTGCCAGCGGCTGGCGAGCAGGGCGTTGAGGCCGGCCAGCCGCTCGGCACGCTCGGCCAGTGCCGTCATGTAGTCGCCGGCGCCGAGGATTCCCGCGAGGATCTGCTCGAGCGCCTGGGTCGCGGTCAGCTCGGTGAGGTCGCCCGGCGGCTCGGACGCGGCACGCCAGCTCGCGAGCATGGTCGCAACCGACACACCGGCCACGAAACCGCGCCGCGATATAGTCGGCGCCATGCGGCCTCCACATTCACGAAGAGCACGGCCGACTTCCCTTTGGACGAGGCCATGCGCCAATGATATGGCTATCATCACACGGTCGGTTGGGCAACCCAGGCGGGAGTCGCGCTGGACGCCCTCGGACCGCCAACGAAGCGTGATGACGACCGCCGCGTCGCACCGGCTTGCGTCGCTCGCCACGGAGTGGCCGGGATGCGGCAAGGCTCCCTATCGGCTGGCCCGGATCCCGTTCCGGGCAGCATCGGCGCTGGTGCCTAGATGGGTCCCGGCAAGGCCGGCCCGTCCGTGGCGGGACAGCCGGAGACGCGCCGGCCGACGCGCTCGCGTCTGGGCTGGCGCACGAGGCCGGCTCTGACACAGGGCACCGCTGCCGACGTGCCCGAGCCGGGGCCGCTGGTCCGCGGCCTGCTGCGGGTTGTCGAGCATCTGGGCTGGCGGCTCGGCACCGCCGCCTGCCTCGGCGTCTCCATCCTGGCCTCCTGCGGGCTGACGGTGGCCGTCCTGCTCGTGCTCGGCGCTTCGCCCCAACGGCTGCTGGTCGGGGCCAGCATCAGCATCCTGGCGCCGGCCCTGATCTCCACGCCCAGCATCGCCCTGGCGCTGCGCCTCGTCGATCATCTGGCGGGCCTGCGCCTCCGCCTGGAGCGCGAGGTCGAGCAGCGGGCGGCGGCGGAGGAGCGGCTGCGCCGGCTGGTCGGCGAGGACGAGCTGACCGGGCTCGGCAACCGGCGCGACTTCCTGAGCCGCGCCCGCACTGCGCTGGCCATAGCCCGGCGCGCGCGCCAATCGATCGGAATCCTCGTCATCGACCTCGACCACTTCAAGGAGGTCAACGACAGGCACGGCCACCAGATCGGCGACGAGGCCCTGATCCGGGTCGCCCGCCTGCTGCGCCGCGAGCTGCGCGCCACCGACAGCGCCGCCCGGATCGGCGGCGACGAGTTCGTGGCCCTGCTGCCCCAGGCCGACGCCCGCTCGTCGGCGACGGCCGCCGAGCGCATCCGCCTCGCCGTCGCCGACGACGGCCAAGAGCCGGCGCTGACCGTGACCATCGGCTGCGTCGTCAGCGGCACCTCGCGCATGCAGCTGCCGCAGCTGATGCGGGCGGCCGACCAGGCGCTCTATGCCGCCAAGCGCGCCGGCCGCAACCGCGTCTTCCTGGCAGGCCGCTCGGGCCCGGCCGCGGCGCCGGAAGCGCTGCCGGCGGAGTCCTCGCCGGCCTAGCCCCGTTGCGACGGCCCGCCGGCTCGCTACATTCTGGCCATGCCGACAGACACCGCTCTCCCCAACGACCTGCTGCGCCCGTTCCAGCTGGAGCGCTCGCAGCTGCGCGGCCGGTTCGTGCGCCTCGGCGACACGGTCGACTATGTGCTGCGCGCCCACGACTATCCCGCTCCGGTCTCGGACCTGCTGGGCGAGCTGCTGCTGCTTGCGGGCGGGCTGGCCGGCGGCCTGAAGTTCGACGGCTCCTTCAGCCTGCAGATCCGCGGCGACGGTCCCGTGGGGCTGATGGTGGCCGACTGCACCAACAACGGCCGGATGCGCGGCTATGCCAGCTTCGACGCCGAGCGCGTCGCCGCCACCGAGGCGGCCGAGCCCGCCCGGCTGGTCGGCAAGGGCATACTGGCCCTCACCGTCGACCAGGCCGCCTCGGGCGGCGAGACCTACCAGGGCATCGTCGAGCTGGACGGGCGCTCTTTGTCGGACTCGATGCTCGCCTATTTCCGCCAGTCCGAGCAGATTCCGACCGGCATCCGCACCGCGCTGGGTCGCGACCCGCTGACCGGCGCGTGGCGGGCCGGCGCCATCATCCTGCAGGCCACGCCCGGCAGCGGCCCCGAGGCCGGCGATGTCGCCGAGGACGACTGGCGTCGGGCCATGGTCCTGCTGCAGACCGCGAGCGAGGCCGAGCTGCTCGACCTGTCGCCCGACGACCTGCTGTGGCGGCTGTTCCACGAGGAAGGGGTACGGGTCTTCGAGCCCCTGGGGCTCCAGGCCGGCTGCTCCTGCGACGAGGAGCGGGTCGTCAACGTGCTGCGCAGCTTCGACGCCGGCGAGACCGAGGAGATGCGCTTGCCCGACGGCTCGATCTCGGTCACCTGCCAGTTCTGCAGCCGCAGCTACCATTTCGAGCCGAAGCGGCTCGCGACGCTTCTCGGGGATCGGATCCACTGATGCGCCGTGCTTCCAGCGTCGTCGCCCTGGCCGTGGCGCTGGGAGCCTGCGCCGGCTCCTCGCCGCCACCGCCCGCCGACCCCTTGGCCGGCATCCCCGAGCAGCGCCTGGCGGTCAGCTACATCGATGTCGCCGAGGCCTTTCCCGCCGCCACCGGCACCTTCATCGACAAGCGCCACAGCGGCGACCTGCAGGCGGCGACGCGCTCCTACCTGACGACCAGGCTCGCCGCCGCCGGCGGGCCTTCCTCGGCCAGGGCCACCATCCTGGACGCCGTCGTCGTCGAGGAGCGCCGGCCGGCCGCGAGCCCGCTGGGCGCGCCGTTCCGCAACACGCCCGACGCCACGCTGAAGGGGCGGGTCGAGGTGAAGGTGGCGATCGTCGGCAGCGGCGGCACCGAGCTCGGCTTCGCCTCGGCCAAGGTCGAGCGCGCCCGCTCGCTGCCCAACGTCAGCACCGTGCCCGAGCGCGAGCGGCTGGCTCAGGACATGATCCGCGAGATGGTCGTCGAGCTGGACAAGGCGCTCACCAGCAGCATTCGGCAGAACCTGAGCCAGCATCTGAAGCTCTGATCGTCAGGCGCCGTTTGAAGCTGCTTCCGCGACGAGGCGGCTGCCGGACGCGGGCGGCTTGGAGCTAGTCTCGCCCTCCGACGGACAGCAAGTCGGGGAGGACGATCATGGCCAGGATGACGGCGGCCGAGGCCGCGGTGCGCGTGCTGGAGGCCGAAGGCATCCGCGTCGCCTTCGGCGTTCCCGGTGCGGCCATCAATCCCTTCTACGCCGCGATGCGCGACCATGGCGGCATCCGCCACATCCTCGCCCGCCACGTCGAAGGCGCCTCGCACATGGCGGACGGCTACAGCCGTGCGGTGCCGGGCAACATCGGCGTCTGCATCGGCACCTCGGGGCCGGCCGGCACCGACATGATCACCGGCCTCTATGCTGCCATCGCCGATTCCGTCCCGATCCTGTGCATCACCGGCCAGGCGCCGCGCGCCAAGCTGCACAAGGAAGACTTCCAGGCGATCGACATCGAATCGATCGCCAAGCCGGTGACCAAGTGGGCGGTGACGGTGCGCGAGCCGGGGCTCGTCCCCCGCGTCTTCCAGCAGGCGTTCCACGTGATGCGCTCAGGAAGGCCCGGTCCGGTGCTGATCGACCTGCCGATCGACGTGCAGACCGCCGAGATCCAGTTCGACATCGACACCTACGAGCCCTTACCGGTCTACAAGCCGAAGGCCAGCCGCCGGCAGATCGAGAAGGCGCTCGACATGCTGGAGGCGGCCGAGCGGCCGCTGATCGTGGCGGGCGGCGGCATCATCAATGCCGATGCCTCCGACCTGCTGGTGAGGTTCGCCGAGATCACCGGCGTGCCTGTCATCCCGACCCTGATGGGCTGGGGTGCGATCCCCGACGACCATCCGCTGATGGCCGGCATGGTCGGGCTGCAGACCAGCCACCGCTACGGCAACGCCACCTTCGTCAAGTCCGACTTCGTGCTGGGCATCGGCAATCGCTGGGCCAACCGGCACACCGGCACCATCGACAGCTACACCAAGGGCCGCACCTTCGTTCACGTCGACATCGAGCCGACCCAGATCGGCCGGGTGTTCAATCCCGACTACGGCATCGTCTCGGATGCCAGGGCGGCGCTGGAGCTGTTCGTCGAGGTCGCCGATGAACGGCGCGCCGCCGGCAGGCTGAAGGATCGCAGCGCGTGGGTCGGTCAGTGCGAGCACCGCAAGCTCAACATGCTGCGCCGCAGCCACTACGACCAGGTGCCGCTGAAGCCGCAGCGGGTCTATCAGGAGATGAACGAGGCCTTCGGCCGCGACACCTGCTACGTCACCACCATCGGCCTGTCGCAGATCGCCGGCGCCCAGTTCCTGCACGTCTACCAGCCGCGCAACTGGATCAATTGCGGCCAGGCCGGGCCCCTGGGCTGGACGCTGCCCGCCGCTCTCGGCGTTCGCGCCGCCGACCCCGACCGGCCGATCGTGGCGCTGTCCGGCGACTACGACTTCCAGTTCCTGATCGAGGAGCTGGCCGTGGGAGCGCAGCACAAGCTGCCCTACCTGCACGTGGTCGTGAACAACTCCTATCTCGGCCTGATCCGGCAATCCCAGCGGGCTTTCCAGATGGATTTCGAGGTCAGCCTCGGCTTCGAGAACATCAACAGCCAGGAGGTGGGTGCCTACGGCGTCGACCACGTGGCCGTGGCCGAGGGGCTCGGCTGCAAGGCGATCCGGGTGAAGAGCCCCAACGAGTTCAAGGAGGCCTTCGCCACGGCCGATGCGCTGATGAAGGAGCACCGGGTGCCGGTCGTGCTCGAGTTCATCCTCGAGCGCGTCACCAACATCGCGATGGGCACCGAGGTCACCAACGTCAACGAGTTCGAGGAGATCTTGTGCCTCGACCCGTCGCTGACGCTCGATCGCGTCTCGGGCTCGGTGCTGAACACCGGCTCCGAGGCGGCACCCGCCGGCTGAGGCAGGGGCCCGGGGGCTGCGAGGTTGCGGTGCCACCTGGACCTGTCCATCGTAGGGGCGGGCACCGCCCCAGTCTCCGGCGCCAGGGGGATGATCGCCGATGCACCGCAGCCGCAACGCCAAGATCGTCGCCACCCTCGGGCCGGCCAGCTCGACGCCGGCCGCCATCCGGGCACTGTTCGAGGCCGGCGCCGACGTCTTTCGGCTGAACTTCAGCCATGGCAGCCATGACGATCACCGCGCGCGCATGGAGTCGATCCGCGCCGTCGAGCGCGAGGTCGGCCGCCGGATCGGCGTGCTGCTGGACCTACAGGGGCCGAAGCTGCGCGTCGGCAGGTTCGCCGACGGCAAGGTGACGCTCGACGTCGGCGAGCCCTTCCGCCTCGACCTGAGCGAGCAGCCGGGCGATGCCCGCCGGGCGCCGCTGCCGCACCCGGAGATCCTGGCCGCTGTCCAGCCAGGCGACGAGCTGCTGCTGGACGACGGCAAGATCCGCCTGCGCATCCGCTCCCGTGGCAGCGACCATGTCGAGACGGTGGTCGTGGTGGGCGGCGATCTGTCCGACCGCAAGGGCGTCAACGTGCCGGGCGTGGTCCTGCCGCTGTCGCCGCTGACCGAGAAGGACCGCCGCGATCTCGCCTTCGGCCTGGAGCTGGGCGTGGATTGGGTGGCGCTGTCCTTCGTCCAGCGGCCGGAGGATCTCGACGAGGTCCGCGCCTTCGCCGGCCGGCCGATCCACCTGGTGGCGAAGCTGGAGAAGCCGGCGGCGGTCGAGCGCCTGGACGAGATCGTCACCCGCGCCGACGCCCTGATGGTGGCGCGCGGCGATCTCGGCGTCGAGCTGCCGCCGGAACGCGTCCCCACCATCCAGCGGCGGGCGCTGCGCGCCTGCCGGGCCGCCGGCAAGCCGGTGATCGTCGCCACCCAGATGCTGGAATCGATGATCACGGCGCCGACGCCCACGCGTGCCGAGGCCTCGGACGTCGCCACCGCGATCTACGAGGGCACGGACGCGGTGATGCTGTCGGCGGAATCGGCCTCGGGGAAGTACCCGGTCGAGGCGGTGCGGATCATGGACCGCATCATCGCCGAGGTGGAGCAGGATCCCTACTACCGCAAGGCCATCGACGCCGCCCATCCCGAGCCGGAGTCGACCATCGGCGACGCCGTCAGCGCCGCGCTGCGCCATGCCACGGCGATCCTGCCGGTGGCTGCCACCGTCACCTACACCACCTCGGGCTCCAGCGCGCTGCGCGCCGCCCGCGAGCGGCCGGAATCGCCGATCCTGGCACTGACGCCGTCGATCGAGACCGCGCGGCGGCTGGCCCTGGTATGGGGTGTGCATGCGATCATAGGGCCGATGGTCGACGGCGTGCGCCAGATGATCGAGGGTGCCTGCGAGGCGGCGCTCGACGAAGGCTTCGGCCATCGCAACGATCTCATCGCCATCTCGGCCGGACTGCCGTTCGGCCATCCGGGCAACACCAACCTGTTCCACATCGCCCGGCTGGGCGAGCAGGGCGCCGGAGGCCACTGACCATGACGGCGATCGCCGATCCGCGCTCGTTGCTGCGCGCCATGCTGGATGCCGCCATCGCCGCAGCACTGCCCGAGCGCATCCTGCCGCCATACCTGCCCGAGCCGCCGGCGGGCCGCACCATCGTGCTGGGCGCCGGCAAGGCCAGCGCCGAGATGGCGCGTGTCGTCGAGCAGCACTGGCGCGGGCCGCTGGAGGGCCTCGTCGTCACCCGCTACGGCCATGCCGTGCCGTGCCGGAACATCGAGATCGTCGAGGCCTCGCACCCCGTGCCCGACGCCGCCGGCCGCGACGCGGCGCGCCGCATCCTGGAGCTGGCCGGGAAGGCGGGACCCGACGACCTCGTCCTGTGCCTGATCTCGGGCGGCGGCTCGGCGCTGCTGGCGCTGCCGGCCGAGGGCCTGACGCTCGAGGACAAGCAGGCGGTCAACAAGGCGCTGCTGGCCTCGGGTGCCGACATCCACCAGATGAATGTCGTGCGGAAGCACCTCTCGGCCATCAAGGGCGGCCGCCTCGCCGCCGCCGCCTGGCCGGCAGACCTCGTGAGCCTGCTGATCTCCGACGTGCCGGGCGACCAGCCGAGCTCGATCGCCTCGGGCCCGACCGTGCCCGACCCCTCGACCTTCGCCGACGCGCTGGCGATCCTCGCCCGCTTCGGCATCGACCCGCCGCCGGCGGTCAGAGCGCATCTCGAGCGAGGTGCGGAGGAGACGCCGAAGCCGGGCGATCCCCGGCTCGCCGACAACGTCACCACCATCATCGCCCGTCCGCAGGCCAGCCTGGAGGCGGCGGCGGAAGTGGCGAGGAAGGCCGGCGTGACCCCGCTGATCCTCGGTGATTCCCTGGAAGGCGAGGCGCGCGAGATGGGCCGGGTCATGGCCGGCATCGCCCGGCAGGTCGTCACCCACGGCCAGCCGCTGGCCGCACCCTGCGTGCTGCTGTCCGGCGGCGAGACCACCGTCACCGTCCGCGCCAAGGGCGGGCGCGGCGGCCGCAACACCGAGTTCCTGCTGGGCCTGGCCGACCAGCTGCATGGCCTGCCCGGCACCTGGGCGATCGCCGGCGACACCGACGGCATCGACGGCAGCGAGGCCAATGCCGGCGCCGTCGTCACGCCCGACACGCTGGAGCGCGCCCGCGCCGCCGGCCTCGGGGCCGCCGGCCATCTGGCCCGCAACGATGCCTGGAGCTTCTTCGACGGCCTGGGCGACCTCGTCAGCACCGGGCCGACGCTCACCAACGTCAACGACTTCCGCGCCGTGCTGGTGCTGCCCTGAAGGATTCGGAGAACAGCGTCGTGAGCACCGAGATCTATCCGCGCGACATGATCGGCTACGGGCGCAACCCGCCCAACGCCGAGTGGCCGGGCGACGCCCGCGTCGCGCTGCAGATCGTCCTCAACTACGAGGAGGGCGGCGAGAACTGCATCCTGCACGGCGACAAGGCTTCGGAAGCCTTCCTGTCCGAGATCACCGGTGCGGTGCCGCTCGAGGGCGTGCGGCACATGAACATGGAGTCGATCTACGAATATGGCAGCCGCGCCGGCTTCTGGCGGATCTGGCGGCTGTTCACCGAGCACGGCCTGCCGCTCACCGTCTACGGCGTCGCCATGGCCATGGACCGCCACCGCGACGCCGTGGCGGCGATGAAGGAGGCCGGCTGGGAGATCGCCAGCCACGGCTATCGCTGGATCGACTACCAGTTCGTGCCGGCCGAGACCGAGCGGGCACACCTGCTGGAGGCGATCCGCCTGCACACCGAGATCACCGGCGAGCGGCCGCTCGGCTGGTACTCGGGCCGGACCAGCCCGAATTCGTTGGAGCTCGCGGTCGAGCACGGCAACTTCGTCTACGTCGCCGATTCTTATGCCGACGACCTGCCCTACTGGGTGACCGTGAACGGCAAGCCGCAGCTCATCGTGCCCTACACGCTCGACGCCAACGACATGCGCTTCGCCATCCGCGCCGGGCACACCGCGGGCGACCAGTTCCAGACCTATCTCACCGACAGCTTCGACGCGCTCTACGAGGAGGGCCGCCGCGGCAGCCCGAAGATGATGTCGATCGGCCTGCACTGCCGCCTCGTCGGCCGGCCGGGCCGCATCCTGGCGCTGCAGCGGTTCCTCGACCATGTGCAGAAGCACGACAAGGTCTGGATCACCCGCCGCATCGACATCGCCCGCCACTGGCAGGCGCGGCATCCGTACCGGAGCGGCCAGTGAGCATCTCGCCCGACAGCCTGGGTGTGGCCATGATGCGCCGGCTCGACCGGCTGGCCGAGCACACTGCCGTGCCGGGCGAGATGACCCGGCTCTATCTCACGCCCGAGCACAAGGCGGCAGCCGAGGAGGTCGCCGCCTGGATGCAGGCCGCCGGCATGACGACGCGCATGGACGCCGCCTGCACTGTGGTCGGCCGCTACGACGGGCGCACGCCGGATGCGCCGGTGCTGCTGCTGGGCTCGCACATCGACACGGTGCGCAACGGCGGCAAGTACGACGGCAATTTCGGCGTGGTGGCGGCGATCCAGGCGGTGGACGAGCTGCACCGCGCCGGCGAGCGGCCGGCCTTCGCCATCGAGGTCCTGGCCTTCGGCGACGAGGAGGGCGTGCGCTTCCCGATGACGCTCACCGGCTCGAAGGCCGTCGCCGGCATCTTCGACCCCCAGGCGCTCGACTGCACCGACGGCAACGGCGTGAGCCTGCGCCGGGCGCTGGTCGATTTCGGCGGCGATCCCGACGACATCGCCCGGCTGACCCGCGATCCGGCCAGCGTGCTGGGCTATGTCGAGCTGCACATCGAGCAGGGCCCCGTGCTGGAAGGCGAGGATCTGCCTGTCGGCATCGTCACCGCCATCAACGGCGCCACCCGCGCCACCATCGGCGTCAAGGGCTGGGCCGGCCATGCCGGCACCGTGCCGATGGGCATGCGCCGCGACGCGCTGACCGCCGCCGCCGAGATGATCCTCGGCATCGAGCGCCGTTGCGCCGATCAACGCAATCTCGTCGGCACGGTCGGCCGGGTCGACGTGCTGCCGGGGGCGGTCAACGTCATTCCCGGCGAGGTGCGCTTCACCATCGACGTCCGCTCGCCCCGGGACGACGAGCGCAAGGCGGCGGTGGCCGACATCTTCGAGCTGACCGACGGCATCGCCGCCCGGCGGGCGCTCGGCGTCACCCACACCGTCACCTACGACGTGCCGGCCGCCACCTGCGGCACCGAGCTGGCGGACGAGCTGGAGGCCGCCGTGATCCGCAACGGCATCAGGCCGCGACGGCTGCCGAGCGGCGCCGGCCATGACGGCCTCGCCATGGTCAACCTCTGCCCGATCGCCATGCTGTTCGTGCGCTGCCGCGCCGGCGTCAGCCACAGCCCGGCCGAGAGCATCACCGCGCACGACGCCGACGTCGCGGTGCGGGTGCTGATCGACTTCCTCCGCCATTTCCGCGCCTGAGAGGCCAGATGTCCCACGCCGACGAGATCAAGGCCTTCCTCGACCGCGACTTCGCCGCCGAGATGGCGTTCCTGGCCGAGCTGGTGAAGGTGCCGTCCGACAACCCGCCCGGCGACTGCGCCGCCCACGCCGCCCGCACCGCCGAGCTGCTGGAGGGCCTGGGCTACACCGTCGAGCGCGACGTCGTGCCGGCCGATCAGGCCAGGGCCAACGGCATGGTCAGCGCCGTCAATCTGATCGTGCGCCGCCGCTTCGGCGACGGGCCGGTGATCGCGCTGAACGCGCATGGCGACGTGGTGCCGCCCGGCGAGGGCTGGACCAGGGATCCCTACGGTGCGGAGGTCGTCGACGGCTGGATGTACGGCCGCGGCGTCGCGGTCTCGAAGTCGGACATCGCCAGCTACACCTGGGCCTTGCGCGCGCTGGAAGCCTCGGGCGCCCCGCTGGGCGGCACGGTGGAGCTGCACTTCACCTATGACGAGGAGGCCGGCGGCAATATCGGCCCCGGCCGCATCATGCGCGAGGGCCTGAGCAGGCCGGACCTCGTGCTGGGCGCCGGCTTCTCCTACAATGTCGTCACCGCCCACAATGGCTGCATGCACATGGAGGTGCAGGTCGACGGCAAGTCGGCGCACGCCGCCATGCCGTTCACCGGCGTCGACGCGCTGGAGGCCGCGACGCACGTGCTCTCGGCGCTCTACGACTGGCGCAAGGGCCTGGCCGGCAGGATCTCGACCGTGCCGGGGATCGGCGCGGCGCAGATGACGGTGGGCCTGATCAAGGGCGGCATCAACACCAACGTCGTGCCGGACCGGATCACCTTCCGCCTCGACCGGCGGATGATCCCCGAGGAGCGCCCGGCCGAGGTCGAGGCCGAGCTGCGGCAAGTCGTCGCCGAGGCCGCCGAGGCCTTCCCCAAGGCCAGGGTCGAGGTGCGGCGCATCCTGCTGGTCGAGCCGCTGGCGCTGCTCCCTGGCGGCGAGAGGCTGGCCGAGCTGCTCTGCAGCCACGCCACCGCCATCATGGGCGAGCCGGTCCGCACCAAGGGCGTGCCGCTCTATACGGACGCGCCGCACTACGCCTCGTGCGGCGTGCCGACGGTGCTCTACGGCGCCGGACCGCACAATATCGAGGAGGCCAACGCCCACCGGGCGGACGAGCGGTTACCGCTTTCGGACCTGCGCAAGGCCACCGAGGTCATCGCGCTCACGCTGCTGGACCTGCTGACCCCGCATTGAAAGGCTGGACTTCCCTGTAGAAATCGACAGGTTTTCGAGCCACCAACGGGCCGAGGATCGGGAAGGAAGCGATGGACCGCCAGATGGACATCGATCCCGTCGAAACACGGGAATGGATGGACTCGCTCGAGAGCGTGCTCGAGGTCGAGGGCGGCGAGCGGGTCGAGTACCTGCTGTCGCAGCTGCTGGCGGAGGCCCGCATCAAGGGGGCCCCCGTTCCGTTCTCGGCAACCTCGGCCTACGTCAACTCGATCCCGCCCGAGCGGGAGGCCAAGCATCCCGGCACCCGCGAGATCGAGCACAAGATCCGCTCGCTGATCCGCTGGAACGCCATCGCCATCGTGCTGCGCGCCAACAAGACCAGCTCGGAGCTGGGCGGCCACATCGCCAGCTTCCAGTCGGCGGCGACCCTCTACGATACCGGCTTCATGCATTTCTGGCACGCCCCGACGGATACCCACGGCGGCGACCTGATCTACGTCCAGGGCCACAGCTCGCCGGGCATCTATGCCCGCGCCTTCGTCGAGGGCCGGCTGACCGAGGCGCAGCTCGACGGCTTCCGCAAGGAGGCCGAGGGCAACGGCATCCCGTCCTACCCGCACCCCTGGCTGATGCCGGATTTCTGGCAGTTCCCGACGGTGTCGATGGGCCTGGGCCCGCTGATGGCGATCTACCAGGCCCGCTTCCTCAAATACATCCACAACCGCGGCCTGGCGGATACCGGCCCGCGCAAGGTCTGGGCCTTCCTCGGCGACGGCGAGACCGACGAGCCCGAGAGCCTGGGCGCCATCTCGATGGCGGGCCGCGAGAAGCTCGACAACCTGATCTTCGTCATCAACTGCAACCTGCAGCGCCTCGACGGGCCGGTGCGCGGCAACGGCAAGATCATCCAGGAGCTGGAGGGCGTGTTCCGCGGCGCCGGCTGGAACGTCATCAAGGTGCTGTGGGGCACCGGCTGGGACCGCCTGCTCGCCGGCGACGTCACCGGCATCCTGCGCAAGCGCATGGAGGAGTGCGTCGACGGCGAGTACCAGGACTTCAAGTCGAAGAACGGCGCCTACATCCGCGAGCACTTCTTCGGGAAGTATCCCGAGCTGAAGGCCATGGTCGCCGACTGGACCGACGACGACATCTGGCGGCTGACCCGCGGCGGCCACGATCCGGCGCGGGTCTATGCCGCCTACAAGGAGGCGGTCGAGACCAGGGGCAGGCCCACCGTCATCCTCGCCAAGACCGTCAAGGGCTACGGCATGGGCGAGGCCGGCGAGGGCCAGAACATCACGCACCAGCAGAAGAAGATGGGCGAGGAGGCGCTGCGCGCCTTCCGCGACCGCTTCTCGCTGCCGCTGACCGACGCCCAGATCACCGAGCTGCCCTACCTGAAGCTCGAGGACGGCAGCCCCGAGAAGGCCTACCTCGAGGCGCGGCGCAAGGCGCTGGGCGGGCCGCTGCCGCAGCGGCGGCAGAAGTCGGCCTCGCTCGAGGTCCCGCCGCTCACGGCACTGGACGCCCAGCTCAAGAGCACCGAGGGCCGCGAGATCTCGACCACGATGGCGTTCGTGCGGATCCTCAACACGCTCCTGCGCGACCGCAAGATCGGCAAGCACGTCGTGCCGATCGTGCCCGACGAATCGCGCACCTTCGGCATGGAGGGCATGTTCCGCCAGTACGGCATCTTCAGCCAGGTGGGCCAGCTCTACCGGCCGCAGGATGCCGACCAGCTGATGTACTACAAGGAGGACAAGTCCGGCCAGATGCTCCAGGAGGGCATCAACGAGGCCGGTGCGATGTCGTCCTGGATCGCGGCCGCGACCTCGTACAGCACGAACAACGTGCCGATGATCCCCTTCTACATCTACTACTCGATGTTCGGGCTGCAGCGCGTCGGCGACCTCGCCTGGGCTGCCGGCGACATGCGCGCCCGCGGCTTCCTGCTGGGTGCCACCGCCGGGCGCACCACCCTCAACGGCGAGGGCCTGCAGCACGAGGACGGCCACAGCCACATCCTGTCCTCGACCATCCCGAACTGCGTCTCCTACGACCCGACCTTCTCCTACGAGGTCGCGGTCATCGTCCAGGATGGCCTGCGCCGGATGTACGCCGAGCAGGAGGACGTCTTCTACTATCTGACCCTGATGAACGAGAACTATGCCCATCCGGCGCTGCCCGAGGGGGCGGCCGAGGGCATCATCAGGGGCATGTACCTGCTGCAGGAGGCCGATGCCGGCAGGAAGGGGCCGCGCGTCCAGCTCATGGGCTCCGGCACCATCCTGCGCGAGGTGATGGCGGCCGCGGACATGCTGCGTGACGACTGGGGGGTGGCCGCCGACGTGTGGAGCTGCCCGAGCTTCACCGAGCTGCGCCGCGAGGCCATCGAGGCCGAGCGCTGGAACCTGCTGCACCCGACCGAGAAGCCGAGGCAGAGCTGGGTCGAGACCTGCCTCGCCGGCCGCCAGGGGCCGGCGATCGCCGCCACCGACTACATGCGGCTGTTCGCCGACCAGATCCGCACCTGGGTGCCCGGCCGCTACCGGGTGCTGGGCACGGACGGCTTCGGCCGCTCCGACTACCGCCGCCGCCTGCGCAACTTCTTCGAGGTCGACCGGCGCTGGGTGACGCTGGCGGCACTGGAGAGCCTGGCCAGGGACGGCACCGTGCCGGCGAGCAAGGTCGCCGAGGCCATCAGGAAATACGAGATCGACCCCGAGAAGCCGAATCCGGCCCGGGTCTGAGGGGAGGCGACACAATGGCTGGCACCGAGGTCAAGGTCCCCGACATCGGCGACTTCAAGGACGTCCCGATCATCGAGATCTTCGTCCAGCCGGGCGACGAGGTGGCGGCCGAGGCGCCGCTGATCAGCCTGGAGAGCGACAAGGCGACGATGGACGTGCCCTGCCCGCAGGCCGGCAAGGTCGCCGAGGTCAAGGTCAAGGTCGGCGACCGGGTCAGCGAGGGCTCGCTGATCCTGCTGCTGGAAGGTGCCGCGGCCGCCAAGCCGGCTCCGGCCGCCGCCGCACCCGCTCCCGCGGCTGCACCCGCGGCCGCGACCAAGGCCGACCTGCATGCCGAGGTGCTGGTGCTGGGCTCGGGCCCCGGCGGCTACACCGCCGCCTTCCGCGCCGCCGACCTCGGCAAGAAGGTGGTGCTGGTCGAGCGCTGGCCGACCCTCGGCGGCGTTTGCCTGAACGTCGGCTGCATACCCTCGAAGGCCCTGCTCCACGCCGCCAAGGTGATCGCCGAATCCAAGGAGATGGCGCACAACGGCGTCAGCTTCGGGCCGCCCTCGGTCGACATCGACAAGCTGCGCGGCTGGAAGGAGGGCGTGGTCAAGAAGCTGGTGGGCGGCCTGGGCGGCCTCGCCAAGGCGCGCAAGGTGACGGTGGTCACCGGCGTCGGCCGTTTCGCCTCGCCGAACAGCATCGAGGTCGAGGGCACCGGCACCGTCAGCTTCGACCAGGCGATCATCGCCGCCGGCTCCGAGCCGGTGACACTGCCCTTCATCCCGCACGACGACCCGCGGGTGATCGATTCGACGGGTGCCCTCGAGCTGGGCGGCATTCCCCAGCGCCTGCTGGTGATCGGCGGCGGCATCATCGGGCTCGAGATGGCGACGGTCTATCACGAGCTCGGCGCCAAGGTGACCATCGTCGAGCTGATGGACCAGATCATCCCCGGTGCCGACAAGGACATCGTCACGCCGCTGCACAAGCGGATCAGCAAGCAATACGAGGCGATCTATCTCGGCGCCAAGGTCACCAAGGTCGAGGCGAAGCCGGAAGGGCTCGTCGTCTCGTTCGAGGGCGGCAAGGCACCGGCGACCGACACCTTCGACCGCATCCTGGTCGCTGTCGGCCGCAGGCCCAACGGCAAGACCATTGCCGCCGAGAAGGCCGGCGTGGCGGTCGACGAGCGCGGCTTCATCGCCGTCGACAAGCAGCAGCGCACCAACGTGCCGCACATCTTCGCCATCGGCGACATCGTCGGCCAGCCGATGCTGGC
>DAOLFG010000053.1:1224-37738 GCA_035326425.1 Geminicoccus sp. | reverse complement strand
AGCGGGTGGCGCATGGCGCGACTATAGGCGAACAGTCGGGGGAATTTCAACCTATCTGTCATTGCTGCTTGCCGGCTGGCTCGGGAAGACCGATCGTCCGTCGTCGGGCAGCGGCGCTCGTCGGCCGGTCCGGCGGATCGACGCATCGCGCCCCTGCAACGGTTGGGAGGACGGCAGGCATGAGCGACAGCACCTATCCGGCGGTGACCCGCGAGCTGGTCGAGGCGAGGCGGGCGCTGGCGCCCGAGACCGAGGACGCCTTTCGTGCCTTCAGCCGGAAGGTCTTCGCCGACGGTGCGCTGCCGGCCAAGACCAAGGAGCTGATCGCGGTGGCGGTGGCGCACGTCACGCAGTGCCCCTACTGCATCAAGGGCCATACCCGCTCGGCGAAGCGCCATGGCGCCACGGCCGAGGAGATCATGGAGGCGATCTGGGTGGCGGCCGAGATGCGGGCCGGCGGCGCCTGGGCGCATGCGACGCTGGCGCTGGCGGAGCTGGGACTGCCCGCGCCCAAGGCCGGACACGGTCACGAGTCGTGAGTGCGCGGCACCGGCCGGCGCTGAAACGGGTCTACCTGCCACCGGCAGAAGAGGATGGCCGCCGGGTGCTGGTCGAGCGGCTGTGGCCGCGCGGGCTGACCAAGGCCAAGGCGGCGGTCGACCTGTGGCTGAAGGAGGTGGCACCCAGCAACGAGCTGAGGCGCTGGTTCCATGCCGACCCCGAGCCGCGCTGGCCGGAGTTCCGGGAGCGCTACCGCCGAGAGCTGGCAAGTGACACAGAGCCATTGGCCACGCTGCGCAGGCTGATCGACGGCGGCCCGGTGACGCTGCTGTTCGCGGCGCACGACGAGGCGCACAACAGCGCGGTCGTGCTGAAGGAATGGCTCGACGACGGTTGACGGCGATGCGGTCCGGCATGGCCCGTGGAGTTCCAAGCCGCGGGCCGGCGGCCTAGAACGGCCGAGCCACGCCGCGGCGCCGGCCGCCCTTGCCTCAGCTCACGGAGTCCTCCCGCATGGCCCTCGACCCGCAGGCCGTCGAAACGCTGAAAGCCGTCTCGACCGCCACCATCACCACGGTCCTCTTGAAGAAGGGCCTGCGCAACGTCTGGATGCGCGGGCCCATGCCGATGCGCGAGATGGGGCCGATGCGCGAAACCGGGCGGCTGGTGGGTCCGGCGTTCACGCTGCGCTTCGTGCCGGCGCGCGAGGACTTGGCGACACCGGCCTCCTGGGCGTCGCCGATCTCGACGCGCGCGGCGATCGAGGCGATGCCCGAGGGCTGCATCGCCGTGGTCGATGCCATGGGCATCACCGATGCCGGCATCTTCGGCGACATCCTGTGCGCCCGGATGCACAAGCGCGGCGTGGCGGCGCTGGTGACCGACGGGGTGGTGCGCGACGCCGTGGGCGTGCTGGGCACCGGGCTGCCGGTGTGGTGCCGGGGTGTCGCCGCACCGCCCTCGGTGGCCGGGCTGACCTTCGTCGCCTGGCAGCAGCCGATCGGCTGCGGCGGCGTGGCGGTGTTTCCCGACGATATCGTGGTGGCCGACAAGGACGGTGCCGTGCTGATTCCGCAGGCGCTGCTCGGCGACGTGCTGGCCGAGGCCGCCGAGCAGGAGCGGATGGAGGCCTGGATCATGACCGAGGTCGACGCCGGCGTGCCGCTGCCGGGGCTCTATCCGATGAATGCCGAGACCAGGGCGCGCTACGAGGCACAGAAGAAAGGTCGAGGCGCCCTCAGCCCTTGACCGAGCCGGCGGTGAGGCCGGCGATGATGAAGCGCTGCAGCAGCACCACCAGCAGCAGGATCGGCACGAGCTGCACCGTGGCGGCGGCGAACAGCACGCCCCATTCGACGCCTTCGGCGGTGCTCAGGATCTCAGCGATGATCAGCGGTGTCGTCTTGGCGTCGCGGGTCGTGAAGATGACGGCGAAGATGTACTCGTTCCAGGCGAACACCAGCACGAACACCGCCGAGGCGACGATGCCCTGGGCCGCCAGGGGCAGCACGACCTTGAAGAAGCGGTCGCGCAGGGTGGCGCCGTCGATGATGGCGGCCTCCTCGAGCTCCACGGGAATCTGGGCGATGAAGGCGCGCATGATCCAGGTGCTCAAGGAGACGAAGAAGGTGGCGTAGAGCAGGATCAGGAGGATGTGGGTGTCGTTGAGGTTCAGCCAGTTGACCACCGGGAACAGCGGCAGGGTGACGATGATCGGCGGCAGCATGCGCACCACCACCATGAAGAAGGCCGAGACCGCGAGGCCGCGCGACATGTAGCGGGCATAGACGTAGCCGGCGCTGGCCGAGACCGCGATGGTCAGCAGCGTGGCGCCGATGGTGATGACGATGCTGTTGGTGACGTTGTGGTAGAAGCCCGGCCAGACGTCCCATAAGCGGCGATAGTTGTCGAGGGTTGGCGTGAAGACCAGGCTGGGCGGCACCTCGAAGATCTGGCGCGGCTGCTTCAGCGAGGACAGCACCACCAGCAGGATCGGGAAGGCCGACCACAGGATGGCGAGGGCGACCAGCAGGCCGCGCAAGAGCGGGTTGCGGCGCCTACGCATCGCGCAGCGTCCGGCGGTACATGGTCCACAGATAGGGCAGGGCCACCAGCAGCGACAGCAGCAGCATGGTCCAGCCGGTGGCGGCGGCGGCGCCGAACTCGTGGTAGCGGAAGGCCTGGCGGTAGAGATAGACCGCCAGCAGCTCGGTGAGCCGGGCCGGGCCGCCGCCCGTCAGCAGCCAGATCTCCGAGAACAGCCGCATGGCGAAGATGTAGCGGAACAGCAGGGCGATCAGCAGCGCCGGCATCACCAGGCGCAGGATGACGTGGCGGAACTCCTGCCAGGCGGTGGCGCCGTCGACGCGGGCGGCCTCCAGCAGCTCCTCGGGCAGCGAGATCACGGCGGCGTAGAGGATGAGGAAGGTGAAGGGCAGGTGCTGCCAGATGGCGATGACGGCCGCCACCGCCAGCGCCTGGTAGCGGCTGACGCCCCACTCGACCTGCGGCAGCCCGATCTGGGTCAGCGCGTAGTTGATCATGCCGACGTCGGGCTCGAGCATGTAGCGCCACATCACGACGACGGTGACCTCGGTGATCGCGTAGGGTGCGATCAGGATCGTGATGATCCATTTCTTGCCGGGCATCGGGCCGGCCAGCAGCAGCGCCAGCCCGAGGCCCAGCGCCAGCTCGGCATAGACCACCAGGTTGACGACCAGGAAGGTGTTCCAGAACGCCCGCCAGAACACCCGGTCGGCCATGATGGCGGCGTAGTTGGCGAGGCCCACGAACTCGGGCGACTGGCCGAAGCTCGATTCGCTCAAGGACAGCCAGAAGACATAGAGCGAGGGAACGAAGATGAAGGCCAGCAGCAGGATCTGCACCGGCGCGATCATCAAATAGTGGACGAGCCGGATCGGCCCCATCTCAGCCCTCGCCTGTCGCGGCTCTCATAGGCGGGAAAGCAAACCGGCCGCCGCAGCGGCCGGTCGCCGATCCCCGGAATTTGCGATCAGGACTTCGGCAGCAGCGGCAGGACGCGGGCCTTGGCCTCGTCCATGGCCTCCTGCGGCTCCTTGGCACCCACCATGACGGCCTCGACCTCCTCCATCAGGATGTCCATGGCCTTGCCGGTGTCGGAGAAGCCCGGCACCACGAGGCGGGCATTGGCGAGCGCGGCCGCCTCCTGGTCGGCATAGGGCACGAGCTCGCGCACGCGCGGATCCTGATAGGCCGACAGCCGCACCGGGCCGTTGCCGTTGAGCGCCTCCTCGACGGTACTCTCCTTGGAAGACAGGTGCCTGATCAGGCTCCAGGACAGCTCCTTGTTCGGGGCGTTGCTCGGGATGGCCATGGCCCAGACCGAGGTCTTGGAGGGGTGCGGCCCCTTCAGCCCCTCGGCCATCGGGATCGGCACCACCTTGAAGGCGCCGGGGAATTTGCTGGCCTTGGGGTCGTTGTAGTTGACGTAGCGGCCGAACGGGTTGTTGGTCATGGCCGCCCGGCCCTGCTGCATGTAGGTCGTGACGTCCTCGGTCTTGAACGAGGTGACGTTCTTGGGCAGCACCTCCTTCTGCGCCAGGTCGCGCAGGGCCGTGATCGCCTTCACCGCCGCCGGCTCGTTGACGACGACCTGGTAGTCCGAGGTGATGAAGTCGCCGCCGAAGGCGCGGATCCAGTCGCTGATGCTCGACGGGTCGTCCATGCTGATGACGATGCCGTGGACCTTGGTGCCATCGTCGCGGGTGTAGGTCAGCTTCTCGGCATATTCGAGCAGCTGCTCGAAGGTCTCGGGCGGGCCGTCGAGGCCGCGCTCCTCGAGCAGCGCCTCGTTGTAGAGCAGGCCGTGGGTGGCGTGCCGGAACGGGATGGCGATCAGCTTGCCGTTGTGGGTGTGGGCCTGGCGCATGCCGGCCGAGATCTCGTCGAAGTCCTCGATCGGCTCCTTGGCCTGCCATGCGCCGAGATCCTCGAACAGCGAGGCGATCTGCGGCCCGCCGAAGCGGTCGAGGATGAAGGCGACGTCGACATTGCCGTTGGACAGGCTCGCTTCCCGGAACGCGCGCTCGTTGGTCTCCTCGACGCCGAAGGTCAGCCATTCGAGCGGCAGGCCGGTCTCCTTGGTCCAGGCGGCGGTGACGTCGCCGCCCTGGCCCTCGGTCGAGACCTTCTTGTGCACGGCATGGCTGACGATGGTGAGCTTCTCGGGCTTGTCGGCGGCCCCGGCGCCGGCGGCAGCCAGGCACAGCGGCACCAGGGCGGCGGACAGAAGCAGACTGCGCCGTTGAAGGGTCATCTCGGCTCTCCCTGAACCCGTATTGGCCGACAGGCAGCGCTGCACGGCGAGGTCGCGGCAGATTCCGGATGCGAGCCATAGCTGTCAAGCCGAATGACACACCTGTTCCAGGCTGGAAACGTTCTCAGCCAAGAAATCAGGCGAGCGGCGTGTGCTCGAAGACGAACTTCATGGCGGCGGCGATGTGGTCGGTCATCAGGTCGCGGGCGCGCTGCGGCTCGCGCGCCTCGATGGCGCGCAGGATCCGGCGATGCTCCTCCAGCAGCCGCCGCTGGCGCGAATCCTCCTGCGCCAGCGGCCCGAAGCGGCGGCGCAGCGCCGTCTCGCCCACCAGGTTGGGCAGGGCCTCCAGCGTCGCCAGGAAGAAGCGGTTGCCGGAGGCGGCGGCGACGGCGCGGTGGAAGGCGAAGTTGAGGTCGGTGCAGAGCTGGTAGTTGCCCTGGGCGAGGGCGGCGTCGGCGCGGTCGGTGGCCTCGGTCATGGCGGCGAGGTCGCGCTCGGTCCGGCGCTCGGCGGCCTGGGCGGCGATCTGGCCCTCGAGGGCGATGCGGAACTCGTAGAACTGCTGCAGGTCGGCGACGCTGGAGAGCACCGGGAAGGCCAGCCGCGGCCCGGCGACGTCGGTCGAGACGATGGTGCCCGAGCCCTTGCGGGTGGTGACGTAGCCGCGCTCGCGCAGCTGCTCGAGGGCGCGCCGCACGATCGGCCGCGACACGCCGAAGCGGCCGGCCAGCTCGAACTCGGTGGGCAGGCGGGTGCCGCCCGGGAACTCGCCGCGCTCGATCAGCCGGACGATCTGGCGGTAGACCTCCTCGTGCAGGTAGGAACGGGCGATCTCGCCGCCGCCGCCGGCCGCCGCCTCGTCGGTCTCCGTCCGCTCCAATATGTCGCTCACGCCCGCACCATGACGCGGCCCCGGTTGCGGCGATCATGCGGCCGGCCCGCGCGGCTGCCAACAGCCATCGACGGAATCGCCGCCCGCCACTGGCGATTTGCCCGGTGACTTGACAAATTTGTCCACCGGCCTAGATCATCCGGCAACCGACGCTCAGGGAGACAGGCCGATGTCGCTCGCCACCGCCCAGCTCGCCGCCGTTCCGCGCTCGCCGGTCCGGGCGGTGCCGCTGTCGCCGGCGATCGGCGCCGATGTCGTGGGCCTCGATCTCGACAATCTCACCGCCGAAGCCTTCCTGGCGATGCGCCAGGCGCTGCTCGACCACTGCGTGATCCGGCTGCGCGGCTACGACATCGACGACGCCAAGCAGGTCGAGATCGCCCGGATGTTCGGGGCGCCGGTGAAGAGCTCGGTGGCGCGCGCCAAGGGCACGGTGTCGTTCGAGGAGTTTCCGGAGCTGTTCGTCATCTCCAACGTCAAGGAGAACGGCGTCGCCATCGGCGAGCTCGGCGACGGCGAGCTGAACTGGCACACCGACCTCGCCTTCGACGAGGTGCCACCCTCGCTCAGCATGCTCAGGGCGCTGGAAGTCCCGGCCAGCGGCGGCAATACCGGCTTCGCCAACATGTACAAGGCCTATGACGGCCTGTCGCCGCGGCTGAAGCAGCGCATCGCCGGGCTCAAGATCAAGCATCAGTACAGCCACGATGCACAGGGCAAGCCGCGGCTGAACTACGAGCATGTCTCGGCCGCCGATGTGCGCGAGCTGCCGGGGCCGATCCATCCGATCGTGCGCACCCATCCCGACAGCCTGCGCAAAGCACTCTATCTCGGCCGGCGCTTCGGCGGCTACGTCATGGGCCTCCCGGTCGCCGACAGCGAGGCCTTGCTCGACGAGCTCTGGCACTGGGGCACGCTGCCGGAGAACCACTGGCACCAGCAGTGGCAGGTCGGCGACATGATGGTCTGGGACAACCGCTGCACCATGCACCGCCGCGACCCGTTCCCGGGGACCGAGCGGCGGCGGATGCATCGCATCGTGGTGATGGGCAGCAAGCCGATTTGAGATGTCAGCCCCAACGCGGCCTGTCTAGGCTGGTTTGGCAATTCCGAGTCGAGTGGCGCCATGCCAGGGATGCCAACATCCCAGGCATATCGGGTTGTATTCCAATCCAACTGCGGCCGAGCTTCAGCTATGCGGTAGGCGAGATGGGATCGAAATTGATCCGCAGCTTGGTCCCGGTCGCGGCGGCGTAGCGTTGCAGGGTCTTGAGCGAGGGATTGCCGCGGCCGCCTTCGAGGCGCACCACGGCGGTTCGCGACGTTCCCATGCGCTCGGCCACCTGCTCCTGCGTCAGCCCCGCCCTCGCCTCGATCAGCGCATCAGCGATGGCGAACTCCTCCTCGAGAGCGGCGTATTCCGCGCGGAAGGCCGGGTCCGCCATCCATTGCGCGGCCAGCTCGCTCACTTTCCTGGTCTTCCTGGTCATTGCAGATTCTCCGCTCGCTTCAGCGCCAGCCGGATCTCGCCGGCCGGGGTCTTCTGGGTCTTCTTGACGAACACCCGGACCACCACCACCCGGCGTCCGCTGGCGGCGACGTAGAGCGCCCGCGAGATGCCGTCCCGGCCCGTCATGCGCATCTCCCAGAGCTTGCCCTCGATGTGCCTCACGTAAGGCTCGCGGACGCGGTCGAGACCCTTGCTCTCGATCAGCTGGACGATGCGCAGGAACTTCGCCCGCATGTCCAGCGGCAGGGCTTGCAGCTCCGCTTCGACCTCGCCGGTCAGGTACTCCACGGTCCAGCGCATGATGTCTCATATATGAGACATATCGGCAAGTCCAGCGCAATGTCAGATGGACCACGAGGGGAACTGATTGTCGTATCGGCTTAGGGACTGGCCAACCCCCCTCCGGCGGCCAATTCTCTTCGCGGAGTCACCCGCCGCGCGAAAGGATCGCCGCCATGGGCTTTGTCGCCACCAGGGACGGGATCGAGATCTTCTACAAGGACTGGGGCCCGAAGGACGCCCGGACGCTGGTGTTCCATCACGGCTGGCCGCTCAGCGCCGACGACTGGGACGCGCAGCTGCTGTACTTCGTGGACAAGGGCTATCGCGTCGTCGCCCACGACCGGCGCGGCCACGGCCGCTCGACGCAGGTCTGGGACGGCCACGACATGGACCACTATGCCGCCGACGCGGCGGCGGTGGTCGAGCATCTGGACTTGAGGAACACCGTGCATATCGGCCATTCGACCGGCGGCGGCGAGGTGGCGCACTACGTCGCCAGGCACGGCCAGCCGCAGGGCCGGGTCGCCAAGGCGGTGCTGATCGGCGCGGTGCCACCGATCATGGTCAGGACGCCGGCCAATCCGGGCGGCCTGCCGATCGAGGTGTTCGACGGCTTCCGCAAGTCGCTGGCCGCCGACCGCGCCCAGTTCTACCTCGATGTCGCCGGCGGGCCGTTCTACGGCTTCAACCGGCCGGGTGCCAAGGTATCGCAGGGTGCGATCCAGAACTGGTGGCGTCAGGGCATGGCCGGCGGTGCGAAGGCGCACTACGACGGCATCAGGGCGTTCTCGGAGACCGACTTCACCGCGGACCTGAAGGCCATCGAGGTGCCGACGCTGGTGATGCACGGCGACGACGACCAGATCGTGCCGATCGCCGATTCGGCGCTCCTGTCGGTCGAGCTGCTGAGGAAGGGTACCTTGAAGGTCTACGACGGCCTGCCGCACGGCATGTGCACGACCCATGCCGATGTGGTGAACCCGGATCTGCTGGCGTTCATCGAAGGCTGACCGGCCAGCATCGCCGGGAGCGACCCCGGCGATGCGTCCGTCTCATGCCGCGGCCGCGCCGAACGCGCCGCTCTCGAAGTCGGCGAAGGCCTGGCGCAGCTCGTCGGCCGCGCTCATCACGAACGGGCCCTGCCAGGCCACCGGCTCGTCGATCGGCTCGCCGGCCAGCACCAGCAGCTTCGCCTGGTTGTTGGCCTCGACCGTCACGGCACCGCCGGTGCGATCGAGGACCATGACGTCGCCGGCGCGGACCACGTCGACCTCGTCGACCAGCACGGTGCCGGCCAGCACCAGCAGCACGACGTTGCGGCCCTCCGGCAGCTCCAGCCGGGCGCGGCCGTCGCGGTCGAGGCGGAGGTCCCAGACGTCGAGCGGGGTGAAGGTGCGCGCAGGCCCCCTCGCGTCGCCGAAGGCACCCGCGATCACGCGCAGCGAGCCGGCGCCCTCCGGCAGCTCGACCGTCGGGATGTCGGCCGCCAGCAGGGTCTGGTAGCCGGGCTCCGCCATCTTGTGGCGGGCCGGCAGGTTGACCCAGAGCTGCACCATCTCGAGCGTGCCGCCGGTGCTGGTGAAGGTGCGCGAGTGGAACTCCTCGTGCAGGATGCCCCTGCCCGCCGTCATCCACTGGACGTCGCCGGCACCGATGCGGCCGCTGTTGCCGGCGGAATCGGCGTGCTCCAGCTCGCCCTCGTAGACGATGGTGACGGTCTCGAAGCCGCGATGCGGATGCAGGCCGACGCCGCGTGGCCGCTCGGCCGGCTCGAAGCGCGCCGGGCCGGCATGGTCGGCAAGCAGGAACGGGCTGACATCGGCGCCGTGCGAACGGTGGGAGAACAGCGAGCGCACCGGAAAGCCGTCGCCGACCCAGTGCGCCCGGTCGTTGCGGTGGATATCAAGGACCTTTCTCATCGTGGTCTCCCGAGGAAGCGGCATCGACATGCCGCCGTCGGGCGACAGATGGGCAAGGGGGTAGGCAGCGGGAAGGCACGCGGATTGCCTTCAGTGTCCCATCCATAGGACAATGGCGCTGCCATGCAGGATCTCAACGACCTCTACTACTTCGCCCAGGTCGTGCAGCACGGCGGCTTCGCCGCCGCGGCGCGGGCTCTGGCGGTGCCGCGCTCCAAGCTGAGCCGCCGCATCGCCCTGCTCGAGCAGCGGCTGGGCGTGCGCCTGATCCAGCGCACGACCCGCCGTTTCGCCGTCACCGAGATCGGCCGCGACTACTACGCCCACTGCCTCGCCGTGCTGGTGGAGGCCGAGGCGGCTCTGGAGGTCATCGAGCGCAGCCGCTCGGCGCCGCGTGGCCTCGTCCGCCTGAGCTGCCCGCTCGGCCTGCTGCACGCCCAGGTCGGCGACATGCTGGCGCGTTTCCTGGTGGCCAACCCCAGCGTCCGGTTGGCGCTGGACGCCACCAACCGCCGGGTGGACGTGCTGGGCGAGGGCCTCGACCTGGCGCTGCGGGTGCGGTTTCCGCCGCTGGAGGACAGCGACCTGGTGATGCGGGTGTTCGGCGACAGTCCGCAGCGTCTGGTGGCGAGCCCGCGGCTGCTCGAAGGGCGGCAGGGGCCGCTGGCTCCACCCGACCTCGCCGAGCTGCCCAGTCTCGACTGGGGGACGCCGCAGGAGGCGCATCAGTGGTGCCTGGAAGGTCCCGACGGCGCCACGGCGCTGGTCCGCCACGAGCCGCGCCTGCTGACCAGCGACCTTTCGGCCCTGCGCCTGGCGGCGCTGCGCGGCGTCGGCATTGCCCAGCTTCCCTGCCTCGTCGTCGGCGACGATCTGCGTACCGGCCGGCTGGTCGACGCCGTGCCGGGCTGGGCACCGCGCACCGGCATCGTCCATGCGGTCTTTCCGTCGCGGCGGGGGCTCCTGCCGTCGGTGCGGGCGCTGGTGGACTTCCTGGCGGCGGAGTTCGCGGCATTGGCCGAAGCGGAGGCGGCGGCCGCAGATCGAGCGCCCGCCCGTCAAGCCCCGGCCAGACTCCGCGCCAGCTCCGCCCACAACGCCTCGGCCGGCTCGCAGCCGATCGACAGCCGGACATAGCCTTCCGCCACCTGGTCGCCCCAGCGGGCGCGGCGTTCGGCCGAGGTGCGGACGCCGCCGAAGCTGGTGGCTGGCAGGATGCAGCGGCAGCCGGTGATGAAGCGCTCGGCCGCCCCGGCGTCCGGCAGGGTGAGGCCGATCAGGAAGCCGAAGCCCGCCATCTGCGTCCGCGCCAATGCGTGGCCGGGATCATCCGGCAGGCCGGGATAGCGGACGGCCAGGACCTTGCGATGGCCGGCCAGCCGCTCGGCGATGAGCCCGGCATTGCGGCACATGCGCTCGTAGCGCACCTCCAGCGTCTCGAGCCCGCGATAGACCAGCCAGGCATCGAAGGCGCCCGGGATGGCGCCGACCAGCCTGCGCCAGTCCCGCACCGCCTGGATCAGCGCCGGATCGCGGCTGGCGACGTGGCCGAGCAGGGCGTCGGAATGGCCGTTGAGCGCCTTGGTGTCGGCGGCCACCACGATGTCGGCGCCGAGATCGAGCGGCCGCTGGCCCAGCGGGGTCATGGTGGTGTTGTCGACGACGAGCAGGGCGCCGGCGGCCGCAGCACCGGCCGCGACCCGCCGCAGGTCGCAGATGTCGAGGCCCGGATTGGAAGGCGTCTCGACGAAGACGAGGCGATAGCCGGCGAGGTCGCGCCCGGCGCAGTCGGCGGTGGCGCACTGCTCGGCGACGACGCCCATCGGCGCGAGGTATCTCTCCACCAGGACCCGGGTGGTGTAGTAGCCGTCGGACGGCAGCAGCACCCGGTCGCCCGGCCGGAGCTGCGACATCAGCACGGCGGCGATAGCGGCCATGCCGGAGGGGAAGATCACCGCCTCGGCATCCTCCAGCAGCGACAGCGCCTCCTCGAGCGCCCGCCAGGTCGGGTTGCCGAAGCGGCCGTATTGGTTGGCCGCCAGGGCCGGATCGCCGGGCAGCACGTAGACGCTGGCCGGAACGATCGGCGGCGGCACCGGCTCGCCCGCCGGCAGCGAGCCGCCGCGGTGATGCAGCAGCCGGGCGAAGATCTGCGAGGGGTCGTCGGGCATTTCGATTTTCCGAGGCTGGTTGATCCCTCGCGGTCGGCCAAAGCGGCGGAAAGCCCTGTCAGGTGTGAGCCGGCTCACAGATTTCGGGGCGATGGCGGCCTATTCGAGGGCCCGCCGGCCCTCGTGGCCCGGCGGAACTCGGGAAAGTGGATCATGCATGCGAGATCGATCAAGGCCATGCCGATGGGCGGCATGGCGGGCATCGCCGGGCTGAGGCAGCTGGCGATGCGGCTGTACGCCGGCCTGCTGCGGGCCTACCGCAGCCATCTGGCCGAGCGGGAGCTGATGCAGGCTTCCGACGATATGCTGAAGGACATCGGCATCACGCGCAGCGAAATCGCCGGCGTGGTGTGGCTGGGTCTCGAGGACGAGACCCGGCGCCGGCGCTGAGACCGGCCCCGTTCCCGTGATACCCGATCTTCCCGCTCTTCCGCTCACTCGCAGGAGACGTCGGGACGGTAGACCTGGTTGTGCAGGCTGCCGCTGCTGCCGCCGACCTCGGTGCCGCCGCCCGGCACATGGATCAGGCCGGCGAGGAAGGCCGAGCCGGTGACGCCGTGCACCGGGATCGGCATGTCGGCTAGCTTCGTCCAGCGGTCGGCGCGCGGGTCGTAGTAGTCGTGGTCGGGGAACAGCCCGGCCGATTCCTCGCCGCCCCAGGCATGCAGGCAGCCTTGCGCCAGCACGCCGTTGAGGCCGCTGCGCGGCCGCAGCAGGGGTGCCGCCACGCTCCAGCCGCCGGCGGCCGGGTCGAACACCTCGTGCGCCGCCGTGGCCTCGCTCTGGAAGCCGCCGCCCAGCCGGCCGCCGACGACGTGGATGCGGCTGCCGATCACGGCACCGGTGATGTGGTTGCGCTGGCTCGGCAGGTCGGGCAGCGTCTGCCAGGTGTCCGCCGCCGGGTCGTAGACCGCGAAGTCGTGGCCGCGCGGCGGACGGCCGCCGGCGACGTAGATTTTCCCGTCATGCACCAGGGCGACGCCGGCGCTGCGCTTCGTCGGCATGCGGGCTTTCTCGACCCAGCGGCCCTCGGGGGGATCGAGGGCATAGACCGTGTCGACATAGGAATCCTGGCCGGAGGCGGTGGTCTGGCCGCCGAGAAGGTAGACCTTGCCGGCGAAGCCCACGGCCATGCCGTGATTGTTGGGCTCGGGCAGGTCCGGCCCCATCGTCCAGCGGTCGGCCGCGGTGTCGTAGACCTGGACGGTCCTCACCGTCACCCGGCCCTTGGGATAGCCGCCCAGGACGTAGAGCCTGCCGTCGAGCTCGGCGACGGCGAACTCGCTGTTGGGCGCCAGCAGCGGCGCCCGCTCGCCCCAGCCGCCCGGCGGCACCTCCTGGGCGGCGGACGCGGCGGCACTCCCGATCGCGAGCGCCATGGCGGCCAGGAACATGCGCATGGGAGGAATCCTCGGTAGCGGCGGCGGGTCGTGTCACGGCCATCAGCGGCACCGCCCAGGTTATCATCCGGACCGGCACGGGCAACCGCCGCGCCGCCCGATGGCGGACCTGTGAGCCGCCGCCGCCATCCGCTGCGACAAGATCGCTCATTCCAGTCCGGCCCGCCTCACTCGTCTCAACCAGCGTGCGCTCCCGACGCCGGAAGACCCATGCGCCACGTCCTGACGCTGCTGCATCGCTGGCTGGGCCTCGCCATGGCCGGCTTCCTGATCGTCGCCGGCCTGACCGGGGCGGTGATCTCGTGGGACCACGAGCTGGACGGGCTGCTCAATCCGCACCTGACCGAGGCCGTGGCCGAGGGGCCGGCCATCCCGTCGCTGGAGCTGGCGGCCGCCATCGAGCAGCGCGACCCGCAGGGGTGGGTGACCTATGTCCCGCTGAACGCCGAGCCCGGTCATTCGCTCGGGTTCGGCGTCTCGCCGCGCGTCGATCCCGCCACGGGCAGGCTCCACGAGCTCGGCTACAACGAGGTGTTCGTCGATCCCGCGACCGGCCGCGAGCTCGGCCGGCGCGAGTGGGGTGCCGCCTGGCCGATCACGACCGAGAACCTCGTCTCCTTCCTCTATGTCCTGCACTACAGCCTGCACGTTCCCGAGCTCTGGGGCATCGAGCTGTGGGGGGTGTGGCTGATGGGCATCGTCGCCCTCGCCTGGACGATCGACTGCTTCGTCGGCTTCTACCTCACCCTGCCGAACCGCCTCGCCGCCGACCCCGGCCGGCCCGAGGCGGTCCGGCGGCGCCTCGCCCGCGGCTGGTGGAGCCGCTGGAAGCCGGCCTGGCAGATCAAGACCAGCGGCAGCGCCTACAGGATCAACTTCGACATCCACCGCGCCTTCTCGTTGTGGACCTGGGCGCTGCTCCTCATCCTGGCCTTCACCTCGTTCTCGATGAATCTCTACAGCGAGATCTTCCATCCCCTGATGTCGAAGATCTCCGAGGTCACGCCCACGCCCTTCGACCTGCGCCGGCCGGCCGACCACGACCGGCCGATCCTGCCGCTCGTCGACTACCCGGTGGTGATCGAGCGGGCGGTCGCCGAGGCCCGCGGGCGCGGCTGGGACCAGCCCGCCGGCGACATCTACTACAGCCCGGAATACGGCATTTACGGCGTCGGCTTCTTCCATCCGGGGGACGACCACGGTGCCGCAGGGGTGGGGCCGCCCTATCTGTTCTACGACGGTGTCGACGGCCGGTTCCTGGGCGGCCAGCTGCCCTGGCACGGAACCGCCGCCGACATCTTCGTCCAGGCGCAGTTCCCGCTGCACAGCGGCCGCATCCTGGGGCTGCCGGGCCGGATCCTGGTCTCGCTCATGGGCATCGTGGTGGCGGCGCTCGCCGTCACCGGCATCGTCGTCTGGGCCAGGAAGCGGCGGGCCCGCCTGCTGGCGGAGAAGCGGCGCGGATCGCGGCCGGCCGTGGCGGGGCCTCGATCATCGGTGTCGGCCGCCGCCCGCCGTCGACCTCGAATTGTCCCGGCGGCGAGCGTCGAGAGACTTGGTCGATCGTTCCCAGATAAAGATTGGAATTGATACAAGTATACGATCGACCAGACGAGCGTCATTGCTTGTTGCCAGTGATTCTCCGTCGCCCTAACCTGATGCTCTACACACGAACGAAAAATCCGGATGGGCAGTGTCGGCAGAAAGCCTCGAAGCCCTGTGCTGCGGCGTCTGGGGAGAGCTGGAGAGGTTCTTCCGGCGGCGGATCGGCTCCTCGGAGACGGCCGCCGAGCTGACACAGGAGGCGTTTCTCCGGCTGCTCCGGGCGGCTCCCGTCGCGATGATCCGTGACCCGAGGGCCTATCTCTTCCGCACCGCCAACAACCTGCTGATCGATCATCACCGCTCGGCCATGGGCCGGCAGTCGATTCCCATCGAGGATACGGCACGAGGGGTCGAGAGCGCCGGCGAGCCTTCGCCGGAGGCCGTGGTGCTGTCGCGCGAGGAGCTGGCCGTGCTCGGGCGGGCGATCGCCGAGCTGCCACCGCGCGGCCGGGAGGTCTTCATGCTGCACAAGGTCGACGGACTGAGCTACGCCGAGATCGCGGAGCGGCTCGGGATCGCCAAGAACACGGTGATCGTGCATATGGTCCGTTCACTGGCGCACTGCAAACGCCGCCTGGATGCGCATCGCGGATGCCGGCTCGATTCCGGTAATGGTGCGCGACACCGGCTTCGTCTACAAGACTAGCGCCTGGATTCGCCTGCCCCCGAGCGGAGCGGACCGCCGCACGGGACTGTGAATGGCCAGCGCGTTGACAGACGAGGAGACCAGCGACGCGGCGGTGAGGTGGCTCGTCATCCTGCGCGACGACACCGTGACTGCCGAGGATCGGGCGCGCTTCCATGCCTGGCTCGCCGCCGATCCGCGTCACCTCCAGGCGTGGCGGGAGGTCGCCGGGCTGTGGGCCGGCTTCGATGCGCTGGTCGCGCCCGCCGCCCGGCCCGGACATCGCCGACCGGCGGTCGCGATCGGCGCCGTCGCGGCGGCGCTGCTGCTCATGGTGCTCGCCGCCGGATGGGTCCTGCTGCAGCCGGGCTTCACGGTGGCGCTGCTCGCCGACCATCGCACCGGCACGGCCGAGCTGCGCACCGTGGCGCTGCCGGATGGCTCCAGCGTGGTGCTGGGGGCTTCCTCGGCACTCGCGGTCGACGTCGACAGCCTGGCCCGCAGGGTCACCCTGCTCAAGGGCGAGGGTTTCTTCGCGGTGGCACCCGACCCGGCCCGGCCGTTCGTGGTGGCCGCCGCCGATGGCCTGATCACGGCACTCGGCACCAGCTTCGACGTGAAGCTGGCCGACGGCCGGGCGGCGATCGCGGTCGCCAGCGGAACGGTCGAGGTGGCGGCGGGCAACGGCAGCCCGATCCGGCTGAAGCCGGGCCGGACGGTGCGCTTCGGCCCGGACGGCATCGGCCGGCCGCGGGCCGTCGACGTCGCCGATGTCGGGTCCTGGCGGGAAGGGCGGCTGATCTTCGAATCGGTCCCGCTGGGCGAGGTGCTGCGTGACCTCGAACGCTATAGCGGCGGGCGCATCGTGGTGACCGACAGCGCGCTCGCCGCCCTGCCCGTCACCGGCATGTTCGACGCCGGCCGGCCCGGCCCGGCGCTGGACACGATCGTCCACACCCTGGGAGCGAGGATGCTGAACCTCGCCGACCTGCTGGTGCTGGTGCGGCCGGCCGGCTGACCGGCCCTGGTGCTGATACTGGTGCGGCCGGCCGACCGGCCGGGGCGCGCGCGCTTTTTCACGCGCGCGCTGTAATGGCGCGGCCGCCATCCGCCGTCTTCGTTCCGAGGAAGTGCCAGCAGGTCGAGGTCGGTCGCGCGCCGCGTCCCGGACGGGCGCAGCCGATGGCGGCGACGACCAGGAGCTGGGGCCAGGAGCGGGGGGAAGCGACGTGACGCCGACGATCGTGGTCACAGCCGGCCGACCGCCGGGCGGAGCTCCGGCCGGCCGGCGCCGGACGAGGGCGTGGCTCCTGGCGACCGCCGCCATCGCGACCGCCAGCCCGGTGGTCGCGGCCACCGGCATCGACACCGCGGGCGAGCGGCAGGATCGCCCCCGCGGGCCGCAGCCGGACGCGCGGCACCGGCAAGCCGGCCGGCAGCAGGTCGCCCAGGCCGCGACCCGCGCCTTCGACATACCGCCGCAGCCGCTGGCGCAGGCCCTGATGCGCTTCGGACGCGAGAGCGGGCTGCAGCTGTTCTTCGACGACGCGATGACGCGCGGCGTCGCCTCGGCCGGCGCCCGCGGCAGCTTCACGCCCCAGCAGGCGCTCGATCGCCTGCTGGCCGGCACCGGGCTGACCTACCGGTTCGCCGACGGTAACACGGTGACGCTGACCAGGATCGCCGAGGCCGGCGACGGTGCGATGGTGCTGGATCCGATCGCGGTCGAGAGTGCCGCCGCCCGGTTCGGCGACCTACCGGAGGCGCCGGGCTTCAAGGCCGACTTCCAGGCTTCCGCCACCAAGATGCCGCTGCCGATCAGGGAGACGCCGCAGGCGGTATCGGTGACGACGCGGGAATCGATCGACCGGCGGCAGGCGCGCGACCTGAACACCGCCCTGGAGCTGACCGCCGGCGTGGTGCCCGGGATCTCGTCGGGCGGCGGTCCGTTCGCGGGGCCGAGCGCGCGCGTCGCCGACCAGTTCTCGCTGCGCGGCCAGCGCCTGGACGGCGACCGCGACGTGCGCATCGACGGCTTCGCTGGCGCCGGCATGCGCAACGACTTCGACCTCGCGGCCTTCGAGCGGGTCGAGGTGGTCAAGGGCCCGTCCTCGATGCTCTACGGCCAGGGCTCGCTCGGCGGCTTCATCAATCTCGTCCGCAAGCGGCCGCTGCCCGAGCCGACGACGCTGCTCACCGGCCAGGCCGGCTCCTACGACACCTATCGCGCCGAGGCCGACGTCACCGGCCCGTTCGACGAGGCCGCACGCCTGCTCGGCCGCATGACGGTGGCCTACGAGGATGCCGGCTCCTTCATCGACGGCGTCGAATCCCGTCGCGTGCTGGCGGCACCCACGCTCGAGGTGAAGCTGGGCGAGAACACCAGGGCCATTCTCGACCTGCTCTACCAGCGGGACAACTTCCGGCCCAGCCCCGGCATCCCGCTGCGGCTCGACGGCGACAGGCTGAAGGAGCCCAACGTCTCGCGCTCGTTCTATTTCGGCGTGCCGGCGGAGAAGGATTCCACGGCCTCGGCGAGGTCGGCCTCGCTGCGGCTCGACCACGAGATCGACGATCGCTGGCTGGCGACGCTGCTCCTGCAGGGAATCCACAACGAGCGCCGCGGCATCTCCGACAATTACGGCTACGGCTTCTATGGCGACGGCGACACCTATGTCTACGCCTCGATCGTCGACCACGAGAACGATGCCTGGGCCGGCGAGCTCCGCCTCGACGGCCGGTTCGACGCGTTCGGCCGCGAGCACAACCTGCTGCTCGGCATCGAGAGCAACGAGCGCGAGCAGGATTCCCGCAGCGGCTCGGCCTATCTCGGCACCGCCAACATCTATCTCGACAATTTCGAGGACGTCGGCACGGTCGCCGGCCAGAGCCTGCCCTTCGACTTCGATTCCACCAGCACCAGCCGCAACCAGGGTGCCTATGCCCAGCTGGTGCTGTCGGTGCTGGAGCGCACGCGGCTGCTGGTGGGTGCCCGCTACGACGACGCCGACCAGCGCAACCGCGACAATCTCGCCGAGACCAACGACCACAGCTCGGACCAGGCCTTCACCTTCCGGGTCGGCCTGTCGCAGGACCTCACCGACCAGATCACGGCCTACGCGACCTGGGCGCAGTCGTTCAGCCCCGTTTCCGACCAGTCGGCGTCTGGCAAGATCCTCGATCCCGAGACCGGCGAGGGCTACGAGGTCGGCCTCAAGAGCGAATGGCTGGACGGGGCGCTGGCGGCCAACGTCGCGGTGTTCCAGCAGGAGCTGGACAACCGGCCGATCCCCGATCCGAACAACGGCGCCGGCGAGTTCTTCAGCGTCTCGGGCGGCCTGCAGCGCACGCGCGGCATCGAGCTCGAGCTGTCGGGCGAGCCGATCGCCGGGCTGACGCTCGGGGCCGCCGCCGCCTGGCTGGATTCCGAGTACATCGACAACGACGACCCGAACCACGGGCTGACCCCGCCCGAGACGACCGACCGGACCCTGTCGCTGTTCGCGAGCTACGAGCTGCAGGAGGGGCCGCTGCGCGGGCTGGGCTTCGGAGCGACCCTCGTCAGCGTCGGCGACCGCTGGAGCATCAAGAACAACGAGAACGTCTCTCCCGAGGGCTACGAGCGCGTCGACCTGCACGGCTACTACGACGGCGTGCCCGGCCTCGACCTGTCGCTGCAGGTGCGCAACGTCCTGGACGCGACCTACATCGAGCGCAGCAACGGCGCCTACGGCTACGGCAACTATTTCGGCGCGCCGCGCAGCGTGATGGCGCGCGTGGCGGTCAGGTTCTAGGCCGTGGCCGACGGCGCGCCGGCGGCGAGCTTCATCGAGGAGGTGAGGGCGGCGCTGGCGGCGCGCGATCCGGACGCCGCCCGCGGGCTCTGCGAGCGGCGGCTGGCGGAGCGTTCGGACGATGCGGGGGCCTTGCGCCAGCTCGGCCTCGTCGAGGCCTGCGCCGGCCGCCGCGGCCAGGCGCTGAGGGCCGCCATGGCGGCCTGCGAGCTGGCACCCGACGATGCGCGCGCCTGGTCCGATCTCGGCCGCGTGCTGGCGCTCGCCGGCAGGCTGGAGGATGCCGCCGCCAGCTTCGCCGAGGCGGTCGGCATCGACCGGCGGTCGGCGGACGCCTGGCACAATCTCGGCACGGCGCTGCGCCGCCTCGGCCGCCGCGAGCCGGCCTTCGAGGCCCTGCGCAACGCCCTGCTGATCGACGGCACGCGGGCGCAGACCTACCTGACGCTGGGTGCCCTGCTGATCGAGGCCGGCCAGCCGGACGATGCGCTCGAATGCTTCGAGCGGGCGGCCAGGCACGAGCCCGGCCTCGCCCCCGCCCGCAGCCGGCTCGCCGGCCAGCTGTGGGAGCGCGGCAAGGTGCGGCGCGCCGAGGCGCTGTACCGCCAGTCGCTGGCGCTCGATCCCGACCATGTGTCGGGCTGGTTCGGCCTCGGCCGCGCGCTCGAGGACATCGGACGGGCGGGCGACGCCCGCGACGCCTACCGCAACGCGCTGCGGCGACGTCGCGGGCACGCCCAGGCGCTGGGCCAGCTCGTGGCCCTCCTGGAGAGGGGTGACGGCGAGGCGGCGGAATGGTGCGGGCTGGCGCAGGATCTGCTCCGCGATCCCGCCACGCCCGACCGGGCCAGGGCCCTGATCGGCTATGGCCTCGCCAAGCACCACGACCGGCAGGGCGACGTCGCCGCCGCCGCGGCCGCCGGCAGCCTCGCCAACGCGGCGCGCCGCCGGCTCGCCGGGCCGCTCGACCGCGAGGCGCTGGCGGCCCGGGTCGACGGCATCGTGCGGACCTGCACGTCCGACTTCTTCGCCGGCCGCCGCCGCTTCGGCGTCGGCAACGACCAGCCGGTGCTGATCGTCGGCCTGCCGAGATCCGGCACCACCCTCACCGAGCAGATCCTGGCGGCCCATCCGGATATCCACGGCGCCGGCGAGGTGCCGGATCTCGCCCGCCTGGCCGGCCGCGCCGCCGGCGGCGAGCGCGAGCGCTGGCAGGCGGCGGCGCTGATCGACGAGGCCGGCAGCCGGGCCCATGCCGGCGCCTATCTGGACGCGCTGCGCGACGGCGCCCCGAAGGGCTGCCTGCGCATCGTCGACAAGTCGCCGCTCAATTTCTTCGACCTGGGCTTCGCCGCCCTGCTGTTTCCGCAGGCGCGCGTCATCCATTGCCGGCGCACGGCCGCCGACACCGCGCTGTCGATCTGGCTCGAGAACTTCAATCCCGGGCAACGCTACGCCACCGATTTCGACGACCTCGCCTTCTTCACCCTGCAGTACGAGCGGCTGATGGCGCATTGGCACGAGGTGCTGCCGCTGCCGATGCTGGAGGTGCGCTACGAGGACACGGTGGCCGGGCTGGAACGGCAGGCGCGGCGCCTGGTCGCGTTCCTCGGGGCACCCTGGGATCCGGCCTGCCTCGACTTCCATGCCCGGGCGCAGGTGATCCGCACCCCCAGCCGCTGGCAGGTGCGCCAGCCGGTCCATGGCCGCTCGGTCGGGCGCTGGCGGGCCTATGCCGCGCATCTGCCGGAGCTGGCGGCGGCGTTCGCCGATGCACGGGAGGGGGCGGGCCGGCCGGCGTGACCGGCGCGCCGGCGGCTCAGCTCTTCACCGCCCCGTGCGTCAGGCCGGCGATGATCTGGCGCTGCATCAGGAAGAACACCGTCACGATCGGCACGCAGGACAGGATCGCCGCCGCCATCACCATGCCGTATTCGGGCGTCTGCTCGCTGTTGAGGCCGGCGATGCCGACAGGAAGAGTGAACATCGCCTCCGAGCGCATCATCACCAATGGCCAGAGGAAGGTGTTCCAGGAGGCGATGAAGATCAGGATGCCGACGGTGCCGAGCGCCGGCCGCGCCAGCGGTAGGATGATCGACCAGAAGATCCGCCACTCGCCGCAGCCGTCGATGCGCGCCGCCTCGATCAGCTCGTCGGGCAGGCTCTGCAGGTACTGGCGCATCAGGAAGATGCCGAAGGCGCTGGCGGCGAACGGCAGGATCAGCACGGCATGGGTGTCGATCAGGCCGAGCTTCGCCATCCAGCCGAACAGCGGGATGATGGTGGTGAAGGGCGGGATCGACATCGACGCGATCACCACCCAGAACAGCGTCTCGCGGCCGGCGAAGCGGTACTTGGCGAAAGCGAAGCCGCCCATGCCGCAGATCAGCATGCCGAGCAGCATCGCCGAGACCGAGACGATGGCGCTGTTGGCGAGCCAGCGCAGATAGAGGGTCTCGCCCAGCAGGCGGCGATAGTTGTCGAGCAGCCAGATGCGGGGCCAGAAGCCGGTCGACATGATGTCGCCGCGCGCCTTGAACGACGACAGCAAGGCCCAGACCCAGGGCATCAGCACCACCGCCAGCACCGCGAGCAGCAGCATCAGCAGCAGCCAGCGGACGAGGGCGGGCGGGTCGCCGGGACCGGCGCGCCGGGTCTCGGCCCTCATCGCGGATCGCGCCCGATGGTGAGCTTCTGCAGGATCGAGATCAGCACGATCAGGCAGGTGAGCACGTAGGATGCCGCGGCGGCGTGGCCGAGCTGCAGGAACTGGAAGCCCTGCTGGTAGAGATAGACCGCGACGGTGAGCGTGGTGTCGGCCGGTCCGCCCTGGGTCAGGATCATCACCTCGTCGAACATCTCGAGGCCCGAGATCGTGGAGATGACGACGCAGAACAGGATCACCGGCCGGATGGTCGGCAGCACGACGTGGCGGATGATCTGGACCGGCGTCGCCCCGTCGATCCGCGCCGCCTCGCGCAGATCCGAGGGCACGGTCTGCAGGCCGGCCAGATAGATGATCGCGTAGTAGCCCATGGTGCGCCAGACGCGCATGATGATGATCGCCGCGGTGGCCCAGCCCGGCTGCTGCAGCCAGACCGGCCCCTCGATGCCGACGAGGTCGAGCGCCTTGGCGACCAGGCCGATGTCGCCGGCATAGACCAGCTGGAAGATCACGGCGCTGACCACGATGCTGATGGTCATCGGCAGGAAGAAGGCGGTTCGGAACAGCTGCTTCAGCCGCATCCAGCCGGCGTCGAGCAGCAGCGCCAGCGACAGGGCCGCGATGTTGGCGAGCACGACGTAGCTCAGCGCCAGCACCAGCGTGTTGGCGAGAGCGGTGTGGAAGCGCGGGCTGCGCCACAGCTCGGCATAGTTGCCGAGGCCGATGAAGCGCGGCGGCATGATCCCGCGCCATTCGGTCAGCGAGTAGCCGAACGAGGCGAGGACCGGCACCAGCCAGAACAGCGCGAAGACCGCGAAGAACGGCGCCAGGAAGAGATAGGGGGTGAGACGGCGACCGACGGCCGCCCCGATCGCCATCCCGCCCCTCCGCTGGTCAGCCGTAGACCGAGACCATCTCGGCCTCGAAATCGGCCCAAGCCTGCTCCGGCGTCTTGCTCCTGGCGAACATCAGGTCGAGCTCGCGGCCCATGGCGACCTGGATGCGCGGCCAGTCCGGCACGAGGTTGAAGTACTGGACCTCGCGCGGCGCCATCGCGTCGACATACATCGACTGGTTCAGGTAGGGCTGGATGTCCTTCAGCCGCGGATCCTGCTGGGCTTGCAGGTTGGTCGGGAAGTTGTAGCTGTTGAGCCAGATGTCGACCTGGGTGTCGGGATCGGTGCCGAGGAACATCGCCCATTTGAGCGCCGCCTCGTGGTTCTTGCCCGACTTCGGGATCGCCAGCACGCTGCCGCCCCAGGTGCCGGTCCAGGCCGGCGCATCGGCCGACCAGCGCGGCCAGGGCATCACGCCCCACTTGCCCTTGTCGTCGGGTGCCTCCTGCTCCAGCCGGTCGAGGCCCCAGGCCGCCGAGTGCAGCGCCGCCAGCTTGCCGGTCTTGATGGCGACGAAGTGCTCGGGCGAGTTGTGGCGCACCAGCAGCGAGATGTCGTGCGTGCCGACCAGATCGTAGTAGAACTTCAGCTGGGCCGCCGCCTTCTCGTTGTTGCGGATGGTCTTGCCGCTCTCGTCGAAGATCTGGGCGTCCCTGGATTCGAAGTAGGCGGTGAGCGGGCCGTAGCCCGGCACGCCGGCCGAGACCTGGTGCATGTAGACGTCGCCCAGTGCGCGCACCTTCCTGCCGGCCTCCAGCCATTCCGGCCAGGTGTCGATGGGAGCCGTGATGCCGGCGCGCTCGAAGATGTCGCGGCGATAGAACATCAGCGCCGCGCTCGTCATGTAGGGCACGCCGTAGGCGCGGCCGTCATGGAACAGCCGGCCCCACAGCCGCGGCGCGTACTGCTTCTCCAGGCTGGAGATGGCGTCGGTGACGTCGAGCAGCCCGCCGGTCGGCGGATAGGTGGCGAAGCGGTTCTCGATGATCAGGCCGACGTCGGGAGCGCCGGTGCCGGTCGCCATGGCGATCAGGATCTTGTCCTGGATCTCCTGCGGATTGAGGTTGACGATGTCGACCTCGATGTCCGGGTTCAGCTCGCGGAAGCGCGGATAGACCGCGTTGGCGCCGCGGATGTGCTCGCTCCAGGCCCAGTAGGTGATCCTGGTGGTGGCACCGCGCGCCACATGGGGCATGGCGATGGTGCCGGCGGCCAGCGCCGCGCCGGCGCCCTTGATGAGCCCGCGCCGATCGATTCCCGTCCGCATCCCTGATTCTCCCCTTCTCGTTCGATGGATCACCGTCTCAGCGCCACAGCGAGCCGCGCCGCTGCCTGCCGGGCTGCGGCCGGTAGGGATTGGCCATCAGGGCCTCGATGTCGGGCTCGATGCCCAGCCCCGGCCCGTCCGGCAGCAGGAAGTGCCCGTCCTCGAGACGGATCGGCGGCGTCGAGGCCCTGTCGCGGCTGGCTCGCTGGTCCTCCATCTGCTCGAGGACGAGGAAGTTGGGGATCGAGGCCGCGAGGTGCATGGCGGCCGCACAGCAGATCGGGCCGGTCGGGTTGTGGGGGGCCACCGGCACGTAGTAGGTGTCAGCGAGCGAGGCGATCTTGCGGACCTCGGTGATGCCGCCGGCATGCATGAGGTCCGGCTGCACGATCCGGCAGCCGCCGCGCTCCAGGAGCTCGCGGAACTCGAAGCGCGTCAGCAGCCGCTCGCCGGTGGCGATGGGGGTCGTGATCCGCTGCTGCAGCGCCACCATGGCGGCGGCGTTCTCGTAGGGGATCGGCTCCTCGAACCAGGCCGGGCGGTAGGGGCGGAAGGCCTCGTCCAGCATGATGGCGGTGCGCGGCGACAGGAACTCGCTGCACTCGATGTAGATCTCGGCATCGGGGCCGGCGCCCTCGCGCGCCGCCGCCATCAGCTCGGTGGCGCGCCTGATCTCGCCGGCCTCGTCGTCGCGCAGGCCCTCGTAGGTGACGGGGATGAACTTGAAGCCGTGATAGCCGCGGCGGATGGCTTCCCTGGCACCTTCCAGTGCCAGCTCGGGCTCGCGCACACCCGACAGCCAGTGGCTGGCATAGACCTTCAGCTTCTCGCGCTGGGCCCCGCCGAGCAGGCGATGCACCGGCACGCCCAGCCGCTTGCCCTCGAGATCCCACAAGGCGATGTCGAGGGCGGCGAGTGCCGTCATCGCGGTGGCGCCGCCGCGCCAGCGCCAGGCATGGTAGAGCCGCTGCCAGTGCTGCTCCGGCCCCGCCGGGTCCTGGCCGACCAGCATGGCGCCCAGCTCGTGGATGTTGGTCTCGACGGCACCGGTGGCGCCGTGCAGCGAGCCCTCGCCCCAGCCGACCAGGCCCTCGTCGGTCGAGACGCGCACCAGCAGCCAGTTGCACCAGTCGACCCAGAACTTGAAGGTCTCGACCTTGGTGACGCGCATTCGGCTTCCCTGATCCGCCGTCCTGGCCGAGCCATGCCCGGACCATTGTTTGAATGCATTCAATACGACCTTAGGCTACGGTTCCGCGCTACGCAAGCCCGCGAGAGGGGAGAATGCGCCGGGCCGGCAGGCCGCCCACCATCCACGACGTCGCCCGACGAGCCATGGTGTCCGTCGGAACGGTGTCGCACGTGCTGAGCGGCAAGCAGAAGGTCAGCGAGGACCGGCGCCTGCGGGTACTGGCGGCCGCCGAGGCCATCGGCTACCGCCCGAACGGCCTCGCCCGCGGCCTGCGCGCCCGCCGCTCCGGCGTGATCGGGCTTTCCGTTCCCGCCACCTCCAGCGCCTATCATGCCGGCCTGGCCGAAGCCTTCGAGGACATCGCGGCCGCCCAAGGCCACGTGATGATGCAGGTGATGAGCCGGGGCAGCCCGCAGCTCGAGCACGACCGCATCGAGGCCCTGCTCGGCCGTCAGGTCGACGGCCTGCTCATCGTGCCTTCGGTCGATCCCGGGCGCAGCCTCGACCTCGTCGCTCGCAGCCATGTGCCGGCGGTGATCGTCGGCCGCGTTCCCGAGGACCCGCGCTTCGACAGCATCGCCATCGACGACCGCATGGCGATGCACGCCGCCGTCCGGCACCTGCGCGAGCTCGGGCATCGCCGCCTGCTCTATCTCGTCCGCAACCCGGCGCTGCTCGTCACCAGCACCCGCATCGCCGCCCTGCACGAGGTCCCGGACGGCCTCGACGTCGCGGTCGCGGTCTATGGCGACGACCGGCCCAGGCTCGACCGTGAGCTGCCGCGCCTGCTGCGCTCGCCCGACGCCGCCACCGCGCTGATCGCCAGCAACAGCATCCTCGCCCACTGGGCACTGCACGCGCTGCACGCCCACGGCCTAGCCTGGCCGCGCGACGTCTCGATCATCTCCTTCGACGAGCCGGTGTGGGGCGAGCTGCTGACGCCGCCCCTCTCCGTGATCCGCCAGCCCGTGCCGGACCTCGCCCGCCGGGCCTGGGACATGCTGATGGCCCGCCGCGACGGCTTCGACGGCCCGGCCCGCCATCCGCTGCTGCCGGTCGACATCGTGGCGCGCGGCTCGACGGCGGCGCCGGGGCAGCACCGCTAGCAACCCGGACGGTCGCCGGGCGTTGTCCACCCGGCCCTCGTGGAAAGGGGCCGACGCCCGGGAGGCCGCCATGCTCGGAACCATTCTGCTGATCGTCCTGATCCTGCTGCTGATCGGTGCATTGCCGAGCTGGCCGCACAGCCGCTCATGGGGCTATTACCCGAGCGGCGGCCTCGGCCTCGTCCTGATCATCGTGCTCGTCCTGGTGCTGATGGGACGTGTCTGACGGCAGGGGCCGCCCGTCGGAACGCCCATCCAAGGAGCCGCCCATGCCCGCCGGAGCCCCCAGAACCGCGATCGTCGCCGTCGGTGCGATGGGCTCGGGCGTCGGCCGCCGGCTGGCGGCCAACGGCGTCGAGGTGATCACCAGCCTCGAAGGCCGCAGCGAGGCCAGCCGCCGCCGCGCCGAAGCCGCCGGCATGGTCGACGTGCCGGTCGAGCGCCTGGCCGAGGCCGATCTCTTCCTGTCGATCCTGCCGCCGTCGGAGGCCGTGGCCCTGGCGCGGCGGATGGCGCCGGTGCTCGGGCCGCGCAAGGTCGTCTATGTCGACTGCAATGCCGTGAGCCCGGCCACCGCCAGGGAGATCGGCGGGATCGTCACGGCCGCCGGCTGTCCCTTCGTCGACGCCGGCATCATCGGCTCGCCGCCCTCGGAGAAGGCCAATCCGCGCATCTACGCCTCGGGCGAGCACGCCCAGCGCTTCGCCGAGCTGGCCCGCTACGGCCTGAGCATCCCCGTGCTCGACGGCCCGAACGGCGCCGCCTCGGCGCTGAAGCTGTCCTATGCCGGCATCAGCAAGGGCATCACGGCGCTGGGGGCCGCCATGATGCTGGCCGCCACCCGCGCCGGTGCCGCCGCGGCCCTGCGCCAGGAACTCGCCCAGAGCCAGGCCGAGGTGCTCGCGGGCCTGCAGCGCACCATGCCCAGCATGTATTCCAAGGCCTACCGCTTCGCCGGCGAGATGGAGGAGATCGCCGCGTTCATCGGCGAGGAGTTCCCGGAGTCGGGGATCTATCGCGGCATGGCCGGGCTCTACGAGCGCATCGCCGCCGATCTCGACGGCGACAAGCGCGAGATCGGGGCGCTCGATGCGCTCCTCGCGGGCAAGAGTTGAGCCCCATTGTTTCGCCCCGGCTTCGATGGCGCTATATGAAGAGCGCTCCGAAGGGTGGTCGCCTTGGCTGACGTGACACGGGAATTCATCGCCCGACAGAACGAGCGCGTCATCGACGAGCTGAGGTTCCTGCGCGAGCAGAACGGCTCGATCCGCTCCGATCTCGGCGAGATCAAGGAGCGGCTGGGCATGCTCGAAGCACAGTACGCCTCGGTGTCGCGCCGGGTCGATCTCGTGTCGGGTGGCCTCGACCGGATCGAGCGGCGCCTCGACCTCGTCGAGGCCTGAAAGGCGCCGGGGGGCCTACACCCCCAGCCGCTGCCTCTTCTTGCCCGCGACGTGCTCCTTGCGGGCCCTGGCGACCGTGTCGCGCTCGCTGACCTCGGGCGTGCCGCATTCCCACCAGCTGTTGTCGTTGCCGCTCCAGTCGGTGGGATGGACGTCGACATGGATCACGGTGGTGCGGTCGGCGGCCTGGGCGCGCTTGATCGCCTCGTCGAGCTCGCCCATCGAGCCGACGCGGATGCCGACCGCCCCCATAGCCTCGGCATGCCTGGCGAAGTCGACGCGGAAGGGCGGCACCGCCGTGCGGCAGGTCTCGATCGAGTTGTTGAAGCTCGGGATGCCCTTGGCGCGCTGCAGCCGGTCGATGACCAGGAAGCCGCCATTGTCGCAGACCACGACGATCAGCTTCATGCCGGTGAGCACCGACGAGTAGATGTCGGAGTTCATCAGCAGATAGCTGCCGTCGCCGACCATGACGAAGACCTCGCGCGACGGGTCGGCCATCTTGGCACCCCAGCCGCCGGCGATCTCGTAGCCCATGCAGGAGAAGCCGAACTCGCAGTCGAAGGTGGCGATGCCCTTGGCCTTCCAGTTCATCTCCAGCTCGCCCGGCATGCCGCCGGCGGCGGTCAGCGCCAGGTCCCGCTCGCCCGCCAGCCGGTTCACCGCCCCCACGACATGGGCATAGGTCGGCACCTCGGCATTGGTCGGCCCGCTGCGCTGGTCGACATAGGCGTTCCAGCGGGCGTAGAGGCTCCTGGCCTGCTCGGTCCAGCTCTTCGGCGCTGCCCACTCGCCCAGCCCATGCGAGATCTCGGCAAGGCCGACCTTGGCGTCGCCCACGACCGGCACCGCCCGGTGCTTGTGGGCGTCCCAGCGCGCGGCGTTGAGGCCGATGAAGCGGGCGTCATCGGCGAACAGGGTCCACGAGCCGGTGGTGAAGTCCTGCAGCCGGGTGCCGACGGCCAGGATCACGTCGGCCTCGGCCGCCAGCTCGTTGGCGCTGGACGAGCCCATAATGCCGATCGGCCCGGCGTTCATCGGATGGTCGTGCAGCAGCATGGTGCGGCCGACCAGGGTCTCGGTCACCGGGATGTTGTGGTGGGTGGCGAACTGCGCCAGCAGCGCCTCGGCCTCGCTGTAGCGCACGCCGCCGCCGGCGATGATCAGCGGCTTTTTGGCCGTCTTCAGCAGCGCCACGGCGTCGCTGACCTGATGCACGTCCGGCCGCGGCCGCGGGATGCGGTGGACGGTCGTCTCGAAGAACCGCTCGGGATAGTCGAAGGCCTCGGCCTGGACGTCCTGGCACATGCCGATGAAGGCCGGGCCGCAGTCGGCCGGATCGAGCATCATCGCCAGCGCCTGCGGCAGGCTCTGCACGATCTGCTCCGGCCGGGTGATGCGGTCCCAGTAGCGCACCACCGGCTTGAAGGCGTCGTTGACGCTGAGCGTCGGGTCGCCGAACTGCTCGACCTGCTGCAGCACGGGGTCCGGGGCACGGCTGACATAGTAGTCGCCGGACAGCAGCAGCACCGGCAGCCGGTTGGTGTGGGCGACGGCCGCCGCCGTCACCATGTTGGTGGCGCCGGGCCCGATCGAGCTGGTGGCCACCATGATCTGCCGGCGGCGCCTGGCCTTGGTGTAGCCGATGGCCGCCAGCGCCATCGACTGCTCGTTCTGGCCGCGCCAGGTCGGCAGCTGGTCCTGCACCGCCTCCAGCGCCTCGCTGAGGCAGGTGACGTTGCCGTGGCCGAAGATGGCGAACACGCCCGGGAACAGCGGCTGGGCCTTGCCGTCGATCTCGATCTTCTGTGCCATCAGCCAGCGAACCAGCGCCTGCGCCATGGTCAGCCGCACCGTTGCCATCGTCCGCCTCCCTCGAGCGTTCCGGGGCGACCATAGTGCGCCGGGCGGCGGCGGTGAAGGACAGGTCTGGCGGATATGGACGGGGCCAAGCGCCTCAGGCGGCGCGCCGGCACGCCCGGCCGGCGAGGAAGCAGGAGAGGTGGCGGGAGAGGTCCGCCGCATCGTCGGCGGCACCGTCGATGAGCGTGGATTTCCGCCGCCGCAGGAAGGGCAGGCCGATGGCGTAGAGGCCGGGCGAGGCGGTGACGCCGCCGTTGTGCACGAGCCGGCCCTTGCGGTCGAGCACCGGCACGTGCAGCCAGCCATGGTCGGGCCGGTAGCCGGTGGCCCAGATCACGGTGCGGATGCCGCCGCGGCCGAGATCGAGGGTAAGGCGCGGCCGGTCCGGCACCGCCGTCGGCGTCGGCCTGTCGTCCGGCGCGGCGCCGTCGCCGCGCTCGGCGATCCACTGGTCGATGCCGTCGAGCAGGCGGCTCATCTTCAGATCGGCCAGCGCGCACAGGTTGGCGAGCCCGCCCGAGAACTGCAGCGTCTGGCCGGAGACCCCGGCGAGGCGGCCGACCGGCTCGATCCCGAGCGCCTGCAGCGCGTTGAGGTCGAGCGTCTCGCGCTCGGCCGATCCCACGAGCTGGAACGACGGCAGGCCGCGCACCCGCTCGACGTCGTCGACCTCGTCCCAGCGCTGGTCGAGGATGCCGGCGCGGTCCAGCCACCACTGGATGTCGCGGCCGCGATAGCTGCGCGGCACCCGCACATGCTCGCCCACCGCCAGCATCACCGGCCGGCCGGACTGGCGGATCTCCCTGGCGAGCTGGATGCCGGTCGCCGAGGCCCCGACGACGAGGACGCCGCCGGCATCGAGCTGTCCGGGGTTGCGGTACTGCATCGACGTCAGGGTGGCGACCGATGGCGGCATCGCCGGCTTCGGCACGGCGGCGAGGTTGCATGCGCCCGACGCCAGCACGACGGCCCGGGCGCGCCATTCGCCGCGATCGGTGACGACGCTGTAGCCGTCGTCGGCGCACGCCACCGAGGTCACCGTGGTTCGCGTCTCCACCGGTGCCGCTATGGTCCTGGCATAGCCCTCGATGAAGGCCGTCACCTCGGGCATGGTCCGGAAGCCGTCGGGGTCGTCGCCGTGGTAGCCGTAGCCGGGCAGGCGGCTCTGCCAGTTCGGCGTGAGTAGGCGCAGCGAATCCCAGCGCTCGGTGCGCCAGGAGTTGGCGACCTCGCCGCGCTCGAGCACGACATGGTCGATGCCGAGATTGCCCAGGCAACGGCTCATCGCGAGGCCGGCATGGCCGGCCCCGACGATGACGGCGGCGACCCTGCGCACCGGACCGCTCGGCCCGGACCGCTCAGCGGACCTCGACGGCCACGTTGGTCGGGTTGGTGACGATGTCGAACACCGCCGAGCGCTTCTGCGACTGCGCCACCAGGGCGCGGATCTCCTCGGGCGTGGCGTCGGCGTCGATGTCGAACGTCACCTTGACACCGTCGAAGCCGTTGCGGACCTCGCTGTCGATGCCGAGGATGCCCTGGAGATCCATCGAGCCCTCGATGGTCGCCGAGACCTTGCGCAGCTGGATGTTGCGGTGCTGGGCCACGGCGGCGATGCCGGCGGTGAGGCAGGCGCCGAGCCCGACCAGCACATACTCGACCGGCGTCGCACCCTTGTCCTCGGAGGCGAACAGCTCCGGGTGGTCGGCGTCGAACTTGAACTCGGTGCGGTGCCGCTGGTCCTGGCCCAGGCCGAAGAACTGCTCGACCATCGAGCAGCTGTGGGTGCCGTTCTGCCAGTCGCAGGTGGCGCGCCAGCGGAACCTGGCCGCCTCGGGTGCCGCCGTCAGCGCCTCGCGGGCGCCCAGCAGGGCTTGCACGTTCACGCCGTTGTCGGCCGCCACGGCCATGGCCTCGCTCATTGCCTCGCTCCATCGGCCGCCGGAGGGGTGAGGGACGCCCGGGCGGCGGCGACCACGAACTCGCCCGGAATCCCGTAACCGTCGCCGCGCCGGAAGGCGGCGATCGAATCCAGGTATTCGGCATGGACCGCGGCCCGCGTCGCCGCATCGAAGCGGCTGTAGGCCAGCGCCACCGGTCCGCCCCGGAAGGCTGCCCGCAGGGCGGCCTCGGCCGAGGGGTAGTGCAGCTCGGTCCGGATCCGGCTGATCCACAGGCCCGAGAAGCCGGCCGCCCGGAACGTCTCGGCCAGCGCGTCGCCGGTGCCGAGGTGGAAGAACATCGGGCAGACGTCGGAGGCCACACGGGCATCGGTGATCGGGAAGATCCCCGCCCAGCCGCAGGCCGGCCGGGCGCCCCAGACAGCGACCGCCGCGGTGCCGCCGGGGCGCAGGACGCGGTGCATCTGGCGCAGCGCCCGCACCGGGTCCGGCACGTACATCAGGCCGAGCGCGCACAGCGCCACGTCGAAGCTGGAATCCGCGAAGGCCAGCTCCTCGGCCTCGCAGCGATCGAAGCGCACATTGGCATGGCCCGATTGCGCCGACCGCCGGCGGGCCGCCTCGACCATCTCGCCCGAGATGTCGGTGCCGACGACCCTGCCGTGCGGGCCGACCCTGGCCGCGGCCCTGAAGGTGACGAGCCCGGTGCCGCAGGCGACGTCGAGCACGGCGTCGCCGACCTCGATCTCGGCCATCTCCAGCATCAGCCGCTGCGCCGGCTCGAGCTGGTCCTGCCAGCCGGCCTCGTAGGCGTCGACGGCGCGGTCCCAGCCGTAGCGCTGGACCCGCCGCTGCAGGCGCGCATCCATATCAGGCGTCCTGTCCGTTGAGCCGGCGCCTGCCGCTGAGCGCCATCGGATTGCCGAAGACGTCGAGGTAGGGGCTGTGGCGCTCGGCGAGGTCGAGCAGCTCGATCAGCCGCTCGCGCGGCGCCGGGCTGTCGATGGCGATCTCGTAGCGCACGGCGGTGTAGCCCGGCCGCACGCCGTCGTCGGCGCCGAGCTCGCCGCGGGCGTCGAAATCGGCATGCACCTCGACCGCCAGGTCGTCGATCGGGATGCCGAGCCGGGCCGACCAGGTGGCGATGCCGATGACGAGGCAGCTCGCCAGGGCGGCGCGGCCGAGCACGCCGGGTGTCGGCGCCGTCTCCTCGCCGCCGGCCTTGGCGGGCATGTCGGCGGCCAGCCGCCACGGCCCCTCGGTGATCTCGCAGCTCAGGCCGTCGCCCAGCCGCGCCCTGGTGGTGCACGACAGCAGGCCGCGCGCCGGCTTTGTCGCCAGGAGCGCCACGTTGCGTTCGGCGATCCGCCGAATGGTCGCTTGGTCGGCCATCGAGGTCTTCCTGTCGCCGGGCCCTGCTCGGGCGTCCGGTCACCGTGGAACCAGCGTCCGCTCCCGGAGCCGTCCGCCGCGCGGACTTTCGCTCCCGTCACGATGCCATCTGAAACGACGCTCGCGTTTCAGTTCGATGCCTTCCGCGGACATCGATGGAGACGAGGCGGGACCGTCGCCCGAGGCTGGATCTCTACACCCGCCGGCGACGCTGCCCGTGTGACCGGCGTCACTCTCTCCCGGCCGCAGCGGCCAAATCGCCTCGGGGGACCCGAAAAACAGGACGCCCGGCCGAAGCCGGGCGTCTCCTCCCCGATTCTACTTGGCCTCAGCGGACGGCGGCGAGCCGCTGCGGCGGGCCCTCGCGGAAGATCCGCGGCGCCAGCGCCGGTCCATGCCGCCAGTGCGAGGCCGACAAGTGACGCGACGGAGTCCCCATCGACGTCGGTCCGTGCTTTTCTGTCCTCGCGCCGCCAACATCGTCGAGGCTGCGCCGGGCGACGTTGCGCTACAGCAAACAGGCTCGGCCAGTTCGACGCAGGCGGCGGGGCCGCGGCTCGTCGCCGAGCAGGGAGCAAGGCATGCCGGAACGCAGTGAACGTGAACGGCTCGCCAGTGCCCGGCCGTTTGCCGGCCTCGACGAGGTCGCGGTCGACGATGCCGCCGGTGCGGGCCATCGCCGGCACCTGTCGCCGGGCGACACGGTGTTCCGCCAGGGCGAGCCGGCGGAGGAGCTGTTCGTGCTGCTGGAGGGCCGGGTCAAGGTCACCCAGGTGACGTCCGACGGCCAGCAGGTCGTGGTCCGCCTGCTGGGGCCGGGCGAGATGATGGGTTGCGTCGCCGCCTGGGGTGGCGGCAACTATCCGGGCACCGCCACCGCCCAGGAAGAGACCTCGGTCATCGGCTGGTCCGGTGCGGCGCTGGGCCGGCTGGTCGAGCGCCACCCGGCCATCGCCCGCAACCTGCTGGGTACCGTCGGCCACTCGCTGCAGGAGACGCAGACGCGGCTGCGCGAGCTGGCGACCGAGCGCGTCGAGCGCCGGCTGGCCCATGCCCTGCTGCGGCTGGTCGACAAGGAAGGCCGCTCGCTGCGGCTGACGCGGCAGGAGCTGGCCGAGCTGGCCGGCACCACGCTGTTCACCGCCAGCCGCACGCTCAGCGCCTGGGAGGCCCAGGGCCTCGTCGAGGCCGGCCGCGGCCGCGTCACCGTCCGGCGGCCCGACGGGCTCGCCGCCCTTGCCGAGGATGCCTCGCCCTGACCTTGCGCCGGCGCAAGGAACGGCCGCTCGGGCGCATGGCATCGTAGGGGCGTTCCGCCCGACGAGGAGAGCGCCATGCCAGCCCGAGCCGAGACCAGCCCCGCTTCGCAGGTGGAGCCGTGACCGCGATGGCCGGCGGTGTTCCCCGCCTCGTGCCCTGGGCCGGACCCGCCCTGTTCGGCTACGGCTTCCGTCCCTTCTTCCTCGCCGCCTCCTCCTGGGCATGCGCAGCACTGCTGCTGTGGCTGGCGAGCCTCGCCCACGGCTTGCCGCTGCCCAGCGCCATGGCGCCCATGGCTTGGCACGCCCACGAGATGCTGTTCGGCTTCGCCATGGCGGCGGTCGGCGGCTTCATGCTGACCGCCATCCCCAACTGGACCGGCCGGCTGCCGCTCTCGGGCTGGCCGCTGGCCGCGCTGGCGGGGCTGTGGCTCGTCGGGCGTATCGCCACCCTGACCTCGGCCTGGACCGGCGCCGTGTCGGGTGCCGTCCTCGACCTCGCCTTCCCGGCGGCCCTGCTGACCGTGGTCCTGCGCGAGGTCGCGACTGGCAGGAACTGGCGCAACCTGCCGGTCTGCGCCGGTGCCGCCGTGCTGCTGACGGCCAACCTGCTGACGCACCTGGAGCCCCTGGGCCTCGCCGACACCACCGGCCTCGGCCAGCGCCTCGGCATCGGCACGCTCGCCATGCTGGTGGGACTGATCGGCGGCCGCATCGTCCCCAGCTTCACCACCAACGCGCTGCGCCGCGAAGGCGGGACCCGGCTACCCGCGACCTTCGGCGCGTTCGACAAGGCCGTGCTAGTGGCGGGCCTCGTCGCCATCGTCGCCTGGGTCGCCGTGCCGGAGCAGGCGATCACCGGTATCCTGCTGGTGCTGGCCGGCCTCGGCCACGGCGTCCGTCTCGCCCGCTGGCAGCCCCTGGCGACGCGCGGCGAGCCGCTGTTGTGGGTGCTGCACCTGGGCTATGCTTGGCTGGCGCTCGGCTTGGTGCTGCTGGGCGCCGACGCGCTCCGCGGCACCTACGGCCAGCACCTGCACGCGCTGACCGCCGGCTGCTTCGCCACCATGATCCTGGCGGTGATGACCCGTGCCACGCTCGGCCACACCGGCCGCGAGCTGACCGCCGACCGGGCGACGATGGTGGCCTATCTCCTGGTCAGCCTCGGCGCGCTGGCGCGCGTGGCAGCGCATGCCTTCCCGGCGGTCTACCTGCCGATGGTGACCGCCGCGGGCTTGGCCTGGCTCATGGGCTTCGTCCTGTTCCTGGCGATCTACGGCCCGATGCTGCTGCGCCCGCGCCCGGACGGCCGTCCCGGCTGAGCAGCCCTTTGACAGCCCCGGGCGCTTGCGGTTCTCTCTGCCGCGCTGTCTCCAGGCGGGGCCTGGAGACAGTTACAAGAATCTCATGCTCGGCCCGGCCAGACCGAGCACGGGGCGGGGAGGGGCCTGGAACATGCTGAAGTTCGCGCTGCTCGGTTGCGGCCGCATCGGCAAGATGCATGGCGACAACATCGCCGCCCACCCGAAGGCCAGGCTCGTCGCGGCCTATGACGTCAATGGCGATGCGGCGGCCACGGTCGCCGCCGCTCACGGCGCCCGCCACGCCCGCTCGATCGACGAGGCCCTGGGGCCGGACGTCGAGGCGGTGCTGATCGCGTCCTCCACCGACACCCATGTCGAGCTGCTGACGCGGTCGGCCAAGGCCGGCAAGGCCATCCTGTGCGAGAAGCCGATCGACCTCGACATCGCCAAGGTCGAGGCCTGCAGGCGCGAGATCGCCGGTACCAACGTGCCGATCATGATCGGCTTCAACCGCCGCTTCGACCCGTCCTTCGCCGAGGTCAAGAAGGCGATGGACGCGGGCGAGATCGGCGACATCCGCCAGGTGATCGTCACCTCGCGCGACCCCGAGATCCCGCCCGTGGGCTACATGAAGGTGGCGGGCGGCCTGCTGCGCGACATGACCATCCACGACTTCGACCTCGCCCGCCACCTGCTGGGCGAGGAGCCGACCGAAGTGTCGGCCATGGCCAGTGCCCTGATCGACCAGACCGTCAGGAATCTGAACGACCACGACACCGCCGTCATCATCATGCGCACCGCTTCCGGCCGGCAGGCGGTGATCACCAACTACCGCAAGGCCACCTATGGCTACGACCAGCGCATCGAGGTGGTGGGCGAGCAGGGGATGCTGCAGGCCCACAACCGCCGCGCCACGACCGTGCAGCGCTGGAGCGCGACGACCACCGAGGCCAAGGATCCGCTGCTCTACTTCTTCATCGAGCGCTACCGCGAGGCCTATGTCCGCGAGCTCGACGCCTTCATCGGCGCGGTGGCGCAGGGTGCCCCCTGCTCGCCGGGCTTCGAGGACGGCCGCCGCGCCCTGCTGCTGGCGAATGCCGCCTATGAGAGCATCAGGACCGGCAGGACGGTGACGGTAGCCGAGTAGCGATCCCGACCGGGCCGCCCGCGCGGGCGGCCCGGTCCGTCCAGCGATCAGAAGCTGAAGTCGCTGGCGTCGAGCTTGCTGCTGTCGAAGTCGAGCAGAACGATCTGGGAAGTCACGATC
>DAOLFG010000053.1:0-1124 GCA_035326425.1 Geminicoccus sp. | reverse complement strand
CGCCGCCGTCCAGGATGTCGCCCTGCTCGTCGCCGCTCAGCGAATCGTTGCCGGTACCGCCGATCAGGGTGTCGAAGCCCTTGCCGCCGAAGAGCTTGTCGTTGCCGCTGCCGCCGTTGAGGGTGTCGTCGCCGGTGTTGCCCCAGGCGGTGTCGTTGCCGCCCTGCAGCCGCAGCCAGTCATGGCCGGCCAGGGCGTCGACGGTGTTGTTGACGTCCTGCGTGTCGTTGAAGGTGGTGTCGTCGTTCGGCGTCAGCTTGACGAGAGCCATGTGACGTTTCCTCCACCCGCCGTGCCGCGGGTCTCGTGTTGGTAGGCGCGGCAGCGTTAGGGCGTCGCCAAGTCACTGGCAAGAATTCGATCCGCCCGAAAGCCGAAGACTATCTTGCAAACGAAACCGGCGGGGTCGCCCCCGCCGGTCGCGTCGCTCGTCGAAACCCGGCCTCGCGGCCCGGGGATCAGAAGCTGAAGTCGCTGGCGTCGAGCTTGCTCGAGTCGAAGCCCACCAGAATGAACGAGGCCGTCACCACCGCCACCGGCACGCCGCCGACATTGCCGGTGGCGGTGAAGGTGACCGTGGTGTCGCTGCCGTCGTCCGAGACGGTGACACCGGCATCGTCGAGCGGATCGCCCGAGCCGGACCGGCCGTCCCAGCTCACCTTGCCGATGTTGATCTTGTCCTCGCCGTCCCTGAAGTCCCAGATGTGATCCGGTTCGTTGGCGGGCGAGTCGCCGCTGGCGAAGTAGAAGGTGTCGTCGCCGCCATTGCCGTACATGTCGTCGTGGCCGGCATTGCCGTAGATCTTGTCGTCGCCGCTGCCACCCTCGATCCAGTCGGCGCCCTTGCCGCCGAACAGCGTGTCGTTGTTGGCGCCGCCATAGATCTCGTCGGCGCCGTCGTCGCCGTAGAGAGTGTCGTTGCCGGCGGCACCCGTGATGTCGTCGGCGCCCTTGCCGCCGCTGGCCCAGTCGTTGCCGACGCCGCCATAGATGGTGTCGGCGCCTTCGTCGCCGCTCAGCGAATCGTTGCCGGTGTCGCCGATCAGGGTGTCGGCCTGCTTGCCGCCATAGAGCTTGTCGTTGCCGCTGCCGCCGTTGAGCGTGTCTTCGCCGTCATTGCCCCA
>DAOLFG010000130.1:0-7163 GCA_035326425.1 Geminicoccus sp. | reverse complement strand
TCGCCCGAGGCGAGCGGCAGCTCGTAGTCGTAGACGCCGTCGATGCCTTGCGCATGGGCGACCATCGCCGACCAGTCGCCGGGGCCGACCTCGGCGGTAATGTCGCGGGCGTGGCGGGTGGATTCGGTGTCGGAAACGCCATAGGCGTCTTCGCTCTGCCCCAACTCCATGTCGGCCTGAATTCCGAGCGGACCGGAAACAGCGCCGTCTTGCCCCCCGCGGATGACGAGGCCTTCATTGTTCGATTGGATGTCGTTGCGTAGAACGAGGTAGAGGTGCCCAGCCCCGGTGAGTGAGACGAGCGCCGGCTTGTCTTCAAGAGTGATACGAGGCATTGTGTGTTATTCCTTTCTGTCGAATATACTTCAGGTTCGACTTGCCTCTCGGGCCTTCATCTCGGTCAGGGCATCGTCCGGGTTCGGCGTGCAGGTCGAAGATGGCGGGTCGTAGAAGCTGAGTCGCTTGAGCGCCGGAATCAGAAGCGCGGCCCCATCAAAGTCGAGTACGCGTCCTTGACTTTCGTCCTCCGCTGAAAAGGTCACGACAATCCTGCCCGACCTCAGCACCGGCCGCCACAGTCCTATGTGCCAGATGTCGATGTTGTAATTGTAGGTGAGGTGCTGCAGCCCTTGGGCGACATCTGGCAGCGGTGCGTTCGGTGAACCAGATACCCAAGTATACTCTGCCCCCGCATGGCGCAGGATGGCATGTATTGTCGCGATCTGGATGTCGAGGTTCTCGATTGGGGTCAAAATCTGACGGAAGTATTCAGCCAGGACGGGATTGGGTCCAGATCTCTCCACGACAGCCCGCTCCCACGGGATCGGCGGCAGCTTGGTCACTTCCGCCACGATCTCGGCGTAGCGCTCGGGCGTGACGCTGCCGATCCGGCAGTGGTCCTGCGCCGTCGGCCACAGCCGAGCCCAGGCGCGCTGTACAGGGGCCGCCGCCAGCCACCAGCCGAGCAGCAGGGCCAGGGCAAGCAGGCCCAAACGCAGGACGATGCGGCGCTTTCGCGGCTTGCCTGAGCGATCCATAACTCAACCGTTGGGAAATTCGCGTGGCGAGTCAATCGCCAAAGGCGTGCCTTCCGAATATGGCCGATCAGCGTAGCGCTACGCCGCCTTGCGCTGCACGGCGGCGAGGCGGCGGCGCTGCTCGCGGTTGAGGAGCGGCTGGCGTGGATCGGCACCGGCGGCGCGGGACTCCTCCAGCAGGCTCATGGCCTCGTCGGTGACGAAGCCCCGCCGGCCGTCGGCCACGGCCTGCTTTCGCGTCTCGGCTTCGTTCGTGCAGCGCTGCGTGATCGCCAGTCGCAGCCGGTGCTCGGCCTCCCAGCGCTCCTTGGTCAGCCGGGCGCGGTAGCGGATCAGCGTGCTCAGCGACGGCAGACGCTTGCCGTCCGGCTCCTCGATGCACGTCGCCAGCACCTGCATCTCGATGGCGTCGAGACGGACCAGCTTGAGCGAGATCAGGGCGATGGTCTGGACGAGATCCCGCTCGACGATGTCCGCGGGGCGCCAGCGGGCCTCGAGGCTGGCCGTCATGTCGGCGAGGAAGCTCCGCTCCTCCGGGAAGACCTCGATGCTGCCGCCGCGCAAGCCGTGGCGGACGGCGTTGCGCGAAGCCGCGGCCTTGCCGGCCTCGGTGACCGGGCCGGTGGAGTGCCGTGCGTTGCGGCGCGAGGCCTCGGACTGGGCGGGGGTGGGATCGAGAGGCATGGATCACCTCATGGGTTGAATTGTCCAGCCTATCGCGCTGCCGTGGGGCGAAAGTCAATATTCGGTGGTTGAGACGAATTCGAGGGAAAGACGCGCAGCTCCCTGGTTCGTCAGGCCCGGCTGGATGGGCCCCACGATCAAGTCGCGGGGTGACGGAAGGCGATTTGCGCTCGTGGCCGCTTCAAGGCTGCTCGAACAGCCCGAGCCGCCGCAGCAGGGTCTTCTCCACCTCGAGGATCGCCATCAGCAGCACGCCGGTCGCCACGATGACGACGCCGTCGAGCAGGGCGACCGGCCGCGAGGCGAAGAGGTCGTGCATGAAGGGGGCGTAGGTGAAGAGGAGCTGGGCGACGACGACGGCGCCGACCGCCAGCAGCACCGCCGGCGTGCCGAGGGCGCCGCGCCAGGTGATCGAGGTCATGTGCAGGTAGCGGACGTTGAACAGATAGAAGATCTCGAGCACGACGATGGTGTTGACCACCATGGTGCGGGCGGTGTCGACGTCGAGGCCGCGGCCCAGCGCGTAGAAGAAGATGGCGAGCGAGCCGACGACGAACAGCAGCGAGACGAAGACCACCCGCCAGACGAGGAAGGGCGAGAGCAGCGGTGCGGCGGCCGGGCGGGGCCGGCGGCGCATCACGCCGGGCTCGGAGGGCTCGAAGGCCAGCACCAGGCCCAGCGTCACGGTGAGGATGAGGTTGATCCAGAGGATCTGGGCGGCGGTCATCGGCAGGGTGAAGCCGACGAGGATGGCGGCGATCACCGTCAGCACCTCGCCGCCATTGGTCGGCAGCGTCCAGGCGATGACCTTGCGGATGTTGTCGTAGACCGTGCGGCCCTCGTGCACGGCGTTGACGATCGAGGCGAAGTTGTCGTCGAGCAGCACCATCTCGGCCGCCTCCTTGGCGGCCTCGGTACCCTTGCGGCCCATGGCGATGCCGACATCGGCCTGCTTCAGCGACGGCGCGTCGTTCACACCGTCGCCGGTCATGGCGACGACGTCGCCGTCGGCCTGCAGGGCCCGGACGATGCGCAGCTTGTGCTCGGGGCTGGTGCGGGCGAACACCGAGACCCGGAGTGCGGTGTCGCGCAGGGCCGTGTCGTCGATGCCGTCGAGCTCGGCGCCGGTGATGGATTCCGGCCGCTCGGCGAGGCCGAGCTGGCGGCCGATGGCGGTGGCGGTGGCGGCGTGGTCGCCGGTGATCATCTTCACGGCGATGCCGGCCGAGCGACACTCGGCGATGGCGGCCACCGCCTCGTCGCGCGGCGGGTCGATGAAGCCGACGAGGCCGAGGAAGACCAGCCCCTCGTCGAGGTCGGCGAAGCCCAGCCGCGGCGGTGCGGCATCGAGCTTGCGGCCGGCGAAGCCGAGCACCCGCTCGCCCTCGTCGGCGAGCTCGGCGATGCGCCGCGCCCAGAAAGCCCGGTCGAGCGGCTGCTCGGCGCCGTCGCCGCCGAGCTGGGTCCTGCACATCGCCAGCAGGCGCTCCGGGGCACCCTTGACGAACAGGCGGAACTGGCCGCCGGGACCGGCGTGCAGGCTGGCCATGAAGCGGTGCTGGGCGTCGAACGGGATCTCGTCGAGCCTCGGCCATTCGCCGCGGACATGCGCCGGATCGAGCCCGGCCTTCATGCCGAGCGAGACCAGCGCCCCTTCCATCGGATCGCCGTCGACCTGCCAGCTCTCGCCGGCCTGCTTCAGGTGGGCGTCGTTGCAGAGCACGCAGCAGCGCAGCAGCGGTGCTGCCGCCGCCACGGAATCGACGTCCTCGTCGCCGCCGGCGACGGTGAGCGCCCCGGTCGGCGCGTAGCCCGAGCCCGCGGCCTCGATGCGGTGGCCGGCGGTGACGATGTGGCGGGCGGTCATCTCGTTGCGGGTCAGCGTGCCGGTCTTGTCCGAGCAGATCACCGAGGTGGCGCCCAGGGTCTCGACCGCCGGCAGCCGGCGGACCACGGCGTTGCGCCGGGCCATGCGCTGCACGCCGATGGCGAGCGTGATGGTGATGACGGCCGGCAGGCCCTCGGGCACGACGCCCACCGCCAGCGCCACCACGGCGATCAGCGCGTCCGGCCAGGCGAAGCCGCGCGCCAGCACGGCGAAGGCGAACAGCAGCACCGCACCGGCGATCGACAGCCAGGTGAACCAGGTGGCGAAGCTGTTGATCTGGCGCAGCAGCGGCGTGGTCAGGGTCTCGACCTCGCCGATCAGCCGGCTGATATGGCCGATCTCGGTGCCGGAGCCGGTGGCGACGACGAGGCCGGTGGCCTGGCCGGCCGCCACCAGCGTGCCGGAGAAGGCCATCGACAGCCGGTCGCCCAGGGGTGCCGTGGCCTCGACCGGCGCCTCGGCCTTCTCGGCCGCCACCGATTCGCCGGTGAGTGCCGCCTCGTCGATCAGCAGGCCGCGGGCGCGCAGCAGCCGCAGGTCGGCCGGCACGCGGTCGCCGGCCTCGAGCAGCACGACGTCGCCGGGCACCAGATCGGCGACGTCGACGCTCTGCCGCTGGCCGGCGCGCAGCACGTTGGCCCTGGGCGAGATCATGCCGCGGATGGCGTTCAGCGCCTGCTCGGCCTTGCCCTCCTGCACGAAGCCGACGATGGCGTTGATGGTCACCACCGCCACGATGACCGAGGCGTCGACGACGTGGCCGAGCACGGCCGCGGCCACCGACGCCGACAGCAGGAAGTAGATCAGCGCATTGTTGAACTGGGCGAGGAAGCGGAGGATCGGGCTCTTGGGCCTGGCCTCCGGCAGCCGGTTGGGGCCGTGGCGCTCGAGGCGCCTTTGCGCCTCCTCGCGATCGAGGCCGGTGCTGCGGCTGTCCAGCGCCGCCAGCACCTCGTCCGCGGCCATGGCGTGCCAGTCGCGCTTCTCCTCGGCCACGGCCATCGGCCCGCTCTCCTCGCTCCGGCCACCCCCATGATCGAGCGCAGGCCCACCAGCGGCACTTAAGGGTTTGAAATCGTTCGGGCAAGGCGGCGAAGTGGCCCTTGCCGGGCTAAAGGTCGACCGGCTCGAAGGGCGCCTCGCCGGGCCGGCCCTCGGCATGCAGCCACACCGCCCGCTCGCCGGCGAAGCGCGGCAGGGCGATCAGGCTCGAGCTGCGGGTGCCGTAGGGGCCGCCGGTGACCACGCACATGGCGTCGCGCGGATCGGCCAGCGCCGTGCCGCGGTCGGCGAGCAGGCCCGGCCAGAGCGACCAGTGGGCGATGTCGGTCCAGTCTTCGGCCGCGGCCTCGGGCCCGAGATCGGGCACGGTGGCGCGGAAGGGCTGCAGGTAGCGGGCGATGCGCGGCGAATGCGGATCGTTCAGCTCGCCGGCGTCGAGCATCGACACGCCTTCCGGGACGGCGGCGACGCGGATCCGGCCGTCGCCGCCATGGCGCAGCCACCAGGCGGTCGAGGCATCGGCGACGACCAGGTTGAAGGGTCGCCAGGCGGCCGGGTCGAGGCCCTGCAGCATCTCGGCGGCGATCTCGGCGTCGGCGTGCTCGAGGGCCTCCAGCACCAGCTCGCCGCGTGAGCGCCGGCCGGGCTCGGCTCCCAGCGTGCCGCGGCGGTTGAGCACGGCCGCCACCACGCCGCTGTCGTTGAGCGCCAGCCACGAGCCGCCGGCCTCGACGTCGAGGCCGCCCGCCACGTCCGGGCGATCGTCCCAGTGGCGGCCGGGCGGCAGGGCCGGCCGATGTGCCATCTCGTCGCGGTTGGCGGCCAGCAGCAGCGGCCATGGGCTCTGCGGGCGTCGCGCCAACACCACCGTGCACATCGCATGCCTCCGGCCTTCGGCTGGCGGGGTGCCGCCGCCGCAACTATATACGGCTGGAGAGGCGCGCCGCCCACCCGCGCCGTCCCGGAGGCAGGATGACCACGTTCGACGAGCGCCAGAAAGGCGAGGAGCACAAGTTCAAGCACAGCGAGGAGCTGCGCTTCAAAATCCGCAACCGCCGCAACCGGCTGTTCGGCCAGTGGGTCGCCGAGACCCATCTGGGCCTGTCGGGCGAGGCGGCCTCGGCCTATGCCAAGGACGTGGTGATGGCCGACTTCGAATCCCCCGGCGACGAGGACATGCTGACCAAGGTCAAGGCCGACCTCGCCAAGGCCGGCCACAACCTCAGCGACCACCAGCTCGGGCGCCAGCTCCACGACATGGAGCAGGTGGCGAGGACGCAGGTCCAGGCCGAGTGAGCCCGGCGGGCGACGGCGCCGGGGACGGGGCCCTACCGGCGGACGGTACGCCGCCGGCAGCGACGGCGGACACCGCGCCGCCGGCCCCTCCTCCGGCGGCATCCGCGGCGGTCGGTCCGGTGCAGCCGGAGGGCGAGATCAATGGCCCGAAGGGGCCGGAGCCGACGCGCTATGGCGATTGGGAAAAGGGTGGCAGGGTCAGCGATTTCTGAGCCGCGCCCGGACGTCGCGCCCGCGAGGGCGACCGAGCTGCCGCCTCAGGGCGGCGGTTCCGCGTCTGTGGGCACGCTGCTGCTCATCGGTGCCGTCACCCTGCTGTGGGGCCTGAACTGGCCGGCCATGCGCGCCGCCGTGGTCGAGCTGTCGCCGCTGACCTTCCGCGTGTTCTGCGTCGTGGTGGCGGGTTTCGGGCTGCTGGCCATCGCGGCGCTCGGCAAGGAGCCGATGTGGCCGCGCCGGGCCGCCTGGCGGCCGATCCTGCTGCTGTCGCTGGTCAACGTCACCGGCTGGCAGATGCTGTCGGCGCTGGCACTGCAGCACATCGGCGGCGGCCACGGCGCCATCATCGCCTACACCATGCCGATCTGGGCGACGCTGCTCTCGGCGATGTGGCTGAAGGAGCGGATCGACGGCCGCAAGATCCTGGCGCTGGGCCTCGGCATGGCCGGCATGCTGGCGCTGTTCGGCAAGGATCTCGGCGCCCTGGGCGAGACGCCGCTCGGCATGCTCTACATGCTGGCGGCGGCGCTGTGCTGGGCGCTGGCCACCGTCGGCATCAAGAGCTATCGCTGGGGCATCGGCATCATAGCCCTCTCGGGCTGGCAACTGGTCATCGGCGGGCTGCCGATCGTCATCGCTTGGCTGTGGCTGGAGCCGAGCCCGGATCTCTCGCGGCTCACCTGGCGCGGCGGGATCGCGGCGGTCTACGCGGCGACGGTGGCGCTGATCTTCTGCTTCACCGCCTACAACAAGATCGTGACGCTGCTGCCGGCCAGCGTGGCCGCGGTCAGCACGCTGGCGATACCGGTCTTCGGCGTGATGACCTCGGCTTGGCTGCTGGGCGAGCCCGTGGGCCCGGGCGAGATCGCGGCGCTGGCGCTGGTGCTGGTGGCGCTGTCGCTGGCCCTGATGCCGGCGAGACGGCCGGCGCGAGCGCGCTTGTGAGCGCATGACGGGGAGCTATATAACCCCTTCACCACTAGCCCTAGTGCCGCGTCAGGAGTTCCCATGGCAGATACAGTAGCCGCCCGTCGTCC
>DAOLFG010000052.1:0-38985 GCA_035326425.1 Geminicoccus sp. | reverse complement strand
CCAGCATCTCCTCGGCCTGGGTCTCGCCATGGCCGGCGCGGGCGACGTTGCCGAAGAACACCGCATCGCCGGCATCGATGGCGGCGGGCAGGGCAGGGGTGAAGTCGATGGCGACGTGGTCGTTCGACAAGGGCACGGAGCCGATGAGCTTGGCGGCATGCACCCGGCCGTGGCCGTCGTCGATCAGCAGCCGCCGGTCCTTCTCCAGCACCACCTTCGGGTTGGGGTGGAGCGTGATGCGGCCGCCGGCGATCTGCGGCGCGCAGGTCCAGCCGCGAAGCGGCAGCGACCCGGGGTCCACCTCATAGATCCGCGCCGCCCGGCGGTCGGCGACGGTGACGCCGGTGAGGCCGGCCAGGGTCAGCACGGTCACGGTGTCCTTGAGCGGCCCGCGTTCCAGGGCCGCCTCGGCGACGGATGTGACGGTTGCCGGGCGCACGGCGCCGGCGGCGACGATGAGCAGCATCGAGCCCGGCGCCAAGCCGTCGACCTTGCCGTCGAGCGGCCAGAAGGGCGAGCCCGCGGGCGATTCCGGTAGGCCCAGCAGGGACGACGTCGATTCGGTCCGCCAGCGCGGCGCCGGATTCCATTTGCCGGCGGCGTCGACCTTGCCGGGATCGTAGGACGGGTAGCTGTCCGGCAGGTTCCAGCCGAAGAAGCGCAGGGTCCGACGGATGCGATGCACCTGGCCGCCGGCGAGGTCCTGCGCCAGCGCCGGCGCCCAGTCGAGCCTGCGGGCGCCATCCTCGGGCGTCACCGAGACGATGTGCTTCTCCTCCAGCACCGCGCCGGTCCACAGGGCGATCCGGTCGCCGGCGGCGATGGCCGGGCCGCCGTCGAGCAGGAAGGCGCTGGAGCGGCCGGGGGCGAGGGGCGTGTCGGGTTGCGGCGACGGACGGGCACGCAGCCGGTTGACGGCGGCGAGGGCGTCGCAGGCCTCCAGCGTCTCGAAGGTCTGCGGCTGCTCGCCGGCGCCGGGCAGGCTCATCACTCGCACGCCGGGCTCGATGCGTACGGCCGCAGCCTCGTCCAGCAACAGGGCGAGGTCGGCCTCGGCCGACAGGCCGGGCCGGGGCTGGTAGGCCAGGAGTGCCGCAAGCATCCGCACCGAATCGCGGTGCAGAGCGGTGCGCAGCAGGGCCTCGTTGGCGATGCGCTCCTGGTAGAAGCCGAGCACGTCGCCGACGGCGGCCCACAGCTCCAGCAGCGTCACGGCGTGATCGTCGCCGTCGCGGGTGGTCAGCTCGGGAAGGGCCCGCGTCAGCTCGGCCAGCATCGCCGCCCGGAAGCTGGCGAAGGTTCCCACCCGACAGGCCACGGCCGACAGGCCCGGCCGGTTGGCGATCGGCCGCGGTACGGGTGGGATCGGGAGGCTGCAGCAGCCGCAGGCGTCGAGCCCGGCCATGGCTCAGAGCCCTCCCACGGCTTCGAGGTCGAGCACGCCGTTCTCCGGCAGGCTCGGATCGTTGTCGAGCCGGGCGATCTCGAACGGCCCGAGCGGCAGGAAGCCCGTCTCCAACTCGCCGTTGGGCAGCAGCCAGTAGCGGTGGAACGCCAGGATCTCGAGCGACGAGACGCCCTGCACCGCCTGGACGGCGGCGACGATCCGGCTGAGCCAGACGCCGGCGCTGAAACGCAGTCGCGAGACATGGAAGAAGCCGATGCGGCCGTCGGCCAAGCGGCGGTTGGACAGGACGTCGCGCGCCGCCGCCAGCACCTGGCCGCGGAAATGGCCCGGGGCGATGCAGAGCCGGATCGCCAAGCGCAGCGGCACGTAGATAGCGGTGTCGAGCGCCAGGTCGTAGCCGGCGAGACGCACGCGGGTGAGCGCTGCCAGCGCCGTTGCGGCGAAGCGCGGCTCGAGCTCGACCCGGCCGCCCGGCAGGGTGACGAGACGATCCGGATCGACGGGATGCAGGGCGACGAAGACGGTGTGCCAGCTTCCCGTCCAGCGGAAGCTGGCCTTGGCGTCGGCGACGGCCGGCAAGGCCCGGGCGCGCTCCTCCCAGTCGGCTTCGGTGACGGCGCGGAACTGCACAGCGCGCATGGCGGCACCGGCCAGCTCGCGCACCTGGGCAATCGATTCCGCATCCTGGCCGCGGCGCGCCGCCAGGGGCTGGCGGATCCGCACCAGCTCGGGGAACTGGCCGGCGGTGTGCAGGGGATCGGCCGGATCCTCAAGGCTGGCGGCGTCGGTGAACACGGCATGGGCCACGGCGTCGCGGCCGGCATTGCCGGCGGCACCATTGCCGATGCGGACGCGGGCCTCGACGGCGGCGCCGCCCTGGGCGCTGCGGCCGTGGACGCCGTCGCCGAAGCGCAGCGTCACTGTGCCGGCATCATCGATCTCTGCGACGAAGTGCTCCTCGAATGGGCCGCTGTCCAGGAGGTCGGGCACCGCCTGCCACCAGGTGGGCGAGGCGCCCGGCAAGGTCATGCGCAGGCGGATCGCCGGCAGGCAGGCGCGGACGTCGGTGTCGAGGGCGTGGCGACCGGCGAGCGGCCGGTCCTGGTCGTCGCGCAGGCCGGGCTCGGCCGGTGCCGCCACGGTGAGCGGCCCGATGGGCAGGCGCAGGCTGGCGGCGCGGGCGAAGCCCGGCAGCTCCTCGGGGATGTCGCCCAGGGACAGGCGCACGGTGCGGCCGTGGTCGAGCGGCACGACATTGCCGCGCACGAGGCTGACGTGGCGGATCGCATCGCCGCGCGGGGTGGTCGAGGACAGGCAGAACGGGGCCGTCAGCGCGTCGGCCTCGCGCCAGACCACTTCGACCAGCGGCAGCCGCGGCTCCGCCTCGTCGCCGGCCTGGACCGGCAGCAGGATCGGCTCCTCGAGCGTCCCGGCGACCGTGGCCTTGAACGCCTTGTCGGTGAGCGCAGGCGGTGTGGGCAGCGGGCTCGTCAGCTCGGTCTTGCGCACCTCGACCAGGCGCACGAACTGCCGCCGGTCCGGATCCAGATCGAGAGGCGAGCCGCTGCGCACGCCCTTGACCTCCTCGATCAGCAGCCAGTCGCCGGCCTTCAGCTCAGGCGGGTAGGCATCGAGCGCGGCATCCACGCCGAACAGGAAGGCCCGCCGCGCTCCCTTGGGCAGGCAGCATTCGGCGTCGCCCAGCTCGTGGACGAACAGGCGGTTCAGCGAGGCCAGGATGCGGGTGCGCGCCGTCGCCTCGAAGACCAGCACGTCGCGCAAGGCAGGGTCCTGGTCGTAGGCGGTCTCGTCGAGCTGGGTGATGGCGGGACCGGGCGGGGCGGCTTGGCCGCGCAGCGGCTGCTGCAGCCGGGTGAGGAAGCGCGTGCCGATCGGCACCACGCCGTCCGAGGGCGAGGTCGACGCCGCCTGCAGCACGGCGAAGGCGAAGGCGTTGCGGCCGTCATGCATGCGGTAGTCGACGAGTCGCGCGTGCCGCTTGGCCGAGACGCGCAGCCGGCAGGTCTCGAGGAAGGCCTCGGTGGCGACCGCGTCCTGCGACCAGCTCAGCAGGTCGCCCTTGTAGGCCAGCAGCTCGACGAGCGCGGTGCCCAGCTCGGCGGGCAGCTGCTCCTGCCAGCGTGGATTGCGCGTCTGCGCCAAGTCCAGCAGCAGCCGGCGGAAGCTGGCATAGTCCTTGGCGAGGTAGTCGAGGCGGGGCTCGTCGAGTGGCTCGGGCTCGCAGGGCCGGGCCTCACGGCAGTCCAGCTCGCTCGGGCAGCCGGCCTTGAACGAGAACGGCGCATGGTCGAGCGGGCCGTCGAGGTCGGCGTGCCGGACGGTCACGACGTAGGTGGAGAAATCGCCCGAGCCGTCGAGCTGCACGAACAGCGTGTTCGGCGGCTCGGGTGGCGACGGCGCCGGCTGCAGCAGGCCGGGCAGCGCCCGGATGCCGGTGTTGCGCACCCCGCCGGCGATCGTCACCGCCGAGCCGTCGAGCGCGGCGGGCGGCGGCTTCAGGAAGGTGATGGCGAGGCGGTAGCGCAGCGGCTTCGGCTGGGCCGGAAACTCGTCGTACTCGACATAGTCGATGCCGTTGAGCTCGGGATGCTCGAGCAGCAGCGCCTTGCGCTGGTCGTCGCGGCAGAGCAGGTCTGCGTCGAGGCTCATGTGGCGAGGCCGCGCACGAAGCGGTCCTCCTGCCGTGCGCCGGTGTCGAGCTTGCGCCAGACCACCGTGACCTCGATCGAGCCGTCGCCGACGCTGCAGACAACCTTCTCGACCGCGACGATGCCGTCCAGCCAGCGCATCAGCGAGCCCTGGACGAGCTGCTGGGTGGAGGCGGCCAGCGCATCCGATGCCGGCATGAAGACGAGCTGCTTCAGGCCGCAACCGAAGTCGGGCCGCATCACCCGCTCGCCGGGGCTGGTGAACAGGATCTGCTCGATCATGTCGCGGATCCGGCCGTCCTCGCCGGTGACGGCGCTGCGGCCGGTGCCGTCGAGGTGGAACGGATGGTCGAGCCAGACGCCGGTCATGGCGTCTTCTCGATGCGCAGCAGCGTGCGCACGACCGGCGTGTCGGCGGTGACGAAGGCCTCGGGATGGGCGTGGAGGTGCTCGACGACCGCCTGGGCGATGGCGAGGAACAGATGGCGGCGGCCGCGCACCTGCTCGACAGGCCCCTCCGGCAGGCCGGGCAGGCCGTCGGCGATCAGCAGGTCGTTCAGCCGATCCTCGATCAGCTTGGCGAGGCTGTTGCCGAAATCGGACTGCGTGCCGGCCTTGAGCGCCATCGTCCGCTACTCCAGCAGCACCTTGGTGGAGAGGATCGAGGCCGGCGGCGGCGGCAGGGTGGGCTGCGGCGGCGCCGGGGTCACCGGCAGCACGCCCAGCGCCAGCTCGCCCGGATGGACGTGGAGGTTCAGCATCGATACCAGCGTGGTCAGGTAGGCCATGAGCTGGTCGCCCAGGACGGCCGGATGGGCGGCGGTGTCGCTGCCGTGCTGGACCAGGGGGGCGGCGCTGACCACGCGGACCAAGCCCTTGAGCTTCACCGTGCCGGTAGCGAGGCTGACCTCCACCTGGTTGGTGCCGGCGATGTCGCTGATGGTGACGCTGCCGGTGGCGTCGTCGAGCACGATCGAAAAGCCGGTGTCGCTGCGCAGCACCTTGTCGGTGGTCATGGATGGAGCGCCGGCGGCCTTGGGCGGCAGCTCGCCCGCGGCCCACCAGCCGCCGACCCAGATCGGCCGCGACACGTCGCCGGCCTCGAACTCGATCCACACGCCCGAGCCTGGCAAGGGGATGGTGTAGAATCCGGCCAGCGTGCCGGCATAGGGTGTGCAGGGGCTTGCCCAGCCCGAGGGGATCTCGCCCAGCACCTCCGGGATCATCGCCTGGATGCGGCCGAGGCGCAGCGGATCCTGGTTGTTGAAGACGATGCCGCGATACTTGCCGAAATAGCGGTCCTGGGCGTCGGCCTGCTGGTCGAGATCGTCGAGCTCCAGCATCGCCCGCTTCTCCTCAGCTCGCCACCGCCATGGGGTCGACGAACAGCTCGGCGCCGGTGAGGCCCACGGCGTTGCGCCAGGCCTCGAAGCCCTGGCTGTAGCCGCCGCGGCGGATGGTGTGGGTGACTTTCGTCACATAGTAGTTGCCGCTGTGCTGGCGGCCTGCGCCGCGGATCGCCACCGGCAGGCCGGCGCGGAGGATGCGGCCGTATTTCAGCCCGTCGACCGTGCCGCTGCCCTTGAGCGCCCGGCTGGTGCGGTTGGCGAGGCTGCGCGCCTGGGCGATGGCCTCGGCGGGGTTGGCGGCGTCGCGCATGACGGGGCGCGTGACGCCGGGGACGAGCGGCCGCAGCAGCGCCGGCTCCGCACCCATCGGCGGCTCGGTGGCGATGGGGGCCACGGCCGGGATCGGCGCCTTGGTGCGCGGGTCGACCGCCACGCCCAGGGCCATGGTTGGCCGCAGCGCGTCGTAGCTGACGTTGAACCCCGACAGGTTGGTGGCCTGGCCGAAATCGGCCGACAGCACGCCCTGGGTCGGAAAGGCGGTGAACGGCGGGTGGAAGTGGGCGACGTCGATGCCCGAGAACGGCTCGGGCTGCAAATAGAGCTCGTGGCCGTGCAGGCGGGCGGCGCGCTTGAGGTAGCGGATGTCCGGCGAGCGGACGGTGGTCTGGACGTCCAGCATGCTGCGCGTCGGCGGCACCGGCCAGACGGTGGCCGGGGTGGCGACGATGCCGTAGCGGGCGAACATCTGCGTCGCCACGACGTTGTCGGGCTGGTTCGGATAGGGCATCGGCTGCTCGATGTGGTTCATCAAGGTCGCCGTGGCGTCGAGTGCTACCACCTCGAGCCGCGCCTGGCCGGGACGGTCGCCGTTGAGCAGCCTGATGTCGCGCACATAGCCGTTGACCAGGGTCTCGGGCACGAAGCTGCCGAAGGCCAGTCGCACCGATACCGGCAGCATCGGCCGGAACAGGTCGACCATCAGCAGATCCCAGTCGCCCAGCCAGTTGCGCGACAGGGAAAAGCGCAGCCGCAGGATCGAGGCCCGGTCGGTCGAGCATTCGACCTCGATGCTCTCCAGCGCCTCGACATAGGGCAGCGGCAGCGGCGCCTTGAGCACCTGGACGATGAAGAAGGAGGGGATGATCTGCACCGGCTGGTCTCACCGCGCCGGCAGCGCCACGCGCAGCACCCGGCCGGGCATGGCGGTGAGGTCGTCGGCAGCGAGGTCGGCGTTGGCGTCGGCGATCCGCCACCACATCTCGGGGTCGCGGTAGACGTTCCAGGCCACATGGTCGATGCGGTCACCCTCCTGCACCACGTAGGCGATGGGCGCCGGATCGTGGACGACGAAGCGCAGGCGCTTGTAGCGGACCTCGCGGCCGCCGGCCGTCGTCAGCGTCGCGGTCTCGACCGGCTCGTAGCGGCTGCCGCGGAAGAACATCGCCTCGACTCCATTCCGCTCAGAAGGGCAGGGCGCGGCCGAGGGCGCCGGTGCCCTGGCCGAGGTTGATGGCCGCCATCACCTCCTTCTGGGTGAAGGAGGCCATGTAGACCCAGTAGGCCGGATCGGTGAGCTGCAGGTCGCGGTAGGTCAGCACCTTGAGGCCGAGATCGGCCTTGGCGTTGATCGGATTGAGGCGGGTGTCGAAGGCCTGCTCGGTGATCGACAGGCTCTGCACCCGCACCGGCAGCACCCGCGCCGGCCCCCAGACCAGCAGCGTCAGCGGCACCGGCTCGCCCTGGATGAAGCTGCCGCCGAGATTGGCCAGCACCTGGTTGGCGACCACCACCGGGAAGGGCGGGTAGAGCAACCCCTCCAGCGCCGCCAGCACCGGGTGCAGGCCGACCTCGACCGTGGTGGCGTTGTCGTCGGGCAGCTCGAGCTGATCGGCGGCGTCGATCTCGACCGAGAGCGTGATGGTCTCGTCGGGCGGCCCGTCGGTGCGGTTGGCCTCGCCCCTGCCGCCGCCGGCCCCGGCCTCGGCGGTGCGCGGGCTCAGCGAGCGCGTCACCTGCTCGGGGTTGTACTGGAAGACGATCACCTTCGGCAGCAGCGCCGGCAGGGTGTAGGCGACGACGGCACCCTTGAGGATGCGGGGCGAGCCGGGAAAGGTGCTCATCGTGGCTTCACCGGTTCCCAGACATAGTCGAAGCCCGGCCCGGCGAACGGCACGGCGCAGGTCGGAGCACAGCCGGGACGGTTGGAGCCCGTGGCCGTTGCCGTGGCGCCGCGCCACCAGGCGGCCCGCGCCCAGGCCCAGGGCGGCTCCGGGTCGTCACCCTTCAGGACCTTGTAGCCTTGAACGAAGAAGCGCGTCGCCGACGGCGAGAACGCGAGATCGAACGGCGACGGCATGGCGTCGAAGCAGAGCCGCATCATGATCCCATAGGTGCCGTAGTTGACCGTACCGGACAGCCAGCACTCGGAGCCGACCTTCACGGTGTTGGAGCAGGTGGCGCGCGACTCGTGGCCGGGGTCGAAATCGCAGCCGGGCGCGCCGGGGTCGGCATCGCAGTCCGTACCCGGTGCCGGAGCGGGCGCCGAGGAACCGGGCGTGCCGCAGGGAGGATGGTAGGGAGGCTGGCGGAGATAGCGTACCGAGCCCTGGTAGAGCCCGATCGTGTCGAAGGCATCGGCGTTGAGCCCGTAGCCGGTCCCGGCTCCCGAGCCGCCGCGCACCAGCGGCTGGATGAGATACCGGCATGCACGCTGCTGGTCGCGGACCGGCCAGCCCCGGAAATCATTCCGGATCTGCCGCCACACCCTCGCGGTCTCGGCCGTCACGTCCGGCCCGCAGGTGCCGCCCACCACGCTCGGGCGCGGCATCGGAAGCGGCACCGGCAGTGGCGGTGCATCCCGCTCGGGTGTCTGCCGCCGCACCACCGCCTCGCCGCCGGCTGCCTGCTGGAGCACGTGGACCAGCTCGTGGGCCAGCAGCCGCCGGCCCTCGACCGTGCCCGGACGCCACCCGCCGGGAGCGAAGGCGACGTCGCGGGCGATGGCGAAGGCACGTGCGCCGATGGCCGTCGCACCCGGCGCATCGGGATGGACACGCACCGTCGAGAGATCCCGGCCCAGCCTCGGCTCGAAGAACCGCCGCTCGCTCGCCGGCAGCGGCGCACCGACACCGAGGCTGCCCACCGCTGCGTCGGCCGAGCCGCCACGTGACGAGCCGCGCTTCAGGCGGACCGTCGAGTCCTCTTCCTCGGCGGCGCAGGCGGCGCACTTGCGTTGGACCATGCCCACGCCGGACAGGGTCCCTGGCGCGGTGGAACGGCCATCCACGACGGCGTCCGCCACCCGGTCGGCCTCGCGCTCCAGCGGATCGTCCACCGGCCCCAGCCTGAGCTTCGCCTGGATGGCCTGGTTCGACGGGCATCGCGTCGACGGATCCGGTCGTGGCGCTGGCTTCGCGGACGGACGCGGGCCGGATCGCTGCGCCAGTTTCCGGATCACAGCTCGAACCCCAGGGTCAGGCCGGTGCGGAAATATCGGGTGAAGGCCGGGTCGCGCTCGATGTCGGGGGTGGCCGGCCCGACGATGCCGGTTCCCATGGCACCGCCGATCGCGGCCTCGGCGCCCAGAACGAAGCGCTGGCGGCCGGTGCCGAAGCGGTAGCCGAGCCCGATTCCGGCCTCGCCGTACACCGAGCCCTTGGACTCGCTGTAGTAGCTGCTGCCGGTCGAATCCGATGACGAGAACTGGCCATAGCCCAGCTCGCCCCAGGTATTGAGCTTCAGCCCGCCCTGGCCGGGCGAGGTGCGGTATTCGAAGCCCAGCCGCAGGCCGCCCATGAAGGCGGCCCGGTTGCGCTCGCCGAGGCCCGTCAGCATCATGTTGACGCGCGGCCCCACCGTGAGCTGCCAGCGGCACAGGCGGTCGAGCGGCACGCCCAAGTCGAGGCCGAAGTTGAAATATCCCGCATCCAGCCCGTTGATCGAGGCATAGCCGCCGCTGAAGCCGAACTGGAAGCCGAGCGGCTTCGGCCTGTCCAACCTCACCAGCGACGCCCGGCATCCCGGAAAGGCCCGCTCCATGAAGGCCGGCACGAACTGGAAGTGCCGCTCGTGCAGCATGGCGAAGCGGCCGTGCTGATGATGCGATCCGGCCAGGGAATAGTCGCCCTCGATCTCGCGTTCGGGGCTGTAGTGGCCCCTCGGTGCCTGGGCCGCCTTGGCGGCATCCTCCTCCTTGTACTCGTCGCCATGGCCGAGCGCGAAGTGGACGCCCTCGTGCGGGATGGTGTCCAGGATCCCGCCGGAACCCATGCAGAGCACGATGTCGCTGCCCTGGACGTAGGAGCGGCCGGCCCGGTTGAGGGGGTAGACGGTCGAGCTCGGCGCCTGGGTGGCGCCGACCGCGGCCAGCGTCGTGCCGACGCGCACGCGGATCGGGATGTTCCTGCCGGCGCAGGTGCCCGGGCAGCCCTTGCCCTCCAGCCGCAGCTCGTACCAGCCGTTCAGACGCTCGTTCACCAACCGCAGGAAGTCGGCCTGCAGGGCGTTGAAGCGGTTGGCGGGCAGGTTGGGGACGGCGGTGCCGGGTGCCGGCGGGCCCTCGCAGGTGCCCCAGGTGCCGTTCGGCGGCTGCTGGAAGGTGACGACATGCGGGACGCTGACGCCGCAGGAGATCGGATCGAACTCGACGCCGACCGTATCGCTGTGGACGATCCGCGACCGGTCGCCTTTGACATATTCCAGCCGTGAGACGTCGCCGCGCACGGTCGTGCCGCCGGGGCCTGAAGGTACGGGCGCGCCCGGCGTCTCCTCGAAGCAGACGTCGCCGACGCAGCTCGTGCGCTGACCCGGCGCCGGCTGACGCCGTAGGACCGGCTCGCCGGCGGCCCCCTGCTGCAGGACGTGGGCCAGCTCGTGCGCCAGCAGCCGGCGGCCTTCGACGGTGCCGGGCCGCCACTCCCCCGGCGCGAAGGCGATCTGCCGCGCCAGCGTGAAGGCGCGGGCGCCGATCGAGGTGGCGGCCGGCTGGTCGGCATGGATGCGCACCGCCGACAGGTCGCGGCCGAGGCGGGGCTCGAAGAAGGCGCGCTCGGCTGCCGGCAACGGTGATCCGCCGGTCAGCCCGGCGACCGCGGCCTCGGCCGATGCGTGGCCCTGGCCTACCGCCTTCAGACGGACCGTCTGCTCCTCCTCCTCGTGGGCGCAGGCGGCGCATTTGCGTTGCACCATCCGGTCGGCGACCCGATCGGCCTCGTGTTCCAGCGGATCGTCGACCGGGCCGAGCTTCAGCTTCGCCTGCAGCATCTGGTTGGACGCGGGCCGAGGTGCCGCGGCCGGCGGCCGGCGGTGGGCCGCGGGCTTCGCAGGCGCTCTGGCCGATGCGTGGGCGCGCATCATCGCCGCCCTCCCGTCAGCCCTGCCACCGCCCGGGCCACATCGCCCGCCGCCGTCTCGACGCCGGCGGCCTTCCCCTGCAGCCGCAACGCCGGCACGGTCGCGGGCCTGGCCGGCCCGCCGCCGGCCAAGCCCGCCGCGAGGGCGGCGCGCAACGCCCGCTCGATCGCGGCCGGCGTCGTATCGGCGGGCAGGCCGTCGAGCAGCAGCCGGTCGACATGCAGCCGCGTCCTCATCGCGGCGGCTCCGTGCCAGGCAGGCCGGCCGGAAGCTTCTCCAGCTTCTGATACTCGCGACGGGCGGCATGCCGCAGATGCTCCATGCCGACGGGCGAGCCCTGGCCGGCGGCGAGCGAGGCGGCGTTCAGCGCCACGTTGCGGATGCTGCCGCCGGCGAGATCGAGGGTGGCCAGCATGTCGAGGTCGAGCCCGGCCGTGGGCACAGCAGGCGGGAAGGCCCGCGCCCAGATGCCGCGGCGGGCGGCGACGTCGGGAAAGGGGAAGGGTACCACGTAGCGCAGCCGGCGCATGAAGGCCGGGTCGAGATCGCCCTTGCGGTTGGTGGAGAGGATGGCGATGCCGCGATGCCGCTCGATCCGCTGCAGCAGGTCGTCGACCTCGATGTTGGCGTAGCGGTCGCGGGCGTCCTTGACCTCGGAGCGCTTGCCGAACAGCGCGTCCGCCTCGTCGAAGAACAGGATGGCGCCGCCCGCATCGGCTGCGTCGAAGATCTTCCTCAGGTTCTTCTCGGTCTCGCCGATCCACTTGCTGACCGTGCCGGCGAGGTCGATCCGCCAGAGATCGAGGTCGAGCTCGGCCGCCAGCGCCTCGGCGGCAGTGGTCTTGCCGGTGCCCGAGGGGCCGGTGAACAGCACGGCGAGGCCGCGCCCCCGGCTGCCCGGCGCCATGCCCCACGCACCCATCACCCGCCCGCGGCCGCGCGCGGCGGCGGCGATCTCGCGGAGCTGCGCCTTGGTGTCGGCGGGCAGGACGAGGTCGTCCCAGCCGGCCGCCGGCGCCAGCCGCTCGGCGAGGCCGCCCAGGCGTGCCGCCGCCTGGCCGCGCGCCGCCATGCGGAGGTCGCGGGCGGTGAATGCCGGTATCGCCGCCGCCGCGCGCACCGCCGGCACGATCTCGGCCGGGCCCAGCTCGATGGCGCAGGCGAGCTCGGCGAGCAGATTGTCGTCGACGGCGTGGCCGTCCGGCAGCGCTGCCCGCCACAGGCCCAGCCGGCGCTCCAGTCCCGGATCGGCTAGCTCGGCCGTCACCGCGTCGGCCGGGACGGGCGCGCCGGCCGTGTCGACCGTCACCAGCAGCGCCTCGAGGTGGCGCTGCAGCGACTGCCAGAGCTGCGACAGCTGGCGGTCGGCCGGGTCGATCGTCGCAGCGTCGACGAGGAAGGCGAGGTCGAGCAGCGCCGCGTCGCGGCCGAGGGCCGCGAGCCGGGCCGCCGCCGACGCCTCGCCGCTGCCTAGGACCGCAAGGTCGAGCGCCACCAGCCGCAGGCCGAGCCCTGCGGCCACCGCGGAGGCTACCGCCCGGCGGCCCGATCGGCGGGGGCCGGTCAGCACCAGCCGGGGTGGCGTCGCCGGATCGGCGAGGCGGGCCGACAGGCCGCCCGCCAGCTCGGCCAGCGGCGCATCGAGCAGTGGCGCCGGCAGCTCGGCCAGCGCGGGCGCTGTCAGCGGATCGGCGGCGAAGCGGCCGAGAAGCCAGGCCAGCACAGGAGCTTCCAGCCGCAGGTCGCGGTCCGGCAACAGCCCGCGGGAAGCCTCGTCGACGGCGACGACGCCCAGCCGCAGCAGCGGCGATTCCGCCAGCAGGGCGGCGCGGGCGGCCTCGGGCGGCGCGCCGAACAGCCGCGCCGCCAGCGCCAGGGTGGGCCAGCGGTGCTGGGCGTCGTCCTGCACATAGGCCATGGCGGCGGCGAGGCCGGGATCGACCTCGCCCGCGAGCAGCAGCAGCACGAGGTCGGTGGCGAAGGCGTCGAGGCCGAGCCGCCGGGCGAGCCCGGCGAGCGGTGCCCAGCGCGGCTCGGGCGGCGCCAGGGGCGGCAGCGGCGGCGAGGGCTCCTGCACCAGCCGCGCGAAGGCGCTGTCGCTGATCACGAGGCCGCGGTGGGCGGCCAGCGGATCGCCGGCCTGGGCCTGCCTCAGCCTTTCGCCCGCCAGCGCCAGCAGCCGGCGCAGCCGCGACAGTTCGCCGTCGAGGCTAGGCGGCAGCCCGGCGGGCTCGGGCATCAGGCGCAGGGTACCGGCGGTCATGGATCGAGCCGGAAGGTGACGGCGGGGCCTGGCGCGGTGCGGGCGCCGTCGACGATGGCCTGGACGGCGTAGGTCGCACCGCCGGCGGGCGGCGGCGGCAGGGCGGCGGCGATCCGGCGCAGCGGCACCGCGACCCGGTCGTCGGGCGGCGGCAGCCAGTCCTGCATCGGGTCGGCGACGAAGCGCTGGCCGTCGAAGGCATGGTCGCCGATCAGCACCGTGGTCGAGGCCCCTGGGCTGAACAGGCGCCTGCCGGTGAGCGTGAGCATGGCGCCGGGCGCTCCCGCCGCCGCCAGCGTGGCGCTGGCCGGGCTGACGCCCGCCAGCTCGGGCAGGAGCTGCAGCACGCCCAGGTCGGAGAGCAGGCGGGCCGTCGCGGTGCCGGGTGTGCCCGGATCATCGCGGCCGCCCTCGATCGATTCGCGCCCGTGCTCGACGATCACCTGCACGGTGAGCGTACCGGCGCGCAGCCGCCGGTCGGTCGGGATCGGCCGGGGGCCGGGGGGAACCGCGGCCGCCGGATAGATGTCGTCGGGCAGGGCGATCTCCAGCCGCTCGCCGGCTCCGTCGGGCAAGACCTCGATCGGGTCGAGCCCGCCCAGACGGACCATGGTGCGCTGGCCGGCGAGGTTGCGGCCGTGGATGGCTATGGTACCGCCCAGCACCACCCGCGGCTCGGCGACGGAATCGATCACCGGCCGCCGGCCGAGATCGGCGACGAGCCGACGCTTCAGCACAGGCCGGGGGCTCGCCGGCGGCACGCGGGCGCTGATCTGCACGACCGACACCGCCAGGATCACCGCCCGGCGGAATGCGGCCTCGGGCAGGGCGGTCCAGATCTTGGTGTATTCCTCGAGCCCGGCCGGGTGCAGCGTGGCTTTCAGCGCCTCGTGCTCGTCGAGCAGTGCCGTGTCGAGGATCGGCGCTCCGGCGGGCCTGTCGCGCGAGGTGACGGCCAGCAGCCTGCGGGTGACCACGGGCCACTCGTTGAGCACGGCCAGCGCGTCGCCCAGCATCCGCTGGCAGCCGAGATCGGCCTCGATCGCCGTCTCGGTCGGAACGATGGTGGTGAGCAGGTAGAGCAGCTCGAGCGACAGCGGCGGCTTGCCGAAGGCGCCGGGCGGGCCCTCGCCGGGCGGCATCTGGTTGCGCAGCTGGGCGTGCTGCCTGATCTCGAACAGGTAGAGGTTGATGCGCGGCTCGTCGATGTCGGCGGGCTCGACGTCGGGCGGCAGCAGGGTCACCGGCACCGGCTCCTGCATCCGGTCGCGCAGCAGCGATCGCAGCGTCCGGCTCGCCCCCTCGATGGCGCGGTAGTCGGCCACGACTCAGCGCCTGCCCCGGTCGAGCCCGACGCGCAGCGCCGCGAAGGCGGCGAAGCCGGCGGGGCTCGCGGGCGAGGGCGACGGCCGTGGCGCCGGCTGCTGCGGCGGCGCCCGCCATTCGATGCGGCCGATGCTGATCTCGATGGTGTGCGGCTCCTCCTCCGGCTCGCCGGGCGGCGGCTCGGACGGGCGGAGCCTCGGCCGGACGGGAAGCAGCGGAAGCGGGCGGAAAGGTGCCGGGGGGGCTTCAACGGTCCGTGGAGCGAGGGTCGGAGCCGTCGCGGGCGCTGCCGCCGATTCCCGCAGGACGACCGTGACCGGCGGCGTCTCGGCGGCACCTTCTCTGGGGATCGGCCACTCGACGACGGCTAGAGGCGGGGCCGCCGGCCGACTCTCCGCGACGATACGGATCGTCTCGCGAATGGTCGGGGATTGTGTCTCCGGCTGGCGCGGGGCCGCGGTCGGAAGCACGGCGCGCGGGCTCGTCGGCGCAGATAGGGCCGCCGGCATGGTCGGGAGCGTCGGCTCCGCGGTGATCGGTCCTGTTGCGGACGGAGGCGGAGCCGGTGTCGCCTGTTCGGCTGGAGCATCCGCCGCCGGCTCGTCGCGTCCGCGCCACGGATCGGGCCGCAGCGCGGCGGTGGCCGTCGCTGCACCGCGCACTGCCAGCCCCATCAGGAAGGGAGCGGCACTCATCGGGCGGCTGCCAGTGCGGCGTAGGCCTTACGCCGGCTGCGCGGCAGGGCCAGGATGTCCTGCTCGCGCCAGTGGAAGCTGCGGGCCAGGGCTGCGACCTCGCGCAACAGCAGGTCGGCCTCGGCGGCCAGCTCGGCGAAGAAGTGGCCGGCGGCGTCGAAGGGAACGGCGAACGATTCGCGGCAGCCCGGGCAGGCGAGATCCAGGCGGATCTCGGCGTGGGGATCAGCGTCGCGGAGTGCGGTGTCGATGGCCGCCCGCAGGGCCGGGCCTGCCTGCTCGACCGGCCAGACGACGCCGTCGCCGCGGACGAGCCCGGTGACGCAGCAGCGCAGCAGCACCGCCACCGGATCGGCCGCCGCCAGCGCTTCGGTCTGGTCGGCGCCGGTCACGGGCCGCAGCCGCACGCGCCACGAGGCACCGTCCGCCTGGATGTCGGCCTCGACCGACTCGGGCGGATCGCCGCCGGTGCCGAGCAGTTCGGCCGTGCCCAGCTCGATGTCGAGCTGCTCGCGGCAGCGCGGGCAGGCGGCCACCGCCTCGATGCGGTCGCCGAACGCCGTCCGCCGCAGCCGGAGCAACAGCGCCTCCCGCTGTCCGACCGACAGGCCCAGCGCCTGCGCCTCGCCGCCGGGATCGAGGACGGCGGCGAGCAGCCGGGTGACGATCGCGGCGCGCGGCATGCCGGCGGCCAGCGCCTCGCCGACCAGCAGCTCCTCCGCCCCGGTGAGCGGTCGCAGCGCGGCACCCTCGGCCGTGGGCATGGCCGTCAGGCCGGCGGCTCGTTGAAGCTCGGCTCGGCGGGCTCGGCCACCTCGTAGTCGCGCTCCCAGCCCTCGTTCTCGAGCTTCAGGGTCTGGATGGCGATGGCGTTGGCCGAGGCATCGAGGTCGGGCAGGGCCTGGTACTCCGAGACCCAGCAGCGATAGACCTTGTAGGACAGCACCTTCTGGCCGGCCTCGTTGAAGACGTCGATGATGATGTCCTTGCGGAAGTCGCGCAGCGACACCTCGGCACCCAGGCCGCTGCCGTAGTTCCAGACCTTGTTGGCCCAGACCTCGAACTCGGTGTCATGGGTGACGCCGCGCTCCAGCGTGATCGGCTCGAACTTGGCCCGGCCGGGCGAGACCCGCTCGAGCGAGGGATCGCCGCCCTCGCGGTGGCGGACCACCTCGATCGAGCGCTTGAGCGCGCCGACCTTGCTGATGCCGGCGACGTAGCGTCCGTCCCACTTCACGCGGAACTTGTAGGTCTTGTAGGGGTCGAAGCGGGTGGCATTGACGGTGAACTGCGCCATCGCTCTGCCCTCAGGTCTGGATGTCGCCGGCGATCTGCTGGATCTTGATGATGACGAACTCGGCGGGCTTCAGCGGCGCGAAGCCGACGACGATGTTGACGATGCCGCTGTCGATGTCGTTCTGCGTCGTGGTCTCGCGGTCGCACTTGACCAGGTAGGCCTCGCGCGGGCTGGTGCCCTGGAAGGCGCCCTGGCGGAACAGGGTGTGCATGAACGCACCGACATTGAGCCTGATCTGCGCCCAGAGCGGCTCGTCGTTGGGCTCGAACACCACCCACTTGGTGCCGCGATAGAGACTCTCCTCAAGGAACAGGGTGAGCCGGCGGACGGGGATGTACTTCCACTCGCTGGCCTGGACGTCGGCGCCTTCCAGCGTGCGGGCACCCCAGCAGATGTTGCTGTAGACCGGGAAGCTGCGCAGGCAGTTGACGCCCAGCGGGTTGAGCGCGCCGTTCTGCGGGTCCGTCAGCCTGTAGTCGAGCTCCAGCACGTTGCGCAGCCGGGCATCGGTGCCGGCCGGCGCCTTCCACACCCCGCGCGTGGCGTCGGTGCGGGCATAGAGGCCGGCGATGGTGCCGCTGGCGCCGATGCTGCGCGGGCGGCCGTCGTCGAGCGGATCGGCGATGCGGGTGCGCGGGAAATAGACCGCGGCGTTGCGGTGGCGCAGGCCGTCGTTCTGGCCGATCCAGGTCTGCATCCTGGCCAGCGTGTCGACCGCTTCCGGGATGTCGACGATCAGGAAGGCCCGGCGCTCCTCGCAATAGGTCTCGGCCTGCATGTAGAGCGTGCGCATCTCCGAGGCGGAGAGCCCGGCGGCAGCCGGCAGGCAGAGGATGTTGACGAGATCCACGTCCTCCAGCGCGTAGATGCCGGTCTTGTCGAGCTTGACCCCGGCGAGCTGGGCGGCGGTCGGCGCGAGGCCGTCCTTGCCGCCGTCGAGCTTCATCTGCTGCGGGCCGACCGATGCCGAGCCGTCCAGCCCGAGCGCCGCCGCACCGGCCCCGCCGGTGGCCAGCGTCTCGGCGCCGGTGAAGCCGCTGCCACCACGCCCGGCCAGGACATGATAGCGATAGCCGTTCGTGCCGGTGCCCTTGCCGACCAGGCGGACGGTGGCGCCTTCGAGCAGCGCACGCTCGTCGTCGCTGGAGGCGGCGCTGGCGGCCGCTCGAATCGCCGCCTCCAGCAGCGGCCGGAAGGCCGGATGGTCGCTCGACGACGCGCCCAGCGCGTGGGGCACCGATACCGTCCGGGCGCCGGCTCCGGCGTCGACGGTCAGCGCCACCGGCGTCGCCGGGATCGAGGTGGCCGGATTGATCGCGGCCCCCATCGTGCCGGTGGCGGCCGGCAGGCTCGCCGGCCAGCCGGCGCCGGCGGCGGCCTGGACCAGCATGGATGCGGCGTTCAGCGTGTCGATCGCGTTGCCGGGACCGCTCGCCGCCCTGCGCAGGCCGCGATGGCTCTCGCTGCGCCTCGTCACCCGCCGGCCGCCCTGGACGACGATCTCGCCGACCGTGAGATTGAAGGCGTTCGGTGGATCGGCCGTGTCGTAGTCGACCTCGACGAACAGGTTGTTGCCCCAGCTCCCGGGATCGCCCACCGATTCGTCCCCGACCATGCGGCCGGCTTTCAAGGTCAGCACCGTGGCGCCTGCGGCAGGCTGGACGCGCAGCGGCCGGCTGGCTTCGGCGGCCGGCGTGGTGGCGGTCGTCGGGCCGACGGTGTTGGCAACCCGGACGACGAAGCATTCGCCGCCGCCATTGAGGAAGAATTGCTGGACGGCGTAGCTGGCCTCGCTCTCCAGGCCGAGGCCGCCGAACTCGCGCTCGAAATCGGCCATACCGAAGAGCTGCACGGGGCTGTCGAGGGGGCCGCGCGAGAAGCGGTCGACGAAGGCCGCCACCGAGGTCGCGACCCCGGTGATGGTTCGCACCCCGCTCGGGATTTCCTCGATATAGACGCCCGGATAGGTCGGCTTGACCGGCATCGGCGGCTCCCGGCTCGAGGCTTTGCGGAACGATCAGCTCGCCCGAGCGTCGCCCAGCGACCGGCCCGAGCCGGAACCCGGCCCGACCAGCGGCACACGAACGAACGTCTCCGGCATGCGTCATCCTCCTGCATGGACAGGATCGACAGAACCGAAGGAACGGGGCGTTCGGAGGGACCTGTTGGTAAACGAAGACTATAACAGTCGGCGCCAAAGCGCTCAAGCCCGCATCGGACAGGCTGTCGGGGCCGCCGGCTAGGGTCGCTTCGGCGGTGGCAGCGCTGAGGCGAGGCCGACCTTGCCGCTGCCGCGGGGCGCCGGCGCCTGCTGGCTGGCGTGCGGCTTCCAGCCGGCCAGGAACAGGATGTCGAAGGTGGCGGGCACGCGGCCCTGGCTGTCGCCGTGATCCCGGCGGTAGAGGTGCATGGCACGGGCGAGGACGGCACGCGCCAGCGGCCGTCCGCGCGGCGCCAGGGCCGAGGTCTCGCCCATGGCGCGCAGCTCTGCCAGCAGGCGCAGCGGCTCGCCATAGGTCACGGTCAGCCGGTCGACATCCGCCACCGGCAGCGCCAGCCCGGCACGCTGCAGCAGGGCGGCGGCGTCGCGCAGATCGACGAAGGGCGAGACCCGCGGGCTGGCGCCGCCGGTGAGCTCGAGCTCGGCGCGCAGCAGGGCGCCGCGCAGCTCGTGCAGCGTGTCCCCGCCGGGGAAGGCCGCGAGGAACAGGCCGTCTGCCTTCAGGCACCAGCGGATCTGCGCCAGCGTTCCGGGCAGGTCGTTGACCCAATGCAGTGCCATGGCCGAGACGATGGCATCGAGGCTGTCGGCGGCGAAGGGCAGCATCTCCTCGTCGGCGACCAGGCGCAGGCCAGGCGGCGAGGCGTGGGGAAGCGAGCCGAGATCGGCGCTGACCAGCCGCTCGATGCCGAGGTGCGGCGCCAACCGGCGACCGAGCGCGCCGTCGCCGCAGCCGAGGTCGAGGACGACCGGAAAGGCTTGGCGGATGTCGTCGAGCCGCTCGGCCAGCCGGTCGGCGACCTCGTCGCGCAGGAAGGTCACGCCATCGTCGCGTCCGGCGGCACGCGCACGTCGCAGCCGCAGCAGGCGGCGGTCGAAGACGCGGACGGTGGCCTCGCCCGGACCGCTCATCGAGCCGTCGCTTCGTGATCGCCCGCGAGGCCCGCCGCCACGGCGCTCAACCGACCTGGCCCAGGCGGCCGAGATAGCGCAGCACGCGCCGACCGAGCGGTCGCCGGGCCAGGGCAGCACCCACCATCGAGCCCGCGAGACCCTCGAGCGTCAGCCCGACGCGTACGACGCGGTCCTCGTCCAGCTCGCGCACGACCAGGATCGCCTCGCCCAGCGGGAGCCGGTCGCCGGGCTGCGGCTGGCCCTCGAAGCGATCGGCGAACATCTCGGCGATGGTCCGGGTGCTGTCGGCGTCCGGGATCTCCATGCCGTACAGCTCCCGCAGCAGCCGGAGCGGCGTGGCGCCGTCGAGCGGAAACTCGCCGGGCAGGGGTCCCTCGGCCGGGGCGGCGTCGACGGCGAAGATGCGGTCGAGGCGGTGGGCGCGCTCGGGCGGCGACAGCAGGTAGACATAGTCGTCGGCTTCGAACAGGCCGGCATCGGCCGGCGACAGGACGTGCTCGCGCCTGACGACGAGGACCGGCCGCGCCCATTTCGGCAGGCGGCCATGCGCCATCATCGGGCTGGCCGCCTGGACATGATAGCCCACCAGCTCCTGGGCGAGCTGCCCCGGCAGGTCGAGCTCGACGCGGTGGACGCGATAGGAGCTGCGGGGCAGCGCCAGTCCCAGCCAGCGGGCGGCCGGCGCTATCGACCAGCCCTGCACCAGCAGCGACACCAGCACGACGAAGAAGGCGACGTCGAAATAGGCCAGCGCACCCGGTACGTTGGCGAGCAGGGGCACCGTGGCGAGGAAGATGCTGACGGCGCCGCGCAGGCCGACCCAGCCGACGAAGCCGATCTCCCTGGTGTTGAACCCGAACGGGGCGAGGCAGAGCCAGACGGCGACCGGGCGCGCGACGATCATCAGGAAGGCGGCGATGGTGAGCGCGGGGACAGCCACCAGGAGCAGCCGCGAAGGTGTCGAGAGCAGGCCGAGCAGCAGGAACATCACGATCTGGCACAGCCAGGTCGCGGTATCGTGGAAGCTGACGATGCCGGCATAGGCCCGGACCTGCCGGTTACCGACCACCACGCCGGCAACGAAGGCCGCGAGGTAGCCGCTGCCGTGGAGAAGGACGGTGGCGGCATAGACCGCGATCGCCATCGCCACGACCAGCAGCGGGTGCAGGCCTTCGGCGAGGTCGACGCGGTTGACCAGAAAGCAGATGGCGAAGCCGCCGAGCAGACCCACGGCGGCGCCGAGGCTGGCCTCCCTCAGGAGCGAAAGCATCAGCTCGACCCCGCCGGCATGCTCCGGCGCGGTCAGGACGCCGACGACCAGGAAGGTCAGGAACACCGCCATCGGATCGTTGGTGCCCGATTCGATCTCGAGCGTGGCGCCGACGCGCCGGCGCAGCTGCAGACCGCCGGAACGGATCAGCACGAACACCGCGGCGGCGTCGGTGGCGGCGACGATCGAGCCGACCAGCAATCCGTGCCACCAGCCGATGTGCAGGAGCCAAGCGGCGGCGATGCCGGTGAGCGCCGCCGTCGCGATCACGCCGACGGTCGCCAGCAGCACCGAGGGCGCCAGCACGCCGCTGAAGGCCGAGAGCTTGGTGCGCAGGCCGCCGTCGAACAGGATGACGGCCAGCGCCGCCGAGCCGACGAGATAGGTCAGGCGGAAGTCGTCGAAGACGATGCCGCCCGGCCCGTCCTCGCCGGCCAGCATGCCGATCACCAGGAACACGAGGAGCAGGGGTGCGCCGAAGCGCGTGGCGAACGTGCTGGAGAGGACGCCGAGCAGAAGCAGCAGGGCGCCCACGAAGACGAGCGTATTGGCTAGCTCGATGCCGCCCAACGCCGCTACATCCGGGCGTGGGTCGTCGAGCGCAGGTGCGACCGGCCGCCTGGCATGCGGCTCCCCCCATTTGCCCCGTGCTAGGTCATCTTCCTAGCGCCGGAGGCGGCGTCATTTCCAGCTTGTCAAGCGGTCCAGGCGCGCCCGCGCCATGGCGCGATGCGTCGGCGTGAGGTGCCGGCCGACCGCAGCGACGGCAGCCGCGATCACGGATGCATCGTCAGTGAAGCCGAGCCCGGCCAGGAAATCGGGGACGGCATCGGCCGGCAGGACGAAATAGGCCACGGCACCGAGCAGGACCGCCCGCACATAGGTCGGCGTCTGGCGATCCATGGCACAGACATAGGCGGCGACGAGATCCTCGGCGAAGGGGATTTGCGCCAGCCCGCGCGCCAGCTTGCGCCAGAACCGGTCCGGACGCGGCGGCGTCAGGGTCAAGGAAACGGGAAGTCGGGGGGCGGCGGTAGTCATGGCCCGATAGATGCCCCTTGCCGGGCGCTACGCAAGAGCCTGCCTGCCGGCGAAGCGGGCGCGATCGGCCAGGTCGTCCTCGATGCGGATGCCCTCGTTCCACTTGGCCATGCGCTCCGAGCGGCTGAACGAGCCGACCTTGAAGCCTGGAACGCCCCAGCCGACGGCCAGATGGATGATGGTGACGTCCTCGGTCTCGCCGGAACGCGCCGACACGATGGCGCCGAAGCCGGCCGCGCGCGCCGCGTCCCAGCAGGCCTTGGCCTCGCTCAAGGTGCCGCGCTGGTTCGGCTTCACCAGCACGGTGTTGCACTCGTTGCGCTCGGCGGCGCGGCGGACGCGGGCGGCATCCGTCACCAGGAAATCGTCGCCGACGATCTGCAGCCTGTCGCCGAAGCGGGCGGTGAAGGCGGCGAAGCCGGCGGTATCGTCCTCCGCCAGCGGGTCCTCGATCGAGACGACGGGATAGCGGCCGATCCAGCCGGCCAGCATGTCGACCATGCCGTGGCTGTCGAGCTCGCGGCCCTCCAGGCCCAGGCGGTACCGGCCGTCGCGGCCGAGCTCGGAGGCCGCGATGTCGAGCGCGATCGCCACCTGCTCCACCGGACGGTAGCCGGCACGCTCGATGGCTCGGGTGAGATAGTCGAGGGCTTCCTCGTTGGCCGAGAAGTCGGGCCAGAACCCACCCTCGTCGGCGACGCCCTTGAGCTTGCCGGCCTCGGCCATCAGCCTGCCGGCGGAGCGGTAGACCTCGGCCGTCCAGTCCAGCGCCTGGGCGAAGCTGTCGGCGCCGGGGCAGACGACCAGGAAGTCCTGGATGTCGACGCGGCGGCCGGCATGGGCGCCGCCGCCGAAGATCTGGATCTCGGGCAGCGGCATGGTGCGGGCGTCGTCGCCGCCGAGCCACCGCCACAGCGGCAGATGGTGCGCCGCCGCCGCCGCGTGCGTCGAGGCGATCGAGACGGCCAGCGTCGCATTGGCGCCGAGGCGGGTCTTGGCGGGCGTGCCATCCAACTCGATCAGGCGGCGGTCGACGGATTCCTGGCAGGCGGCATCCTGGCCCAGGATCGCCGGAGCGATCTCCGCGCCGATGCCCGCCACGGCCTTCGTCACGTCCAGCCCGCCGAACGCCGTGCCGCCGTCGCGGAGATCCAGTGCCTCGCCGCTGCCGGTGGAAGCCCCCGCCGGGGCGATGCCGCGACCCATCGCGCCGCAGGCCAGCTCGACCTCGGCCTCGACCGTCGGGCGGCCCCGGCTGTCCCAGACGCGGCGGCCGCGCACGGCCGTGATGCTGGTCCGGCTCAACTGTTCAGCTCCCTGCTCCAGGCACCGCGCACCTCGGCCAGGGTTCGCACCGGCGAGGCCAGCAGTGCTCGGGCCACTTTGCGGACCCGTGCCTTGTCCCGTTCGACGGTCAGATACTCGACCGGCGACTTGCCGTCGACCCGCGCCAGGAACAGTCCGGGCAGCAGGGTGGCCGCCCTGGCTTCGAGCTCCGCCGCCGGCTCCCAGCCGACGCCGGCGAGATAGGTCCCGGCCAGCCGGCGGAATCCCTCGAGCAGGTCCGGGACGGTGGACGGAACCCACAGGCATTTCAGCAGCAGGTGGTTGAGGCAGAAGGCGAGGTCGAAGGCGGGGTCGCCGTACCAGGCGCATTCGGCGTCGAGGAACACCGGCCCGTCGGGCCCGATCAGGATGTTCTTGGGGCTGACGTCGCCGTGGACCAGGGCCAGCCTGGTCGAGGCGGTGCGCTCGACAAGTCCTTCGAGGACGGGCGCGAGATCCGGATGGCGGGCCGCCGTCGCCAGCAAGTAGGGCTCGAGCCGGATGTCGTGGAAGATCCGGTCGGTCGGGAACCTGGCGGCGATGTCGGGGCGGCGGGCGGTGGCGGCGTGGATCCGCACCAGCGCCGCGCCTACGGCCTCGGCCCGCGCCGGATCGGCCCGGCCGGCATGCATCTCGGCCTTCCACAGGGGATGGGTCTCGGGGTCGAGGAATGGCATCACCAGGGCGTCGACCAGGGTATCGCGGGCCAGCAGCCGTGGCGCGCAACCCGGCACGGCCGCCGTCGCCACCGTGATCCATTCGGCCTCGTAGGCGTTACGCTCGACGGGTGCGCGCCAGTCGGCCGCCACCTTGAGCCTGGCCAAGGCCCGCTTGACGCAGACCGGCTCCGGCCGCGTATCGACCCGCCAGATGTCGGAGGAGACGCCACCGCTCAGCGGCACGGCCGGCGGGGCTTCGCCAGGGCGGAGCAGGCCGGCACGGCGCAGGATGGCGTAGATTTCTACGGGGCTGGTCGACATCGTGCCGCCGGCTAGGGTGGGCCCGGCCCGGCAATCGGGTGGGACTGGCGTCCGGAGCGGTTATGCTACGCGTGCTCTTCCAGTATCAAGCGACGCCGCGGCTGCGGGCCTCGCTGGGCCTGCTGCAGCAGCAGGGGCTCGATGTGCAGCCCGACGTCGATCTCGCCGGCTGCATGGCGGGAGGCCGCGACCTTCTCGCCGGCGCCGAGGTGTTCTGGCACGTGCTGGAGCCGGTGACCGCCGAGGTCATCGCCGCCATGCCGAAGCTGCGCCTGATCCAGAAGATCGGCGTCGGTGTCAACACGATCGACCTCGCCACCGCCCGGGCGCGCGACATCGCGATCTGCAACATGCCCGGCACCAACAGCCGGGCGGTCGCCGAGATGACGCTGGCGCTGATGCTGGCGGCACTGCGGCGCCTGCCGGTCCTCGATGGCGCGACGCGGCGGGGGCAGGGCTGGGGCCCTGTCCAGGCCGATGTGGACTCCTATGGCGAGGTCGCCGGCCGCACGGTCGGGCTGGTGGGCTACGGCGCGGTGCCGAGGCTGCTGGCGCCGGTGCTGCGGGCGATGGAAGCCCGGGTGCTCTATTGGAGCCGGACGCCGCGGCCCGACGTCGTGGCCGATCTCCGGCCGCTCGACCGGTTGATCGAGGAGAGCGACATCGTCTCGCTGCACCTGCCGCTGACGCCGGAGACGGAAGGGCTGATCGATGCCGGCCGCCTGGCGCGGATGCGGCCGGGTGCCATCCTGGTCAACACCGCCCGCGGCGGGCTGGTCGACGAGCCGGCACTGGTGACGGCGTTGCGCAGCGGCCACTTGTCGGCGGCCGGTCTCGACGTGTTCGCGCAGGAGCCTTTGACGGAAGTTCACCCCATGCTAGAATTGCCCAACGTCGTGCTCGCCCCACATCTCGCGTGGCATACACCCGAGACGGTGCGGCGATCGCTGGACGTGGCGGTCGAGAATTGCCGCCGTCTGTCGGCGGGTGTGCCCCTGCTGCATCGGGTCCAGTGATCTTTGTCACTGCACGGCGCAGCGTTCGCGTTCCGTCCCGACGACTATTCACGTGTTCACCGGAACATCGGGCCCGATCGGGCACTGTGTGTCGAAGCGCGGGCAGCGGAGGATGTTCGGTGAGGGGAACGATCGGATCGACGATGGCGCTGCTGGTGGGCATGGCCGGCGCATCGGCCGCCGATCTCGTGGCCGACATGCGTGCGGTCACGGCCGAGGGGATCGGCGGCAGCGTCGGCCTCGTCGAGGTGACCGGTAGCCCGGCGGGTGCCGTGTTCATGCCGAGCCTCACGAGCCTGCCGCCGGGAGCGCATGGGTTTCACGTCCACGCCAAGGGCGATTGCGCGCCGGGGCCGAACGATGCCGGTCAGGTCGTGGCGGCAGGTGCTGCCGGCGGGCATTGGGATCCGGCCGGGACCGGCAAGCACCTTGGCCCAGACGGCGAGGGCCACTTGGGCGACCTGCCGGCGCTGGCGGCGGCGGCCGACGGCAGCGCCGGCCAGCCGGTCACAGCACCCAGGATCACCGATGTCGGCCGGCTCGCGGGGCTCGCGCTGATGATCCATGCCGGAGGGGACAACCATAGCGACCATCCGCAGCCGCTAGGCGGCGGCGGGGCCCGCATCGCCTGCGGCGTCCTCCAGTAGGCTCGCCGGCACCGACCGGCCCAACCCCTGCCGGCCTGGGCCGGCATCGAGGAGGCGCTGCGGTGCCCCGGATCCCGCGCGATGTTCGAGCGGCTCTCCGCGCCGAGGGCTCCGTGGCCCGCGAGCTGCCGGAGCTGGACGCGCTGTTCGGCGTGCCGCAGCCGGCGCGGAGCCATCCCGAGATCGATGCCGGCCTGCACAGCCTGATGACGCTGGAGCAGGCGGCCCTCCCGAGCTGCTCCGTGCCGCGCGTGGCCGTCGCGGCCGAGCCCGCCGAGCCGCGATCCTCGCTGCGCCGCCGGCGACTGCAGGAGCTGGAGCGGCTGCGCCCGGCCCGGCGCTGGCCCGGCTTGCGTGGCGGTGGCTCCCGGCCGAAGAAGACGGCGGTCATCCGGAGTCGATCGATGAGCATCCATCGCAGCGTCTGCCCGCACGACTGCCCGTCGGTCTGCGCGCTGGAGATCGAGAAGACGCCGGACGGCAGGCTTGGCAAGGTGCGGGGCAGCGAGCGCAACCCGTACACCGCCGGCGTGGTCTGCGCCAAGGTGTCGCGCTATCATGAGCGCTTCCATCACCCGGAGCGGCTCGCGACGCCGCTCCGCCGCGTCGGCCCCAAGGGCTCGGCCGCCTTCGAGCCCATTGGCTGGGACGATGCGCTGGACGAGATTGCCGAGCGGCTGACCCTGTCGGTGCAGGCGCATGGCAGCGAGGCGGTCTGGCCCTACTGGTATGCCGGCACCATGGGCCTCGTGCAGCGCGATGGCATCAACCGGCTGACGCACTGTCTGCGCTATTCCCGCTTCAAGAGCACGATCTGCGTCGAGCTCAGCAACACCGGCTGGCGGGCCGGCGCCGGCAGGCGCTGGGGCGTGCCGATGACCGAGATGGAGCACTCGGACCTGATCGTGGTCTGGGGCACCAACCCGGTGGCGACCCATGTCAACGCCATGACCCACATCGCCCGCGCCCGCAAGGAGCGTGGCGCGCCGCTAGTGGTGGTCGACCCCTACCGCTCACCCACGGCCGAGCAGGCCGACATCCACCTGGCGCCGCGCCCCGGCACCGACGGTGCGCTGGCCTGCGCGGTGATGAGCGTGATGTTCGACGAGGGCCTGGCGGACTGGGACTATCTGCGGCGCTACACCGACGTTCCCGACACGCTGCGCGAGCATCTGCGAACGCGCGGGCCGGCCTGGGCGTCGGCGATCACCGGCCTGCCTCCGGACGAGATCGTGGCGTTCGCCCGGCTCTATGGCGGCACCAGGCGATCCTATCTGCGGCTGGGCTACGGCTTCACGCGCCAACGCAACGGTGCCGCCGCCATGCATGCCGTCTCCTGCCTGCCGGCGGTGAGCGGCGCCTGGGCGCACCGGGGTGGCGGCGCGCTCTACAACATGGGCGACCTCTACAGGCTCGATTCCACGCTGATCCAGGGACTGGACCGTGTCGACCCCGCGGTGCGGGAGCTGGACCAGTCGCGGATCGGGCCCGTGCTCGTCGGCGACGCCGACGCGCTGCGCGGCGGTCCGCCGGTCACGGCTGTGCTGATCCAGAACACCAACCCGATGGCGATCGCGCCCGATCTCGGCAAGGTGCATCGCGGCTTCGCCCGGCACGACCTGTTCGTCGCGGTCCACGAGCAGTTCATGACCGAGACGGCGCGCATGGCCGACATCGTGCTGCCGGCGACGATGTTCCCCGAGCACGACGACATCTACATCGCGGCGGCGCACGACCGGCTGCAGACGCACCGCCGCATCTTCGAGCCGCACGGCGAGGCGCGCGAGAACCATTTTGTGATCTGTGAGCTGGCGCGCCGCCTGGGTGCCGAGCATCCGGGGTTCGGTATGACCGCCTGGGAGCTGGTCGACGCCACGCTGCGTGCCTCGGGCTGGCCGGGTGCCGACGAGGTCGAGGCCGCCGGCGGCTGGCCGGTGCTGCCCGACTACCGAACGGCGCATTTCCTCGACGGCTTCCCGACGCCGGACGGCAGGTTCCGCTTCGCGCCCGACTGGGCGGCGTTCGGCCCGGACCACGCCGTGATGCCGAGGCTGCCGGACCACCTGGCGATCATCGACGAGGCGGACGAGCTGCACCCCTTCAGGCTGATGGCCTCGCCGTCGCGACAGTTCCTCAACACGACCTTCACCGAGATGCCGACCTCGCGCCGGCGCGAGGGTCGGCCGACGGCGCTGATGCACCCGCGGGATCTCGAGGCGCTGGGCGTCGAGCCGGGCGGCGCAGTCCGGCTCGGCAACGAGCGCGGCAGCGTCCTCGTCCATGCGATGCCGCGCCAAGGGCAGCAGCGCGGCGTCGTCGTCGTCGAGGGCATCTGGCCGAACGGCCATTTCGCCGAGGGGGTTGGCATCAACCTGCTGCTGTCGGCCGACCCGTCGCCGCCCAACGGCGGCGCCGCCATCCACGACACCAAGGTCTGGGTGCGGCAGGCGGCCTGACGGCAGCGCAGGGGAGAACGGCATGTCGACCTCGTCGAACCCGGCGGTGAAGCTCTCCCATGTGGCCTGGGGAAGCTGGCGCTGCGGCGCCCATGCGGCAACCGACACGCCCGACAAGCTCGCCCGGCTGATCGAGGGGCTGGTCGAGCTGGGCATCACCACCATCGACCTCGCCGACATCTATGGCGGATTCAGGGTCGAGGGGCTGGTGGGGCGGGCGCTGGCGCTCATCGGCATCGAGCGCCCACAGATCCAGCTGGTCACGAAATGCGGCATCCGGCCGGTGTCGCCGGCACGGCCGGAGAATGGCGTCAAGCACTACGACACCACCGCCCGCCACATCGAGGCCAGCGTCGCCCACAGCCTGGAGGCGCTGCGAACCGATCATGTCGACCTGCTGCTGTTCCACCGCCCCGACCCGTTGCTCGATGCCGACGAGGTGGCGGCGACGCTGCGGGAGCTGGCGCGGCGCGGCCTGGTGCGGGCGTTCGGCGTTTCCAATCACACGCCGGCCCAGCTCGATCTGTTGCAGAGCCGGCTGGAGCAGCCGCTCGCCACCAATCAGATCGAGTGCTCGGTGCTGCATGTGGCACCGCTGTTCGATGGAACGCTCGACCAGGCCCAGCGGCTGCGCATGCCGCCGATGTTCTGGTCGCCGCTGGGCGGCGGCATGTTGCTCTCGCCCGAGCAGGAGCGGGACAGGCGGGTGGCGGCGGCACTCGACGCCGCGGGGTCGGCAATGGGGCTCGGGCGCGCCGAGGCCGCCATCGCCTGGCTCGCCACCCTGCCGAGCCGGCCGGTCCCGGTGCTCGGGAGCTGCAGGCTGGAGCATCTGGCGTCGCAGGCCGCGGCGGCGCGCCGCCCGATGGCGCGGCAGGACTGGTTCCGGGTGCTGGAGGCGTCGCGCGGCGAGCCCGTGGCCTGAGCCTCACATCGGCCCGGCGCGCAGCTTTGCCGTCGCCGGCCGGTCGTAGCTGCCGACCGGCAGGTAGCTGCAGCCGTCGAGCGACAGGCTCGGGAAGGGCAGGGCCGGCAGGACCAGCAGGGCGCCGTTCTGGCGCAGCCGGTCGGCGAAGCCCGGAAGATCGGAGCTGACATACCAGATCGGACCCGCCGGGGCGCGTCGGCGGACGACGCCGTCGCTGAGCGCCACCGCCGTCAGCGCCTCGGCCTCGCCGGTGCCCGCCGGGAAGAGCACGGTCAGGTCGCCGCTCGCCGCGCCGGGCCGGTCGGCCGCGACCACGAGGCCGGCGGTCAGGAGTGCCGCCCCGGCCGACAGCCCGAGCAGGACGATGGCCGCCAGTCCGTGGGGCGAGCGACGATCCGCCGTCCTGCCGCTGCCGGCCGCCTGCATCCCGGCGATCCCCCAGCCAATTCCAGCCGATGTGTCAGCGCAGCATGTGCGCATCGCGCGGTGGTTCGTCCAGGCCCGATCCGTGGGATCGGGCCGCTCGGGACGCGAGAAGGCCACATCCGGCTTGAACGCGGCGGGTTGAGCCCGATTTCCCGGTAGGGCAGGGTCGCCGCAGGAGCATCACGGAGGCTGGCATGGCAGGAGTCCGACGTCGGGGCCTTGCGATCTTCGGGCTGGGCATGGCTTCGACGCCGCACGCCAGGAGCCTGATCGACCTGGGCGATCGCGTGGAGGTCAAGGGTGCCTGGAGCCGGTCGGCCGAGCGCCGGGCCACCTTCGCCGAGCGCTTTCCGTTCCCGACCAGCGGCGATCTCGAGGCGCTGATCGCCGATCCGGGCATCGAGGTGGCGTTGGTGCTGACGCCGCCCGACGCGCGCGTCGAGCTGGTGCGGCGCCTGGCCGCCGCCGGCAAGCACGTCCTGACCGAGAAGCCGCTCGAGCGCACTACGCCCGCAGCCGAGACCATCGTGGCCGCCTGCGAGGAGGCCGGCGTCGCGCTGGGCGTGGTGTTCCAGAACCGCTTCCGGGCCGGGGCCGAGCGCCTGCGCCAGCTGGTCGCCGAGGGTGCCCTGGGCACGCTGGCGGCGGTGCAGATGGTGATCCCGTGGTGGCGGCCGCAGAGTTACTACGACGTGCCGGGCCGCGGCACGCTGGCGCGCGACGGTGGCGGCGTGCTGATCACCCAGGCCATCCATGCGCTCGACCTGATGCTGAGCCTGACCGGTCCCGCCGCCGAGGTCGCGGCGATCGCCGGCACGTCGGCCATGCATCGCATGGAGACCGAGGATTTCGTCGGCGCCGGCATCCGCTTCGCCAACGGTGCCCTGGGCGGGCTGATCGCCACGACGGCGGCCGTTCCGGGCGGGCCCGAGCGGCTGACGCTGACGGGCACCCACGGCACGGCGATCCTGGAATCCGGCACCGTCACGGTCGACTGGCTGGATGGCCGGCGCGAGAGCCACGGCGAGCCGGCCGCCACCGGCGGCGGCGCCGATCCGATGGCCTTCCCGCACGACTGGCATCGCGCCGTCATCGCCGATTTCCTCGACGCCCTCGACGAGGGCCGCCCGCCACGCGTCTCCGGCGGCGAGGCCCTGACCGTGCATCGCTTCATCGACGCGCTGCTGCTGTCGGCGGCCGAGGGCCGCAGGGTCGCCTGCTGAGCGAGCCGTGCCGCCTTTGGCCCCGGCGGCCGGCGGGCCCTCGCCGGTTCAGCCGCCTCAATCCTCGGCAGCCTGGCGGCCCTCGGCCAGCGCGCGGGCGAGGCCGCACAGGGCCTCCTGCTGCCTGCGGCTCGGCACCGCGATGAAGTTGCGGGCGAGCTCGAGCAGCATGCGCTGCTGGACGTTCGGCTTGAAGCCGTCGCTCTCGCCGATGCCCTCGAAGAAGTAGCTGACATCGACGCCCAGGGCACCGGCGATGGTGTAGAGCCGGCCGGCCGCCACGCGGTTGATGCCCTTCTCGTATTTGTGCGCCTGCTGATAGGTGACGCCGATCAGCTCCGCCATCTGTTGCTGGGTGAGACCCAGCATCACCCGCCGGTCGCGCATGCGCGCGCCGACGTGCCGGTCGATGTCCTGGGCGCGCGACCGGCCCGGACCCGTGGCCGCGACCGCCGACTTCGCCATCATCACCACCATAGCCGTCTCCATCTCGGGGCAGGATCGACGGGGATGGCGACGCCGGCTCCCCGCGCTCTACCCGAGGTTAGGCGGCAATGATTAAGGCCCCATTAAGCGAGAACAGGGATTCCACGACTGCAACCAACGGCTTACGCCGATGCGCCTTGCGGCGGCGGCCGGGCGCACCACTTGACGTTATCCGCAGCCGCAGACCGGGGGACCGATGGGAGTGGCCGACGAGCTCGCCGCGAGGCTCCGCCATGGGCTCGAGCCCGAGCACATGGAGATCGTCGACTTCTCGGCGGCGCATGCCGGGCATGCCGGCGCGCGGCCCGGGGGCGAGAGCCATTTCGGTGTCACCGTGGTGGCCGCGGCCTTCGCCGGGCGCTCGCGGCTCGAGCGGCAGCGGCTGGTGATGGCTGCGGCGGGCGACCTGATGCAGGGCAGGATCCATGCCCTGACCATTACGGCCCTGTCGCCGGCGGAGTGGCAGGGGCGCGGAGCCGCCGGCTGAGCGTGCCCGGCCGGATTGCGGCGGGCGAGGCGCTAGCCCATAGTCGGACGATGTTCGAGACGAGGAAGTCCCAAGGCTCGGCACGGCCCGATCCGAGGCGCCGCCGCGGCGAGCCGTGTGGCTGCGACTGGCCGGGCTGCGCCGAGGTCGGCGACTATCCCGCACCCAGCGCCCGAGACCGGCTGCGCGAATATCGCTGGTTCTGCCTCGCCCATGTCCGCGAGTACAACCTGCACTGGGACTTCTTCGCCGGCATGAGCCCGGAGGAGATCGAGCGCCAGCTGCGCGCCGACGTCACCTGGAACCGGCCGACCTGGCGCTTCGCCAGCGGCGCCGTGCACGACGGCCCGCGCGTGCGCGACCCCTTCGGCTTCTTCGGCGACGACGAGGCGCAGCCGGCCGGCCGCGGGCCCGCCACCACCGGCGCCCGCATGATGGCGGTGCTCGGCCTCGAGGTCGGCTTCACGCTGGACGAGCTGAAGCGCCAGTACAAGAAGCTGGCCAAGGCCCACCATCCCGACCTGCACGGCGGTGACAAGGCGGCCGAGGAACGGTTGAAGTCGATCATCGAGGCGTATAGGTATCTGCTGGAGCATCGGGCCTACGCCTGAGGCACCGGGTTGGCGCGACTCCAGGCTCGCGCGCGGCCCAGCGGCCCCCGAGAGCGGCCGGCGTCGCCTGGTTCTTTGGAGACCTCGTCTTGCATCCCGAAGCCAATGGTTTGGAGACAGCGGGCAATCTCGACCTGCCCGACACTCCCGACACGCGCGTCGCCGTCCGCGAGACGTTCGGCATCGATTCGCCGCTGACCGTCGCGGCGTTCAGCAAGCGCACCGACTACGTCCCCGACGTCGACACCAGCTACCAGTTCGACCGCGACACGACGCTGGCGATCCTGGCCGGCTTCGCCCACAACCGGCGCGTGATGATCCAGGGCTATCACGGCACGGGCAAATCGACGCATATCGAGCAGGTGGCGGCGCGGCTGAACTGGCCCTGCATCCGCGTCAACCTCGACAGCCACATCAGCCGCATCGACCTGATCGGCAAGGACGCCATCGTCCTGCGCGACGGCAAGCAGATCACCGAGTACCGCGAGGGCATCCTGCCCTGGTCGCTGCAGCGGCCGGTGGCGCTGGTGTTCGACGAGTATGATGCCGGCCGCCCGGACGTGATGTTCGTGATCCAGCGGGTGCTGGAGAGCCAGGGCCGCATGACCCTGCTCGACCAGAACAAGGTGATCCGGCCGCATCCCTGCTTTCGCCTGTTCTCCACCGCCAACACGGTGGGCCTGGGCGACACCTCGGGCCTCTACCACGGCACGCAGCAGATCAACCAGGGCCAGATGGACCGCTGGTCGATCGTCACCCAGCTCAACTACCTGGTGCACGACGACGAGGTCCGGATCGTGCTGGCCAAGAGCCCGAGCTGGTCGACGCCGCAGGGCCGCAAGACCGTCTCGGCGATGGTGAGCTTGGCCGACCTGACGCGTAGCGGCTTCGTCGCCGGCGACATCTCGACCGTGATGTCGCCCCGGACGGTGATCACCTGGGCCGAGAACGCCGACATCTTCGGCGACCTCGGCTTCGCCTTCCGCGTCACCTTCCTCAACAAGTGCGACGAGGCCGAGCGGCACATCGTGGCCGAGTACTACCAGCGCTGCTTCGGCGTCGAGCTGCCGGAATCGGTGGCGAGCCTCGCCTACGCTTGACCCGATCCTTGGCCGAGAACCTCAAGCAGCAGCAGGACGAGTTCCAGCGCGCCGTCACCGCCACGGTGCGCGCGCTGGCGCACAGGCCTGCGCTGGACGTGGCCTTCCGCGGCGCCGACCGCCGGCGGGGTGCCGCCGCTGCCGACACCATCCGGCTGGCCCCGCCGCGACAGGACATGGCGCCCGACGAGATCGCCCGGGTGCGCGGCGAGGCCGACCTCGCGGCCCTGCGGGTGCGCTTCCATGACGGCGAGACCCACCGCCGCCTGGCGCCGCAGGGCGAGGTGGCCGCACTGCTGTTCGACAACCTCGAGCAGATCCGCATCGAGACCCTGGGCGCGGCCGACATGTCGGGCGTGCGCGCCAATCTCGACGGCGCGCGGCGGGTCAAGGCCGTGGGCAGCGAGCGCGGCCAGGATGCCACGGTCGCCGAGGTGGTCGAGCTGTTCACCCGCGAGCGCATCGCCGGCTACGAGCTGAGCCCGGCGCAGAGCGAGCTGCTGCAGACCTGGCGGCCCTGGCTCGACGGCAGCGTCGCCCAGGAGCTGGCGCCGCTGTGCGCCTGCATGGGCAGCCAGGAGGCGTTCGGCCGCAAGGCCCGCGAGATGCTGGCGCATCTGGGGCTCGGCGAGGAGCTGGCGGAGCTTCCCGAGGACGGCGATCCCGACGAGCAGTCGGCGGATTCCGACCAGCAGCCGCAGCCGGCCGAGCAGAGTGCCGAGGGCACCGGCGAGGATGCCCAGGGCTCGGAGGAGCAGCGCAGCGAGACCTCCGAGGAGTCGAGCACCCAGTCCGAGGAGCGCTCGGGCGAGAGCGAGTCGCAGGAGGATTCGGAATCGCAGCCCGGCGGCGAGGACGACGCCAGCGATGACGCGCGGCCCAACCGCCCGAACTTCCTGCCGCCCGGCGGCGAATCGCTGGCCTACAAGGTCTTCACCACCGGCTTCGACGAGGTGGTGACGGTCGAGGAGCTGTGCGGTCCGTCGGAGCTGACTCGGCTGCGTGCCCAGCTCGACCAGTCGCTGACCCGCTTCCAGGGCATGATCGGCCGGATGGCCAACCGGCTGCAGCGCCGCCTGCTGGCGCAGCAGACCCGCTCCTGGCAGTTCGATCTCGACGAGGGCCTGCTGGATACGGCGCGGCTGCCGCGCGTCGTCATCAACCCGACGACACCGCTATCGTTCAAGGTCGAGAAGGAGACCGACTTCCGCGACACGGTGGTCACACTGCTGATCGACAATTCCGGCTCGATGCGCGGCCGGCCGATCGCCGTCGCTGCCATGTCCGCCGACATCCTGGCCCGCACGCTCGAGCGCTGTGGCGTCAAGGTCGAGATCCTCGGTTTCACCACCAAGGCCTGGAAGGGCGGCCAGTCGCGCGAGGCCTGGCTGCGTGCCGGCAAGCCGGCCAATCCCGGCCGGCTGAACGACCTGCGCCACATCGTCTACAAGGCCGCCGACGCGCCCTGGCGCCGCGCCCGCCGAGCGCTGGGTCTGATGCTGCGCGAGGGGCTGCTCAAGGAGAACATCGACGGCGAGGCCATCATGTGGGCCTATTCGCGGCTGCTGCCGCGGCCGGAGCAGCGCCGCATCCTGATGGTGATCTCCGACGGCGCGCCGGTCGACGACAGCACGCTCTCGGCCAATCCCGGCAACTATCTCGAGCGCCACCTGCGCGAGGTCATCGCGTGGATCGAGGCGCGGCCCGAGGTCGAGCTGCTGGCCATCGGCATCGGCCACGACGTCACCCGCTACTACAGGCGCGCTGTGACGATCTCGGACCCGGAGCAGCTGGGCGGCGTGATGCTGGGCCAGCTCAGCGAGCTGTTCAACGCCCGGGACCAGCGCCGCAGCGCCAGGCGCGAGCGCCGGGCGGCCTAGCCGGCGGCCGGTGGGCCGCCTGGAACGGAGAGAGGCTCGGGAAGGTCGAGCGGCGAAAGCACCTCGCCGCCGAGCTGCCTGGCCATGTCGGCCAGCCTAGCCCTGGTGTCGGCCGATCCGGTGAACAGGAAGCTGCGCAGGCCGGCCCGCAGACCCGCCATGACGAGGCCGGCATCGCCGCCGCAATCGACGACGATGACGCGACCGAGCCGGACTTCCAGAGCATGGAGAAAGCCGACGCCGGCATGGCGCGAGGCGTCGGGGGCGCTCACCAGCGTGACCGACAGCTGCCCGGCCGCCTCCAGCCCGAGCGCCGCCCTCGCCTGCGGCAGGTCGTGGACGACGACTGCCGCCCGGCGGGTCACCTCGGCCGCAGCGCCGCCACGCCGGGCAGCTCCTTGCCCTCCAGCCATTCGAGGAACGCGCCGCCGGCGGTCGAGACATAGGTGAGGTCGTCGACGACGCCGGCATGGGCCAGGGCCGCCACGGTGTCGCCGCCGCCGGCGACGCTCTTCAGCTTACCGGCTCCGGTGAGCTTCGCCACCGCCCGGGCGACGGCAGTGGTGCCCTTGTCGAAGGGCGGGATCTCGAAGGCGCCCAGCGGGCCGTTCCACAGCAGGACCCTGCAGCCGGCCAGCGCCTGCTCGATGGCCTCGACGCTCTTGGGCCCGACATCGAGGATCATGTCGTCGGCGGCGACACTGTTGATGCCGACGGTGCGGGTCGGGATGTTCTCCTCCAGCGTCGGCGCCACCACGGCGTCGGCCGGCAGCACGATCCTGACCTTCCTGGCCGCGGCCTTCTCCATGATCCCGCGCGCGGTGCCGGCGAGGTCGCGCTCGCACAGGGACCTGCCGACGCCGACACCCTTGGCGTTGAGGAAGGTGTTGGCCATGCCGCCACCGATCACCAGCACGTCGATGCGGTCGAGCACGTGGCCGATGACCTCGAGCTTGCTCGAGACCTTGGCGCCGCCGATCAGCGCCGCCGCCGGCCGCTCGCCGCCGCCCAGCGCAGCGGTCAGCGCCTCCAGCTCGGCCTGCATCAGCCGGCCGGCATAGGCCGGCAGGCGCTCGGCGAGGCCGGTGATCGAGGCGTGGGCGCGGTGCGAGGCCGAGAAGGCGTCGTTGACATAGACGTCGCCCAGCGAGGCCAGAGCATCGCCGAAGGTCGGGTCGTTCTTCTCCTCGCCGGCATGGAAGCGCAGGTTCTCCAGCAGCAGCAGGCTGCCGTCGTGCAGTGCCGCCACCGCCTTCTCGGCCGGCTCGCCGATGCAGTCGTCGGCGAAGGCCACGTTCACGCCACCCAGCGCCTTTCCCAGAGCCTTGGCGATCGGCTCCAGCGACATCGAGCTCTCGCGCTTGCCCTTGGGTCGGCCGAAATGCGACAGGGCGACGACCCTGGCTCCCTTGCCGGTCAGCTCGGTGAGCGTCGCCGCGGCGCGGACGATGCGGGTGGCGTCGGTGACCTCGCCGTCCTGCATCGGCACGTTGAAGTCGACCCGTACCAGCACGCGCTTGCCGCGCGGATCGAGATCGTCGAGGGTGCGGAAGGATGGGGTGGTCACGCAGGCCTCCCTTCGCGATGAATGGCAGGCGCGGTTAGCACGAAGCGGCGGTTGCGCCAACGCGGCGGAATCAGATCAGCCGGCTGCTCTTGAAGCTGGTATGGCGGGTCTTGCCAACGATGACGTGGTCGTGGACCTCGATGCCGACCGATTTCAGGGCTTCGACCACCTGCCGCGTCATCTCGACGTCGGCTTTCGACGGCGTCGGATCGCCGCTCGGATGGTTGTGGACCATGATGATGGCCGAGGCCGCCAGCTCCAGGGCGCGCTTGACCACCTCGCGCGGGTAGAGCGGGGTGTGGTCGACTGTGCCGCGGCTCTGCACCTCGTCCTTGATCAGGATGTTCTTGCGGTCGAGGAACATGATGCGGAAGTGCTCGGACGGCTCGTGGCTCATGGCGACGCGCAGATAGTCGATCAGCGCCGTCCACGAGCCGATCACCGGCCGGTCGCGGATCTCCTCCTTCAGCACGCGTTGCATCAGCTCGTGGATGGACTTCAGCAGCACGCGGGTGAACAGCAGGTCGTCGTCGCGGATCCGGCCCGGCTCCTCGCCGGCCTCCGAGGGCGGCGGCGCCAGTGCCGACAGGCACTCGCCATAGCGGTCGGGCTCGGCGGCGAGCAGGGCGCCCAGCCCGCCGAAGCGCTCGATCATCTGCTTGGCGAGCGGCTTTGTGTCGCGACGGAAGACCGAGAAGAACAGCAGCAGCTCCAGGAGTTCGTAGTCGGCGAGCGCCTGCGGCCCCACGGAGGCGAAGCGCTCGCGCAGGCGCTCACGATGGCCGAGATAGTGCGGCTTCGCCCGCGGGGCGGCGGGCTTGGCCTCGAAGGCCGGCGATGCTGCCTCGGCGAGGCCGGTGGCAGCCGGCGCGTCGTCGAACCGGAACAGCCACTGCCGGCGGATACCGCTCCAGCGTCCGCCCTTGCTGCGGATCAACTCGCGATTGTCGTAGGTCGGGCCGGTCACCACCCAGGCACCGTCGTCGCCGTCGGCAGGGGCGAGACCCAGGCCGACCTCGGCGAGGGCCCGGGAGAGCTGGATATGATCCGACATCGTCGACCTGCGCGAGGTTATTCAACCATAGATATATCGCTCATGGGTTGATAAATCATCTGAAACCGCCGGCGCGCCACCTCGCGCAGCGGCACGCCGTCGGCTATGGTGGCGGCCGATGAGGACGGAAGGGGAGGACGGCGTTGAGCGAGGCGGAACCGGTCAGGGCTGCCCTGGTCATCATCGGCAACGAGATTCTCTCGGGCCGCACGCAGGACGCGAACCTCGCCTTCATCGCAGCCGAACTGGGATCGATCGGCATCCGGCTGCACGAGGTCCGTGTCGTGGCCGACGACGAGGCCGACATCGTGACGGCGCTGAACGCGCTGCGGCAGCGCTACGCCTACGTCTTCACCACGGGTGGCATCGGCCCGACGCACGACGACATCACCGCCGCCTGCGTCGCCAAGGCCTTCGACCTGCCGTTCGGCCGCAACCCCGAGGCGGAGCGAAGGCTGCTCGCCCACTATCCGCCGGAGAAGGTCAACGCCGCCCGGATGCAGATGGCAGACACGCCCGAAGGGGCCGAACTGATCGACAACCCGGTGAGCGTGGCGCCGGGCTTCCGGGTCGAGAACGTCTACGTGTTGCCCGGCGTGCCCAAGATCATGCAGGCGATGTTCCACGGCCTGAAGGCCAAGCTGAAGGGCGGCGACGCCGTCCGCTCGCGCACGATCGTCACCTTCGCGCCCGAGGGCGAGGTCGCCGAGCCGCTGGGCCAGATCCAGATGCGGCATCCGGCGGTCGAGATCGGCAGCTATCCGTTCATGCGCATCGGCAATCCCGGCACCAGCCTGGTGTTCCGCGGCACCGCCCCGTCGGCGATCGACGCGGCGGTCGAGGAGTGGCTGGCGGCGGCGCAGGCGCGCGGGATCAGGACCGAGGAGCAGCTGTGAGCAGGCTGGTGACGCCGCAGCGCTCCGGCTAGTTAGACCGCGGTCGCCCGCTTGGCGGAACAGGTAGACGCACGGGACTTAAAATCCCGAGGCCGC
>DAOLFG010000129.1:0-7265 GCA_035326425.1 Geminicoccus sp. | reverse complement strand
GAGTGCGTGGTGGGCCCGGCAGGGTTCGAACCTGCGACCAGACCGTTATGAGCGGCCGGCTCTACCGCTGAGCTACAGGCCCCGGCGATGGGCCATGCTGCTACGCCAAGCCGGCGGGGGTGGCAAGGTCGTCCCGCCCGATGCCCGCCGCCCGCGTCATGCCGGCCCCTCTTCCGCCAGCGCCTCGGCACGGTCGCGCAGCAGCACCCGCTCGCGCTCGTTGCGGGTCATCGCCGCCGCCCGCGCGAACTCGCGCCGCGCCTCGGCGCCGCGGCCGAGCTTGGCCAGGAGGTCGCCGCGTACCGCCGGCAGCAGGTGGTAGCCGGCGAGCGCGGGCTCGGCCGCCAATGCGTCGACGAGAACGAGCCCGGCCGCCGGGCCCTCGGCCATGCCCACGGCCACCGCCCGGTTCAGCTCGACGACCGGCGACGGCGCGACCTCGGCCAAGGTGGCGTAGATGGCGGCGATGCGGGCCCAGTCGGTGTCGCCGGGCCGGCGCGCCCGGGCGTGGCAGGCCGCCAGCGCCGCCTGCAGGGCATAGGCGCCGCGCGATCCGCCCAGCGCCTCGGCACGCGCCAGGGCGGCGAGGCCGCGGCGGATCAGCAGCCGGTCCCAGCGGCCGCGGTCCTGGTCGAGCAGCAGCACCGGCTCGCCGGACGGCCCGGTGCGGGCGGGCGTGCGCGACGCCTGCAGCTCCATCAGGGCGACGAGCCCGTGCGCCTCGGCCTCCTCCGGCACGAGGCCGGCCAGGATGCGCCCGAGACGCAGCGCCTCGTCGCACAGGGACGGCCGCATCCAGTCCCCGCCGGCGGTGGCCGAGTAGCCCTCGTTGAAGACGAGGTAGATCACCTGCAGCACCGACGACGTCCTGGCCGCCCTGTCGGCGCCGCGTGGCAGCTCGAACGGCACGCCGGCCTCGGAGAGCGTCCGCTTGGCGCGGACGATGCGCTGGGCCACCGTCGGCTCCGGCACCAGGAAGGCCCGCGCGATCTCGTCGGTGGCGAGCCCGCCGACCAGCCTGAGCGTGAGCGCCACGCGCGCCTCGGTCGACAGCACCGGATGGCAGGCGATGAAGATCAGCCGCAACAGGTCGTCGCCGACATCGTCGTCGAGCGCCGCCGCGTAGTCGGGCTCTTCCGCCTCGGGGGCCTCCAGCGCCAGCTCGCCGTGCTTGCGCAGGGCGAGGCTGTCGTGCCGCAGCCGGTCGACGGCCCGGCGCTTGGCCGTGGCCATCAGCCAGGCGGCCGGGTTGTCCGGCAGGCCGGTGCGCGGCCAGTGCTCGAGGGCCGCCACCAGGGCGTCCTGCGCCAGCTCCTCGGCGAGGCCGACGTCGCGCAGCATGCGGGCGAGGCCGGCCACGAGCCTCGCCTGCTCGATGCGCCAGACCGCCTCGATGCTGCGCTGGACGTCGGTGGTCACGACGCCCGATTAGGGCATCGTCATGCTCCGCCGCAAGCAGTCACGGCCAACGGCGCTCGGCCTCGCGCTTCGGGTCGGCGAGGCCGGCGGCAAAATCGCCGCCGATCATCCGGTCCATGTCGAGGACGAGGCCCAGCCCGGCGACGAGCGCGCCGGCCACCACCACGAGCACGCCGATCGCGATCTTCCCGAGCAGGGACGTCCCCCCGCGACGCTCCCGCTCAGGCCGAGCGGTACTTGGCCTGCAGCTCGTCCCGCAGCCTCACCTCCTTGGCCGCCTCTTCCGGCGGGAAGATGTCGGCGGGGAAGTCCTCGGTCTCGAACACCTGGCGGATCTCGATCTCGTCGCCGGCCTCGAAGGGTGCCCTGGAAAGCCAGTCGATCGCCTCCTGCTTCGAGCCGACCTGGATGATCCAGAACCCGGCCACCAGCTCCTTGGTCTCGGCGAACGGCCCGTCGATGACCACCGGCCTGGCCCCGCCGCCGGAGAAGCGCAGCCGCGCCCCCTTCGAGCTGGCCTGCAGCCCCTCGCCGGCCAGCATCACGCCGGCAGCCGCCATCTCCTCGTTGAAGCGGCCCATCGCCGCCAGCATCTCCTTGCTCGGCATCACGCCGGTCTCGGAATCCTCGTTCGCCTTCACCAGCACCATGAAACGCATGAGCCTGCTCCCTGCGGACACCGGGTCCCGCCCCGGCATCCGCTCCAACCGTACCGTCGAGAAAGCGTTGCCGGTCAGGCCTCGACCATGACCATCCACGAGACGCCGAACCTGTCGGCGACCATGCCGAAGGAAGGCGAGAAGAACGTCCTGGACAGCGGCATCGTCACCTGCCCGCCCTCGCTCAGCGCCGCGAACTTCCGCTCGGCGTCAGCCTGGTCCTTCACGGTCAGCGCCAGCGAGAAGCCGCCGAAGCTGGGCTTGCCCGACGAGAAGCCGTCCGAGCCCATGACGATGGTGTCGCCGATGCGGAACGAGGCGTGCATGATCTTGCGCTCGGTGCCCGGCGGCATCATGCCGGGCGGCGGCTGCTCCGGGCTCTCCTCGTTGCGCATCATCATGAGGACCTCGGCGCCCAGCACCTGCCCGTAGAACTCCAGCGCCTCCTCGCAGCGCCCCTCGAAGAACAGATAGCTCTGCACCTGCATGACGTTTCCCTTCTGTCCTGATCGTTGCGGATCACGAGCCCTTGCTGACGAGATCCATCTGCCGGAACCGCTCGACGGCCTCGCTCGGCGCGAAGTCGTCGAGCTCGAACAGCTGGCGCACCTCGATTTCGCCTTCCACCCCGTTGCCGTAGGGATTGGGCATGCGCCGCGCCCATTCGACGGCCTCCTCGCGCGACTTTGTCTGGATCAGCGTGTAGCCGGCGATCAGCTCCTTGGACTCGGCGAACGGCCCGTCGACGATGCTGCGCCCGGTTCCCGAATACCGGACGCGAAAGCCCCTGCTGCTCGGCTGCAGGCCGCTGGCATCGAGCAGCACGCCGGCCTTGGCGAGATCCTCGTGATAGTCGGCCATCGCCGCCATCAGGCCGTCCTCGGGCTTCGGCATGACCCCGGCCTCGGAATCCCCGGTCGCCTTGACGATGATCATGAAGCGCATCCGACACCCTCTCCCTCTGTGCCGTTCTGTCCTCACGACGAACGGGCGGCCGCCGGATCGACATCGGGACCGAAACTTTTTCTCCGGGATGACGCGTCACCCGCCGGCCGGGTTCCGCCGGTACCCTTGCCTCCGCCCGCCTCTGCGACCAGTGTCGGTGCTGATCTGGCGGCACGGGAGGTCGTGATGGCGGGCCATGGAGCGTTGCTGGAGCAGCTGCGGGCGCAGCTGCCCATCGCCACCGTGGCATGGGAGGTGAAGGGGCCGACCGGTCTGGTGATCGTCGACGAGGTCAACGGATTCTGCACCGTCGGCGCCGGCAACCTGGCGCCGGTGGCACCGGATGCGCAGATCGCACGGATGGTCGAGGAGACCGGCCGGCTGGCCCGCCGCTTCGTGGCGGCGAAGCGGCCGGTGCTGGCCTTCCTCGACACCCACGAGCCGGGCAAGCCCGAGCCGCCCTACCCGCCGCACTGCGAGCGCGGCACCGGCGAGGAGAACCTGGTGCGCGAGCTGGAATGGCTCGCCGACGAGCCCGACGTGACGCTGATCCGCAAGGACTGCATCAACGGCTTCGTCGGTGCCATGGAGGCGACGCCCATCCGCGGCGCGCACGGCGCCACCCACAACCGCTGTGTCGACTGGGTCAACGCCCACCGGCTGAAGGCCGTGGCCGTGGTCGGCATCTGCACCGACATCTGCGTCATGGACTTCGTGCTGACGCTGCTGTCGGCGCGCAATCACGGCCTGATGCCGACGCTCAAGGACGTCGTGGTGCTGGAGCCGGCCTGCGCCACCTACGACCTGCCGCTGGAGACGGCGCGTGCCTTGAGCCTTCCCGACACGGCGGCGCACCCGCAGGCCCAGACCCACCATATGGGCCTCTACTTCATGGCATCGCGCGGGGCGGTGCTGGCGCGGGAACTGGTCGGCGGCTGAGTTGACGCCCCGCCTCCTCGGCCTGGCCACGGCGCTGCCGCCGCACCGGTTCAGCCAGGCGGAGGCCAAGGCCGCGGCGGCGTCGCTGTTCGCGGGCTCGTTCCCGGACCTCGAGCGGCTGCTGCCACTCTACGACAACAGCGGCATTGAGCACCGCTGGTCGGCGCGGCCGCTGGCCTGGCACGCCGAGCCGCAGGGCTTCGCCGCCCGCAATGCCGCCTTCGTCGAGACCGCCGACCTGCTGCTGGCCGACGTGACGCTGCGGGCGCTGGCAGCGGCCGGCCTGGAGGTCGAGCAGGTCGACGAGGTGGTGACGATCTGCACCACCGGCATCTCGACGCCGAGCCTGGAGGCGCGGCTGGCCGAGCGGATCGGCCTGCGCGCCGATGTGGTGCGCACGCCGGTCTTCGGCCTCGGCTGCGGCGGCGGCGTCATGGGGATGGGCCGCGCGGCATCGCTGGCCCGCGCCCGCCCCGGTGCGGTCGTGCTGCTGCTGGTGATCGAGCTCTGCACCTTCACCTTCCGGCCCGCCGACCGCAGCAAGGCCAACCTCGTCGCCGGGGCGCTGTTCGGCGACGGTGCGGCGGCCGCGGTGATCGGCACCGAGGGTGTGGGCCTGGGCATCGTCGCCACCGGCGAGCATCGCTGGCCGCGGAGCCTCGACGTCATGGGCTGGACCGTCGAGGACGACGGGCTCGGCGTGCTGTTCTCGGTGCGGGTGCCCGAGGTGGTGCGGCTGCACATGCGCGAGGCCACCGGCCGGTTCCTCGGCCGGCACGGCTTGGCGTTCGGGGACGTCGAGCGCTGGATCTGTCATCCGGGCGGGGCCAAGGTGGTGAGCGCCCTCGAGGAGGCGCTGAGCCTGCCCGCGGCCGCCATGGACGACGCGCGCATCGTGCTGCGCGACTGCGGCAACATGTCGGCCGCCAGCGTATTGTTCGTGCTGGAGCGGGCACTGGCCTCGCCCGGCTGGCGGCGCGGCCTGGTGACGGCCATGGGGCCGGGCTTCTCGGCCGCCTTCGCCCTGATCGAGCGGTGAGCCCGGTCCTCGCCGTCGTGCTGCTGGTGGCGGTGCAGCGGCTGGCGGAGCTGGTCGTGGCGAGGCGCAATACCGCCCGGCTGCTGGCGCGAGGGGCGGTCGAGCACGGCGCGCGACACTATCCGCTGATCGTGCTGCTGCACGCCGCCTGGCTGCTGACGCTGCCGGCCGTGGTGCCGGCGGATCGCTGGCCGGACCCGTGGCTGCTGGGCCTGTTCGTGCTGCTGCAGCCGTTGCGGGCCTGGGTGATCGCCAGCCTGGGCGGGCGCTGGACGACGCGGGTGATCGTGCTGCCCGGCGCGGCACCCGTCCGGCACGGACCCTACAGGTGGCTGCGGCATCCGAACTATCTCGTCGTCGCCGCCGAGATCGCCTTGCTGCCGGCGGCATTCGGGGCGTGGGCGCACGCGTTGCTGTTCTCGGCGCTGAATGCGGCGATGCTGGCCTGGCGGATCAGGGTCGAGGAGGCGGCGCTCGACGCACCCGGCTGAGGGCCACCCGAGACGCTGCCGCGTCAGGCGGTGGGCCGGTCCGGCCACGCCTTGAGCGCCTGGACCTTCCGCAGCTTCCATTGTTGCACGTCGGCGGCCACCGAGGCCCTGTGGCCGGCTCTCGCCGCGTCCAGGATGGCGCGCAGCCGGTCGGCCACCACCTCGAGCTCGTGCTCGCCCAGCGAGCGCGGATCCATGACGAAGCAGCCCTGCTCGATGTCGTGCGTCCGGACGGCGATCGGCGGATCGCCGGTCTCCAGCTCGCAGACGAGCTGCACCGCCGAAAGCCCGGCACGGTCGGCGTCGACGGCGATCTCGAGGCGCTCGAACGGATTGCCGGTGGGATCGGGGTCGATGGTGGCGGTGATGCCGGGGCAGCCCTCCAGCCGCGAGCGCCACCAGTCGAGCTTCTCGCGGTCGCGGCGCCGCTCGGCCTCGTGGTCGCGCCGCGTCCAGGCGACCAGCGCCGCCAGCGCCCCGGCTATGCTCTCCTTGCCGACCTTCATCGGCCGGGCGATGCCGTAGCTCTGCAGGAAGGCGGCGCGGACCAGCGCCTTGCGGCCGGCGACGATCCCGGCGGTGGGGCCGCGCAGGAACTTCTGGCTGCTGTGGATGGTGATGTCGGCACCCTCGTGCAGATAGCCGTGCAGGTCGTACTCGGCCGCGAGGTCGACGATCACCGGGATGCCACGGTCGTGGCAGATCTGCCGGAAGGCCGCGAACGGGAGCTGGCCTTCCTGCGCGCAATGGTGGCTGACGACGTAGAGTCCGGCCGCCGTGGCCGGGCCGATCGCCGCCTGCAGCTGGTGGCTCCTGGCCGAATTGACCTCGCCCACCACGACGGGCCTGGCGCCGGCCACCCGGATGTCCTGGGCGATCGAGTGGCCGTAATTGACGACGTGCCCAGCCTGCACGACGACCTCGTTGCACATGGCCGAGCTGTCGGGAAGCTGCTCGATCCGGGCGAGGTCGTCGCCGGTCATGGCGCCGGCCACGGCCATGCAGATGCCGGCCGAGGAGCAGGCGGCGACGAAGCCGGCCTCGGCGCCGGTGGCCTCGGCGATGATGCGGCTGGCATGCGCCTGCAGGTCGAGGATGTCGACGCCGCGCCGCATCATCGCCGACGCCGCCTCGACCGCCTCCGGGCAGGCGCTGATGCCGCCATGCGTCGTCAGCGTGCCGGTGAGGTTGACCAGCAGGCCCAGCCCCAGCCAGCCCGCGAGGTCGCCGTAGCCTGTCTGTCCGGCACTCATCGGCCGTCTCCCGTGGCCTGGAGCCCGTCGTGGCGGAACAGCTCGACCTCGGGCGAGAATTCGACGTCGGGATCGAGCGGGAACATCGGCCGGGCGCAGATGCGGTGGCCCAGGAGCTTCAGGTTGGCCGTCGTCGAGCCTGCGACGTCGACCACGTAGTTGGCTTTGGCGAAGGTGAAGAACCGCGCGAAGGCGCCGGGCGACTTGACGACGATCAGGTCGTAGTCCCGCGGGTCGCGGCCGTGGGCGAGGTAGACGCCGCGATCCATCATCGCGACCTGCCGGCTGACGGCGATCAGCGTGATGTTGCCGGCCTCCAACACGGCGGTGCGGCCGGCGTCGGCGGGCAGGCCGTTGACCAGGTGGCGGTAGCGGCCATTGCCCAGCATCGCCACCTCGACGTCGAGCGGCAGCGGCGGGAAGCGCCCGGGGGCGGGCGGGCCGCCGGTGTCCAGCCGCAGCCCCGCGCCCGCACCCCCCTCCCGGGGACCGGCCGCACCCGGCGCGTGGCCGGACGGGG
>DAOLFG010000051.1:0-39382 GCA_035326425.1 Geminicoccus sp. | reverse complement strand
CCCGCAGTTCGACGCCGCCACCTGGAAGCACAACGTCGAGAACAGCGAGAAGCTGATGCGGCTGCTCGGCTTCTACGGCCGCAAGAGCGACCTGGAGATGGAGGAGATCGCACGCAAGCTCCAGGAGAACGGCGGCCTCGGCGCACTCTGCGAGCTGATGGAGAGCTTCGACGACGTCGCCCGATGGCACCGCGACGCGCACGACAGCTACAACGCCATGGCGACGCGGCTCCTGATCGTGCTCGACCGTGTCGTGAACGGGACGAAGCGCGCCGCCTGAGCCAGCGCGGCGGAGTCTTGAGAGGCCCGGCGCCGGTGGTGTCGGGCCTCTTTCTTGGCGGCGCAGGTCGTGGCTGGCTCGTAGGTTACGGCTGGAGGGTCGGCAGGTGTGCCAGCATGGCCTCGCCTGCCCCTGGTGGGCACAATAGCCATCCTGAGCCTTGATCAGCAGCGGCTTCATTCATATCATTCGAGTCGTACGAATAATGCGAGGCCGATGATGCGTGTGACCACGGCGGAGTTCATCAAGGGCTATGGCAGTCTCGCCGACCGGGCGCTGACCGAGCCCTTGACCATTACCAAGAACGGTCGCGATCGGCTGGTGCTGCTGTCGGCCGAGGAATATGCCCGGCTCAGGCGCCGCGACCGGCAAGCCATGCGGGTAGAGGAGCTCAGCGACGAGGTGGCCGAGCTGATCGCCCGTGCCGAGGTTCCGCCCGAGCACGCCCATCTCGACGCCCTGCTCGATGACGCCGGACGCTCGTGAGCTGGCCGGACCCGCAGCCAGGCCTCGTCATCCGCTACGCCTATCTCTGGGAACGGGAGGCTTGCAGCGGCCGAGAGGAAGGTGTGAAGGATCGGCCCTGCGCCGTCATCCTGGCGCATGTGACCGAGGATGGCCGGACCCGCGTCTACGTCCTGCCGATCACCCACAGCCCGCCGGCCGATGAGGCCACGGAAATCCCGATCGCAGTGAAGCGGCATCTGGGCCTCGATGCCGAAAGATCGTGGATTGTCCTCACCGAAGCCAACAGCTTTCTCTGGCCGGGGCCGGATCTGCGCCTGCTCCCCGGCAAGGGGCCTGAAAGCGCCGCCTACGGCTTCCTGCCGCCCCGGTTTTTTCGCATGCTACGCGACCGATTTCTCGCTCTGCGCCGGCAGCGCTTGGCCAAGCTCGTCGCCAGGACCGAATGACCCGCCATAGCCGCGCGAGGAGGCGTCACCTTCGGCGAGACGCTCAGCGGCACTGTGCTGGCGGTTGCGCTCAGCCTCCGCCTCGGCTCCGTATCGATCGAGCAGCTGCCGCTACGCGCCAAGCATCGGGCTTGTCGGACATCTCGGACGTGGGCCGTCGGCGTTGCATTGCTCCCCATACGCTCCCCAATCACGTTTCTGGGGAACAGAGCATCCGAGGCTAGGCCGACTTATCCTTGAAGCTCTTGGCGTGCCCGACAGGACTCGAACCTGTGACCTTCAGCTCCGGAGGCTGACGCTCTATCCGACTGAGCTACGGGCACGTCGGCAGCGCATATAGCGTGCCCGAGGGGGCACCGCAAACCCCACATCTCCCCTTTCGGATGAGGAGGCGCTATCTATCGGCCAGGATCCGAGCGCGAGGACGCGATGCCGCTCTACACCTACGCCTGCGACCATCACGGCGAGTTTTCGGCCTGGGGCAAGCTCGCCACCTCCGACGAGCCGCAGCCCTGCCCGAGCTGTGCGACTCCGGCCCCCCGCGCCCTCGCCCGTCCGGCGATCGGCGGCCGTGGCGGCGAGGACGGCGGTTTCGAGGGCTGCGGGGCCGGCGACTGCTGCACCGCGCCGTCGCCGGCTGCCGGCGGCCATGTCTGCGGCGCCGGCTGCGTGCACTGAGCCAGTCGAGCGGGGCACCCGCAGCCCGTTTCCGGCCAGGGCGGCGTGGAGCCCTGGCCGCGGCGTCCGCGATCCGCGTGCTCGCCCTGGCGTCGGCCGTCCTGCTTTCCGGCTGCGTCGGTCTCGGACCGCGCATCGCCCGTGACGGCCATGCCGGCTATGCCCAGGCGCTGAGCGATGTCGCCAAGCGGCAGGTGCTGCTCAACATCGTCCGCCTGCGCTACGCCGACGTGCCGACATTTCTCACCGTCAATCAGATCGTCGCCAACTATTCGGTGCAGGGGACCCTCAACCTCGGCACGGATTTCGTCGACTCGAACGGCTGGTCGCTCTCCGACGACGTGAACTTCGGCATCGGCGGCAGCGTCACCGACAATCCGGTCGTGACCTACGCGCCGGTGACGGGACGCGAGCTGGCGGAGCTGCTGCTGGCGCCGCTCGCCGCCTCCGATTTGTTCGGCCTGCTGCTCGCCGGTGTCCCGCCCGACCTGGCACTGGGCATCGGCCTCAGCTCGCTCAACGGGCTGCGCAACGTCCAGATCGGGCCCCTCGGCGCGATCTCGGGCGACGACGGCTTCGCCGAGGCGCTGCACCTGCTCGTCAGCCTGTCGAATCGCGGCCATTTCAGGCCGCGGATCGAGACTCGGGGCAGCGCCCGGACGGTGCTCCTGATGCTGGACCGCGATCCGGCGAGCGAGCCCGAGATGCGACGGCTGCTCGAGCTGCTGCAGGTCGACCCCGACGCCAAGGAGCTGAGGGTCGAGCAGGGGCTGTTCGCCCGTGGCAGCAGCAGCATCGTCGTGCGTACGCGCTCGATGATCGAGGTGCTGGGAAGGCTCGCCGCCGATGTCGACGTGCCGGCCGACGATCTCGAGGCCGGCCGCACCTTCAGGGTTTCGCCTCCCGGCAATGTGCGGGCGGCGATTCCCCGGCTCGTCGTCCGCAACGACCGATCGGAGCCGAGCGATGCCATGGTCGCCGCCTACTACAGCGGGCGCTGGTTCTGGATCGACGACAAGGACGTCGCCAGCAAGCGCATCTTCACCTTCGTGATGCTGCTGGCGTCCCTGGCCGAGAGCGACCGGCCGGGCCAGGCGCCGATCCTCACGATTCCCACCGGCTGAGCGGCCCGATGGACTGGACCGACGACGGCATCGTGCTCACCGCCAGGCGCCATGGCGAGAGCGATGCGGTGCTGCACGTCCTGACCTTCGAGCACGGCCGGCATGCCGGCCTCGTCAAGGGCGGATCGGGCCGCCGGCTGCGTCCGCTGCTGCAGCCGGGCAACCGGCTGGAGCTGGAATGGCGGGCGAGGCTGGCCGATCAGCTGGGTGGCTTCCGCGCCGAGCCCAGGCGCCTGTTCGCCGCCGCACTGCTCGACGACCCGCTGCGGCTGGCGGCCCTCGGCTCGGCCTGCGGCCTCGTCGAGGCCGGGCTCGCCGAGCGTGATCCGCACCCGCGGCTCTACGCTGCGCTGCTGGCCTGGCTGCAGCGGCTGGTCGACGATGCCGACTGGGCCGCCGACTATGTGCGCTTCGAGCTGCTGCTGCTGGCCGAGCTCGGCTTCGCCGTCGATCTCTCGACCTGCGCTGTCACCGGCGCCACCGCCGGCCTCGCCTATGTCTCGCCCCGCACCGGCCGTGCCGTCACCCGCGACGCCGCCGGGCCGCTCGCCGGCCGGCTGCTGCCGCTGCCGGCCTTCCTGGTCGAGCCGGTCGATGCCGACCCGGAGCAGATCGCCTCGGGGTTGAGGCTTGCCGGCCATTTCCTGCGCCGGCATATCTTCGATCCCGCCGACCGTCCCCTGCCTGCCGCGCGCGAGCGTCTCGCTTCGCTGTGGCAGGGCGCCAACGAGCCCGCATGACCACGACGCCCGACGAGACCATCCTCCCCGTCGACATCAACGCCGCCCTCGGCGAGCGCTACCTCGCCTATGCGCTTTCCACCATCACCGCCCGCTCGCTGCCCGACGTCCGCGACGGGCTGAAGCCGGTGCAGCGCCGGCTGCTCTACGCCATGCAGCAGCTCCGGCTCGACCCCGCCGGCGGCTTCAAGAAATGCGCCCGCGTCGTCGGCGATGTCATCGGCAAGTTCCACCCGCACGGCGACGTCGCCGTCTACGACGCGCTGGTGCGGCTGGCGCAGGAGTTCGCCCAGCGCTACCCGCTGGTCGACGGCCAGGGCAATTTCGGCAATATCGACGGTGATAACGCCGCCGCCATGCGCTACACCGAGAGCCGCCTGACGCCGGTAGCGATGGCGCTGCTCGCCGGCATCGACGAGGACACCGTCGACTTCCGCGACACCTATGACGGCAGCGAGCGCGAGCCGGTCGTGCTGCCGGCGGCCTTCCCGAACCTGCTGGCCAACGGTGCTTCCGGTATCGCCGTCGGCATGGCGACCAGCATCCCGCCGCACAATGCCGGCGAGCTGATCGAGGCGCTGGCCTTCATGCTGGGCCAGCCGCTGGACGCGCCGCCGGTGAGCACCGAGGAGCTCCTCGGCTTCGTGCGCGGTCCCGACCTGCCGACCGGCGGCGTGCTGGTCGAGCCGCCCGAGGCCATCCTCGAATCCTATGCCAGCGGCCGGGGCAGCTTCCGCCTGCGGGCGCGCTGGGAGGCCGAGAAGCTGGCGCACGGCCAGTACCAGGTCGTGGTCACCGAGATTCCCTACCAGGTGCAGAAGGGCCGGCTGATCGAGCGGCTGGCCGAGCTGCATGCCGCCAGGAAGCTGGGGCTGCTCGCCGATTTCCGCGACGAATCCAGCGACACCATCCGCATCGTCTTCCAGCCGCGCGCCCGCAACGTGCCGGCCGAGGCGCTGATGGAGCAGCTGTTTCGCCAGAGCGAGCTGGAGACGCGGCTGCCGCTCAACATGAACGTGCTCGACGCCCAGGGCGTGCCGCGCGTCATGGGCCTGCGCCAGGTGCTCGAGGCCTATGTGGCGCACCGCATGGAGGTGCTGGTCCGCCGCAGCCGGTACCGCCTCGGCAGGATCGACGAGCGCCTCGAGATCCTCGACGGCTACCTGATCGTCTTCCTCGACATCGACCGGGTGATCGCCATCATCCGCGAGAACGACGAGCCGAAGCCGGTGCTGATCGAGGCGTTCTCGCTCACCGAGAACCAGGCCGAAGCCATCCTCAACCTGCGCTTGCGCAACCTGCGCCGGCTCGAGGAGATGGAGCTGAAGCGCGAGCGCGACCGGCTGGCGCGCGAGCGCAGGGGCCTCCTGGCCCTGCTGGGCAGCGAGGCCGAGCGCCGCAAGACGCTGCGCGGGCAGCTGCTCGCCAGTGCCGAGCAGCTCGGCAAGCAGCCGAGCTGGGCGCGCCGTACCGAGCTGGGCGACGCGCCGGTGGTGGCGGCCGAGCTGCTGGAAGCCCCGGTCGAGCGCGTGCCCATGACGGTGGTCTGCTCGCAGAAGGGATGGATCCGCGCAGTGCGCGGCAAGGCCGAGGATGTCGGCGAGCTGAAATACAAGGAGGGCGACGGCGAGCGGATCGTGCTGCCGGCGCTGAGCACCGACCGCATCGACGTCTTCACCTCCGACGGCCGCTGCTACCAGCTGGCGGTCGACAAGCTGCCGGGCGGGCGCGGCATGGGCGAGCCGTTGGGCCTGCTGGTCGAGCTCGCCAAGGGAGCCGACATCGTGGCGTTGCGCGTCCACGACCCTGCCGGCCGGCTGCTGCTGGCGACCGCCCGAGGCTTCGGCTTCGCGGCCGAGGAGAAGGGGCTGGCGGCCCAGACCCGCGCCGGCAAGCAGGTGGTCAACCTGACCGAGGGCGACAGCCTCAAGGTCGTGGCGCCGATGGCCGGCGACCATGCCGCCGTGCTGGGCGAGAACGCCAAGCTGCTGCTGTTCAAGCTGTCCGACCTGCCGGTGATGACCCGCGGCCGCGGTGTCACGCTGATGCGCTACCGCGAGGGCGGCCTCGTCGCCGCCTGGACATTGTCGCTGGAAGCCGGTCTCGCCTGGATGCAGGGCCAGCGGCAGCGCCAGGAGAAGGATCTGCGCAAATGGCTGGGGCCGCGCGGCGGCTCCGGCAGGGCCGTGCCGCACGGCTTTCCCAAGGACGGCCGACTGGGCGGGGCGTGAGCGCCGCCCGTTGACTTGCCTCTCGTCGCACACAGGTGGATGCTGCGACCGTGCTCCGGAGTATCAGCCATGCTCGTTCGCAGCCGTCGCCCGTGGGATGTCCCGGCCAGCTCCATCACCCCCGAGAGCGTCTACCTGAACCGGCGCAGCCTGCTGGCCGGCCTGGGTGCCGGTGCCTTGCTGGTGGGATGCGGTGCCAAGGCCGAGGAAGAAGCCGCCATCGCACCGGAGCTCTACCCGGCCCGGCACAACGACGCCTACACGGTCGACCGGCCGCTGACGCCCGAGATGTTCACGACCCGCTACAACAATTTCTACGAGTTCGGCCCCGACAAGGGCATCTGGCAGAACGCCCAGGCGCTGAGGACCCGGCCCTGGCAGGTGGTGATCGACGGTCTGGTCGACCGGCCGATGACCCTCGATGCGGAGGAGCTGATCCGCAAGATGCCGATCGAGGAGCGCGTCTACCGCCATCGCTGCGTCGAGGCGTGGTCGATGACCGTGCCGTGGTCCGGCTTCCCGCTCAAGGCGCTGCTGGCGATGGTGGGACCGCAGGCCGGCGCCCGCTACGTCAGGATGACGACGTTCCAGGATCCGGACATGGCGTCCGGCCAGAAGCAGTTCTGGTATCCGTGGCCCTATGTCGAGGGGCTGACGATGGCGGAGGCCGGCAACGAGCTGACCTTCATTTCCACCGGCCTCTACGGCAAGCCGATCATGAAGCAGAACGGCGCGCCGCTGCGCCTGACGGTGCCGTGGAAATACGGCTTCAAGTCGGTGAAGTCGATCGTCCACTTCGAGCTGGTGGCCGAGCGGCCGATGGGCTTCTGGGAAGCGCTGCAGTCGAGCGAGTACGGCTTCTGGGCCAACGTCAATCCCGCGGTGCCGCATCCCCGGTGGAGCCAGGCGCACGAGCGGGTGCTCGGCACCAACGAGGACGTGCCGACGCAGCTCTACAACGGCTATGGCGAGCAGGTCGCCGGGCTCTACGCCGGTCTCGACAAGGAAGCGCTCTACATGTGACTGCATCAGGCATGACGTATGATGCAGCGCAATATTGATCTCGGACTGTAGCAGAAATGCAACGATTTTGGTGCCGCTGGAACGAAATGCACCGGCATCGCGAGGACGGTCTGTATTCCTTGACGCTGATAACGGCAGTGGCTAACAAGCCCAGACCCTGATCGAAGGCTTGACGCAGGTCGCAAAAAAGGAGCCGGGTCCGAAGACCCGGCCAAGTAGATCAGGGAGGCTAAACGTCTGGGAAAGAAGAAGATCCTGAGATCCTCTCCGGTCCCGGGTATTGCACCCGCGACCCCGGTTCCAGCGGAACCGTACAGCAGGACCCCAGAGCAACGTCCGTGCTGCACTGCAATAATTAAGGAGTCCGGAGCCGTTTAGCTAGAGGCAATTTTCATGGGTGCCATGAAAATTCGCGAAGGCGATGACGATGCCACATCCGTGGGCGGCGGCGTCCTACCAGACCGGCTGCTCGGCGACCTTGCGCAGCAGGAAATCGCGGAACACCGCCACGCGCTTGGAGCTGCGCAGCTCCTCCGGATAGACGAAGTAGGCGGTGAAGCTCGGCCCCTCGAGGTCGGGCAGCACGCGGCGCAGCGTCGGGCTCAGCGAGCCGATGTAGTCCGGCAGCGAGGCGAGCCCCAGGCCGCTCTCGACGGCCCGCAGCATGCCGTAGACGTTGTTGACCTGCAGCACCGCCTTGCGGCGGGTGGTCTGGTCGTCCTCCTCGACGCCGGCGATCAGCACCCAGTTGAGCGTCGGCACCGGCGGCGTGTTGTCGCCATAGGCGATGAGCCGGTGGTGGTCGAGGTCGGCCGGCCGCTCCGGCGTGCCTGCCCGGTCGAGATAGGCCGGCGCACCGTAGATGTGGGTATGGACGGTCATGAGCCGGCGCTGGATGAGGTCGGACTGGGTCGGCCGCTGCAGCCGGATCGCCACGTCCGCCTCGCGCATGCTGAGGTCGATGTCGCCGTCGGTCACGATCATCGAGATGGTGATGTCGGGGTAGAGCTGGGCGAACTCGGTCAGGTGCGCCGTCAGCCAGATGGTGCCGACGCCCACCGTGGTGCTGAGCCGCAGGTGCCCGCTCGGCTGGTCCCGGCTCTCGTTCAACGCAGTCTCGACCACGGCCATGCGGCGGGCCACCTCGTTGGCGGCCTCCAGCATGATCTCGCCCTGCTCGGTCAGCACCAGGCCGCGGGCATGGCGGTGGAACAGGGCGATGCCCAGATGCTCCTCGAGCGCGCCGATCTGCCGGCTGATCGCCGACTGGCTCAGCCCCAGCCGGTCGGCGGCACGGGTGAAGCTCCCGGCCTCCGCAACGGCGTGGAAGATGCGGACCCGGTCCCAATCGAATGTCAGCGGCACTTGTCTAGCCCAGCTCCCGCGACCCGGCGGTGACGGGCTCGCGCAACGGCGCGGATTCCTCGCGTTCGGCGAGCCAGCGTTCAGCCTCGAGCGCGGCCATGCAGCCTGTCCCGGCAGCGGTCACCGCCTGCCGGAAGACCTTGTCCTGCACGTCGCCGGCAGCGAACACCCCCGCGACGCTCGTCCGCGTGCTGTCCGGCGCTGTCAGGATATAGTTCTCAGCGTCCATTTCAACCTTGTTGCGGAACAGCTCGGTAGCAGGATCGTGACCGATGGCGATGAACACGCCGTCGACGGGCAGCCGGCTCTGGGCACCCGTCCGCGTGTGGCGCAGCTTCAGCCCCGTCACCGTGTTGGGCGAGCTGGTGCCGGTGATCTCCTCGACGACGTGGTTCCACAGGATCTCGATCTTGGGATTGCGCCGCAGCCGCTCCTGCATGACCTTCTCGGCGCGCAGCGTGTCGCGGCGGTGGATCAGCGTCACCTTGCGGCACATCTGCGTCAGGTAGAGCGCCTCCTCGACCGCGGTATTGCCGCCGCCCACCACCGCCACCTCCTTGCCGCGGAAGAAGAAGCCGTCGCAGGTGGCGCAGGCCGAAACGCCGCCGCCCGAGAAACGCTTCTCGCTCTCGAGGCCGAGCCAGCGGGCCTGGGCACCGGTGGCGATGATCATCGCGTCGCAGGTGATGCGGTCGCCGCCGTCGAGCATGGCCGTGAACGGGTGGCGGGCGAGGTCGACCTCGACGACGATGTCGAACAGGATCTCGGTACCGCAATGCACCGCCTGCTGTTGCATCTGCTCCATCAGCCACGGGCCCTGGATGGCCTCGGCGAAGCCCGGATAGTTCTCGACGTCGGTGGTGATCGACAGCTGCCCGCCGGGCTGCAGGCCCTGCACGAGGATCGGCGCCAGGTTGGCGCGGGCGGCGTAGACCGCGGCGGTATAGCCGGCCGGCCCGGAGCCGATGATCAACACCTTGGTATGTCTGGTCGTCATGCCATCGACTCATGCTGCATTGCGGCAAGAACATGGGGTTGCGCCGGCGACATTGCCAGCAGCGCCTCCACCAAGCGGGCCACCTCGCCGCCGGTGTCAAGCCGTGGCAGCGCCTCCTGGCGGAACGGCGCGTCGAGCGGCCGGATCCACGCCGCCAGCGTCCGGTGCAGCCTGTCGAGCTTGCCCAGGCGCCAGCCGGCGGGGCGGAACAGCCGCACCGGCCTGCCGGCGGCACAGGCCTCGGCCAGCAGCGAGCCCGATTCCGCCGTCACGATCAGCCCATCAGCGCTGCCGACGATCCCCGAATAGGTGTCGAGCCCGGTATCACGGGCCAAGTGCAGGCGATGAGGTCCGTTCAAGCACCGCGACAGCGCCTGCTCGGCGACGCTGCCGGTCCGGCGGCTGGTTGCGACCAGCAGCGAGCCGCCCGCGGCCCGGGCCAGCGCCGAGGCGGCTTGGCCGAGAGCCGTCGCCTCCGCGGCTCCGAACGCGGCACCGGGCCGCGATCCGCCGACGAGGCAGCCGATCAGTGGCCGCGGCAGGTGGGCGATCTGCGGCGCCAGCCGCGCCGACGCCGCGGCCAGCCGCGCGGCGCTCAGCCGATGCGGCATCGCCCGCACCACGGCGACGTCGGAACGGCGGGAGGCGTGGTCGTGCGCCGGCACGACCACGAGGTCGAGCCCGTCGCCGCTTCCCGGCCACATCAGCTGCACGCAGCGGCACGCCCCGGCCCGGCCGCGGATCCAGCGCGCCACCGGTGCGGTGCGGCGGCCCGCGGCGATGACCAGCGTCGGCCAGGGGGGCTCGATGACGGCGGCGCTGCCGGGCGTGAGACCGGCCAGCGAACGGCCCAGCAGCCCGTTGGGCAGGCTGCCGAGGCCGCTCCAGCGCAGTTCCTTGACCGTGAAGGGCAGCCCCAGCGCCTCGGCCGTGCCGATCGCCTGGTTGGCGTGGCCTGGTCGGGCAGCGTCGGCCAGCACCCAGACGCGAGGTCCGGGTGCGGCGATGTCAGTCGTAGCGGACCTCGAGGATCTCGAAGTAGCGCAGGCCGCGCGGCGTCGTCACCTCGACGCTGTCGCCGGCCTCCTTGCCCAGGATGGCCTTGGCGAGCGGCGACTGGATCGAGAGCAGGCCGTTCTGGATCTCGGCCTCCTCGGGCCCGACGATCTGGTAGCTGGCCTTCTCTTCGGTCTCCTCGTCGACGAGCTGCACCCTGGCGCCGAACATCACCCGCGAGCCACTCTGCGACTTGATGTCGATCACCTCGGCCCGGCTGAGCTTGTCCTCGAGCTCGAGCACGCGGCCCTCGATAAAGCCCTGGCGCTCGCGCGCGGCGTGATATTCGGCGTTCTCGGACAGATCGCCGTGCTCGCGGGCCTCGGCGATGGATTTGATGACGGCCGGGCGCTCGACCGTCTTCAGCCGCTTCAGCTCCGCCGTCAGGCGCGAGAAGCCGTCCGGCGTCATCGGAATCCTGTTCGACATGAGAAACCAGCGCCCCGTCGATGGCTGTGATCAAAGAAAAACCGCGCCGGCAGGCGACTGCCTCCGGCGTTCTAGCTCAGCGCCGAAACATAAGATTGCAACGGCGTAACTTCAAGGTCATCCCGGGCGAGCACAGCCAGGGCGTGCACCATCGCACGCGCACCCGCCATGGTGGTGTAATAGGGAATCTTGGCCGTCAGTGCCGCCCGGCGCAGCGAGAAGCTGTCGCGGACAGACTTGCGGCCCTCGCTGGTGTTCACCATCAGCGCGATGCGGCCGGCCTTGATCTGCTCGACGATGGTGTGGCCGCCCTCGTGCGCCTTGCGCACGACCTCGACCTCCAGGCCGGCCTCGCTCAGCGCCTGGGCGGTGCCGCTGGTGGCGACGAGCTGGAAGCCCAATCGCGCCATCTCGCGGGCCACCTGCACGAGGCCGCGCTTGTCGCGGTCGCGCACTGACACGAACACCCGGCCGCCGGACGGCAGGGCGTTGCCGGCCCCCAGCTGCGACTTGGCGAAGGCGGCGCCGAAATCCCGGTCGATGCCCATGACCTCGCCCGTCGACTTCATCTCGGGGCCGAGCAGCAGGTCGACGCCGGGGAAGCGGGCGAACGGGAACACCGCCTCCTTCACCGCCACGTGCGGCAGCGCCACCTGGCGCAGGCCGAACCCGGCCAGGGGCTCGCCGGCCATCACCCGCGCCGCGATCTTGGCGATCGGCCGGCCGATCGCCTTGGCGACGAAGGGTACCGTCCGGCTGGCGCGCGGATTGACCTCCAGCACGTAGATGTCGCCGTTCTTCACCGCGAGCTGCAGGTTCATCAGCCCGCGCACGTCCAGTGCCCTGGCCAGCTGCTCGGCGATGCCGGCGATGTCGTCGCAGATCCGCGGCGACAGCGAGTAGGGCGGCAGCGAGCAGGCGCTGTCGCCCGAATGGATGCCGGCTTCCTCGATGTGCTCCATGATGCCGGCGACGAACACGTCGGTGCCGTCGGCCACCACGTCGACGTCGACCTCGATGGCGTCCTCGAGATAGCGGTCGAGCAGGATCGGCCCGATGTCCGAGGCCCGCGCGGTCTCGCGCATGAAGGCCGACACCTCGTCAGCGCCGTGGACGATGCGCATCGAGCGGCCGCCCAGCACATAGGACGGACGGATGACCAGCGGGTAGCCCAGCGCCTCGGCCTTGGCCAGGGCCTCGGCCTCGCCGGTGCAGATGGCATTGGCCGGCTGCTTGAGGTCGAGCCGGGCCAGAAGCTGCTGGAACCGCTCCCGGTCCTCGGCGAGGTCGATGGCATCCGGCGAGGTGCCGAGGATCGGGATGCCCTCGGCCTCGAGGCCCAGCGCCAGCTTGAGCGGCGTCTGGCCGCCGAGCTGGACGATCACGCCCAAGAGCTCGCCGTTCGAGCGCTCGACCCGCAGGATCTCCAGCACGTCCTCGAGCGTCAGCGGCTCGAAATAGAGCCGGTCGGAGGTGTCCGGGTCGGTCGAGACCGTTTCCGGGTTGCAGTTGACCATGATGGTCTCGATGCCGGCATCCTTCAGGCCGAAGGCGGCATGGACACAGCAATAGTCGAACTCGATGCCCTGGCCGATGCGGTTCGGCCCGCCGCCCAGGATGACGACCTTCCTGGCGTCGCTCGGCCGACTCTCGCACTCGGCCGAGTCGTCGCCGAACAGGCCGGTCTCGTAGCAGGAGTACATATAGGGCGTGCGCGCCTCGAACTCGGCCGCACAGGTGTCGATACGCTTGAACACCGGCCGGACGCCCAGCTCGGTGCGCTTCGCCCTGACCTCCGCTTCCCTGCCGCCGGTCAGCCTGGCCAGCCGCGCATCGGAGAACCCTTGTGCCTTCAGGGCCTCCATGCCGCGTGGTGTCGTCGGCAGGCCGTTCCGGGCGACCGCACGCTCGGTGGCGACGATCTCCTCGATCTGCTCGAGGAACCAGGGATCGTAGTGGCAGGCCTCGTGGATCTCGGCCCGGCTCAGTCCCTCGCGAAACGCCTGGGCGATGACGCGCAGCCGGTCGGGCGTGGCCCTGCCCAGCGATTCCAGCAGTGCGGCGCGGCGGTCCTCGCCCGGCACCTCGATGTCGTCGAGACCGGTGAGCCCGGTCTCCAGCGAGCGCAGTGCCTTCTGCAGCGATTCCTTGAAGGTCCGGCCGATCGCCATGGCCTCGCCGACCGACTTCATGGCGGTCGAGAGGATCGGCTCGGTCTCGGGGAACTTCTCGAAGGTGAAGCGCGGCACCTTGGTGACGACATAGTCGATCGACGGCTCGAAGCTCGCCGGGGTCACGCCGGTGATGTCGTTCTGCACCTCGTCCAGCGTGTAGCCGACCGCCAGCTTGGCCGCGACCTTGGCGATCGGGAAGCCGGTGGCCTTCGATGCCAGCGCCGAGCTGCGCGACACCCGCGGGTTCATCTCGATGACGACCATCCGGCCGTCGGCCGGGTCGATCGCGAACTGCACGTTCGAGCCGCCGGTCTCGACGCCGATCTCGCGCAGCACCGCGATCGAGGCGTCGCGCATGCGCTGATATTCCTTGTCGGTCAGCGTCAGCGCCGGTGCGACGGTGATCGAATCGCCAGTGTGCACCCCCATCGGGTCGACGTTCTCGATCGAGCAGACGATGATGGCGTTGTCCGCGCGGTCGCGGACCACCTCCATCTCGAACTCCTTCCAGCCCAGCACCGATTCCTCGACCAGCACCTCGGTGACGGGCGAGGCGTCGAGGCCGCCCAGCACGATCTGCTCGAACTCCTCCATCGTCCGGGCGATGCCGCCGCCGGTGCCGCCCAGCGTGAAGGAGGGCCGGATGATCGCCGGCAGGCCGGTCTCGACGACCGCCTCCTTTGCCTCCTCCAGCGTGCGCACGGCGCGGCTCTTGGGCATGTCCAGGCCGATGCGCGTCATCGCCTGGCGGAACAGCTCGCGATCCTCGGCCTTGTTGATGGCCTCGAGGTCGGCGCCGATCAGCCGGCAGCCCAGCCGCTCCAGGGCACCGCTCTCGGCCAGCGCCTTGGCGGTGTTGAGCGCCGTCTGCCCGCCCATGGTCGGCAGCAGGGCGTCCGGCCGCTCCTTGGCGATGATCCTCTCGACGATGGCCGGCGTGATCGGCTCGACATAGGTGACGTCGGCCGTCTCCGGGTCGGTCATGATCGTGGCCGGGTTCGAGTTGACCAGGATCACCCGGTAGCCCTCGGCGCGCAGCGCCTTGCAGGCCTGGGTGCCGGAATAGTCGAACTCGCAGGCCTGGCCGATGACGATCGGCCCGGCGCCGATCAGCAGGATCGAGGAGATGTCGGTGCGTTTGGGCACGGGCTCACGGATCTTTGCGCACGTATTGCAGGAAGCGCTCGAACAGGTAGGCGCTGTCGGAGGGCCCGGGCGAGGCCTCGGGATGGTACTGCACCGAGAACACCGGCCGGTCCTTCAGCCGGATGCCCTGGATCGTGCCGTCGAACAGCGAGCGGTGGGTGACCTCTACCTCGGGCGGCAGGTCGCCGTCGGCGATGGCGAAGCCGTGGTTCTGGCTGGTGATCTCGACCTTGCCGGTCGTCAGGTCCTTGACCGGGTGGTTGGCGCCGTGATGGCCGTGCGGCATCTTCTCGGTCCTGGCGCCGAGCGCGATCCCCAGCATCTGGTGGCCGAGGCAGATGCCGAACACCGGCTTGCCGCTGTCGACCAGCTTGGCGATCTCGGGCACGGCGTATTCGCCGGTGGCCGCCGGATCGCCCGGCCCGTTCGACAGGAACACCCCGTCCGGCTCCAGCGCCAGCACCTCCTCGGCGGTCGCCGTGGCCGGCAGGATGGTGACGCGAAAGCCGGTGTCGACCAGCGAGCGCAGGATGTTGCGCTTGATGCCGTAGTCCAGCGCCACGACGTGCGGGCCGCTCTCGCCGGCCTCGCCATAGCCCGCGGGCCAGTGCCAGCGCGCCTCCCGCCAGCCATAGCGCTGCCGGGTCGTCACCTCGGGCACCAGATCCATGCCGACGAGGCCGGGCCAGGCGGCGGCCTCGGCCTTCAGCGCCTCGATGTCGAGATTGCCGTCCGGCACATGGGCGATGGCGGCGTTCTGCGCCCCGCGCTCGCGCAAGAGGCGGGTGATCCGGCGGGTGTCGACGCCGGTGATGGCGACGATGCCGTGGCTGTCGAGCCAAGTGCCCAGCGCCTGGGCGTTGCGCCAGCTCGACGGCGAGGTGACGTCGGTGCGGACCACCATGCCGCGCGCCACCGGCGTGCCGGCCTCGACATCCAGCGGGTTGGTCCCCACATTGCCGATGTGGGGAAAGGTGAAGGTGACGATCTGGCCAGCGTAGGACGGATCGGTTAGGATCTCCTGGTAGCCTGTCATTGCCGTGTTGAAGACGAGCTCGCCCACCCGAATGCCCGCGGCCCCCAGCCCGCAGCCGAGGAAGACCGTGCCGTCCTGCAGCGCCAGCGCTGCGGTAGGCGGCCGTAGCGGTTCGCGATCGTGCATCTTCGGGTCGGCCTGGGTTCGATGCCGTGGCACGGCGACTGCGGTCGAGGTCGTGGTACGGCGATGGCGGGCAGCCGGGCGAAGGCCGGCAAGCGACGGCCGGGGTTGTAACATCGTCATTCCCGTCGTCAAGGTGAGCGCCAACGGGCTTGCACAGGCGGACGGTCTGTGCTCCCTCCGCGCACCTCGCTGCCGGGCTGGAGTGGCCGGGATTGCTGCGTGAACGACTGAGTGGCGCCCTCAAGGGGGCTATCGACTGTGGCGACGAGCGCGCCGCTGCGACGCTTCGCCTGGTCATGGCGGCGGTGAAGGAGCGCGACCAGTGCGGCCGGCGCGCCGCCAGCGCCGAGGGCATCAGCGACGACGAGATCGCAGCGATGCTCCGCAACATGGTCGAGCAGCGGCGCAGCGACATCTGTCGCTGCGAGGAGACGGCTCGCCTCGAGCAGGCCCAGCAGGAAGCCGATGAGATCGCCGTGCTGGAGCGGTTCCTGCCGGCGCGGATGAGCGAGGGCCAGACCGCCTCGGCCGTCGACGAGACCATCCGCGAGCTGGGGGCCACCAGGCTCAAGGATACCGGCCGGGTGATCGCTGCGCTGAAGCAGCGCTACAACGGCCAGATGGATTTCGGCACCGCCAAGCGACTGCTCTGCCAGCGGCTGCATTGAGCCCGGCCGGGGCTTCTCGATTTGGCCGACACGCACCTCTCGCTCGAAGAGTTCAAGGCCCGGCTGCCGATCGTCGATGTCGTGGCTCGCTGGGTGAAGCTCGCCCGGCGTGGCCGCGAGCACTGGGGCTGCTGTCCCTTCCACAACGAGAAGACCGCCTCGTTCCACGTCGTCGAGGCCAAGGGCTACTATCACTGCTTCGGCTGCGGCGCCCACGGCAACGCCATCGACTTCGTCATGGAGGTCGAGAAGGTCGATTTTCCCGAGGCGCTGGAGCGGCTGGCCGACATCACCGGGCTGCCGTCGCCGAAGCGCGAGGGACCGCAGCGACCGAAGGCCGAGCCCGGCCTCTATGACGCCAACGAGGCGGCGGCGGCATGGCTGCAGCGCCAGCTCGCCGAGCCCGCCGGCCGGGGAGCCGCCTCCTACCTCGCCGGCCGTGGCGTCCCGCCCGAGCTGGTGGCGCGCTTCCGGCTGGGCTATGGCCCCGCCGAGCGTACCGCCATGAGGAAGGCGCTGCTGGCGCAGGGCTTCTCCGACGACCTGCTGGTGCGTGCCGGCCTGCTGGTCCGGCCGGAGGACGGCGGCGACAGCTTCGACCGCTTCCGCGACCGGGTGATATTCCCCATCGCCGATGCGCGCGGCCGCGTCGTCGGCTTCGGCGGCAGGGCCCTGGGCGACGCCAAGGCCAAGTACCTGAACTCGCCCGAGACCGAGCTCTTCCACAAGGGCAGCCTGCTCTACAACCTGGCGGGCGCGGCGAGGCCGGTGCGCGCCGCCGGCACGGTGCTGCTGGTCGAAGGCTACATGGACGTGATCGGCCTCGCCGGTGCCGGCATCGACCATGCCGTGGCGCCGCTCGGCACGGCGGTCACCGAGGAGCAGCTGGCCGAGATCTGGCGGCTGGCCGACGAGCCGATCCTGTGCCTGGACGGCGACGCCGCCGGCCTGCGTGCCGCCGAGCGGGCGGCCGACCGCGCCTTGCCGCTGATCCGTCCCGGCCGCTCGCTGCGCTTCGTGCTGCTACCGCCGGGCGAGGATCCCGACAGCCTGGTGCGGCGGCAGGGTGCCGAGGCGATGCTGGCGCTGCTGCGCCAGCCGATGACTCTGGCCGAGTTCCTGTGGCGGCAGGCGGTGATCGGCGTGGCGCTCGACACGCCCGAGCGCCGCGCCGCCGCCGAGCGTCGGCTGATGGAGCGGCTGGCCACCATCGGCGACCGCGACGTGCGCAGCCACTATCGACGCGAGCTGGGCGCGCGGCTGCGCGAGCTGTGGCGCGGTTCCGGCCGCAAGGGCGCTCCGCCGCCGCGGCCGCAGGGCTCGGTCGGCCATCTGGCGGCGGCGCTGCAGCACGCCGACCGCCGCGCCGAGCAGGGCCTGATCGAGCCGTTCCTGCTGGCGCCTTCGATGCTGAGCGAGCTGGAGGAGGAGCTCGGCCTGCTGGAGCTGCACGATCCCGAGCTCGATGCGCTGCGCTGCGAGATTCTCGCTTGGTATGCCGGCGGTCCGCCCCTTGACGCGGAGGAGTTGCGCACCCACCTTCGCTCGCACGGATTCGAGCCGCTCTTGGGGCGCATCCTGCATCTCCGTACGACAGCGCGTTTCCTGACGCGTGGAGATGAAGGCGAGGATGCGCGAGAGGCATGGCGCCTTGCGGCTGCGCGTCACGGTCGATCGGTAGCTCGTCGCACCGAGCCCTTGGGCGTGGGCTCTACTGTGACAGAAATATCACAGATCGATGTCATCGCGCGCATAAAGACCCATACCCGAGTGCTTGACGAAGCCGGTGCGCCGGCGGCGTCGGAGGACGACGCGTCTTCCTAGGCGATCTCGGGCGGGGCATCGCTAGGCGGCCTGGATTCGGGCGTCGTCGCCAGCGGCGGCACGGCGCGGAACGTTGGAGAGTCTCTGTATGGCGACCAGGATCCTCTCGGCGAAGGTGCCGGTGCAGCCGGTCAAGGCGAAGGTGGCGGCCAAGCCCGCCGACGACGGCCTCGAGGCGCTGTTCGTGCAGGTGCCGCAGCTCCGCCGGGTGGTGATGCAGGCCAAGGAGAAGGGGTCGATCACCGTCGACCAGCTCAATGCCGCCCTGCCCGCCGACTTCCCCCCGGAGCACACCGACGAGGTGATCCAGCTGCTGGAGTCGCGCGGCGTCGGCGTGGTGCGCGACGACGCGATGTCCGACAGCGACACCGCCGAGGCCGGCGAGGGCCGCGATGCCGAGGCGGCGCCCGAGGAGGCCGGCGAGGGCGAGGAGGCCGCGCCGGCCGGCGGCGAGGAGGAGGAGCTCGGCCGCACCGACGATCCGGTGCGGATGTATCTGCGCGAGATGGGCACGATCGAGCTGCTCTCCCGCGAGGGCGAGATCGAGATCGCCAAGCGTATCGAGGCCGGCCGCAACATGGTCCTCGAGGCGCTGTGCGAGAGCCCGCTGACGATGCGCGCGGTGATCGGCTGGCGCGACGCCATCCGCGAGGGCCGCGTGCTGCTGCGCGACATCATCGACCTCGACGCCACCTACGAGCAGGGCCCCGGCGGCCCGCCCACCGGCGAGGGAGCCCCGGCCGAGGCCGGCGGCGACGGTGCCGAGGCCGGCCCCGCCGCCGAGGGCGACGACGAGGCGGCGATCGCTCCCCCCGAGATGCCGGAGGAGGAGGATTTCGACGAGGACACGCTGTCGCTGGCGGCCCTCGAGAACAAGGTCCGCGACGGCGTGCTCGAGACCTTCGACACCATCGCCGACGCCTACGGCATCCTGCGCCAGCTGCAGGAGGAGCGGCTGGCCGTCATCCAGGCCAATACCCGGGTCGATACCGAGCTCGACGGCCGCTACCAGTCGGCGCGCGGCACCATGGTCGAGCTGATGCAGCAGGTCTCGCTCAACCAGAACCGCGTCGAGGCTCTGGTCGAGCAGCTGTTCGACATGAACAAGCTGCTGCAGAGCCTGGAGGGCAAGCTGCTGCGGCTGGCCACCTCCAGCCGCGTGCCGCGCGAGGGCTTCCTGCGCGAGTACATGGGCCGCGAGCTCGAGCCCGGCTGGATGGGGCGCGTCGCCGGGCTCAAGGAGCGCGGCTGGATGGATTTCGCCTCGCGCCACTTCGAGGAGGTCACCGGGCTGCGCGAGGACATCGCCTCGATCGCCGAGGAGACCGGCCTGCAGATCGGCGAGTTCCGCCGCATCGTGGCCCTGGTGCAGAAGGGCGAGCGCGAGGCCAGCCAGGCCAAGAAGGAGATGGTCGAGGCCAATCTCCGCCTCGTGATCTCGATCGCCAAGAAGTACACCAACCGCGGCCTGCAGTTCCTCGACCTGATCCAGGAGGGCAACATCGGCCTGATGAAGGCCGTCGACAAGTTCGAGTACCGCCGCGGCTACAAGTTCTCGACCTATGCCACCTGGTGGATCCGGCAGGCGATCACCCGCTCGATCGCCGACCAGGCCCGCACCATCCGTATCCCCGTGCACATGATCGAGACGATCAACAAGCTGGTGCGGGCCTCGCGCCAGATGCTGCACGAGTACGGCCGCGAGCCGACGCCCGAGGAGCTGGCCCACAAGCTCAACATGCCCTTGGACAAGGTGCGCAAGGTCCTGAAGATCGCCAAGGAGCCGATCTCGCTCGAGACGCCGATCGGCGACGAGGAGGATTCGCATCTCGGCGACTTCATCGAGGACAAGAACGCCGTCCAGCCGCTGGAGGCCGCGACGCTCGCCAACCTGCGCGAGGCCACGACCCGGGTGCTGGCGACGCTCACCGCCCGCGAGGAGCGCGTGCTGCGCATGCGCTTCGGCATCGGCATGAACACCGACCACACCCTGGAAGAGGTCGGCCAGCAGTTCAGCGTCACCCGCGAGCGCATCCGCCAGATCGAGGCCAAGGCGCTCCGCAAGCTGAAGCACCCGAGCCGCAGCCGCAAGCTCAGGAGCTTCCTCGACACCTGAAGGCGTGGGCGCCGCGTCGAGCCGGAACGAAAAGGAGTCGGCGATCCTCACATCCCGCGATCCTGCGCAGCCCCACGGCTCCGTCGGGTCGCCACAGCCGATACGCAAGCGCCGCGCTCACGGCTCAACCGCCGCGCGTCGCCTTCAGGCAGCTTGCGCGGAGATGGAAGGAGCAGGGCGTGCGGCTCGCTCGGCCGCCCGACGGCGGGCGGCTTCGGCGAAGGCGCCGAACAGTTTCATCGACCAGGGGTTGTCCTGAACACGGTATTCCGGGTGCCACTGAACGCCCAGCGCGAAGCCGGGGCAGGCAGGGGCGCTGACGGCCTCGATGGTGCCGTCCTCGGCCAGCGCCTCGACGACGAGATTCGGGGCCAGGCGGTCGATGCCCTGGCCGTGCAGCGAGTTGACCGGGATGGTGGCGGCACCGCCCATGACGTCGCGCAGCCGGCCGCCCTCGGCCAGCGCGATGTCGTGCGCCGGGGCGTAGCGGCCGGCATAGTCCCGGGTCTTGTCGGAGCGGTGGTCGCGGCGGCCGGGCAGCTCGTGGACATGCTGGTGCAGTGAGCCGCCGAGCGCGACGTTCAGCTCCTGGATGCCGCGGCAGATGGCCAGCAGCGGGATGCCGCGTTCCAGGGCACGGCGGATCAGCGGCAGGGTGGTGGCGTCGCGGGCGGCGTCGGCCTGGTTGCCATCGCGCGGCGGCGGGCCGCCGTAATGGGTCGGGTCGACGTTGGACGGGCTGCCGGTGACCAGGATGCCGTCGAGGCGGTCGAGCAGCGTGTCGATGTCGAGGGCCTTGCCGATGGCCGGGATCAGCACCGGGACGGCGCCGGCGCCCAGCACGACGGAATCGACATATTTGTCCTGGACGCGGTGGGAGCAGGAATCCTCCCCCGCGATCAGGCAGCAGGTGACGCCGACGAGCGGCACCGGGGCGTTGGTGGTCATGGCCGACATATAAGCGCAGCCGCGACCGCAGAGAAGCCGCTCAGCTTTCGCGCAGGCGGGGGAGCAGCTCGGCGAAGTTGCAGGGCTTGTGGCGGATGTCGAGCTGGAAGCGGAGGATGTCGTCCCAGCCGTCGCGGACCGCGCCGGGCGAGCCCGGCAGGCAGAAGATGTAGGTGCCGTCGGCGACGCCGGCATCGGCGCGGGACTGCAGCGCCGAGGTGCCGATCTTCGGGTAGCTCAGCATCCGGAACAGCTCGCCGAAGCCGGGGATCCTCTTCTGCGCCACCCGGTCGAGGGCCTCGGGCGTGACGTCGCGGCCGGTCACACCGGTGCCGCCGGTGGTGATCACGATCTCGACGGCGGGATCGGCGATCCATTGCCGCAATTGCCGCTCGATGAGCGAGGTGTCGTCGCGGACGATGGCGCGGGCGGCGAGCTCGTGGCCATCGGCGGCGATGCGCTCGGCCAGGGTGTCGCCCGAGCGGTCGTCGGCGGCGGTGCGGGTGTCGGAGACCGTCAGGACCGCGATGCGCAGCGGCCTGAAGTCGATCGCCGGGTCAATCCGCCCGGGCATTGCGGATGGCCTTGGCCCCGTCCAGCTGCTCGAAGGCCGGCCAGTTGTTGGCGGCGAGCTGGTCGAGCGACGGGGTGGCCTGGTTGAGCCGCGCCCGGTAGGTCCACAGGTTCACCAGCACCTTCTTGGCATAGAGCCGGGATTCCGCGATCGGCACGTTCTCGAGGAACAGGAGCGGGTCGTCGCGCATCGAGGCCAGCTTCTTCATCCAGCCCTCGAGGCGGGACAGGCCGGCATTGTAGGCCAGCGCCAGGTGGATGAGGCTGTCGCCCACCGCCTTCGAGCGGCGCAGCTTGTGGATGTAGGCTTGGCCGACGCGGATGTTGGTCTCGGGATGCAGGAGCGAGCTGCTGCCCTTGTAGGCCGGCAGCTTCAGGCTGCGCGCCACCGAGGCGCCGGTGTCGGGCATGATCTGCATCAGGCCCAGGGCGCCGCGCGGGCTGACGGCGTCGGGGTCGAAGCGGCTCTCGGCGCGGATCACCGCCCAGATCAGCGCCCGGTCGACGCTGAAGCCGCCCTGCGGCTCCCATTTCGGCACCGGGAACATCGCGGCGCTGCGGCGGCGGCCGTCCTTCTTGCGGGCGAGCTGGGCGGCGCGGACCTCGACCGCCGGCAGGTCGAGCCGTGCCGCCAGCGCCACGATGCCGGCGGCGATCTCGGGCCGTGCCCGGCCGGCCAGCTGCAGCAGTTCCTGGTCGGCGAGCTCGGCCTCGCCGACCTCGGCCAGCGCCACCGCCCGCTGCACCGCCGGGAACGACAGCAGCATGCCGTCGCTGCCGGCGCCGAGACCCTCCTCCGACCAGTCGAAGGCCATGGCCTGGCCGGCCAGCGCCTTGGCGATCATGCCGTAGAAGCCGTCGCTGGCGGTTGCGGCGATGCGCAGGAAGCGCTGCACCAGCTCGGGCCGGCGGATCATCAGGTAGGAGCGGGCCGCCCAGAAGGCGCCGGCCGCCACCTCCTCGCCCGAGGCCGCCGAATTGTTGGCGAGGCTGGTGAACTGCTGGGCGGCGGCGTCGTAGCGGCCGAGGCGCCAGGCCTCGAGGCCGGCGGCCCACTGGTCGTCCGGCTCGGCCGGCTTGTGCCGGACCAGCGCCGCCGAGGCCTTGCGCAGCGCCTCGTCGCCCTCCTTCAGCAGCAGCAGGCTGCGCGTCACCGACCAGCTCTCGAGCTCGTCGTCGGCCGTGCCGGCGGCGCCGTTGCCGATGTCGGCGATCTCCTCGGCCCATGCCCGCGCCCGGGCGTCGCGCGCCGGGTTGCGCGACGGGCCGGCATCGTCGCCGCCGCTGCCCTTCCTCACCGCCGAGGCCGGCGCCGGCGCGTCGGCGGGCCGGCGCTTGAGCGCCAGCTTGTGCAGGCGCGCCGCCTGCGGATGGTCGGCATAAGAGTCGAGCCAAGCGGCGAGCTCGGGATAGCTCGAGGTGTAGGCGGTGGGGTGGAGGTAGCGCTGGGCCAGCACATGGCCCATCAGCAGCCGGCTGCGCAGATGCCCGATCAACCGGTCTGCCTGGTCGAAGCGACCCTTCTCCTGCAGCGCGAAGATCATCCGATACTGCGAGACGTCGGCGGCGCTGAGCCTGCCGGCCTCGGCGTCGTCGCGATGGCTGTCGATCGCGGCGTAGGGCGAGAGCCTCGCCAGCCGGACGCCGGTTTCCTCCGCCGCCACCGCCCCCCAGCCGCAGGCGATGCCGATGGCCGCAGCGATCGCGAGGGCGCTGCGGCGCAAGGTGGTTCGGGGACGGGGCTCTGGCGTCATTCTTCTGCCGTGTGTGACTGACCTTCGGGGTTTCGGGCGGCGCGACCGCCGGTGGCGAGGCTCCTCCTTTCCTTCAGCGCCGATGGGGGTTGCCCAGCTCGGCGAGCCAGGCGTTCAGGGTGAGCAGGTCGCGCCACGCGAACCGCTTGTTCAGCGGCGAGCGCAGCAGGTAGGCGGGATGGAAGGTAACCAGCGCCGGGATCGGCTCGGCGAGACCGGCGCCGCGGTAGGCGAAGCGACGGCCGCGCAGCTTGGTGACGCCCTCGTTGGTTCCCAGGAGGGCCCGGCTGGCGATGCCGCCCACGAACAGCATGATGGCGGGTCGCAGGATCTCGATCTGCCGCTCCAGGAAGGGCTGGCAGGTCGCGATCTCGCCTGTCGTCGGCGCCCGGTTCCCCGGCGGCCGCCAGTAGATGACGTTGGTGATCCAGACATTGCCGCGATCGAGGCCGATGGCCGCCAGCATGCGGTCGAGCATCTGACCGCTTTGCCCCACGAACGGCAGGCCCTGCCGGTCCTCCTCGCTGCCCGGCGCCTCGCCGATCACCATGATGCGAGCGTCGGCGGCGCCGTCTGCGAAGCAGAGCCGCGTGGCGGTGTCCTTGAGCGCGCAGCCCTCGAACTGCTCCAGGGCTTGTCGCAGCTCGTCGAGCGTGCGGCAGGCGGCGGCGATCCGCCGCGCATTGCCGATGGCCTCGCGGTCACCGCGAAGGCCGGCAGGCGGCGAGGGCGCCGGCCTCGGATGCGCCACGACCGGCGACGCGGCGGCCGCTGATCTCGGATGCGCCGCCGCCGGCGATACGACGGCTGGTAGGGAAGGCGCGCTGTGACGGAGCCGGGCGGGCGCTCCGGCGACCGACTCCTCGATGTCGAGATCCGTCATGCCCATCTCGGCATGCCAAGCCAGCCAGGCCCGTACGCCGTGGATCAGACGGTGGCCCGCCGGCGCGGGCCCTTGTTGGTCGATGTAGCCGGTCATGCCCCTCTTCGACGTCGCGGACGTGTCTCTCTTCCCAGCGCCGTCGACCTGTCATACCGGGTTGCATCGCCATCGCGAAAATGCCGCCGGTGTGGTCTGACGGATGGTCCGGCGGGCTGGCACGGCGCGTCGTATAATGCGCCATCCCCGCCCAGCCCCGACCGCGCTGGTCGTCCCTACCCTCTCCTCGACACCTTCACGGACCCGATACCGGACGCTGCGGTGTCATGTTCTTTCCGGCTGCCCGAGACCCGGGCTGCCATCGCTCGCAGTGAGTGCCAGAGAACTCGACGAGATCTTCCGTGCCCACGCCCCCGCGTCACTCAAATGTCGCGGTAGGCCACCGGCTTGCCTTCGCGACTGACGATCAGCTTGCCGCTCTCGTCCTGCGCCGCTATGTACCGGCCGTGGCCGACGGCAGTACCGACGTACAGGGCGGGCTTCACCTTCTTGCCGTCGAACATCTTGACCTGCTGGGCCGGGCCGCGGGCCGTCGGGTCGTTCTTGCTCTTCGACGTCTTCAACATCCGATCAAACTCCACCGGCCGATATCGGCTGCGCCCGGCGCACGGTCGCTGCCCGCCACGTTGAAGGCGTCTTTGGCGAAGATGAACGGCGACGTCAAGCACGGACGACCGCGCACCCCGCCTCGCCGTTGCCCGACCACGCGCGCTTCCCTGAGTGGCACAGCGGGCGGGACGGTTTCGATGGCGAGTTGCAGCGTGAACCGCTACTGGCGTGGCCGTGCGATGCGGCTTGCCGCCGATACCCCCTTGCGCGCAGTATGCACCATGCCATTCCCGAGCCCGCCTGGAAGCGACCAGCCGCATCCGCAGAGACGGTCGATCGCCTCCGTCCTCCTCCTCTCCGCCTCGCTGCTCGGCGCCTGCGCCGGGACGCCGCTCGGCAGCGGTGGCGTCGTCGACGGCAGCGGCTCGGTGCTCGCCAGCTCCTCCGGCATCGACCTCGACCGCCCCTCGGCCGCCGGCGACTATCTCGCCGGCAGGTTCGCGCTCGACCAGGGTGATCTGCGTTCGGCGGCCGACAGCTTCGAGCGGGCGCTGGTCGCCGATCCCGACAATGTCGAGCTCCGCCGCCAGATCTTCCTGCTGAACCTCGCCAGCGGCGACATGGACGGCGCCATGCGCGGCGCCGAGGAGCTGAGCGCCATCGACCCGGAGGCGGACGAGGTCGATCTCGTCTTCGCCCTGCGCGAGGCCGAGCGCGGCAATTTCGCCGGGGCGCAGCAGAGCCTCGCCCGCATATCGCCGCGCGGTGTCGCCGGCCTCGCCGCGCCGCTGCTCGCCGCCTGGATGCAATTCGGGGACGGCCAGGTCGACAAGGCTCTGGCCGGGCTGCGCGCCGGCCCGGCCGACGACGGGCTCGACCTGCTGCGCCGCTATCACGAATCGATGATGCTGGCGCTCGGCGGCCACGATCGCGAGGCCCTGCAAGTGATGAGCCGGGTGGTCGGCGGCGAGGAGCCGGCGCCGCTGCGGTTCGTGCAGGCGATGGCGGCGCTGAAGGCCAGGCTGGGCGATGCTCCGGGTGCGGTCGAGCTGCTCCGCCAGCAGGTCGTGCTGGGCGGCGGCGACGGCACCGTCGGCGAGCTGCTGGCGGCAGCCGAGGCCGGGCGCCTGCCGGAGCTGCCGGTCAACGGTCCGTCCGCCGGCATGGCCGACGCGCTGATCGGCGTCGCCGAGGCGCTGAGCCAGCAGCGCGCCGGGCCGCAGGGGCTGCTCTACGCCCGCCTCGCGGCCTATCTCCAGCCCGACCGCGGCGACGTGTGGCTGCTGATCGGCCGCATCGAGCAGAGCCAGGGCAATGCCGCCGAGGCGATCAGGGCCTACGACAAGGTGCCGGCCGACTCGCCGTTCGCCTGGGAAGCCAGGCTGGCGCGGGCGGACGCGCTGGCGACGGCGGAGCGGACCGACGAGGCGGTGGCGCTGCTGCGCGAGATGGCCGAGCAGCGGCCGCAGCGCACCGACGCGCTGCGCGAGCTCGGCGACCTGTTCCGGCGCAAGGAGCGCTTCCCCGAAGCGGAGAAGGCCTATGGCGACGCCATCGACCGCCTGCCGAAGATCGAGCCCGAGGACTGGCGGCTGTTCTATGCCCGCGGTATCGCGCTCGAGCGCATGGGGCGCTGGCCGGATTCCGAGGCCAGCCTGTCGCGGGCGCTCGAGCTGGCCCCCGACCAGCCGCTGGTGCTGAACTATCTGGGCTACAGCTGGGTCGACCAGGGGCAGAACCTCGATCGCGCCAAGGCCATGCTGCACCGCGCCGTCGAGCTGCGGCCGCAGGACGGCTTCATCGTCGACAGCCTGGGCTGGGCCTACTTCCGCATCGGCGAGTTCGACAACGCGGTCACGCAGCTCGAGCGGGCGGTGGAGCTGGAGCCGGGCGACCCGGTCATCAACGACCATCTGGGCGATGCCTACTGGCGGGTGGGCCGGCTGCGCGAGGCCCGCTTCCAGTGGCAGCGGGCGCTGACGCTGAAACCCGAGGACGATGTCGTCGCCCAGATCGAGACCAAGCTGGAGCGGGGCCTGCCGGCGACCAGCAGCGCCAAGCGCGGCTGACGCGCCAAGGCCGTGGCCGAGACGGTCGTCGAGGGCGAGGCCCGAGCCAAGGTCAATCTCGACCTGCTGGTCACGGCCAGGCGCCAGGACGGCTATCACGAGCTGGACAGCCTCGTGGTGTTCGCGGGCGCCTGCGACCGGCTGCGCGCCGAGGCTTCCGATGCGCTGACACTGACCGTCGACGGGCCGCTGTCGGCGCAGGTGCCGGCGGGCGACGGCAATCTCGTGCTGGCGGCCGCCCGCGAGCTGGCCTGGGCGGCGCGGGTCGAGCCGAGGGCGGCGCTGACGCTGACCAAGCGGCTGCCGGTGGCGGCCGGCCTGGGCGGCGGCTCGGCGGATGCGGCGGCGGCACTGCTGGCGCTGGACCGGCTCTGGGGCACCGGCATGGCGCCGCACCGGCTGCGCGAGCTGGCGCTGGCCATCGGTGCCGACGTGCCGGTCTGCGTGTGGGGCCGACCCGCCAGGATGCGGGGCATCGGCGAGCGGCTCGACCCGGTGCGCGGGCTGCCCGATCTGCCGCTGCTGCTGGTCAATCCCGGCGTGCCGGTGCCGACCGGCGCGGTGTTCAAGGCGTTGGATCTGCCGGACGATCCCGAGCCGCGCGGGCCGCTGCCGATCCACCCGAGCGTGGTGCGGCTCGCTGCCTGGCTCCTGGAGAGCCGCAACGACCTGGAGCCGCCGGCGATCCGGCTGGTGCCGGAGGTCGGCGCGACGCTGGAGCTGCTGCGCGGCCTGCCGGAATGCCTCGTCGCCCGGATGTCGGGCAGCGGCGGCACCTGCTGGGCGCTGTTCGCTGACGGCGGCCGGCTCGTCCGGGCCGAGGCGGCACTGGCCAAGGCCCGGCCGGACTGGTGGCGCTGGGCCGGGGTGGTCGAGCCCGGCGGATGATCCTGGTCTTCACCGATTTCGGCCTCGGCGGCTCCTATATGGGCGAGATGCGGGCGGCGATCCTGCGCCGCGTGCCGCGCATGCCGGTGGTCGACCTCGTGGCCGACGCCCCGGCCTTCCGGCCCGACCTCGCGGCTTTCCTGCTGGCGGCGCTGTGGCCCACCACGACGGCCCGCGACGTCGTGCTGGCGGTGGTCGATCCGGGCGTCGGCACCGACCGGCTGCCGCTGGCGATCGAGGTCGACGGCCGCTGGCTGGTGGGGCCGGACAACGGGCTGTTCGAGCCGATCCTGCGGCGCGCCGAAAGGTTCGCGGCGCACCGGATCGTCTGGCAGCCGCCCCGGCTCTCGGCGAGCTTCCACGGCCGCGACCTGTTCGCGCCGGTGGCGGCGATGCTGGCGAGAGGCGAGCGCCCCGAGCTGGCGCCCGTCGTGCCGCGACGGTTCCCGGACTGGCCGGACGACCTGCCGGCGATCGTCCACGTCGACGGCTACGGCAATGCCGTCACCGGCCTCCGCGCGGCGACGCTGGCGGAGGGGTCGGTGCTCCGCGCCGCCGGCCGGACGCTGCAGCGGGCGCGGACCTTCGGCGAGGTCCCGGCGGGCGCTGTGTTCTGGTACGAGAACAGCAGCGGCCTCGCCGAGATCGCCGTCAACGGCGGCCGCGCCGCGGCGGTACTGGGGCTGGAGCCGGGCAGCCCGGCCGAGGTCGGTCCGCCCTAGCTCGGGATCTGGGGTGGGCTCGCCTCGATCAGCTCCAAGCGCCAGCAAGCATCCACAACTCGCCGGCTTTCCGGCCAGGCATCGGGCCGCTCCGCCTCACGGATGGCCGCGCGACAGGTGTCGGCCCAGATCGGCTCGTGACCGGGCCTGGTCTCGACCCGTACCGCGCCCATCGCTTCCTCGACGGCAGCGACAGCGATGAGATGCAGGCGGTTGCGGCCCGGCGACGGCTCCGCAGCGGCTCGGCCATGCCGGCATTGAAGGTAGCCGGCCGCCTGCGCGATCCGAGTGAACGGGCCGGCGTCGGATACCGATACCGGCTCGACGCATACGGCATCGGCATCGAGGTGGGCGATGCGCCCCCTTTCGGGGGCGCATGCAGCCAGGAAGCCGAGGAGGATCAGGACAGAAACAGCCTCGGACGACATGGCCCCGATCCTCAGTTCGTCTTCGGGGACTGGGGCCTCGGCGCCAGCGCGACATCCACGTCCGCGGCGAGAAAATCGCGGACGATCTGCTGGATCGCGACTGCGGCCCCGTCGACGTTGCCGCGTTGCGCCCCCGGCTCGATCTTGATCGTGAATTCCGACGTTCCGGCCTTCGAGGTGGTCGATCCCGTCGGTGTCCCGTTGCTTGCGGACGTGCCCGTCGACGTCTCGGCGCCACCGACGCTGCCGATGGCCACGGCAGGCGCCGTCGGCGCGTTGGAGATACCGTCGATCGCCGCCAGCACGACGATCAGCCGGTCGACCTTCTTCGCGAACTCCACGAGCCGGGCCGGATCGTGGACGCCGTTGATCAGGCCCTCGCAGGCCCGGTACCACATGTCCCGGACGAGCTGGATGGCCGGTGTCCGAAGGCCGAGCGAGGCCAGGCTTTCGCTGCGGGCGCCCGACAGCCCGGCTTGCAGCCCACTCGGCAGCACGCCGCTGCCGGCAATCTGCGCGGCAACCGCCATCGCGGCATCCGGGCTCGGCTCGGCGCATACGATGACGTCGGAATCGGTGTTGGTCGGATTGGCCTTCACCAGCAGGAAGCGCTGCGTGGCATCGACGCTGACGCTCCTGCCGTTGGGCGACACGTCGAACTGCTCGAATGTCTTGCCCGTGCATCCGCCCAGCGCCAGGGCGGCGACAAGACCTGCGGTAACACTGTGAGAATACATAATATCTCTCCCCGACAATGCGGGCGAAGTTCAGTCCATCGGTTCAGCCGCTCCGGGCGCGCTCGACGCGCCGGCTCGACGAGATGGCCTGATACGCGGCGCAACCGGGACCGACATCACCAGAACGGGTGAAAAACCCGCGTCCAGCGGCAGGACACGGCTTGACCGCTCGATCCCGGCCCGGTGAACTCGCAAGCAGCTTCGTTCAGGCCGATCCCGCGTGATCGACAGTCAATACAACGACCTCGTGCTCGAGGTTTACGATGCGGCTCTGGCGCCAAATCGCTGGCCGGCGCTGCTCGACAAGATCGCCTGGTACATCGGAGCGAGCGGCGCCATCATCTTCGAGTTCGACCGGACCGCCGTCGAGCCGCGGCTGCAGGCGACATTGTTCAGCGCGGCATACGATCCGACAGTCGTCGAGGCCTATATCGACCTTCATCGAGACCTGGAGCTCGACGACCAGGTCGCCTTCGAGCGATTGTCCAGCCGGACCGACGGCATAGAGCTGATCAGCGATCTGGACATCTTCGATGGCCGCGCCGACTGGGCCAGACGCAAAAACGTGAGATTCCTCCTACGCAACGGACTCAAGCATCGGGCGGCAGCACTCCTCAACAAGGATTGCCCGGTGCGCGATCGATTCTCCATCCAGTTCGCCCATCGACACGGCCCGATCGATCGGGAGGAGCTGAGACGAGCCAGCCTGATCCTGCCGCATGTCGCCAAGTCCCTGTCGCTGCAGCGGCCTCTCGCCGAGGTGCGGGCGACGTCGGCCATCGCCCTGGCCAGTCTCGACTTGCTCAAGTTCGGCGTAGCGATCGTCAATGCTCAGGGCTTCGTGGTTTTTCGAAATGTGGAATTTCAGCGGATCTATGAGGAGTACAACAGCCTGCGCACCGACACCAGCGGCCGGCTCTGCCTTTCGGACAGCTCGTCGCAGAAGCAGTTCACCGCGTTGATGCAAGACCTGGGCATGCACGGCCGGTTCGGCGCACGGCCCCGCAAGAAGGCCGTGGTCATCGAGCAGGGCGGCGATGTCTTCTCGCTCTGCATCGAGATCTTTCCGCTTTCCGGCGCCGAACGGGGACTGGATCTGCCGCAGCGCGGGCACGTCGTCTGCTGTCTCGATTCGCGCCGCTCGATCGAGGCGGATGTCCAGCTGATGCGGCAGACCTTCGATCTGTCGAAGGCCGAGCAGAAGGTCCTCGAGCTGGTCACCAACGGCCTCACCAACAAGGAGATCGCCGACCGCGTCTCCCGCTCCAACGAGACGGTCAACTCGCATGTGAAGGCCATCTTGAGCAAGACGCAGTGCGACAGCCGCACGCAGCTGGTGAGGCTGGCGGCCAGCTTCTCGGGCAAGATGCTGGTCCGCTCGGCCTCCTAGCCGGTTGCGGCTGCCGCGCGGGGCGGGATCGCCCCCTCAGCGCGGCACCAGCCGCCGGTAGAGGTGCCAGGTGGCGTGGCCCAGCACCGGCATGACGATGACGAGACCCAGCAGCACCGGGATCGAGCCGAGGACGAGGCCCGCGGCCACGATCAGGCCCCAGGCCGCCATCGGCACCGGGTTGGTGACCACGGCCTGCACCGAGGTCGACAGCGCACGGAACAGGCCGACGTCGCGGTCGAGCAGCATCGGGAACGACACGACGGTGAGGGTCAGCACCAGCAGCGCGAACAGGAAGCCGACGCCGCAGCCGAGCAGGATCATCATCCAGCCTTCCCCGGTGCCGAGCGCCTCGCCGACGAAGGCGCCGATCGAGACCGGCGGCTCGGGACCGAGCGTCACCTCGAAGATCTTGTAGGCGGCGGCGAGCCAGAGAAGGAAGACGGCGAGCAGGCCGCAGGCCAGCACGGCGATGGCGCCGATCGCCGGCGAGCGCAGCACGCCGAAGGCGTCGGCCCAGCTGGTGGAAAGGCCGGCCTCGCGGCGGCGGCTGATCTCGTAGAGGCCCAGGGCCGCCAGCGGCCCGAGCAGGGCGAAGCCGGTGACCATCGGGAAGACCAGCGGCAGGAAGCGGTGGTTCAGCGCCGTCCACCCCAGCAGCAGGCCGGCCAGCGGGTAGATAACGCACAGGAACATCACGTCGCTGCGGCAGGCGCCGAAATCCTCGACGCCGCGGCGCAGCGCCTCGCGCAGGTCGTCGAAGCCGATGCGGCGGACCTGCGGCGGGGCGGTGTCGCGCGCCGGCTCGGACCCGGCCAGCGAGTGGCTGGCCTCGCCGATCATGGCGCCGGCGAGCTTCAGCTGGTCGACGCCCCACTCGGCGGGATTGCGGATGTGATCGCCTCGGGCCATGGCAGCCTCTCCCGAACCCATGGGGGCTCGCGCGCCTCGGCCGCCCTGGCATCCGGGCGGAGCGCCGCAGAGCCACGAAACCGATAGTCTATGCCGGATCGGCGGCCCGGCAAGGGGTCGTGGCCGCTATCCCAGCCAGCCCGTCAGGCCCGGCCAGCTCCGTCAGCCCGGCCAGCCCGTCAGCCCGGCCAGCATTGCCCGCCGCCGTCAACGCGCAGCACCTGGCCGCTGACGAAGGCGCCCAGGGGCCCGGCGAAGACGTCGACCAGGCGGGCGACCTCGTCGACGGTGGCGACGCGGTCGAGGGTGCCCTCCTCGACGAGCTGCGCCGGGTCGACGGCGCGGGTGCCGAGGAAGCGGCCGGTGCGCGTGTTGCCCGGTGCGATGGCGTTGACGGTGATGTCGTAGGGGCGGAGCTGCACGGCGAGGCAGCGGGTGTAGTGGGTGACCGCGGCCTTGGAGGTGGCGTAGATCGCCCCTTGCTCGCGGCCGACGAAGGCGGCGATCGAGCCCAGCGTGACGATACGGCCGCGGCGGCGCTGCATCATGCCGCGCGCCACGCGCTGGCAGACCAGGATGGTCGAGAGCAGGTTGCGGTCGAGCACCGAGCGGACGTCGGCCTCGGCGATCATCACGGCATCGTTGGGATCGGGCTTGCCGCCGCGCGCGGCGATGTCGCCGCCGGCATTGTGCACCAGGATGTCGATGGGCCCGAGCCGGGCCTCGACCTCGGCGACGACACGCTCGACCTCGTCGCTGCGGGTGAGGTCGCCCAGGGTGCGGACCGTGGCGACGCCGTGGCCGGCGGCGATGGTCTCGGCCGTGGCGGTGAGCGTAGTGCCCTCGCCATATTCGGCCGGCCCCTCCTCACGCATGCCGTGCACGCCGATGGCCGCACCCAGGGCCGCCAGCCGCTCGGCGAACGCCCGGCCGAGGCCGCGTCCCGCACCGGTGACCAGGGCCACCTGGCCGTCGAGAATCCTGCTCATTCCGCCCCCTGACCCGTCGTGATTGCGCCTTGCTGCGGCGGGCCCTATTTTCACGACCGTTGGGGCGTCGCCAAGCGGTAAGGCAGCGGACTTTGAATCCGCCATCCGGTGGTTCGAATCCACCCGCCCCAGCCAGGTTTCCCGTAAGTCGTCGATCCGGTCGCGGCCGATATCGCTTTTGTGGAGGACGCCTGTGTCTTCGATCGGGCGCCTTCGGCCCCATCGATCTCGATCATGGATCGGAGCCGCCGAGTGAGCCTGGCCCGGCCGGCTTGCACCTCCGCCACAAGCCTGGCGCAGGCCTCTGCCTGGGGTGGAGGCCTCGGCGCTGGCCGACGGAGCGTGCTTTCTGGGGCAGGCCATCGAGGGCGTCAGCCGTCAACCAGCGCAGGATCGGAACTCGGCACTCCGCCTCTCCCGGCGGGTTTTCCGTATCCTGCCTGCTAGCAGGATTGCTTGTCGGGGCCGGCGTGGCGGCGAAGCCTGTCGATCTCCCGCTGCAAGCCCTCGATCAGCTTCTCGCGCCAGTCGGCAGGCTCACGAGCCTCGACGTCGTCGCGGCGCCACGACACTACCGTCCAGCGTGACACGCCAAGGAGACGCGCGGCTCCGCGGTCGCTCACGCCGACGTCGCGCGCCCAAAGGCGCAGCTTGCTGAGCTTGGCCATGCTCGTTCAAAGGTTCGGATACAACAATTTGAAGGATGGCATCATATAACAAATTTGCATAGTGCGAATTTATCCATCGCCAACGTGGACGATAGGACAAGGGAGGATAGCCATGGATCTCGTGGATTTCGCACAAGCCCAGGCGCTGCGTTCGGCCATCGAGCTGCAGCCGATCGACGGACCCGGCGGTCGGATCTTTCCCCCGACCTATCCGCCTGCCAGCGGAGCTGCCGATAAGGCCGCGCGCCATGTCGTCGAGACGCTTCCTTCCGGAGAGCGACGCGTGCTGGTCGACAGCGTGGCCAGCCAGGCCAACCGCCAGGAAGCGGCACTGGTCGCCGCGCGCGCTGCCGGTCTCATCACGCTCGCCGACGTCTATGTCGACCTGTCGCAGACGGACGCCGGCATCGAGCGGCTTTCCGCCACCGAGATGCCGCATCGCCTTTCCGACGCCATCCTCCGCGACAGCGAGATCGACGGCGTGCCCTTCGGGAAGAGCGATCTGGGCAGGAAGTTGCTCGCAACGACGCTAGCCGATCTGACGCCCATCCTCGAGGCATCGCCGACGGCAGTCCTGTTCGGCTGCTGGTTCTCGCAGCATGGGCAGGCTCAACCGCTCAAGATCCAGCGCTGCATCACCAGCGAGATCTGGGCGGACAACGCCGTGCTGGGCCAGGCGGTCGGTTCCCGCATCGACCCGCTCGGGATCGAGAAGCTCCAGCTCTACGAGGCCAAGGACGGCGAGTGGACGGCCCTGGAAGCGAAAGCTGTCCAGAGCAACGGCAAGCCGAAGCCCTTCGCCAAGAAGCGTCCGTCCGAGATCAACCACGGCAACATCGCTCCAACTATTCGACAGCAGGGCATCTCGGCCGAACGCATCACCCTGCGCTGGGCCATGCCGCTGGCGGCGATTCGGCGGCTTCGCTTCGGTGGGGGAGAGCGCGACACCGCCGGTCGGGCCTATGTCGCGGCCCTGGGCGTGCTGGCGCGCGTACTCGATCACCAGGCCGGCTATTCGCTGCGCTCGCGCTGCGACCTGCTCGGCTCCGGCCCGCTCGCCGTCGACATCATCGACGCGGACGGCGGGATCAGGAGCGAGACCGTTACCACCCGAGCCGCGATCGATCTGCTCCGTCAGGCCGAGGATGGCATGCGTCGGGCCGGGATCGCGTTGCACGGCGAGGTGGTGGCCAAGCCCGGCACGAAGCTGATCGATATGATCAAGGCCAACAAGCTGCGGCAGGAGCTCGGCAAGGAGCTGCCGGAATGAGCAGGCTGGTCATCACCGCCAGCCCGCTGACCGGGCGCTGGTCGATCACGTCGTCGACACGCCGTGACCGCGCAACCTGGCCGCCCTCGCCCGACACGCTGTTCAGCGCCTTGGTCGCTGCGGCGGCCGGTCTCGGCAATGCCTGCCATCCTGCGCTGTATTGGCTCGAGAGGTTGGGCAACCCGGCGATCGAAGCCGAGATCGATCCGCCTGCCGTCGAAGGGATTCTCCACTTCTCGCCGGTAGCCGATCGAGCGATGTGGGAGGATGGTTCCCGGCAGGGCCGCTGGCACAACAGCGTCGGCCACCCGGCACCCGTGGCATGGTCCTGGGAGATCGACAGCCTCGAGCATGTCGAGGGAATCCAGGAGATCGCGCGCGAGGTCACCTACATCGGCTCGTCGCGCGGCCCGGTCCTGGCCACGGCATACGTGAGCACGACACCCTTGCCGCTGGCAGCCCTGGTCCCACGGGAGGACGGCAGTCACCGCATTCGTGGCATCTATCCGGGCAGGCTCGACGAGCTCGAAGCTGCGTTCCGAAGCGGGCGACGTCCGAGACCCACCCAGACCGTCGGGTATGGCGTTCTGGGTGAGGAGCGCCTGATCCCTCGATGGGGGCAGATGATCCCGCTTCGACGCGTTCGAGGCCAACGGCTCCACATCGCCCACTGCGCGCCGATCACGGAGGCCGTTCGCCTCGCCCTGACCCGGCACCTGCCGGACCAGGCGCCGGGCACCCTCACCGGTCACGATGCGGATGGCGGTGTTCTCACGACCGAGCACCTGGCCGTCGTGCCCCTCGCGCGTGTCGACGAGCGCGGGCGCGATCCCCATGCCGACGGTGATGTGCTCGGCGTCGGCTTGGTGATCCCGACGAGCTGCGGCGACGACGCATACCAGTTGCTCGTCCGGGGGTTGCAGCGATGGTTGATCGCCGGCGGATCCGTCGAGATCGGCCCGCACCGATGGATCATGCAGGTCGCCAACGACGATCAACGTCTCAGCCTTCGACCGGACCGACTGGCCGGATCGAGCCGCACCTGGGCCTCCGCCACACCGGTCGTCTTCGACCGCCATCCGCGCCGTGATCTGAGCCTTTGCGAGGTGGTCGGCTCGATGTGCCGGGATGCCGGCCTGCCGCCGCCTCGGGCGGTGGAGGCAATGCCGCACAGCTCCATAGGCGGATGCGTCGCCAGCCGGCAGCACAGCCTCGGCCGACGGAGCTATCTCGGGCAATGCCACATCGCCCATCTGCGCCTCACCTGGTCCCGACCGGTGCCCGGGCCGATGCTGCTCGGGCGCGGCCGATTCTTCGGGCTCGGGATGATGCTGCCGCTTTCGGAGGCAGCATGACCTTCACCGAGTTCTACAGGCAGAAGCGGCCGTACGATCCCTTCCCGTGGATGTGCCGCCTGGCCGAGCGCTTCGCAGCCCACGATTTTCCGGACGTCATCGATCTGCCGACCGGCAGTGCCAAGACCGAGATCGTCGCGGTCTGGGCCTGGGCGCGGCAGCACGCCCGAGGCATGCCGCGGCGGCTCTGGATCGCCAGCGATCGCCGCGTCATCGCCGACCAGACCTACGACGTCGCCAGGCAGGTCGTGGGCGAGGATGCGCTGGTGTCCCGCCTGCGTGGCGGCATCGTCCTCGACGACGAGCCGATCCTCGATCCGGCTCGGCCGCAGGTGATCTCGTCCACCGTCGACCAGCTGGGCTCGCGCCTGTTGTTTCGGGCCTACGGCTCGAGCCGCGGCTCCTGGCCGATCTGGGCCGGGCTCGCCGGCAATGACAGCCTGATCGTGCTGGACGAGGCGCATCTGTCGCCGACGGCGGAGGACACCATGCGGGCCTGCGCGGCCATGGGGGCGGACATCCGCATCATCGCCATGACCGCAACCCCCAGGCATGCCGGGCTGAAGGTCTTCAGGCTCGACGAGGACGACCGTCGCCATCCCCAGCTCAGGCGTCGACTGGAGGCGAAGAGGCTGGTCGAGCTGCGCAAGGGAGGCTCGTTGCCGACGGCAGCGCAGGAGCTGCTCGACGCCGGGCTTCGGCGCGTCGCGGTCATCTGCAACACCGTAGCCCAGGCCCGCCACGTCTTCAGCGCCATCCAACATGCCGACAAGCATCTGCTCATCGGCCGGCAGCGGCCGCTCGATCGCGAGCGGATCATGACCGGCCTGCTGCCACGGGTGCGAAGTGGCGCCGAGGCATCGGATCCGCTCGTGGTCGTCTCGACGCAATGCGTCGAGGCGGGTGCCGACTTCGATTTCGACGGCATGGTCTCGGCGATCTGCCCGATCGACGCGCTCCGGCAGCGTCTGGGCAGGCTCGACCGCCTGGGCAACGCCGGCGAGAGCCGCTGCATCCTGATCGCACCCGACGGGCTCGACGATGTAGCGCCCTACGGCACGGCACCGCGCGAGACGTGGCTGTGGCTGTCCAAGCACGCCAAGCGCCGGGTGATCGATCTCGGGGCTGCCGGTTGGTCGACGATCGCGGAGTTCGTTCCGGACGATGCCCTGTCGTCCCGGCCGGCGCCGGTATCGTTCCTGGAGCCGCACTTGCGGATGCTGGCCCGGACCTCGCCGCGCCCACGTGTCGAGCCCGATGTCGACCTGCTGCTGCACGGACCCGGCCGCGCGCCGGGGGATGTGTGCCTGGTCTGGCGACGCGACGTCGACATCGAATCGCCGGCCGCAGCGAGCGAGATTCTGCGCATCCTGCCGCCGGCCTCTCCCGAGTCCTGCCAGGTTCCGGTCTGGGCGTTCCGCGCCTGGATGAAGGGCGAGCCGCCGGCACATGCCGATCCCGCCGACATCGAGGGGGCCGTCGAGGCGGGCGCGCAGACTCGACGCGAGAACGCCCCGTCGGCGCCGCATCGTGTCCTGCGCTGGGACGGCACGGAGGATGGTGCGTCTCTCGTCTCGGTCGATCGGATCAAGCCCGGCGATGTCGTCGTACTGCCGGCGAATCTCGGTGGCTACGATGCGTTCGGCTGGGCCCCGGACGCGCAGGAGCCCGTCGCCGATCTCGCCGAGGAAGCCTTCTTCCAGCGCACGAGACGCCGCGTGCAGCGGTTCGACGATCCCGAGGCCGATGTCGAAGGCGATCGCGTCCACCGCTGGTCGCGCGGGGTCGTGGTGGAGAGCTTCACCGATCAGCCCCGTTCACGGGCCGTGCCTCGCGAGATTCGCCTCGACCGGCATCAGCAGGCGGTGGCAGCGCGGGCCCGCCTTTATGCCACCGAGCTCGGCCTCGATGCCGACGAGATTCATCTGGCTGCGCTCCACCATGATGACGGCAAGGCAAATCAAGGCTGGCAGCTGCAGTTCAACGGCGGAGATCCAACGCGCCTCGACGAGCCGCCCTTGGGAAAGGGGAGGTTCGCGCGGAGTCCGCTGTCGTCCCTGCCGACAGGATGGCGCCACGAAGCCGAGAGCCTGGACCGGCTGCCGGCCGCGGCAAGCCCGCTGGTGCGGTGGCTGGTCGCCACCCATCACGGCCATGCCCGACCCTTCTGGCCGATTGCCGATCATGGCATCGGCCTCGCCGAGCTGATGGACCAGCTCCAGTCCGATCTCGGCTATTGGCGCCTGGCGCTGCACGAGGCGGTGCTGCGCTGCGCCGATCGCGCCGTCTCCCGCGAGGAGATGAACGATGCTTGACCTCGATCCTTCGAGCTTGCGCGAGTGGATGGCCGCGGTCGGCCTGTTGCGTCTGGTCAGCGAGACGACGGAGCAGGGCCGGCTCACCTGGCGGACCGAGCATGGCCGCTTCCGGCTCGAGACCTCGGACGTGCCCGGCGACCTGGCCGAGCGTTGCGCTACCTGGATAAGCGGGCATCGTGACGCCTGGAGCTTCGGCGGCCACAAGAACGTCGACTTCGACGCTGCGGCCTGGCGCGGCGAGGCGCGCGACGCTCGGGGCCTCGCCGCCTCCTTGTGGTGCGCCGTCGCCTCGGATGCCGTGCTGCATCGTTCCGGAGCCAGGCTCCAGGCGAGCGGCCTCGAATACGGCCATGGCGGCGGACACCAGCATTGGCTCGCCAGCATGCGGTCCTTCATCGAGCGCTCGCCGAAGACCGAGGAGTTCGCGCGACTCCTCGGCGGCTCGCGTGACGAGGGCATGAAGGGCGAGATCTGTCGCTGGGATCCGGACTGCGAACGCAGTCATGCCTATCGCGCCAAGGCCCCGACCAAGGACAGGATGACCCAGGACCAGGCCATCAACGCGCTTGCCGCCATCGGCCTTGCCAGCTGCCCTTCGGCACCGACACGCCGGGGACTGCTCACGCCGCTCGATCGCGGCCGGGACGGGCTCTTCTGGCCGATATGGCTCGTACCCTTGCGTCTGCCGGACCTCGAGGCCGCCCTCTGCTGCGGCTGGTCCTGGCCGACGATGCGCAGCCGTCGCTGGCTCTCCGGCAAGCTCTACTGCTTCGGGCGCGGCGAGCTGTGCGAACCCCGAGCGGCCGGGTTCTGAGCGGGAGGCTCGCGCGACGGCAGACCGACTTGGATTCAATATGTTGGCAGCCGGAAGACCGGCCGCGGAGGTGGAGCGACATCATGGACTTCGCGGTTCGCGCAGATCGGCGGATTTGCCGTTTGCCGATC
>DAOLFG010000128.1:0-7324 GCA_035326425.1 Geminicoccus sp. | reverse complement strand
CGAAGCCGATGCGGCCGAAGTCGATCGCCGACGCGGAAGGCGGGCCTGCGGTCATCGACGATCTCCCTGGGGCACGAGCATGCCGATCGATCCGACCGCCGTCCGGCGGGATGCCGATCGATTCCGAATGGGGGATTGGCGTGCCCGACAGGACTCGAACCTGTGACCTTCAGCTCCGGAGGCTGAGTGTGTTCCCCATCTTTGGCAGTCATGAGCCATCATAGCCCTTGTCATTCCCGAGACTGTGCGCGATACACTCAGCAGTAGGACTTCACGAGCTGTCTCTGGGGAGCGCAAGGTTGCTCTCCATTTGCTCTCCGATCCCGGTGCTGATGAAGCTCACCAAAGCCAACCTTCCCCGTATCACCTTGCCCGAGGGCAAGACCGACCACGTCGAGTGGGACGATGATCTGCCGGGGTTCGGCCTGCGCCTGCGCGGCGGCGGCACCCGGACCTGGATCGTCCGCTATCGCGTCGGCACGAAGTCGCGGGTGGTGAAGCTCGGCCGGATCGAGAGCCTCGATCCCGACAGGGCGCGCATCGAGGCGAGGAAGGTGCTCGCCCACAAGGACCTCGGTGCGGATCCCCAGGCATCGAGGGCCACGGCGAGGGCTCGGGCGGCCATCACCTTGGGCAGCGTGGTGAAGGACTACCTGGCGCGGCAGGTGACGCCTCGTCTCCGATCGCGCTCGGCCGCCGAGGTGAAGCGGCACCTGGAGAAGCACTGGAGCCCGCTGCACCGGCAGCAGATCGACAAGATCACCCGGGCGATGGTGGCGTCGCGGCTGGCGGAGCTGGTGGAATCCTCGGGCCCGATCGCCGCCAACCGGTCGCGGGCCTCGCTCAATGCGATGTTCGGCTGGGCGATGCGCCAGGGCCTGGTCGAGGCCAACCCGGTGATCGCGACGGCGCCGCCGGGTACGGAACGTTCGCGTCGCCGCGTGCTCACCATGGCGGAGCTGGCGGAAATCTGGCGCGCCACCGAGGAGGCCGGCGACTACAACACGATCGTGCGGCTGCTGATGCTGACCGGAGCGAGGCGCGAGGAGGTCGCGGCACTACCCAGGTCCGAGCTGCAGCTCGAGCGCAAGCTATGGTCGCTGCCGCCCGAGCGCAGCAAGAACGACCTGGGCCACCTGGTGCCACTGTCCGAGCCCGCGGTGGCGATCCTCCAGCCGCTGGTCAGCGAGCGCGACGCCTTGCCTGAGGATGACCCGCTCCGGCAGCGCGGCCTGATGTTCGGCCGCGGCGACGGGCCGTTCTCGGGCTGGGGCCAGAGCAAGGCCCGGCTCGATCGGCGCATCGCTCGAGCACGCGCCGAGCAGCGCCTGGGGCGTCCGCTGGCCGATGGCGAGAAGCCCACGGCCGCGGACGCCATGCCCGCCTGGGTGCTACACGATCTCCGGCGCGCCGTCGTCACCCACATGAACGAGCTGGGGATCCAGCCGCACATCGTCGAGGCGGTGGTCAACCACGTCTCCGGCCGGGCCAAGGCCGGCGTCGCCGGCGTCTACAACCTCGCGGAGTACCTGCCGGAGAAGAAGGCCGCACTCGCCCGCTGGGCCGGGCACCTGATGGCCGCGATCGAGGGACGGGACGACAAGGTCGTCGACCTCGCATCGAGACGGGGAGCCTGACGACCCGGCACCGCAAGTCGAGCTGACCGAACCGAGCCCGGCGGCACCGGGCATTGGGCGCCGGCGGATCGTTGCAGGACCCGCCGGCAGGCCCGCAGAGTGGGACCACACCACGATGCAGACCGTTGCGACCAATAGCGCAGCGCGTGTTGGCGTGCATCTATTCGCCGAAATCGCCGACAGCACGAGCCGTCATGTGGTGCCACGGGCCGGCACCAACGCTCTCACGCATGCTGGTAAGGAGGAGTGCCCCTGGCCGCGGGTAGCGACCGCGCCAGGGGCGTCCACCAGCGTGAGGGACACGATGATGGGTGACCGGAACGATAGCATGGACGTACAGAGTCCAGGTATCGGCCCCAAACTGACAGGTCGGCGGCCATTGCGGCTCTACTCTGAAGATCAATTTCAGGTCATCGGCAAAGCATGCGAGATTGAGGTCAGCGACCCACGATACATAAGCCTGAGGCGAGCAGTGTGGGAGGCGGTAATGACATGGCGCCCAGATCGCCGACGAAGCCGCGCCAGCAATGTTGTGAAGGAGTTGCGCCAAGCGAGGCGGCGACTGCCTAGGACATCGGGCGTCGCTATTCAGTTGAGCCCGGCCGCGAAGTCATGGCTGCGGATTGCGCAGGCGGAGCTTGGCGTCGAAAGCGGTATGGTTTGGGCACCTGTCATTGCGGAGCATGATTCACGGCTCGCGCCATTATTGCTGGCGCTGGCCGAGGCATTCTGCTCGCTCACCGTTCGGTCGGAGCGCAAGGGGCGCAAGCGCGCACGCGGCACAGAGGACTTCGACTACTTCATCATCGATCTGGCCGAAGCTTATCATGCTGCGACTGGCATTGCGCCTCGCGCCGGGAATGAATCCGGATCGCCGTTCACCAGATTCCTTAAGGCATGCCTCGTGCCGTTTCCACAACATCAGCGATCACTCGCCGCACTCCGGCAGCGCTGGCTGAGTTTGCGCGAGAGCTACGAGCCAAGCTGGGCGCCAATGTCCGTCGAAACCGTGGATACTCTCGACTTGGCGAGTTCATCACCGGCCGATTTCAGCGATGATTCTTACACGTCTCAATCCGTTCCCGCTGTGCAAGTAGCTGCGCCGAGACAGGCCAAGAGCCCTTGAGGTCGCGATGTCCCATCTTGTCAGCGGCGTTAGTGTCTTCCCGCCGATCGAGTTGCCGCCGGAGATCGCCCGGCAGCGCGTCGTCGACGAGAAGACCGCGGCCGAGTTCGTCGGCCTGGCGCCGATCACGCTGGAGCGGATGCGCAAGGGCGGCAGTACCGGCCCGCGCCATGTCCGGCTCAGCGAGAGGAGGATCGGTTATAGGGTCTGCGACCTGGTCGCTTGGCTCGACGCTCGGGTGTCCGAGACGGTCGCCGCCTGAGGCGTTCGGCGGTGAAGACGATTTGGCCCGGTGTCCTGGGTGGGGACGACCGGGCCGGCGGTGATGGTAGCTATCTTAGCGCCGGAGCCGCCGCAACGCGAGGCCTGGACGAACGCGCCCTCGACCGGGCCAGCCGCGGTGACGCCGCTTGGTTCCGGCGGCACGCCGACCGGGCGCATCGCATCCGCCCCTACCTGCCCGGCGAGACACCGGAGGCGGACATGCCCTGCGGTGCCGGGCGTCTGTTCGTCGTCGTCCACCAGATCGTGCCCGGCCAGCGCATGCGCATGTTCGTCCGCGCGCAGGCCCAGCCCGGCAACAGCGAGGCCAGCGCCCGAGCGCTGTGGGAGCGGATCGTGCCGCCGCGGTTCGCCCAGGCGGCGCTCGATCTCGCGGCGGCGAACCTTGAGCGGGGCACGCGCTGATGGCGGCCGGCTCCCCCGCGGAAATCATCGCCGACTTCTCCGGCGTGCTGGCGGCGGCAGGGTTGCGGCCGCGCGGCGGCGTCAAGGCCGACGGCAGGCTGCACCGCTGCGCCTCGGGCGAGCGGGAGAACCTGAACGGCTACTATGTGCTGCATCTCGACGGCGCTGTTCCGGCCGGGGCCTATGGCTGCTGGAAATCGGGCCTGAAGGAGACCTGGAAGGCCAACGGTGCTGCGCTCAGCGACTTCGACCGGGAAGAGCTGGCGCGCAAGGTGGAGGCCGACCGCAAGCGCCGGGAGCGGGAAGAGGCGAAGCGGCACAAGGACGTAGCCGAGAGCGCCGCGATGCTCTGGCACTCCTACAAGCTGGCCCCGGCCGACCACCCCTATCTGGTCCGCAAGCAGGTGCAGCCGCACGGCGCCTGCATCGACGGCCATGGCAATCTCGTCGTCACGCTGAACGACGTCGACGGCAACATCTGGTCGCTGGAGACCATCAGCCCGGACGGCCAGAAGCGATTCATGTCGGGCGGCCGCAAGCGCGGCTGCTTCTACGCCATCGGCGAGCTCGGCGATCAGATCATCGTGGCCGAGGGCTTCGCCACCGCCGCCACGATCCACGAGGCCACCGGCATCTGCACCGTGGTGGCGTTCGATGCCGGAAATCTCGAGCCCGTGGCGCGGGCGCTCCGCGAACGCCGACCCGATGTCCGCATCGTCATCGCGGCCGACGACGACCGCGATACCCACGAGCCGCTCGACAACCCCGGCGTCACCTACGCCAGGCGGGCGGCCGAGGCGGTCGGCGGCATCCTGGTGGTGCCTGCCTTCGCCGACACCGCGGCCGGCACGGACTTCAACGACCTCGCCCGCGCCGAGAGTCTGGACCGCGTCGTCGAGCAGATCATGCCGGCGTTCGAGGTTGAGGACGATCCACAGCCCGAGCTGGAGCCGGACGACGACGGGCTGCAGGCCGAGGAGTCGGCCGGTGACGACTGGAAAGCCATCCTCGCCGAGCAGATCGCGTGGATGAACGAGCGGTATTTCGTCGCCACGGTCGGCGGCAAGACGCTGATCTGCTCTCTGGTCGAGGACGCCGCCACCGGCAAGCTGCGGCTGGTGTTCTCGCGCGAGGCCGACATCAAGCTGCTGTTCGCGCACCGGCACTACAAGGTCGGCGAGACGCAGAAGGGTCTCGATATCGTCAAGGGCCTCGGCGAGGCCTGGCTCAACCACCATGCCCGCCGGACCTATCGCAAGATCGACCTCGTCACCGAGGGCGAGTGCCCGGCCGACGTCTACAATCTCTGGCGCGGCTATGGCGTCGAGCCCGAGCCGGTGCCGTGGCCGAAGATCGCCGATCACCTGCGCGACGTGCTCTGCGGCGGCAACGAGAGCTACTATGCGTGGCTGCTCGGCTGGTGCGCCTACTGCGTGCAGAACCCCGGCCGCCAGGCCGAGGTCGCCGTAGTGCTGCGCGGCGGCAAGGGCGTCGGCAAGGGCATGTTCGGCCGCATCCTGATGCGGCTGTTCTCGACCCACGCGCTGCACATCACGCACAGCAAGCACCTGGTCGGCGCCTTCAACGCGCACCTGGTCGATTGCCTGTTCCTGTTCGCCGACGAAGCGTTCTGGGCCGGCGACAAGGCCGGCGAAGGTGCGCTGAAGGCGCTGGTGACCGAGCCCACGGTGCAGATCGAGCCCAAGGGCGTCGACAGCTTCGCCGTGCGCAACCGGGTGAAGATCCTCATCAGCAGCAACGAGGATTGGGTCGTCCCGGTGTCGGAGGACGAACGGCGCTTCTTCGTGCTCGACATCGAGGGCAAGCGCGACCGGGCCTACTTCAAGGAGCTGGTCGACGCGATCGAGGGACCGGAGCTGCAGGGCTTCCTCGAGCATCTGCTGGCGATGGGCCTGTCGGCGTTCGACCACCGCAACCCGCCGCACACCGAGGGGCTGAACCGGCAGAAGCTGATCGGGGCCAACAGCCTCGTGCAGTTCTGGCACGACTGCCTGTGGCACGGCGAGATCGTCTGCACGCCGATCAGCGACTGGCCGGCCGACGTCGTCGTTCAGGTGCTGCATGCCGCCTACGTCGAGTTCGCGACAGCACACGGCGAACGCTACCCGATGTGCGACGCCCGGATGGCCGGCGAGCTGGGCAAGCTGCTGCCGGGCGGCAAGCCGCCGAAGCTCATCAGGCCGCGCAACAAGCCCTATGGCGATATCGCTCGGCCGAACAGATACGTCGTGCCCGACCTCGACGTGGCCCGCATCTCGTTCATCAAGGCCATGAACATCTCGACCGCCTATCCGTGGCCCGAGGTGGAGGCCGGCGAATGAAACGAGGCTGGCGCTTCCGCGACGTATCGTTCCGCTACGGCGCAAAGGACGACTTCTTCGGCCCGACTTGGCGGGGTACGGCTACGCCGAAAGCCCCTGGTCAGGATACAGCCCCGACTGGTCAGCCTTCTGGTCAGGGTGCGACAGCCGAAAAGTTCAATGATTTCAACGCTGGTCAGGGTGGGGAGGGCGGACAGGGTATCAAAATCGCTATGCGCGAGCGCGCGAGCGAATCACACGCGAATGCGACCGCGGATGCCGGAGAGGCGCCACACGAGAGAGATGCTGTTCTCTCACATGGGCATCATTTTTACCCTGACCACCCTCCCCACCTTGACCACACCAAGAACGAGACGGGCTTTTCCGGTCAGGGTGCGCCACCGATGCTGGACCACCCCGACCACATGCCCGCCGGCGCCGGCGTCTGCCCTGGCTGTAGCGAGGTCCGCTGGCTCAGGGCCGGGCCGACGACGACGGTGTGCGAGGATTGTGAGGCGGGCAGGCTGCTCCGGTCGGGCGGTCGCGCGGGCGACATGCGCCACGCCGACGACGAGGCCGAGATCACCCTCCGCGGCGAGGCCTCCCGATGAAGCTGACCAACGAGCTGATCCGCACCGCCCGTCGCCTGGGCTGGCGTGTAGAGCCCACGCATGGCGGCCACCTTCGGCTCAAGCATCCGAGCGGCGCCCTGGTCTTCGCCGGCTCGATGCCGAGCGACCGGCGCTCGCTGGCAAACGCCCTCGCCACGATGCGTCGGGAGCTGCGTCGGTGCCTGGCCGAGCCCATGACGGGAGAGATGCGATGACCCCGTCCGAGTTGGCGGCCGCAGCGCTCGTCACCGCCCTGGCCGTCGTAGTGTCCCAACTGATCGGATGGCCGTCATGAGCCATGGTCGCGTACTGCTGATGACGCTGAGCGAGCGCACCTCGGCGAAGGGCAACGCCTATCTGTCCGGCTTTCTCGGCAAGGCCCGCGTCGTCGCCTTCCGGGGCGAGTCTGACCGGCACGGCAATCCGACGTGGGATGTCTACGTCTCCGAGCCCGAGCCCCGCGACGGCTACGGCGATGCGGGCGCTCCCGCGGCGTCTGGCGAGCCCGCAGAGCGCCGCCCGGCACAGCCGGCCCCGTACTCCGGCCAGCGCCGCCGCGCGCCTCCCGTGCGTCCTGGCGCCGCCGCGGATGCCATCCGGGCGCAGGCTCCGCCCGAGCCCGAGCTGAACGATCCGATCCCTTTCTAGGAGATGCTGTCGATGACCACCGATACCGATCCGACCGCCACGGCCGATGCCGCAGCTCCTGGAACCGCCGACACGCCCCAGCCGGCCGCCGAGCCCGACTTCACGCCGCCGGCCGAGGATCCGGCTTGGCGCGACCTGCAGCGCTACACCTCGGAGAGCGATCTGCTGAAGGTGCTGGCCGAGACCTATCCCGGCGGCGCCGAGGTGTATCGGGGCTGGGCCGGCATCGGATCGCTCCGCCGCCAGGCCTACTTCGCAGGTCGCGCCGAGCAGAGCCTGCCGGAGGACGTCCGC
>DAOLFG010000007.1:62396-122282 GCA_035326425.1 Geminicoccus sp. | reverse complement strand
GTCATGTGGCGTGGTGCTCGGCTCACGGGGCGGTGCCGGTGATTTGCCGCCGGGGCCTCTCGGGACGTGCTGCATGCCCCACGAGACAGCTTCGCCCGCACTGGGCGGGTTACTGGCAGCGGGCAGTCGCGCAAGGGCGCAATCTGACGATTGACGCTTGGTACTCCATTGGAGTACCAAGCAAGCACAATAAACTACAGGAGAGGCGTGTCTGGGTTGTGAGAGGGTCAGAGATCAATGTGGGCTGCTTGGAACTACAACATCACGATGGTGGAATCAGCGCCGTTCTCGAGGGCGGCTGCAGCCATTGCAGTGCTGGTTTCGATGAGCTTCTCGACATCCTCAGCGAGCCGGCGGTTGCGGCCGAGCCAGCCGAAGGTGCGCTCGATAACCCAACGCCTGGGCAGCAGGTCGAACCCCTCGGCATCGCACGGCCGTTTGACGATCTCCAGGCGAGCCGTTGTCGAGGGGCAGCCCATGTGGCCTGGTCGCCCTGATAGCCGCCGTCGGCGTAGACCAAAGTGAGCCTCATGCCAATACCTGCTCGCCACACATTGCGTTTCCAAGGTCATCCCTACACTGCATTCCTATTCGATATGGATGGGACAATGTTGGACTCGTCTGCCGTCGTAGAGCGAGCTTGGCGAGCTTGGGCAAAGCGGTACGACATTAGCATAGATGAATTGTTTGCGGCCATTCACGGCGTTCGAGGTGAAGATATTATTCGTCGTTTTGGTCCGCCTGACGTTAACATTGCTGCTGAAGTGACCTGGCTGCTCAAGGTAGAATTATCAGATGTCGAAGGTATTGTGCCGATTGCAGGTATAGAGGCATTTTTATCAGATATTGATCCTCTTTCATGGGCTGTTGTAACTTCCGCTTCGAAGCGTCTTGCAGCTTTACGACTTCGTGCCGCTGGGCTTCCTATGCCGGAAACTCTAGTTGCCGCAGAAGATGTGATCAGGGGCAAACCGCATCCGGACGGGTTTTTAAAGGCGGCCACAATGCTGGGTGTTCCCATAAACGAATGTCTTATTTTCGAAGATTCACCCGCAGGTGTAGCCGCCGCCAAAGCAACAGGTGCGCATGTTGTAATCGTTGGCGATCGTGTACCGGCGAGTGAAGGCACGTTCATCATATCCGATTATCGCTGAACCACCCGCAAACGCCGGGGACGTGATACCTGGCACTGGCGGGTGAGAAAGTTGTGGTGGAGTATCAAGGAAAGGGTAAACGAGGCGGCGCACAAGTGATATATTACTTTAGAGACTTGAACATGCCGGTATATTTGTTGGCATTGTACAAAAAAAGGTGAAAAAGATATGTTGACGCAGGAAGAAAAGAAGCTCATGAAATTTTATGTTTCTGAATTGGTTCGTGCTCACAGTCGGCGGCGGCTACGGATTGTCAACGAGTCCAGCGCATAGGGAAGGAGGGGCGCAGCTTGGGAGAGAGTGATGGCTGACGGCGACAGAATACCGGAAGGCCTTCGCGAGGCGATTGCCCACGCAAACAGGGAAGACGCTCGTGTCAGGATTCGTGGAGTTCACGTCCCGACCACTATCGATGTTCGGGCGATCCGGGAAAAACTCGGCCTCAGCCAAGAGGAATTTTGTCTCCGGTTTGGTTTCAGCCTTGGCACGGTCCGCCATTGGGAACAAGGACGACGCTATCCTGATGGTGCGGCTCGTGTGCTGCTCACGGTAATCGACAGAAAGCCGGAAGCTGTCAAAGAGGCGTTGGCGCAGAATACGAAGGCTTACGCGTAGCCATCGCCAGGCGTCCAATGAAGCGCTCGGCGGAGCTTCCCGCCTCCTAATCTTTCACCAACTCATACACCACGCGCACGACCGTGCAGTCGAATGCCGCATGCTCCAGCCGCCACATGCTGGATGGGACCGGATTTGACACTTGCCGGCCCCCGCCCCACCTATCGCTGCCATGCGAGACGGCACGCGCCATCCCCTCTACCGCACGGTGCGGGCGGCCCTGCTGCTGCTGTCGCTGGCCGGGCTGGTGCTCGGGGTGCGGCATCTGGCGGCGACGGTCGAGGAGGTGCGCCACGCCGGGGCGTTGAGGCTGCCGGAGGACGAGGCGGCGTTCCGCGAGACGCTGGTCGGGGCGTTCGTGGTGGCGGCCGCGACGTTCGACTTCGACGGCGGCATCGCCGAGGCGCTGCGCGACGGGGATTTCGACCGGGCGGCGGCGCTGCACCGCATCGCCCGGTCGGTCAACATGAGTGTCTCGCCGGCGGTCGAGGCCGACTATGCCGAGGCGACGAGCCTGCCGGCGGTGGCGGGGCGCGGCCTCGTCGATTTCGCCCGCGGCAGCATCACCGGCCATGCCGACGGCGCTGCCGGCCTCGCCGGCGCCATCGGCACCGATCTTGTCGTGCCGCTGTTCGGCGACCTGCGCGACGCCGGTGTCCAGCTGTGGCGCCATGCGCGGGGCCAGGAGGTCGACGGCTTCATCCTCGGGCTGGCGGCGGTGGGGCTGGCGGTGCCGGTGGCGCAGGCCGCGACCGATCCGCTGAAGGCGGCGCTACGCATGCGGCGCGCCAAGCCGGCGCTGGTGACGCGGCTACGCGGCCTCGACGGCCCGGCGCTGCGGGCGGCCGGCAGCGATATCGCCGGCATCATGGCGTCCGGCGGCAGGCGGGCCACCGCGACGGCGCTGCGCACCGCCGAGACCGCCGAGGATCTCACCGTCTTCCGCCGCATCGCCCGTATCTTCGGCGCCGAATCCGATGGCTACATCACGCTGGTCGGGCGCCGCACCGGCACGATGTACCGGAGCTGGCGGCTGACGGCACCGTTGGCCCTGAAGCTGCTGGCGCTGGGCTCGCTGGTGTCGATGGCGGGGGCGCTGCTCATGGCTTCGCTGTGGCATGCCACGGGATCGCGGCTCGCCCGGATCGTCGGCCTGCGCTGGCTGGCAAGGGCGCTGTCCGGCGCCTGACGGGGTCAGAACGTCGCCGACCTGCCGGCGACGTAGTCCTCGATCCGGTCGACGAACGGCAGCAGGCTCTGGACCACCTCGCGAAGCTCGGGGACCACGAAGCCGCCGTCGGCGGTGGCCGCATCGAAATGGACGGTGTCGTCGGCCGAGCCGTGATGGAGATGCGCCTGGATGCGTATCTCGCCGAGCTTGCCGAAGGCGTCGATCAGCGTGTCGGCATCCTCCCGGCTGATCACGCCGGCCTCGGCCAGCGAAGCCAAGCGCATCACCGTGCTGTTCTGGGCGATGCCGTCCTCGGCGCCGACGCCGCTGGCCAGCGACAGGCCCTGCGCCAGCAGCATCGGCAGGCGCGACAGCGCCTTGACGTCGACGCTGTCGGCGGTGGCCGCCTCGCGCAGCTTCGCCAGGGAGGCCCCTTCCGCCACCGCCCAGCGGCCGAGCGCCTGGCCACGCGACAGCTGCGGCTCGGTGGAGGAGGGCTGGCGGAAGTGCGCGTCCACCTTCTGCTGCATGTCCTTCACCATCGCCCACTCGGCATCGCCGCCGGTCGGCCCGTACAGCAGCTCGACGTTGGAGAACATGGTGAAGCCGAATATGCTGCCGGGCTCCGTCGCCAGATGCCGGCCGGGGATCTCGCCGAGATTGCCGTCGATGAGCTGCTCGGCCGTGCCGATGAACTTCAGGGGGGTCTCGAGCGGCGTGTTGCCGCCCGCGTCCCAGTGGAAGCCCGCCGGCGCCTCCTCGCCCACGTTCTCGCCCAGATTGGCGACCTGGAAGCGCATCATGTGCGACAGTGCCGCCGTATAGTCCTGCATCGCCTGGTCGGCGGGGCGATCGAGCACGATGCCGAACTCGATGTCGGAATAGGGCGAGGCCTCGCCGCGCGACGCCGAGCCCAGGCTGACCACCGCCATCGGCGCCGGCGGCGGGCCGAGCACGGCAACGGCCCGCGCCAGCATGTCGGCCGTGAGGCCGCGCATCTTGGCCGATATGTAGGCCTGCAATTCGCTGCCCGACCCGCCCTCGATCCGTCGCGCCTCCTCGCGCAGACGGGCCAGCTGGTCGCGGCTCTCCTTCCAGCCGAGCGTCGCGACATTGGGATCGCCGCCCTTGCTGGCGACATATTCCCGCTCGATCGCGTCGAGGTCCGCCATGGCCTTGGCGAGCAGCGGCGAGGCGAGCGCCAGCGCGTCGAGGCTGTCGGCCCGCTGCGCGGTCTTCTCGACACCCAGGTCGTCCAGCATCAGGGCCACGATGTCGCTCTGCAGCATGGCGGCGTTGTAGTAGGCGCCGTCGCCGTCACCCTGGCGCGCCTCGGCGAGCATGTCGTCGCGCTCGCGCTCCAGGATCGCCAGCTTCACCGTGGGGGAGTCGATCTTGCTGTAGTTGGCGAGCAGCGTGCGCTGCAGGTCGGCTGCCGCCGTCCTGCCGTCGTCGCCCTGCTGCTCCAGCCGATCCATCTCCCGCTGGATCATGCCGGCCAGCGCCGACAGCTGCGCGGAGCCGGCCCCTGCCGCCTTGTCGATCATCCTGGCGCCCATCATGCCGGCGAGCCCGGGATCGTCAGGCAGGCCGGTGACCGCACCCTCGAGACCGGCCTTGACCAGCTCGTCGGCCATCAGCCTGTGCATGCGAGGGGAGAGAGTATCGCCGACCTCGTCGAGCGTCGCCGGGCGGTCGGTGTCCAGGCCGTACATCGATTGGGTCAGGAGGTTGTTGTAGACCGCGCTGTCGGGGTCGGCGAGGAGCCCCGCCATCGCCGGAACGCCGATCGTGCCGGCCAGGTCGGCGATCGAGCGCTGGAAGGGCGAGCTGGCGTCGCGCGCGGCGATGACGTTCTCCACGGTCTGCGTGTTCACCGCCTGGACCAGGAATTTCCTGATCGCGGTCTCGGCCACGTTCCTCGCCGCGTCGTGCGTGACGGCCTTCGGCTCCCGGCCGCCCAGCGCCATGATCTTGTCGCCGATCTCCTTGCGCAGCGCCAGGACGGCGGGATCGCCGGTGTCGAACAGCCGGCCGACGATCTCGTCGGACACGCCCAGCGCCCCGCCCACCGTCACCGCCGAGGCCATGTAGCCGCTGAGGCGATCCTGCGGACCGGCATGGCTGAAATTGTCGGCCAGCTCGCGGTTGTCGGCGGCGTTCTGCGCATGCAGCGCCTTCAGGTTGTCGGCGTCGGTCAGGATCTGCCTGACCACCCGCGCCGACAGCGGCTTGCCGTCGCCGATCGTCTGGCTCAGCCGGCCTTCCATCTCGCTGGCGATCGCCGGGGAGTATTCGGCGCGCAGCGCGCCGACGAAGGCTTGCATGACGGCGCGGTTCTCGCCGGTCCGCAGGCCGGCGGCGTCGCGAATCCACTCGACCGCCTTGCCGCCGGCCGACACACCCTTGCGATGGAGGTCGGTCCCCTTGCTGTTGACCTCGAGCCGCTCGGCATCGCCGACGAGCTTGTTGCGGAAATGGTCGAGGTTGATGGCCATGCGTGCTGCTCCGTCCGTCTCAGGCGAGCATGCCGGGCGTGACGATGCCGGGCAGCGGCACGATCGGCTCGGCCGACTGCGGCCCGGTCTCGGCGATGCGTCGCCGCCAGGTCTCGGCGATGTCGACGAAGCGCTCGACCGTGGTCACGAAGTCGACCTCGCCGATGCGGCCCACCGGCACGGCGTGGCCGAGCACGAAGCGCCGCCCGGCGGCGTCGAGCGACAGCGTGGCGCCGCCTGTGCCCTGCCAGAGCAGGTTGGCGGCCAGGATGTCGCGGTAGAGCGCCTCGGCGAGGCCTTCGGGCGCGTCGCCGACCTCGGCGTAGAGGAAGAGCCGCTCGCTCTCCGCATCGGCCTCGAAGTTGACGACGACGTCGTCGAACGACAACGCGCAGCAGCCGGCATCGTCGAGCGCCAGCTCGGCGATGCCGATCTGCTGGCCAACCGCCGCGAGAAGGCGCTCGGCTCCCGCATGCTCCATCGGCTTCCGTCCCGACTGCTCCCCGAGGCAATGAGATGCATGACCGCTCTAGCAAAATCAATGCGGAATCGTCGACCCGGGCGCGGCGGCCCCGCCGACCGCGGCCGCTCCCGCCGACGAGAAAGTACCGGAATGCCGTTATTGTCTGGTGGTCCGGCCGATCGATCGATACAATCAGAATTCGAATATCGAATGAAATGGAAGCCGGGCCATGCCATCGAATGCGTCGATGAACTTGCAGAATATCGGGCTCGCGATCATCGCCGTCGTGATCGCCGGCATCCTGCTGCTGGCGTTCGCAGTATTCTGATCCGGCGGGCCGAGGCCGCGCGCGGCCTCGGGGGACCGCCGGCGGCGGTGAACGAGGAGGGTCGCCCCGGCCGATCCAGCGTCGGGCCGGCGCGGGCAGCCGGGTTGCAGGGCCGGCCTCAGCCTTCGCCGCTCTCGATCACGATCGCGGGGCCGGTGGCGGTGTCGTCGATGACGACGTAGGGCTCGCCGCCCGGCTGCAGCAGCGAGACGCGCACCGGCGCGCTGTTCTGGTGGTTCTTCCACATCTGGTAGATGGTCAGCGCGGTCAGCACATGCTCGTCGCGCGAGCCGTCGCGCAGCCATTGCGATGTCAGCGAGACGTCGAGCGCGTTGCCGTCGTGCGGACGGATCTTCTGCACCAGGGCATAGCCGGCGCGCTGGTTGACCAGCCCCATCAGCCGGTCGAAGTCGCGCGACAGGTCGCCGAAGCCGGCGGGGGCGATGGCGGGCTCGGCGGGGCCGCCCAGCGTGCTGGTGGCGCCGGGCGTCAGCAGCTCGGAGAAGATCCAGCCTTCCTCGCCGGTGCGCAACACGCGCACGCCGAGCCAGCGGCCGTCCTGGCGCAGCTCGACCACCTCCTCGCCGCGCAGCACCTGGCCGCGGACGTTGGAGCCGTCGGAAGCGCCGGCGCGCAGGTTCACGCGGTCGGAGGCGACCTTGTAGGTGTCGCCCGGGGCGGCGCCGGCGGCGGTGGCGCCGATGGCGAGGCAGCCGGCGAGGATCGACGAGAGAAAGTGCCTGCTCTTCATGGCGGGCCTCCCGGGGCATGTCGTGTGCCGACAAACCCCGGAGGGCCCGGTGTGGTTCCTCAAGCCGCGGCGTGCCGCTCCACCTCGGCCAGCGCCTCGGCACCGGCGACGGGTGTCAGCCGCAGCAGGTAGCGGCGCTCCCCGCCCGGCTCCAGGTCGACGATGCCGCCCTGCGCCCGGCGCTCGGCGCGGCTGCCGGCATGGGCGGTGGCGGGCTCGAGGCCGACGACGTAGTTGCCCTCCTGCAGGTTCTGCCACTGGTAGAGCGCCGGCATCGCCCGGTTGTCCCACTCGACGACGCAGCCCAGGCCCGCGCCGCCGCCCGGCAGCGCTTGCGCCGGGTTGAGCAGCGCGGCGAAGCCTATGCCATGGGCGTCCGAGCGGACGCGGTGCTCGTAGACCTGCTCGCGAAAACCCGATTGCGGCCCGGCCTGGATCAGCGGGCCGATCGCGGTGGCCTTCGGATCGTGGGCGGTGAAGGGCGTGGCGGCGATGGGGGCGACGAGCCGCGTGCCCTCCGCCACCACCGGCCAGCCGAAATTGACGTGATAGAGCAGGCCGTGCGGCGTCGGGTGGAAGGCCTCGTTGGTGACGCTGTCGGTCTGGGTGACGGTGCCGCCGCCGACCTCGGCCTCGATGCGCCGGCGCAGCACCAGGTTCTCGCCGAACATCGCCGCCTGGCGGACCTCGCCCTCGGCCCAGAGGATCCCCTGCTCGCCCCGCCAGCGCACGCCGTAGCCGACGAGGCGGGCGGGCGTGTAGGCGACGCGGCCGTGCAGGCCGTGGCTCACCCGCTTGCGGTAGGGGTAGGCGAAGTGCTCGGCGCTCTCGGCCTCGGGCCCCATGATGTGGTCGAGGCCGCAGGTGTTGACGAGGCCGGAGAAGCTGCGCAGCCAGCCCAGCCCGTCCTCGGCGTCGTGCTCGTGCAGCCAGGGGCTCCTGAAGCCGGTGGGCGAGCGCCAGCCGATCGGCAGGCCGTGCAGCTCGAGGCCGGCGATGTCCATGCCGCGGTCGGGCAGCACCTCGAAGGCGAGGCCGGAGCCGGTGCGGAAGCGCAGCACACGCACGCCGCGCTCCGGCCCGTCGATGTGCTCGACCAGCGAGACGCCGTAGAGCTGGTCGTGGCCGCCGGTGTGGCGGGCGGTCTGCGCGCGTGACAGCTCGGTGCCGAAGAGTCTCGCCATCCATCGCCTCCCCTGGTCGTTGGCGGTGGATTAGTCCCGCGCGGTCCCCAGGGCAATCGGCGGCGGGGCTGGGGACGGAGCCGTTCGCGCTGGCCGGACAAGGGCTTGCGCCCGCGCGGCCTGTGGGTAAGCTCGGAATAACAACTTGTTGAGGTTGTTGGTCTATTCTGCGAATCTGAGAGGACGCCACCCCGGCCGGCATCCGCCGATCTCCACGCAGCCCGATGAGTCCGATGAGCGGATCAGCCGCGCTTTCTTCCGAGCTTCCTCTCGACGCCGACCGGCCCGCCGCCACCGGCGTGCTACCGTCGCAATGGCTGCGGCGGATGGTGGCGACGGGCGACATCGCCGTCGGCCCCGGCTGCGGCGGCATCGAGCGCAGCCAGATCCAGCCCGCCAGCCTGGATCTGCGGCTCGGCGACCGGGCCTACCGGGTCAATGCCAGCTTCCTGCCCGGCAAGGGTGCTACGGTGCAGGACCGGCTGGCCGACCTCGCGATCTATTCGGTGCCGCTGGCCGACGGCGCGGTGCTGGAGCGCGACTGCGTCTACATCATCCCGCTGCAGGAGCGCATTCGCCTGCGCGCCCGCGTCTCGGCGCTGACCAATCCCAAGAGCTCGATCGGCCGGCTCGACATCTTCGCGCGGGTGATCACCGACGGCGGCGTGCAGTTCGACCGCATCGAGCCGTCCTATGACGGGCCGCTCTATGTCGAGGTGGTGCCCCGGACCTTTGCCGTGCGGGTGCGCACCGGCTCGCGGCTGGTGCAGGCGCGCATCCGCCACGGCTCGCCGCCGGGCGGCGACCCGTTCCACCGCCGGCTGCAGGAGAAGCACCGGGTGATCGGTGCGGCCGGCGACCAGGTCGAGATCCGCGACGGCATCACCTTCAGCGTCGACGTCAATGGTGCGGCACCCGACAGCATCGTCGGCTTCAAGGCCAGGCACCATTCGGGCCTGATCGACGTCGACGAGGTCGGCCGCTACGAGCCGCTCGACTTCTGGGAGCCGGTGCTGTCGCGCAAGGGCCGCGGCCTGATCCTCGATCCCAAGGACTTCTACATCCTGGCCTCGAAGGAGCCGGTGAGCGTGCCGGCCGACACCGCCGCCGAGATGGTGGCCTACGACACGCTGGTCGGCGAGTTCCGTGTCCACTACGCCGGCTTCTTCGATCCCGGCTTCGGCTGCCGGGAGACCGACGGCGCCGGCACCAAGGCGGTGCTGGAGGTGCGCTCGCACGACGTGCCGTTCCTGGTCGAGGACGGACAGATCGTCGGCCGGCTGAGCTACGAGCGCATGGCCGAGGTGCCGGACATGCTCTACGGCGGGGCGGTCGGCTCCTACCAGCGCCAGACCCTGGCGCTGGCCAAGCACTTCAAGCCCTGGCGGTAGAGCCGTTCCAACCTGCGTGCTGGCCTCGCGCCCGTTGCTGCGCCACATTGCGTCGGACGTGCGGTGCCGAAGGGAGGGGCCATGCGGCTCTACGATTCCAAGTCGTCGCCCTATTGCGGCCGCGTCCGCCTGGCGATCTACGCCAAGGACCTGCACGGCATCGAGATCCTGCCGCGGCCGCCGGCCGAGGAGTTCCGGGCGATCAACCCGTTCGGCAAGGTGCCCTGCCTCGTCATGGACGACGGCTTCGTGGTGCCGGAATCCCAGATCATCGTCGAATATCTCGAGGACCGCTTCCCGACGCCGTCGCTGCGGCCGCTGACACCCGAGGCGCGGGCCACCATGCGGCTGATCGCGCGCGGCTGCGACGTCTACCTGCTGCCCGCCCTGCTCAAGCTGCTGCCGCACCTGCGGCTGCCGGCCAGCGATTCCTCGGCGCTCGAGACGGCGATGATCGAGGTCGACCGGCATCTGGCGGTGATCGACGGCTTCGTCGCCGAGCGCGGCCATGCCGCCGGGCCGGTGTTCAGCCTCGCCGACTGCGCGCTCGTGCCCACCGTGCTGGTGGCCGAGGCGCTGCTCGACCGGCTCGGGCGCCCCGGCGCGCTGCAGGCGGCGCCGCATGTCGCCGGCTGGTGGGACCGCACCCGCCAGGAGCCGGCGGTCGCCCGCGTCGTGGCCGAGATGGACGAGGCGCTGAGCAGGCTGCTTCCAACGCATTCCTAGGAGGACGAGATGACGCGAGCCACCGTGGCCTTCGTAGGGCTCGGCGCCATGGGCGGGCCGATGGCCGACAATCTGCTGCGCAACGGCTTCGCCGTGCAGGGCTGCGACATCGCCAAGCCGGCGCTCGACGCGCTGGCGGCGGCCGGCGGCACCGCCTGCACCGACCCGGCCGGCGCTGCCGAGGGCGCCGACGTGCTGGTGCTGATGGTGGCTAGTGCGGCCCAGGCCGACGCGGTGGTCGATGCGGCGGGGCCGAAGCTCGCCGAGGGCGGCACCGTCATCCTGCACAGCACGGTGCCGGCGGCCTATGTGCGCGGCCTCGGCGAGCGGCTGGCCGGCCGCGGCATCCACCTGCTGGACGGGCCGGTGAGCGGCGGGCAGGTGGGGGCGAGGAACGGCAAGCTCACCATCATGGCCTCGGGCAGCGAGCAGGCCTTCGCCGCCGCCGAGCCGGTGATGCAGGCCTATTCGGCGAAGATCTATCGCCTCGGCGCCGAGCCCGGTATCGGCTCGACGGTGAAGATGATCAACCAGCTGCTGGCCGGCGTGCACATCACCGCCGCCGCCGAGGCCATGGCGCTGGCGACCCGCGCCGGCGCCGATCCCGCCACGGTGTTCGACGTCATGCGCAACGCCGCCGGCCAGTCCTGGATGCTGGAGAACCGCGTGCCGCACATCCTGGCGCGCGACTTCACGCCGCTGTCGGCGGTCGACATCTTCGTCAAGGATCTCGGCATCGTGCTCGACACCGGCCGCGAGCTGCGCTTCCCGCTGCCGCTGGCCGCCGCCGCCCACCAGCAGTTCCTGGCGGCGGCCGCAGCGGGCCTGGGCCGCGAGGACGATTCGGCGGTGGTGAAGGTCTACGAGAAGCTGGCGGGAATCGAGGTCAAGGGCAGGTAGGGCCGGGCCCGAAGGAGCCCGGCCCCGGCCGGCTCAGCTCTTGCCGCGGATCTTGGCGAGCTCCGCCATCATCCTGTCGACGATCTCCTTGCCGATCGCCTCGGCGTGCTTGTCGTAGACCGGCTTCACGGCCGCGCGCATCTTGTCGACCTCCGCCGGGTCGACCTCGTTGACCTCCATTCCCTCTTCCTTGAGCCGCGCCAGCGACTCGTCGGACTTGGCGCGCGAGACGGCGCGCTGCTCGTCGCGACCGACGATGGCGCACTCCTTGAGAATGGCCTGCTCCTCGGGCGCGAGCTCGTCCCACTTCGCCTTCGAGTAGAGGACCATGAAGGGCGTGTAGGCGTGCCGCGTCACCGACAGGTAGTCCTGCACCTCGTAGAACTTCGAGGTGTCGATGGTGACGACGGGATTCTCCTGGCCGTCGATGGCATGGGTCTCGAGGGCCGTGAACACCTCGCCGAAGGCCATCGGCACGGCGTTGCTGCCCAGGGTCTTGAAGGTGTCGAGGAAGACGTTGTTCTGCATCACCCGCACCTTGATGCCCGAGAAGTCCTCGGCCTTGGCGACCGGGTGGCGCGAGTTGGTGAGGTTGCGGAAGCCGTTCTCCCAGTAGGCCAGGTTGACGAGGTTCACGCCCGGCATCATGTCGGAGACGTAGGTGCCGAACTCACCGTCCAGGATGGCGTCGGCCTCCTTCTCGTCGTTGAACAGGAAGGGCAGGTCGAAGACGCCGAGCGCCGGCAGCACGCCGATCAGCGGCGAGGTCGAGGTGATCACCATCTCCTGCGTGCCCGAGCGCAGCGCCTGCGTCGCCTGCAGGTCGCCACCGAGCGCCCCGCCCCAGAAGCCCTGCAGCTTGATCTTGCCGCCCGACTTCTCGCCGACGCATTCGTTCATCTTGGCGAGGCCGTTGCCCACCGGATGATCCTCGTTCACGCCGTTGGAGACGCGGATCGTGCGCTCCTGGATCTCGGCCTTGGCGCCCGCGGCGAGCCCGACCGCAGCCACGCCGGCCAGCAGCGCCGCCATCCATCCACGTGTCATGTTCTTCACTCCCTCTTGGTTCGACCTTGGTCCTCGAATCGGGCGCGGCCCCGCGCCTATCGGCCTCGCAGCCAGGCCAGGGGCACCAGCACGAGATCGGGAAACAGCACGAGCAGGAACAGCACGATCATCTCGGCGATCAGGAACGGCATGACTCCCTTCACCACGTCCGACATCGACACCCTGGCGACGCCGCAGACGACGTTGAGCACGATGCCCACCGGCGGCGTGATCAGGCCGATGGCGTTGTTCATGATGAACAGCACGCCGAAATAGACCGGATGGATGCCGACCTCCTTGACGATCGGCATCAGCACCGGGGTCAGGATCAGCACCGTCGGCGTGAAGTCGAGGGCAGTGCCGACGATGATCACCAGGATCATCACGACGATCAGGAAGAGGGTCTGGTTGTCCTTGAACGGCTCGAGGAAGGTTCCGACCTCGGCCGGGATGTTCGCCTGGGTGATCAGCCAGGCCGAGACCAGGGCAGCCGCCACCAGGAACATCACGACCGAGGTGGTCTTGGCGGCCGTCAGCACGTAGTGATAGATCTTCGACAGCTCCAGCTCGCGGTAGATGAACAGCCCGACCAGCAAGGCATAGACGACGGCCACCACCGCCGCCTCGGTCGGGGTGACGATGCCGAACTTGATGCCGCCCAGGATGATCACCGGCATCATCAGCGCGAAGAAGCCGTCCAGCGCCGCCTTGCCGCGGGCGGACCAGGGCTGACGCGGCTCGGTCTTCAGATTGTCGCGGCGCGACACCAGCCACCACGCCACCATCAGCGACATGCCCATCAGCAGGCCCGGCACGACGCCGGCGAGGAAGAGCTGGGTGATCGAGACGTTGGCGGCGACACCGAAGACGATGAAGCCGATCGAGGGCGGGATCACTGGCGCGATGATGCCGCCAGCCGACATCAGGCCGGCGGCGCGCGGCACGTTGTAGCCGGCCTCGCGCATCATCGGGATCAGGATGGCGGCGAGCGCCGCCGTGTCGGCGGCCGCCGATCCCGACAGCGAGGCCATGATGATGGCGGCGAAGATGGTGACGTAGCCGAGGCCGCCGTGGATATGGCCGCAGAAGCTCATCGCGAAGTTGATGATGCGCTTGGAGAGGCCGCCGGCGTTCATCAGCTCGCCGGCCAGCAGGAAGAACGGTACGGCCAGGAGCTGGAAGTTGTCGGCGCCCAGGATCAGGTTCTGCGCCACGATCTGGCTGTCGAAGATGCCCATGTAGAGCATCAGCGCCAGGCCGCAGACGATCAGCGCGAACGCCACGGGCACGCCGAGCAGCATCGAGCCGCACAGCGAGACCAGGAAGACGAGGATCGTCATTCCAGCAGCCCCTTGATCTCGTGGGCCGCCTCGTCCTCGATGTCGCCGGCGAACATCGCCACCTCCTTCGGGTCGATGCGGCCGGTCAGCAGCGCCAGCAGCCGGGCGCCGGTGATGGCGGCCATGGCGATGCTGGTGAAGAAGCCGATGCCGTAGACGAAGATCATCGGCAGGCCGGTGATCGGCGCGTAGTTGGTGGCGTTGATCCCCGCCTGCTGCCAGGTGCCCCAGAAGAACACGATGCAGCAGATCAGGATCAGGGCATCGGTGATCGCCATGCAGGCCCTGCGGCCGAGCTGCGGCATCGCCTTGACCATGGCGTCGACGCCGAGATGGGCGTGCTCGCGATGCACGACCACGGCACCGATGAAGGTGAGCCAGACGAAGAAGTAGCGCGACAGCTCCTCCGAGACGTCGATGCCGGAGTCGAAGCCGTAGCGGAGCACGACGTTGCCGAACACCATGCCGACCATGCCGACGAGCAGCAGGACGATCAGCAGCTCCAGAAGCTTGAAGCCCTTGTCCAGGACGCTCTGCATGTGCCCCCCTCTTTGTGACCCGTAGCGACCCGAGATTGCGTCGCCATTGCCTCCATGGCTAGGGGCTTGCGCCCGCGGAGCGGCCCGAATGGTCGCGACATCCGGGCGCAAGGGGACGCTGCCAGCCCGCTGGCAGGAGGGCGCGGCCGTTCCCCTTGCCGCCGCCGCCGGCGATCCCCACACTCCGTGCTCCGTCCTCATCGCGCGAGCGGCTGCTGATGTCCGACGACACCTCCATGGCCCTCGACCTGCTGCGCAACCTCGCCGCCGACCCTTCCGGGCTGGTCGAGCGGCCGGAGGGTGGGCGCAGGTTCGAGCTGGTCTCCGACTTCCAGCCTTCGGGCGACCAGCCGCAGGCGATCGCCGAGCTGGTCCAGGGGCTGCAGCGCGGCGAGCGCGAGCAGGTGCTGCTGGGTGTGACCGGCTCGGGCAAGACCTTCACCATGGCGCACGTCATCCAGCAGATGCAGCGCCCGGCGATCATCCTCGCCCCCAACAAGATCCTGGCGGCCCAGCTCTACGGCGAGTTCAAGTCGTTCTTCCCGAGCAACGCCGTCGAGTACTTCGTCAGCTACTACGACTACTACCAGCCGGAAGCCTACGTCCCGCGCACCGACACCTATATCGAGAAGACCTCGGCGATCAACGAGCAGATCGACCGGATGCGCCACTCGGCGACCCGGGCGCTGCTGGAGCGCGACGACGTCATCATCGTCGCCTCGGTCTCCTGCATCTACGGCATCGGCAGCCCCGAGCTCTACGCGCGGATGACCCTGAGCCTGCGGCAGGGCCAGAAGGTCGAGCGGCAGCGGCTGCTGCGGGCGCTGGTCGAGCTGCAGTACCGCCGCAACGAGCTGGACTTCGGCCGCGGCGCCTTCCGCGCCAAGGGCGACACCATCGAGCTGTTCCCGGCGCATCTCGAGGACAAGGCCTGGCGGCTGTCGATGTTCGGCGACGAGATCGAGGCGATCTTCGAGTTCGACCCGCTGACCGGCGAGAAGACCGGCCGGCTGGAATCGGTGCGCGTCTATCCCAACAGCCACTACGTCACGCCCAAGCCGACGCTGCAGACGGCGGTCGAGCGCATCAAGATCGAGCTGAAGGACCGGCTGGAGGAGTTCCGCAGCACCGGCAAGCTGCTGGAGGCCGAGCGGCTGGAGCAGCGCACGACGGCCGACCTCGAGATGATCGTGACGACCGGCTCCTGCGCCGGCATCGAGAACTATTCGCGCTACCTGACGGGCCGAGCACCCGGCGAGCCGCCGCCGACGCTGTTCGAGTACATCCCGCAGCACGCCATCCTGTTCGTCGACGAGAGCCATGTCGCGGTGCCGCAGGTCGGCGGCATGTTCAAGGGCGACTGGCACCGCAAGTCGACGCTCAGCGAGTTCGGCTTCCGGCTGCCGTCCTGCACAGACAACCGGCCCCTGAAGTTCGAGGAATGGGACGTGATGCGGCCGCAGAGCGTCTTCGTCTCCGCCACGCCCGGGCCCTGGGAGATGGAGCAGACGGGCGGCGTGTTCGCCGAGCAGGTGATCCGGCCGACCGGCCTGGTCGATCCCGAGGTGATCGTCCGGCCGGTCGAGCACCAGGTCGACGACCTGCTCAACGAGTGCCGGCTGGCGCGGGAGAGGAACCTGCGGGTGCTGGTGACGACGCTGACCAAGCGGATGGCCGAGGATCTCACGGAATACATGCACGAGCAGGGCGTGAAGGTCCGCTACCTGCACTCCGACATCGACACGCTGGAGCGCATCGAGATCGTCCGCGACCTCAGGCTCGGCAAGTTCGACGTGCTGGTCGGCATCAACCTGCTGCGCGAGGGCCTGGACATTCCCGAATGCGGGCTGGTCGCCATCCTCGATGCCGACAAGGAAGGCTATCTGCGCTCGGCGACCTCGCTGATCCAGACCATCGGCCGCGCCGCCCGCAACGCCGAGGGCAAGGTGGTGCTCTACGCCGATAGCATGACCAAGAGCCTGAAGGCGGCGATCGACGAGACCGACCGCCGCCGCGCCAAGCAGGTGGCCTGGAACGAGGCGCACGGCATCACGCCGCAGAGCATCAGGACGAAGATCAACGACATCATCCAGTCGGTGGCCGAGCGCGACTATGTCACGGTCGACATCGGCCCCGACGCGCCGCCGGCGCTCACCGGCCTCGACCTGCAGGCCCATATCGGCCAGCTCGAGCAGAAGATGCGCGACGCCGCGGCCGACCTCGACTTCGAGACCGCGGCCAGGATCAGGGACGAGATCCGCCGGCTCGAGGATTCCGAGATCGCCGGCGGCATCGGCATGGGCCGCGCCACCGAGCAGCGCCGGCAGGAGGCGCGGGGCGCCTTGTGGAAGCCGTCGCGGACCCGCGAGCAGAAGGCGCAGGAGGCCAAGGCGAGGAGCCGGCGGCGGGTGGGGAAGTAGCTAGGAGCGGACGACGCGCAAACCGAACACCCGCTCGAAGGCATCGAAGTCGCGATCCCGGTGCAGCAGGCGGGCATCGTTGTCGAGGCACCAGGTGGCGATCAGGAGATCGACGGTCTTGCGGATGGTGATGCCTCTCTCTCGCAGTATACGGTAGTTCGCTGCGGCTCGCCGAGCCAGCTTTGCCCCGCCCATGTCGACCACCTCGAAGGCGGCATAATAGTCCTCGACGAGGATGACGTCGCGGGCGGTTCGCAATCCTCGTAGCACCTCGCAGAGAATCAGGTCGCCGAGCACGACCTGCTCCTGCAGGACCAAGCGGTCGAACAGCTCGACCTGCGGATGCGAAACGTTGCGGAAGAAGTCGATCCAGACGGAACTGTCGACGACGATCACGCTGCTTGATCGTCCTCGTCATCGTCACGCCGCATGGCGTCGAGGTCACCCTCCCATTGAACCTTCCCGCGCAACTCGCGAATCCGACCCTGATTCTTCAGCCGAACCAGCAGCTTCAACGCCTCCTCCACCACCGCCCTCTTGGTCGGCTGACCGGAGAGCCGCAAGGCATCGGCCATGAGCTGGTCGTCGATCTCGATGTTGGTCCGCATGGCTGCACGCTATGTGTAGAAGTGATGCACACGATACACCGAACTGCAGGCGAAAGCCATCGGGTCCTTGCGGTCGCGTCAGCTCACCCCGATGATCGTCTCGACAGGAGAGTCGGCGATGGCCAAGCAGCTGGAGCATGATGCACCGACGATGGAGCCGCTCTACGAGCGCGACTTCTACACCTGGTGCATGCGGCAGGCCCACCTCGTGCAGGAGCGGCGCTTTGCCGAGCTCGACGTCGACAATGTGGTCGAGGAGTTGGAGTCCTTGGGCAAGGAGCAGGCTCACAAGCTCGGCTCGTCCTACCGTGTGCTACTCATGCATCTGCTGAAATGGCACTACCAGCCCAATCACCGCACCCGCAGCTGGGCCGGCACGATCGTTCGCGAGCGGCTGAACGCCGCCGAGGTGCTGGCGGAGAACCCGGGTCTCAAGCCGCGCGTGCGCGCCTTGTTCAGCCGTGCCTACAATGGCGCCCGTCGCGAGGCCGCGGCCGAGACCGGGCTGCCGCTCGCGACCTTTCCCGAGACCTGCCCGTTCCCGATCGCCGAGGCGCTGGACGAGGACTGGTGGCCCGAGCCCGATCGAGGGCCTTGACCGCCTACCACATGCGCTCGGCAAGCTCGTGACGCTGCTCCAGCTCGCCGGCGATGCCGGCGGCGGCGCCGAACGGCAGGTCGCGCAGCGAGACCACGCCGATCACGGCGCCATCCTTCAGCACCGGCAGGTGCCAGTAGTGGAACTCGTCCATCATCCTGAGCGCCTCGGCCACCGGGGTGGCGGCGTCGACGGTGTCGGGGTCGGCCACCATGACCTCGCTCACCGGCGTGGACGGCGGACGGTCGGCGGCCAGCACCTGCCGCAGGGCGTCGCGCTCGGTGAAGATGCCGAGCAGGCGGTCGTCGGCCATCACCAGCACGCAGCCGCAGGCATGCTCGGTCATCAGCCGTGCCGCCTCGCCGACGCTGGCCTCCGGGCCGATCCGAAGGATCTCGCTGCGGCTCAACGATTGGCCTACGGTCCGCTCCGTCATCTTCCGTCCTCCACCGATTTGACGGAACGGCGTGCCATGGCGCCCGTTCCTCGGCAAGCTGCCCTGGTGTCGCGATGACAGAGCCCGAGACGTTCCACTTCGCCGATGATGGCGCCATCCCGAACAGTCCGCTGCCGCTGCTGCTCTATCGCGGCGCGCTGCCAGAGGCGGTGAATGCGGCGGCGTTCGAGAAGCTGTTCGCCGGCCATGGCTGGGGCGGGCTGTGGCGCGACGGCATCTACGCCTTCCACCACTTCCACAGCACGGCGCACGAGGTGCTGGGCATCGCCGCCGGCAGGGTGCGGGTGCGGCTCGGCGGGCCGGCCGGGCAGTCGGTCGAGGTGCGGGCCGGCGACGCCGTCGTCATCCCGGCCGGCGTCGGCCATCTCAACGAGGGCGCTTCGGCCGACCTGCTGGTGGTGGGCGGCTATCCGAAGGGCCAGCGGGCGGATCTGCGCCGCGGCGATCCGGCCGAGCACGACCGGATGCTGCGCAACATCGCCACCGTGCCGCTGCCGGCGCGCGACCCGGTCACCGGCGGCGTCATCTGGCGCTGATGCCGGGTCGGAACGGCGTCGCCCACCCACCGTTGCAACCTCTTCAACCACCGGAGATCGAAATGCCGCGAGTCCGTCTGCCCCTCCTCGCCGCGCTGGCGCTCGCCCTGGCCGGCCCGGCGCTCGCCCTGGCCGGCCCGGCGCTCGCCCTGGCCGGCCCGGCGCTCGGCCAGACCCAGACCCAGACACTGCGCGAGGCCGACGACGACGTGATGGTGCCGGCCTTCGATCGTTCCGCCGACGATCTCGATGACGCCGACCTGCTGACAGCCTCGGGCGAGCGGATCGGCGAGATCGAGGCGCTGCTGATCCAGCCCGATGGCCAGCCCACCGCCTTCGCCGCCGACATCGGCGACAGGGAGGTGATCATCGCGCTGGCGCAGGTGCAGCTGCGCGGCGACGATCTCGTCACCGGCCTGACGAGGGAGCAGGTGGCGGCACTGCCGGTCTGGGACGATTGAGCGCGGGTCGGCTCGACCCTGATCCGGCCGCCGCCTAAGCTGCGGTCGGTCAACGGGAGCGGACAGATGCGGCAGCCGATGCATTCCCTCAGGTCGCGGCTGCGTGCCGGCGAGACGCTCTATGGCTCGATGATCAGCATGGCGAGCCCGGCGCTGGCGCAGACCCTCGCCGACACCGGCCTCGACTGGCTGCTGATCGACCTCGAGCACGGCGCCATCACCGTCGAGAGCGCCCAGGCGATGATCGCCGCCACCGCCGTCGCCGACTGCACACCCTTGGCGCGCGTCGCCTGGACCGTGCCGTGGCTCGCCAAGCCGCTGCTCGACAGCGGTGCCATGGGCATCGTCTTCCCGATGGTGCGCACGCCCGAGGAGGCGCGCACCGCCGTCGCCGCCTGCCGCTACCCGCCGGCGGGCGAGCGCGGCTGGGGGCCGTTCTACGCCCCGTCGCGCTGGGGCATGGGGCCGTTCGACTACACCGGCGCCGCCGACGATTCGGTGCTGGCGATCGTGCTGATCGAGCATGTCGAGGCGGTCGACAACATCGACACCATCCTGGGCGTGCCCGGCATCGACGTGGCGATGATCGCTCCCTTCGACATGTCGGTGAGCCTCGGCAAGCCCGGCGCCTTCGACGATCCGGCATTCAGGGCGGTGTTCGAGCGGGCGGAGCGGGCCATTCGGGGCAGCCCGGCGGCACTCGGCGGCGTGGCGCCGACGCCCGAGCGGGCCAAGGAGCTGGTGGGGCGCGGCTACCGCTTCGTGATGCTGGGCTACGACGTGCTGATCATCGACCGGGCGATGCGCGGCTTCCTCGAGGCCGCCCGGAGCTGAGCCTCACCGGCCCGGCGGCTCGTCGTCGAAGAGCACCCGCTCGGCGGCGCCGTCGAGGTCCTCGTACTGGCCGTTGCGCAGCGACCACATGAAGGCGGCGAGGCCGATGCCGCCCAGCGCCAGGGCTATCGGGATCAGGAACAGGAAGTCGGGCATGCGCGGCGCCGTCAGCGCACCGCCTTGTAGGCGTGCCATGTGGCATGGCCGAGCAGCGGGAAGACAAGGATCAGCCCGAGCAGGCCGACGACGAGGCTGGCCCCGAACAGCACGAGGGTGATGACACCCCAGGTCAGCATCACCGGCAGGTTGTTCCAGACCATGGCGATGCTGGTGCCCATGGCGGTGAAGGCGTCCAGGCGCTCGTTCAGCAGCATCGGCACCGAGAAGACGCTGATGGCGAACGAGAAGGCGGCGAACAGCCCGCCGATGAGCCCGCCGACGATCAGCATCGACCAGCCGGTGAAGGTGGTGAACAGCATCGCCGCCACATGGTCGAGGCCGGGGAACGGCCGCAGGCCGAAGAACAGGGCGTAGATGATGACGGCGGCCCGCATCCACAGCAGCATCAGCAGGCAGAGGATGACGCCGATGAACAGGATCTGGCCGCCGGAACTCGCCTCGACGCGCAGCATCCTCGACAGGCTCACCGGCTCGCCCGCCGCCAGCCGGCGGCTCTTCTCGTAGAGGCCGGTGGCGAGGATCGGGCCCACCACCATGAAGCCGGCCAGCGCCGGGAACAGGATATAGTCCCAGCCCAGCGCGAACAGGCCCACCACCACGGCGACCGAGACCAGGTAGATGGCGACCCCGTAGATCAGGCTGGGGCCTGGCACCGTGCGCAGGTCACGCCAGCCGGCGCGCAGCCAGTCGAACGCCGCCTGGCGCGGCAGGCGGCGGGCGAAGCGGCTCTCGGTGACCAGCGGCGGAACGACGACGGGGATCGTGGTCATGGCGGCAATCTCCCGGCTCGGATGGCTCACCGGCTCGGATGGCGGTGCTGGATCAACATGCCGGCCTCGCGGCCGCGAATCCGCCGCTCTCGCCCGGCTTCAGGTGCGCGACGCAATCGGGCTGGGAGACCGTGGCCACGTAGAGCATATGGGCGTTGGCGCCGATCACCAGGGCCGTGACCGCCACCACCAGCAGGGTGACGAGGACACGTCCGCGCGGCAGCACTCCGCTCACTCCGGCTTGCCGAGATCGAGGACGTAGAGCGCCAGGATCTTGCGGTCGAGCGGGCTCAGGCGGCCCTCCCAGCTCGGCATGTGGCCCTGACGGCCGCCATAGACGGTGGTGAAGATCGACTGGCGGTCGCCGCCATAGATCCAGAACCGGTCGGTGAGGTTGGGCGCTCCGGTATCGGTCATGCCCTTGCCGTCCTCGCCGTGGCAGCTGGCGCAGTTGGCGAGGAAGACCTCCCGGCCGGCGTCGAGCTGCTCGGGCGTCGCGCCGATCGAGGGATCGGAAAGCGACAGGACGTAGGTGACCACCTTCTCGACATCGGCGCGCGGCAGGATGCCGTCCTTGCCGAAGGCCAGCATCTGGCCGGTGCGGGTGTCGGGGTGGGTGGCGTTGATGCCGACGCGCAGGGTCTCGGCGATCGCCTCGGGCTCACCGCCCCACAGCCAGGAGCCGCTGGTCAGGTCGGGAAAGCCCGGCCCGCCGGTGGCGTGGGTGCCATGGCAGACCGAGCAGTTGTCGCCGAACAGCGTCCGCCCGGTCTGGCGGACGATCGCCGTCAGCTGCGGATCGGCCTGGATCTCGGCGAAGTCCGCACTCTCGATCCGCTGGGTCCAGACAGCCCGCTCGGCCGCGGCCTCGTCCAGGGCCTCGGCGACGCTGCGGCGCTGGTCGATGCCGAGCAGCCCCCTGGTGTAGGTCACGCCCAGGGGCCAGGCCGGCATCAGCAGCCAGTAGACGACGGCGAAGGCGGTGGTCACGATCAGGAAGAAATAGACCGGCCGCGGGACCGGCGTGTTCAGCTCCTTGATGCCGTTCCACTCGTGGCCGGTGGTCATGTAGCCGGTGTGCGGGTCGCGTTCCTCTACCGCCATGGCTTGTCCTCGTCCTCGACGATCGCCTGGGCGGCGCGGTCGAATCGCGCCCGGTTCGACGGCCAGAAGGCATAGACGACGACGCCGATCGACATGGCGATCAGGTAGAACAGGCCGAAGGACTTGGCGAAGGCGACCAGGGTGTCGTGGTCCATGCGGCTACTCCGTGGCCGCCTGCTGGTGGGCGGCGTCGGTGAGCAGGCCCAGGATCTGCAGATAGGCGACGAGTGCCGTCATCTCGGTGACGCGGCCTTCCGACCCGAAGGCGCGGACATGCGTCGCCTCGCCGTAGCGCTCGACCACGCCCGCGGCGCCGGGCGAATCGGGCATCGCCTGGCTCAGCGCGTCGGCCGGGGCGTTGGCGATCATCTCGTCGGTATAGGGGACGCCGACCTTGCGCAGCGCCGCGAGATGCAGCCCGAGATCCCCGGTCTGCAGGGCGGTGCGCGCCAGCCAGCCATAGTTCGGCATCTTGGATTCCGGCACGACGTGGCGCGGGTTGATCAGGTGCGCCACGTGCCACTCGTCGGAGTACTTGCCGCCGATGCGGGCGATGTCGGGGCCGGTGCGCTTGGAGCCCCAAAGCATCGGATGGTCGTACTGCGATTCCACCGCCAGCGAGTAGGGGCCGTAGCGCTCGACCTCGTCGCGCAGGGTGCGGATCATCTGCGAGTGGCAGGCGTAGCAGCCCTCGCGGATGTAGATGTTGCGGCCGGCCAGCTCGAGCGGGGTGTAGACCCGCATCCCCGGCGCCGGCTCGACCGTCTCGTCGATGGTGAACAGGGGCGCGATCTCGACGGCGCCGCCGATGCCCGAGACCAGGATGATGCCGAGCACCAGCCCGATGGTGTGGCGTTCGAGGCGGTAGTGGAAGCCGAACATGGGCTCACTCCGCCGGCTGCATCGCGGGTGCGTCCGGGCGGTCGCCGGCGGTGTCCTCGGCCGGCTTGGCGGCACCGCGGATGGTCATCCAGATGTTGTAGCAGCCGACGATACCACCCAGCAGGAACAGCAGGCCGCCGACCGCCCGGGCGAAGTAGTAGGGATGCATGGCGACCAGCGAATCGATGAACGAGTAGGCCAGCGTGCCTTCCTCGGTATAGGTGCGCCACATCAGGCCCTGGATGATGCCCGAGTTCCACATCGCGAAGACGTAGACGAGGGTGCCGGACAGGGCGAGCCAGAAGTGCCATTCGACCAGCCGGGCCGAGTACATCGCCTCGCGCTGCCACAGCCACGGCACCACGGCATAGATCGAGCCGAAGGTGATCAGCGCCACCCAGCCCAGCGCCCCGGCATGGACGTGCCCCACTGTCCAGTCGGTGTAGTGCGACAGCGAGTTGACGGTGCGGATGGCGAGGAACGAGCCTTCGAAGGTCGAGAGGCCGTAGAAGATCGCCGCCACCATCATGAAGCGCAGCGTGGCGTCGTCGCGCACCTTGTCCCAGGCGCCGTTGAGCGTCAGCAGGGCATTGCCGGCGGAAGCCCATGACGGCACCAGCAGCACGATCGAGAACGTCATGCCGAGGGTCTGCACCCAGTGCGGCAGCGCCGTGTAGTGCAGGTGGTGGGCGCCCGCCCACATGTACAGGAAGGTGATGCCCCAGAAGCTGATGATCGACATCCGGTAGGAATAGATCGGCCGTCCGGCCCGCTTCGGCAGGTAGTAGTAGAGCATCCCCAGAAAGCCGGCGGTGAGGAAGAAGGCCACGGCATTGTGGCCGTACCACCACTGCACCATGGCGTCCTGGACGCCCGAGAACAGGGAGTAGCTCTTGGCGTGGGTCAGTGAGATCGGCACTGCCATGTTGTTGACGATGTGCAGCACCGCCACGACGATGATGAACGCCAAGTAGTACCAGTTGGCGACGTAGATGTGCGGCTCCTTGCGCCGCGCCAGCGTGCGCAGATACAGCAGCAGATAGGTGACCCAGACAATGACGAGCCAGATGTCGGCATACCACTCCGGCTCGGCATATTCCTTCGATTGGGTCAGGCCGCCGAGATAGCCGGTGACGGCCATCAGGCAGAACAGGTTGTAGCCGAACAGCACGAACCACGGGCTGAGCTGGTCGGCGAGCCGGGCGCGCGAGGTGCGCTGCAGCACGTGGAAGGAGGTGGCGATCAACGCGTTGCCGCCGAAGCCGAAGATGATGCCGGTGGTGTGCACCGGCCGCAGCCGGCCGAAGCTGGCCCAGCCCGCATCGAAGGTCATCTCGGGATAGACCAGCAGCCAGGCGACCCAGTCGCCGATGAACATCCCGAACACCGCCCAGATCATGGCGATCACGATGCCGACCTTGCTGGGGTCGTCGTAGTAGCGGTCGAGACGCGATTCCGCGGGCTCGGGGGCGTCGAGCCCGGAGATCACCACGAAGATACCGGCGATGCAGCACAGGACCACCAGGAGGCCGTGCATGCCCAGGAGATCCTCGTGCCCGGCGCCCGCCAGCAGCAGCCCGACCAGAGCCAGGATGCCGAGCCCGAGAATGGCGAATTGCCGTTCGTTTCGCGTCAGCTGCGAGATCATCCCGCCCCCGCGCTGGTTTGGCCTGCGTCTGCGCCGTGACGGCGCGGAATCACCTAGGCTCAAACCAAGCGCGCAGACAATGGGTTAAATCGGACCTGCGACGATCCGCAACCTGCGGCGGCTACCAGCTGCCGGTGTTGGGCATCGAGGCCCAGGGCTCGGCCGGCTCCCTGGCCCCGCCCTTCTGCAGCAGCTCGAGCGAGATGCCGTCCGGCGAGCGCACGAACGCCATGTGGCCGTCGCGCGGCGGCCGGTTGATGGTGACGCCGGCATCCTGCAGCTTGCGGCAGGTGGCGTAGATGTCGTCGACCTCGTAGGCCAAGTGGCCGAAATTGCGGCCGCCCTTGTACTCCTCGGGGTCCCAGTTGTGGGTCAGCTCGATCATCGGCGCCTTGTTGTTCCTGGCGGCCTCGACATCCTCGGGTGCGGCGAGGAAGTAGTTGGTGTAGCGGCCCTTCTCGTTGGGCGACTTGCGCACCTCGACCATGCCGAGCAGGTCGCGATAGAATTTCAGCGAGGCCTCGGGATCCGAGACCCGGACCATGGTGTGCAGGTAGCGCATGAGGTGCCTCCGGTTGGTGTCGTGTGGCGGATAGGCGGGGCGACAGAGCTTCGCAAGCCATGGATGCGCAAGGCAGGAGAGTGCCGGGCCTGGTGGATGCGGCCGATCCCGACCCGGCGAGTCCCTCAAATCCGCGCGAGCCAGCCTCGCAATTGCGCAGCGACCTTTCCAGCCACGTCCGGCGTGACGGCGCCGATGCGGCGGAGGCGGTCGGGCTCGATGCCGGCGAGCTTGGCGGCGCGGACGACCGAAGGCTTGCTCAGCCCGGCGGCCGCGAGGTCGTCGATCTCGATGTCGTCCACCCGGCGGCCGCCGGCGGTCGAGGTGATCATCCCGACCCACAACAGCCCGTGCCGGTGCAACAAGGCGGCCGTGGAGACGATCAGGGCCGGGCGGCGCTTGAACTGCTCGCGATCGACATAGGGGAAGGGCACCGAGACGACGTCGAAGGGCTCAAAGGTCGGCATAGGCCTCGTCGTCCTCCGGGCTCGCCCATTCGTGGAAGACGGCGAACGGATCCTCGCGGACGGGCTCGCGCCATGCACGGACGACGACCTCGCCGTTCTGCTCCTCGAAGGCGATGACATCGCCGGGCCGCAGGCCGAGCTTCTCGCGGACCGCGCGCGGTATCACGGTCTGGGCCTTCGTCGACAGGCGGGACTTGGCGAGCACGCTCATTGGCCAGGGCCTTCGGTAAGACGACTTACGTCTTACATGATTGGCTCGGCGCCCGTCGACAACCGCCGCTCTACGAACCCCGCCATCAGCTCCAGCACCTCGTCGCGCCGCTCGTGGTGCGGGACATGCCCGCATCCCGGCAGCACGGCGCGCTCGATCGGGCCCTTGGCCACCGCCTCGATGGCGTCGAGCTGGGCCATGCTGCCGTAGGCGTCGGCCTCGCCCTGGACCAGCAGGAGGGGGGCGGTGAGGCCCCGGATGTCCTGCTCGATGTTCCAGTCGCGAAAAGGCGGCGACAGCCAGCAGTCGGCCCAGGTGGAGAAGACGCGGTCGGTCTTCTCGCGGTGGTGGCGGACGAGGCGCTGGCGGAGATCGGTATCGGCGTAGGCGCGGGCGGCGGCGCGGATGCCGTCGAGGGTGATGTCCTCGACGAAGACGTGGGCGGCCTCCGAGATCACGGCGGCGGTGCGGTCGGGGAAGCGGGCGGCGAACAAGAGCGCGATGCTGCCGCCGTCGCTGTGGCCGACGAGGACGGCCCGGGCGGCGCCGGCGGCGTCCAGCACATCGGGCAGGGCGTCCCAGGCCTCGTCGTGCAGGTAGCGGATGGTGCGCGGCCGGTCGAACGGCTCGGACAGGCCGTGGCCCCAGCGGTCCCAGGCCAGGCCGTCCATGCCGAGGCGGGCGCAGAGCGCGTCGGGGAAGTCGCGCCACATGCTGACCGCGCCCAGGCCCTCGTGCAGGAACACCAGGGTGGCCGGGTGGCGCTGCTCGGCAACGCGGATGCGGGCACCCTGCAGCGCCCGGCCGGCGGCGCGGGCGCGAAAGGGCTCGCGGCGGGTGGCGGGGCTTGCGCTCATGCCGGCTTTCTTGCACCACCGCCGCCAGCGGGTCGAGCCGGGGGAGGCCGCATGTCGATGTTCTCGCTGAAGGATCGGGTGGCGCTGGTGACCGGGGCGTCGCGCGGGCTGGGCTTCGCCATGGCGCAGGCGCTGGCCGAGGCCGGGGCGCACGTGGCGATCAACGCCCGCGACGCGGCGGCGGTCGAGGGCGCGGCGGCGAAGCTGCGCGAGCGCGGGCTGTCGGCCGAGGCCGCGGCCTTCGACGTCGCCGACGGACCGGCCAGCATCCGAGCCGTGGCCGAGTTCGCCGCGAAGCATGGACGGCTCGACATCCTGATCAACAATGCCGGCGTGCAGCACCGCGTGCCGGTGACGCAGTGGACCGACGAGGACTTCGAGCGGGTCGTCGCCATCAACCTCACCGGCTGCTTCCGGCTGGCGCGCGAGGCGGTGCGGGTGATGCAGCCGCGCAAGTGGGGCCGGATCATCAACACCGGCTCGGTGGCGGCGATCCTCGGCCGGCCGACCATCCATGCCTATGTCGCGGCCAAGGCCGGCCTGCACGGTCTCACCCGCTCGATGGCGGCCGAGCTCGGCCGCGACGGCATCACGATCAACGCCCTGGCGCCCGGCTACTTCGCCACCGAGATGAACACCGCCCTGCTCGAGAACGCCGAGTTCACCGCCTGGGTCGAGCGCCGCACCCCCGCCGGCCGCTGGGCCAGGCCCGAGGAGCTGGGCGGGGCGGCGGTGTTCCTGGCCTCGGACGCCGCGGCCTATGTCAACGGCCATGTGCTGGCGGTCGACGGCGGGCTCAGCACCTCGCTGTAGCAATGAAACCGGTAGTCGAGACTTAGAACAATTCGAGATATTGTCGTCCGCAGCGGGTGGTGACTTGTGACGGCTGGCGCCAGGTCGTAGATCCCGGCGATTGACCGGTCCCGTCGGCGGACGGGCGGCATTCCTCGGGGGCGCCTCTCCTGTCGATCTCGTCTCCGCCGCTGCAGGCATCCGCGAGCTTGGGCGGTGCCGTCGGCCGCGACAGGCTGCGCCGGCTGCGGCCGGTGCTGCCGGCAGCACTGCTCTGCGCGGTCGTGCTGCTGCCGCTGGTCGCCGTCGGCGGCCTGGCGCTGCGCGCCGACGACGGCTGGTGGCTGCATCTCGCCCATACCGTGCTGCTGGAATACGTCCTGACCACGCTGGGGCTGGCGCTGGGCGTGGCGCTGGCGACGCTGGTGGTGGGCACGGGTGCCGCCTGGCTCGTCACGATGTACCGCTTCCCCGGCCGCGACGTCCTCGACTGGGCGCTGGTGCTGCCCCTGGCGATGCCGACCTATGTGCTGGCCTACGCCTACACCGATTTCCTGCAGTTCACCGGGCCGCTGCAGACGGCGATCCGCAGGCTGACCGGCTGGGGCTGGCAGGACTACTGGTTCCCCAGCATCCACTCGCTGGGCGGTGCCATCACCGTGCTGTCGCTGGCGCTCTATCCCTACGTCTATGTCACGGCGCGCGCCGCCTTCGTCGAGCAGGCGAGCTGCGCGCTGGAGGTCAGCCGGACGCTGGGCTGCACGCCGCTGGGGGCGTTCTGGCGGGTGGCGGTGCCGATGGCGCGCCCCAGCCTCGCCGCCGGCACGGCCTTCGTGCTGATGGAATCGCTGGCCGATTTCGGCGCCGTCCGCTTCTTCGAGGTGCCGACCTTCACCACCGGCATCTACCGGGCCTGGTACGCCCTGGGCAGCCCCGGCACGGCGGCACAGCTGGGCGCGGTGCTGATGCTGTTCGTGCTGGGCGCCATCCTGCTGGAGCGCGCCAATCGCGGCGGCAGTGGCTTTGCCGCCGACGGCATCCGTGTGCGCACCGGCGAGCCGCCGCGGCTGCAGGGAGCGGCTGGCGCCCTGGCGCTGGCGGTCACCGCGCTGCCGCTGCTGCTGGGCTTCGTGCTGCCGGCGATCGTGCTGGCGACGATGGCGACCGGCGCCGGCGACACGGTATCGGCGGCGCGGCTGGTCGTGCTGACGCGCAATACCGTGATCCTGGCGGCGATCGCCGTGGCCGTGATCCTGCCGGTGGCGATCCTGGCAGTCTATGCCGGCCGGTCCGGCGGCGCGCTCGGCCGCACGCTGCTGCGCATCGCCACCATGGGCTATGCGGTGCCGGGCGTGGTGATCGCCGTGGGCCTGCTGGTGGCCGTGGCCTGGGTCGACCGCACGCTGTCGGACCTCGCCGCCCGCCTGTGGGGGCCTGGGACCGGGCTGTTCCTCGGCGGCACCATCCTCGCCGTGATCTACGGCTATGTCGTGCGCTTCTTCACCGTCGCCTGGACGCCGCTCGATGCCGGCATGACCCGCATCCGCGGCCATGTCGAGGACGCGGCCCGCACGCTGGGCTGCCGGCCCTTGGCCATGCTCGGGCGCATCCACCTGCCGCTGCTGCGCGCCAGCCTGCTGGCGGCGGCCCTGCTGGTGTTCGTCGACGTGATGAAGGAGCTGCCGGCGACGATGATCCTGCGGCCGTTCAACTTCGACACCCTGGCGGTCGAGACCTTCCAGCTCGCCACCACCGAGCGGCTGGACGGTGCCGCGGTGCCGTCGCTGCTGATCGTGGCCACGGGCCTGATCCCTGTGTTTCTCTTGTGCCGCGTGCTGCGGTCGGGGCGGCGCGGCGGCGGCTGAGCCGCCGCCGGCCCCGAGGCTCGGGGGGAGGGCGGCAATGGATGGCGAGGACGCGCTGAGCCTGGCTGCGTCGCGGGCGGTGACGTTCAGGGACCGTCTGCCTTTGCGCCCGCAGCGGCCATTGCAGGATTTCGCCGCCTCGCGGGCGCTGTTCGCCGGCCCGCTGCCGGAGGAGGGCCTGGAGGCCTCGGCCTGCATCGGCGACCTCGCCAACCGCGCCGAGCCCGGCCTGCACGCCAAGGTCGGCGACCGGTTCTTCGGCTGGGTGATCGGCGGCTCGCACCCGGTCGGCGTGGCGGCCGACTGGCTGACCAGCGCCTGGGGCCAGAACGCCGGCAACCACCAGGCCTCGCCGGCAGCCGCAGCGGCGGAAGCCGTGGCGGCCGGCTGGCTGCTGGAGCTGTTGGACCTGCCGCGCCAGAGCTCGGTCGGCTTCGTCACCGGCGCCACCGTCGCCAACTTCGTCTGCCTCGCCGCCGCCAGGGGCGAGGTGCTGCGCGGCACCGGCTGGGATGTCGAGGCCGACGGCCTGTTCGGCGCCCCGCCGATCACCGTGCTGATCGGCGACGACGCCCACACCACGGTGTTCTCGGCGCTGCAGTTCCTGGGGCTCGGCCACGAGCGGGTGGTCCGCATCGCCACCGACGACCAGGGGCGGATGCTGCCGTCGTCGTTCCTCGATGCGACCCGCGGCGTGACCGGTCCGTGCATCGCCGTGCTGCAGGCCGGCCAGCTCAACACCGGCGCCTTCGACGGCTTCGCCGAGATCGTGCCGATGGCGCGCAGCGTCGGCGCCTGGGTGCATGTCGATGCCGCCTTCGGCGCCTGGGCGCGTGTCAGCCCGCGCCATCGGCATCTGGCCGAGGGCCTGGATCTCGCCGATTCCTGGGCCACCGACGGCCACAAATGGCTGCAGACGCCCTATGACTGCGGCTACGCCATCGTCCGCGACGAGGCGGCGCATCGCCGGGCCATGACCATCGCCGCCAGCTACCTGCCGGTGACGGCCACCGGCGAGCGCGATCCCAGCCATCTCGTGCCCGAGCTGTCGCGCCGCGCCCGCGGCTTCGCCACCTGGGCGATGATCAGGCATCTCGGCCGCCGGGGCATCCGCGAGATGGTCGAGCGGCACTGTGCGGTCGCGGCACGGATGGCCGATCGGCTGCGGGCCGAGCCGGGCATCGGCATCGTCAACGAGGTCGTGCTGAACCAGGTGCTGGTGCGCTTCGGCGGCGACAGGGGCGACGAGGCCGGCGACGCGCTGACCCGGCGGACCATCGCCCGCATCCAGGCAGACGGTGCTTTGTTCGCCGGCGGTGCTGCGTGGCACGGCCGGCAGGTGATGCGGCTGTCGGTGATCTCCTGGCTGATCGACGAGACGGCGGGCATGGCGGCGGCCGAGGCCATCGTCGCGGCGTGGCGGGCCGTGCGCGAGACCGCCTAAGCCGCCTCGACCTCGACGTCCTCGTAGATCTCGGCCATGCCGAGCGTGACGCCGATCTCCGGCAGCATCAGCTCGCCTTCCAAGCCGAGGACAGAGGCATCATCGCTCTCCGTTGTTCTGCAACATCGGCACGCCTGCCGCCGCGTGCACGGTCGTCTCCGTCGTCGCCAGCGGCAGGCCGCGCTCGACGAGCCGGCGCAGGACCAGCACGTCGGTGTCGCGATGGGCACTCGTCGCCGTGCCGCGGCGGGCGATCTCCGGGTCGACGCCGAAAGCCTGGGTCAGCTCGAAGCTGAAGCCGGCGAGGACGACGCGGTTCCAGCGGCCGTCGATCAGGCCCATCGCCACCGCCACCATGCCCGAGGAAGGCAGCTTCGTGGCGATCTGGGCCGCGACCTCGGGCGCATCGCCGCACAGCTCGCGGACGCGGTCCAGATACCAGGCGTTGGGGTGCTCGACGAAGCGGTCCCAGCGGTAGCCGCGCGCCGAGAGCTCGCGCTTCAGCACATGGGCGCGCATGCGGCGCAGCTTCGGCTTGAGCAGGGCGCGCCAGCCCTGGTGCGGGCGCGGATAGTAGACGAGATCGCCTGTCGAGAGGCCGGCCAGGCTGTCGAGGCGCAGGTGGCCGGCGTCGCTGCCGTCGGTGAGCTGGGCGGTCATCACCGTGTAGGCGGGCTTCGGCAGGCCGGCGCGGCCGGCACTCCAGCCCGAAGCGTTGGCGCAGGCGACGGCGTCGAAGCCGCCGGCCGGCGGCAGCGCCGGGTCGGGCTTGGCACCCAAGACGAGCAAGGTTGTCACAGGTTGCCGACCTTGTTGCGCCGCCGCCCGGCTGCTATCTGAGGATGGGCCTCGCAAGGCGAGGATGCGAGAGGCGGGCAGCGATGGACTTCGGCGTCTTTATTCATACCAATCACAAGCAGTATGTCGGGGCGCTGGTCTCGGCATACTCGATGCGGCGTCATTCGCGCCACGCCGACAAGCTGCGCATCGAGCTGATCCATACGCAGGACCATGCCTTCCTGCGCGGCCGCGAGGGCCAGAAGTTCCTGCGCGGCGGCCGGATGCAGACCTGGCGGATGGAGGATCTGCAGTCGTTCACGCCGCTGCGCTTCATGCCGCCCGAGCTGATGGGCTACCAGGGCCGCTCGGTGGTGGTCGATCCCGACATCTTCGCCGTCGGCGACATCTACGAGCTGCTGACCCGCGACATGGGTGCTCATGCCATCATGTGCCGCAAGCGGCCGGGCAAGGAGGACCAGCCCGGCCACTACGCCACCAGCTGCATGCTGATGGACAACGCCAGGCTGAAGCACTGGCACGTCGAGACCAACTTCAACAAGCTGTTCGAGGGCACGCTCGACTACATCGACTGGATCGAGCTGAAGCACGAGGACCCTGCCACCATCGGCATCTTCGAGCCCGAGTGGAACGATTTCGACCATCTCGACGGCAAGACGCGCCTTCTGCACAACACCAAGCGCCACACGCAGCCCTGGAAGAGCGGCCTGCCGATCGACTTCGTCGAGGCCGACAAGTTCCGGCTGTTCCCGCCGAAGGGCTGGGTGCGCCGGGCGCGCACGGCGCTGTTCGGCGACTATGCGCTCGCCGGCACCTACAAGTCCCATCCCGACAAGCGCCAGGAGCAGCTGTTCTTCGGCCTGCTCAAGGAGTGCCTGGAGCAGGGCATCGTCACCGAGGCGATGGTGAAGGAGGAGATGCGGCAGAACCATGTCCGCCACGACGCCCTCGAGGTGGTCGCCAAGACACCGCCGCTGCCGCGGCCGGGCGAGGGCTTCCTGAAGGCGGCATAGGGCCGAGTGGAGCTGGCGATCAGCTCTCGGGCGTGAGGCCGGCTCGGCCGCCGAACAGCAGGGCCTCATAGCGATCGACGGCCGCCGCGACCGTGAACGGCTCGGCCCGCTCCCGAAGCCTCACCGGGTCCGAGGGGGCGTTCAGTGTTGCCTCCAGGGCTTCGGCCATCGTCGCCTCGTCACCGACCGGGACCAAGCGGCCCCATTTCCCATCCTCCAGGATCTCGGCCGGGCCGCTGGGGCAATCCGTGCTGACGACCGGGCAGCCGCAGGCGAGCGCCTCCGCGATCACATTGCAGAAGCCCTCGTGGCGTGAGCTGACCCCGAGCACCGCCGCACGTGCCATCCAGGAGAACGGATTGCGGACGAAGCCCGGGAAGTCGACGTCGTCGGCGACGCCGCCGGCGGCGGCTATGGCGCGGAGCTCCTGGTGGCGGCGGGCGGTCTTCGCGGCACTCTTGTCCTGGCCGATGATGACGAGGCGCGCCGGAACGCGTCGGCGCAGTCGCACGAATGCCCGGACCAGCATGTGGAAGTCCTTGGCCGCGCTCAGCCGACCGACGCCGAGCACGACCGGCGGTCCGGGCTCGGCCAGCCACGGATGGGCCACGGGCTCGGCAGCCAGGGCGGGCAGTCGCGGGATCACGACCGGGTTGTAGACCACTTCGACACGGTTGGGCGCTATTCCCGACCGCCGGACGATGTCGGCGGCCACGCCGCGGGATACCGCGACGATCGCGTCCGCACCGGGATAGAGCCGACGCTGCAACGCCGCGAGGGATAGACCCACCGAACCCTGGCCCAGCGGATGTCCCGCCCCGAGGTCGTTGTGCTCGGTGACGAGCAGGCGTGGCGGCTGCGCGACGAGGCGGCAGGCCAGCAGCGCCTCGAGATTGCGGAACGGCGTCGCCGCCAGCAGGGTGTGGGGTCGCGTCGCCGCCAGATAGTCGGCGAGTGCCGGGACGTGCCGCAGGGAGGCATCGTCGTCGCGATGCCACAGAATCGCGGCCGGCAGGGCTGGCGGCATGCCCCCGAGCCGCATGATCCGACGCAGCGTGGCCAGGCGGGACGAGGCCCGCACCTCGGTGATCCCGATCGCCGCCGGCACGTCTGCCCGCAACGCGCCGTCGCTTTCACTCACGACCAGCGTCGGCCGGCGGCCGCGCGCGAGCAGCTCGCGCGCGATGTTCAGGCAGATCGCCTGGACCCCGCCACCCTCCAGATTCTCGAGATAGATGGCGACGTCGGGCCGACCGGCCGGATCAGGCGGCTTCATCGAGGCCGACGCGATAGACCTGATCGGCCATCTCGATCCAGATCGGGCGGTGGGTGATGGCGATGATCGTGCAGCTTCCGGCCAGCTCGCGGACGTTGGCACAAATCTCGGCCTCGGTATCCGGGTCCAGGGCGCTGCTGACCTCGTCCAGGATCAGGAGCTTGGGCTCCAGCACCAGCGCGCGAGCCAGGGCTATGCGCTGCCGCTGCCCGCCCGACAGACGCGATCCGCGCTCGCCCACATCGGTGTGCAGGCCCTCCGGCAGCGCCGCGACGAACTCCAGGACCCCCGCCCGCGCCAGGGCACGCTTCACCGCCTCCTCCGAGATCGTCGGGTCTCCCAGCGTCACATTGGCGAGAATGGACTCGTGGAACAGGCCCAGCTCCTGCGGGACATACCCGACCATGGACCGCCAGCGCTTCAGGTCGATCTCGGTCAGCGGCGTCCCGTCCACCAGCACGCGGCCCGAGAGGGGCTCGTGCAGGCCGAGGATCAGGTCCGTGATCGTGGTCTTGCCGCCGCCCGAAACGCCGCCCAGGACCGTCAGCTTCCCGGCCGGCGCGACCATGTTGAACCGCTCCAGCACCAGCCTGTGCTCGTCATAGCCGAAGCTGACATCGTCGAGCGCTATGCCGCGGTCGAGCGTGGGCTCGCGCCCGCCGCGATTGACCTCGCGCTGGCTCTCGGCTTCGGTGATCAGGTTGTGAACGGACCAGAACGAAGCCTCGACCGCCACGGCCGCCTGGAGCTGCTCCTGGGCCTCGCCCATGGCCGAGACCAGCCGCCGAAACACGATCCCCATCACCACGAGCTCGGGGATGCCGACATCGAGCTTCTTGTAGGCGACATAGAAGCCCCCGGCGATCAGGACCGCCAGCAACGGCTCCCGAATGCTCTTCATCAGATACTTGCTCAGGGCCTGCCGGCGCAGCGCACGCCGCAGATCTCGCACCTTCTCGTTGTAGAACGACGCGAAATGCCAGTGGCGCGACATCGCCAGCAGCGGCTTGATGCTGCCCAGCGTGTCGGTGGTCAGCCTGACGAGGTCTTCCGTACGCTTGCGCTGTCGCTTGCTGTGGGTGCGGGTGCGCTGGATGAGCGGGGCCAGGACGGCGATGGTGATCAGTCCGGCGACGAGCCCGACCGCCGCCAGCTGCCACGAGGCGTAGAGCGCGATCAGCACGTAGGCCAGGGACTGCATCGAGATGGCAATGAAGTTGGCCGCGAGCTGGAAGGCGTCGGCCGAGCGCGCGGAATCGAGGCTGATGGCGTTGGCGAGGCGCCCGATGGGTTGGCGGGTGAAGTACGACCATCTGACCTGGAGAATGGTTTCCATCAACCGGCGGCGGAAGTCGGCGGCGACGTCCGAGACCGCATAGTTGATGGTGCGCTGGGTGGTCAGCGTCAGCGCCGCCTTGATGAAGATCATCACCACAATGAAGACCAGGAGCGATTCGAGGTCGGGCATCACCCCGATGGTCGCGAGCAGATCGACCACCATCGCGGAGATCCGAGAATCGCCGACGGCCGACTGGTCGAGCGCCACGCTGATCAGCGGCAGCAGGCTGGCGAGACCGAGCCCTTCGGCCAAGGCTCCCAGCAGCACGGCACCCAGGACGATCCAACGATAGATGCCCCCGGTCGACAGAAAGATGCGGATGACGCCGAGCATGAGATCCCGATAGCCGCAGCCGTCTTTGCCTTTTTGGAACTCGTCATGCCTGGCCGCGTGACGATCGCCGAGCGCGAGGTATCGACGCCGCGCTGCGCACATATCGCAAGCTTGGCTCCGCATTCAACCGGCGCGGTCTTATCGCCATGCGGGTCGCTGGTCCCGGGCTTTCCCGACGGAGGCGTCTCCCCTACGTTCGCCGCCGCCTTCCAACCCTCCCGAGGTGACGCCTTGGCGCCCAATCCCTCCATCGTCGTGTTCGATCTCGGCGGCGTGCTGATCGACTGGAACCCGCGGCATCTCTACCGCTCGCTGATCGAGGACGAGGCCGAGCGCGAGTATTTCCTCAAGGAGATCTGCAGCCCGGCCTGGAACCTGACGGCGGATGCCGGCGTGCCGCTGGCCGAGGCGACGGCGGAGCTGGTGGCGCAGCATCCGCACAAGGAGGCGCTGATCCGCGCCTATTTCGACCGCTGGATCGAGATGATCGGCGGGCCGATGCCCGAGACCGTGGCGCTGCTCGAGGCCCTGCACGGCCGGGGCACGCCGCTCTGGGCCATCACCAACTGGTCGGCCGAGACCTTCGCGCTGGTGCGCCACGAGCCGCCTTATGCCTTCCTGAACCTGTTCCGCGATATCTTCGTCTCGGGCGACCTCCGGATGGTCAAGCCCGAGGAGCCGATCTTCCGGCACGCGCTGGCGGCCATCGGCGCCGAGCCGGCGCAATGCCTGTTCATCGACGACGCGCCGCACAATGTGGCGACGGCGCGGCGCATCGGCATGCACGCGCACCAGTTCCACCACGCTACTGGGCTCGAATCGGAATTGCGGGCGCTGGGGCTGCTGAGCTGAGAGGTTGCGGCGCATCCTGGGCCGCCTGCTGCTCGCCGCCGCCGGCCTGATCGTCGCGGCACTGGCGGCGGGGGCCTTCCTGGCCTGGGGATCGCTGCCGCAGCGGGCCGGCCGGATCGCGGTGCCGGGGCCGGAGGCCGAGGTCGAGATCCGGCGCGACGCCTGGGGCATCCCGCGCATCCGGGCGCAGAGCCCCGCCGACGCCTATTTCGGCCTGGGCTTCGCCCATGCCCAGGACCGGCTGTGGCAGATGGAGATGAACCGGCGCATCGCCCAGGGCCGGCTGGCCGAGATCGCGGGCGAGGCGGCGCTGCCGGTCGACCGCTTCATGCGGCTGCTCGGACTCTACCGCCACGCCGAGGCCTCGGCGGCCCACCTGCCCGCCGAGGCCCGCCGGCTGCTCGGGGCCTATGCCGCGGGCGTCAACGCCTTCCTCGCCACGCGGCGCTGGCCGCTGCCGCCCGAGTTCCAGCTTCTGTGGCATACGCCCGAGCCCTGGCGGATCGAGGACAGCCTGGTGTTCACCCGGCTGATGGCGCTCGATCTCGGCGGCAACTGGCGCGCCGAGCTGCTGCGCGCCCGGTTGGCGCAGTGGCTGACGGCGGAGCAGCTGGCCGACCTGTTCCCGGACCAGCCGGCCGACACGCCGGTGACGATCGCGGCGCTGCGGCGGACGCTGGCCGGGCTCGATCTCGATGGCCTCGCCGCGGCGCTGCCGTCCGAGCCGCCGCCGGGGCTGGGCTCCAACGTCTGGGTGGTCGACGGCAGCCGCACCGCCAGCGGACGGCCGCTGCTCGCCAACGACCCGCATCTCGGCCTGCAGGTGCCGGGCATCTGGTACCTGGCCGGCCTCGAGGCGCCGGGCCTGTCGGTGATCGGCGGCACCATGCCGTCGATGCCGATCGTGGTGTCCGGCCGCAACGCCGACCTCGCCTGGGGCCTGACCAATACCGGCCCGGACACCCAGGACCTGTTCGTCGAGCGGATCGATCCCGCCGATTCCGGCCGCTACCTGACGCCCGAGGGCAGTGCCGCCTTCGCGGTGCGCGAGGAGGCGATCGGCGTGCGCGGCGGCGGCTCCGAGCGGCTGGTGGTGCGCGAGACCCGGCACGGGCCGGTGATCTCCGATCTCGTGCCGCCGGCGGCGGCCTTGGCCGGCGAGGGCAAGGTGCTGGCGCTGGCCTGGACGGCGCTCGCCGACGACGACGTCACGCTGCTGGCCGGGCTGGGCCTCGCCACCGCCGCCGATGGCGAGTGGTTGGACGAGGCGTTGCGGCCGTTCGCCAGCCCGCAGCAGAACGTCACCTGGGCGACCCGCGACGGCCGGATCGGCCTCGTGGCACCGGGGCGGGTGCCGATCCGGCGCGGCGGCGACGGCCGGCTGCCGGTGCCGGGCTGGGACGGTGCCGCCGACTGGATCGGCACGATCCCGTTCGAGGCGCTGCCGCGCACCGTCGACCCGCCGTCCGGGCAGATCGTCAACGCCAACAACCGCCTGGTCGGGCCCGACTATCCCTACCTCGTCACGGCCGACTGGGATCCGGCGCTGCGGGCGCGGCGGATCGAGGCGATGCTGGCCGGGCAGGGCGGCCTCGACCTGCAGCGTTTCGCCGCCATGCAGGCCGACATCCGCTCGACGCTGGCCGACGATTTCCTGCCCTTCCTGCTGGCGGCGGCGCCGGAGGACACGGCACCGGAGCTGATCGAGGCCCTGGCCGGATGGGACCGGCTGATGTCGGCGGATCGGCCCGAGCCCCTGGCCTTCGCCGCCTGGTACGACGCCCTGGCGGTGGCGATCTATGCCGACGAGCTGGGGCCGCTGTTCGAGGCCTATCGCGGTCTCAGGCCGGACTTCACGCGCCTCGCGCTGACCGGGCGCCAGATCTGGTGCGACGACGTCGCGACGCCGGAGATCGAGAGCTGCGGGCAGCGCGTGGCCCTGGCCTGGCGGATGGCGGTGGCGGAGATGCGGAAGCAGTGGGGCGAGGACTGGCGGGCCCGGCGCTGGGGCGAGGCGCACCGCATCGTCATGCGCCATCGGCTGATGGAGAGCCTGCCGCTGCTCGGCCGGCTGTTCGGCATCGACCTGCCGGGATCGGGCGACGGCAGCACGGTGAACGTGGCGCACTATCCGGGCGGCGGCGGGCCGCGGGCATTCCACGGCTCGACCGGGCCGTCCTACCGCATGCTGGTCGACCTGGCCGACCCGGAATCCTCGCTGTTCGTGGCCGCTGGCGGGCAATCAGGCCATCCTCTTTCCGAACATTGGAAAGACCTAACTGAACTGTGGGCTGTGGGGTCTTATGTACCGATGCGCCGTACAGTTGAGGCCATGGCCGGGCGAGTCCTGATATTGACGCCGCGGCCACCCGATTGAGCACAGCGCGACCGCTGCCGGCGCGGCCCGGTGCCTGGACTGGAAATAATCTTGAAGTGAATGTCCATCCAAGAGATATTCGCGATATGGAGAGCTCGAAGAAGAGCGGTGCGGGACGTTCGGGCCAGGGCAGCTTCGGCGGCCGCCTGCGGAGCCTTCGCCTGTCGCGGGAGATGAGCCAGCTCGAGCTGGCGCAGCGGATCGGCCGCCACCAGACGGCCATCGGACCCTACGAGCGCGATGAATACGCGCCGCCGCGCGACATCGTCGAGCGGCTGGCCGAGGTCTTGGGCACGACGCCCGAATATCTCGCCTTCGGGCGGCGCGACGGCCGCGCCGGCGTGCCGCTGCTCGGCCGGATCGGACCCGGCGGGCTGCTGACGCGCCAGGAGGGCGATCCCGGCGTCCAGCCGCTGCGGCTTGCCGCAGAACGCTTTGCCGGCGTCGCGATCGACGACGACGGCATGGCGCCGGTGCTGCGCATCGGCCAGCTGGCCCTGGTGCCGGGCGGGCCCGACCGGGAGCCCTGGCCGCTGCTGGGCCGCGACGTGCTGGCGACGCTGGCCGACGGCCGGACGATCCTGCGGCGGCTGCTGCCGGCCAGCGATCCGGAGCTGTTCGATCTCGGCGCCTATGCCGCGCCGACGCTGCGGGCGGTCAGGGTCGCCGGCGCCCGGCCGGTGCTGGGGGTGCTGTGGACGGCCGCCCTGGGCGGCGGCGACACGCCGGCGTCATAGAGCGACGATCTTGGAAGACGAGGGAAATTCTCGATCCGCTGGCGGTTTAAAAAAGCCCGGAGTATTTTAACCAAATGTCGTTTGGTTGAATTCCGGAGGATCGGACAAACCGACCCTCGGACCGCGGGGCGGATGGAGGAGTGTCGATGAGTCAGGTTGTGGCGAAGGTGGCGGGGCGAAGCGCCGGGGGCAGGTCCCGCGCGCTCGACGTCGACCACTATGTGAGTCTGCGCATCCGGCAACGGCGTATCATGCTGGGACTGACGCAGCAGCAGATGGCCGAGCTCATCGGCGTCACCTACCAGCAGGCCCACAAGTACGAGACCGGCATCAACCGCATCTCGGCCGGACGGCTGTTCCAGATCGCCCAGGCGCTGGGCGTCGACATCGGCTACTTCTTCGAGGACATCGAGCCCGACCGCAGCGCCAAGCCGCGGCAGACCGAGATGATGCCGCAGCAGCGCATGCTGCTGGAGCTGGCGCGCAACTTCGCCAGCATCACCAACCGCCGCCACCAGGACGCCATCTGCAACCTCGCCCGCGTGCTGGCGGCGCCGGAGAAGGAAGAGGCCTAGCCCGGCTCCCGGCCCAGGGGCAGGCGGTCCAGCGCCAGCCTCACGATCCGCAGCGTCTCGCTCCACAGCCCGAGGCCCTCCAGGCCTGCGGGCTCGTGCCATGCCGTGGCCGCCGCATCGTCGCCCGGCCGGGCCTCGCCGGGCTCGGCCTCGGCGACGAAATCGACCAGGGTGTAATGGTAGCGGACTGCACCGGCGTCGTCCGGCTCCACCAGGTCGACGACGGTCAGCAGCTCGAGCCGGCGCAGGCCGAGGCCGGTCTCCTCCATCACCTCGCGCCGTGCCGCCTGCTCGACGGTCTCGCCCAGCATCTGGCCGCCGCCGGGCAGCGACCACTGGCCGAGCCGCGGCGGCCGGCCGCGCCGGATCAGCAGCACGCGGCCGTCGCGGCACACCACCACCCCCACGCCCACGATCGGACGGTCCGGATACTCGCGCGACATCGCCTCTCCCTCAACCTACGCGACAGAAAGACTTGTAATTTCAACCAATGCGTTTAATATGCCGCTCGCGTCGGCGGTGTCGGGGCGACCCGGGTCGGCGGCGCGCTTGACCGATGTGATGTGACCCTGGGAGGGGGCCGTCCGCTGGGCGGTCCTCTCTCCCGCGGGCCATCGGCGGGCGGGTCTCACGGCGCCGGCGGCCGCAGCGCCTCGTCCAGCCGCTCCAGCTCCTCGCCCGCCGGCGCCGCCACCAGGAAGCGCAGGTCGATCCGCCGGTTCAGCCGTTGCGCGTCCGGGCCGGGCTCCGTCGCCACCGGCCGGCGCGCCTCGTAGCTGCTGACGCCCAGCAGCGCCTCGCCGCGGGCGTTGCGCAGCAGGTCCAGGCTCGGCTCGTAGCGCACCAGCGCCTTGAAGGTGTTGACGCCGCGCAGCGCCGCCAGCGTCCAGTTGTCGACGCCGCCGCCCGAGAACGGCCGGGAATCGGTGTGACCCTCGATCAGCACGGCTTCCAGGATCGGCCTCGCACCCAGCCGGCAGTCGAGCTGCGTCGCCGGCGGCGCTTGGCTGTAGCAGGGCAGCGAGCGGGCCAGCGCCGACGCCACCTCGCGCAGGGCGCGTTCGCCCTCCTCGCGCAGCGCCGCCGCCCCGGATTCGAACAGCAGCGCCTCCGGCAGCCGCAGGATGCCGTTCTCGGGCTCGATCGAGACCTCGACGGCCCGCTGCGCCAGCAGGTCGCGCACGCGCTGCAGCATCGAGCTGCGTACCATGTCACGCTCCGCCAGGGTCTCGCTCATCCGGCCCAGCGTGTCGCGCTGGCTCTGCACGGCGGCGAGCTGCTGCTGCAGCATATCCTGCTGCGCCTCGAGATCGTCGATCTCGATGCTCAGCCGGCGACGCTGCTCCTCGGCTTCGCCGGCGGCTTCACTGGCGGAGTGGCGGGCGCTTTCCAGCGCCTTGCCGACCTCGTCGGCGCGGTGCTCGGCGGTGCGGTAGCTGAGCGCGAAGGCCATCAGCATGATGATGAAGACGAACAGCAGGCCGACCATCAGGTCGCTGACCGAGGCGAGGTAGCTGTCCTCTTCGCCCGCCCGCGCCGCCGAGGCGCGCGCCGACGCCTTCATGGCCGCTCGCCGGCCGGTGCCGGCACCGGCTGCTCCGGCTCCACGGCTGCCCGCCGCATCCGGGCCGTCAGCTCGGCGGCGACGATCTCGGCGATCGGCTCGGCGACACGCCGGACCTGCGGCGCGGCCTCGGCCAGCGCGTCGCGCAAGGGCTGGACGGCGCGGCCGAGCTCGGCGGCGATGCCTTCCTCGACCCCTTCGGGCAGCCGGACGAACAGGTCGCGCGTCAGCCGGCGCAGCAGGGCGCCGTGCGAGCGCAGCTCGGTGAGCGTGGCGACGGCCATGCTCTCGCCCGTCACCGGCGCCATGCGCGCCTCGAGCGCGCTGCAGAAGCGGCCGATCAGCCGGTGGGCGCGGTGCAGCTCGGTCTTCTCGCGCCAGGAGAACACCAGCGAGCTGCCGAGGCCGGCGATGGAGGTGACGAACTTGAAGGTGGCGGCGGCCAGCAGCTCGCGCAGCGCCGCCTGGGCCTGGCCGACATCGGCGGCGGCGACGCCGGCGCTGGCGAAGTAGAGGGCGGCGACGAGGCCTACGAAGGTGAACAGGAGCCCGATGCCGACCAGCAGGTTGGGCACGGCATGATAGAAGCGCAGGTTGATGCCGGCGGCCACCAGCAGGCTGTCGTCGAAGCTCTCGGCCGGGCGGCGCGTGTAGCCCACGGCATCGTCGCTCTGCGGCGCCGAGGACAATGTCGGCGCGAAGGCCCGCCAGGCCTCGCCCACGACCGGATTGTCGGCCAGCCGGCGGAAGACGGCGGGAAAGCGCTGGCGCAGCGCCGCCTGCCCCTCGCAGCCCTCGACCACCCGCACCGCCTCGTCGAGGCCCTGCAGCATCGGCTCGAGCCTGTTCCAGCGGAAATCCAGCCAGATCGCCACGGCGGCGGCGATGATCAGCCCCGACAGCGCCCAGGGCACCCAGGGCGAGGCGAGCAGGGCGAAGGCGCCTTCGACCGCCATGCGCGCTCAGCCCGCCGGCCTGCCGATCGCTGCGGCCGAAGGGCCACAGGCAGGCGCTGTTTCTACCGTTAGTCCAAGCAGCACGTAACCTTGTTTCGCCATATGCTTGATATCACCCGACCCCTTGCCTAGTCTCCGCCGGACGAGGACACTGCGCATCGTGATATGACCGAGGCGGAACCGACCAGCCGCCATCGTGGGAGCACCAATTTCCGAGATGGCCAGGGTAGTCGTCATCGACGACCGGGTGACCAACCGCAACATCCTCACGCGCCTGGCGCAGTCGGTGGAGGAGGGAATCCAGGTCACCGCCTTCGCCAGTCCCGTGGAAGCCCTGGCGCGGCTCGGCTCGGAAAGCATCCCTGATCTCATCATAACCGACTTCAACATGCCGGAGATGGACGGCGCCCGCTTCATCGCGGCGCTGCGCGGGCGCGAGGGCTTCGCGGACGTGCCGATCGTCGTCGTCACCGTCTACGAGGACCGCGACTATTGTTACAAGGCGCTGGAGGCCGGTGCCACCGACTTCCTGATGAGCCCGGTCGATCACCTCGAGTTTCGTGCACGCGCGCGTAACCTGCTGACGCTCCGCCGCCAGCAGCGGCTGCTGGCGGAGCGCGCGGCGACGCTGGAGCGCGAGCTGCGCGACCGTGGCGCGCCGGACGCGGCGCTCGCGGTGTCGCTCGTCGACACGCTGCCGGTGGCGATCCTGGGGGTCGACGCGCAGGGCCGGGTCTGCTTCGTCAACCGCGCCCACGAGGCGATGTTCGCCGTCGAGCGCGACAAGGTGGTGGGCCTGCCGCTGGCCGAGGCGCATGGCGAGGAATACGCCACCCGCCACGGCGTGCTGAACGACAAGGTGGTGGAATCGGCGAGCAGCCTGCCGGCGCCGAGGGTGGAGACGGTGGCGACCGACGACCGCCAGCGCAGCGTCGTCTTCGCCAAGGCGCCGCTGCTCGACGGCGCCGGCCAGGTCGCCGCCGTCTACACCGCGGCGCTGGACGTCACCGAGATCCGCCGCCGCGACCTCGAGCGCGACGATTCCGCCCTGCTCGACACCCTGACCGGCCTGCCGAGCCTCGAGGTGTTCCGCGACCGCGCCGCCCAGGAGCTGAGCCGGGCCCGCCGCCAGGGCGAGCTGGTGGCGCTGCTGCATCTCGACCTCGACCGCTTCAAGGGCCTGAACGACGGCTTCGGCGCCTCGTTCGCCGACGACCTGCTGCGCGCCGTCGCCACCCGCCTCAAGGGCCGGCTGCGTGACACCGACACCATGGCCCGGCTGCGCAGCGACGAGTTCGTCGTGCTGCAGACCGGCATCCGCCGCGCCGACGACGCCGCCGACCTGTGCCGCCGGCTGAACGAGGCCTTCGGCGAGCCCTTCCTGATCCGCCGCCAGGAGGTGCACTTGAGCGCCAGCATCGGCGCCACCATCTTCCCGACCGACGGCAAGACGCTCGACACGCTGCTGAAGAACGCCGACCTCGCCATGTACCGCGCCAAGGCTTCCGGGCGCGACGCCTACCGCTTCTTCGCCGCCGAGATGAACCTCGCGGCGCGCCGCGCCGTCACGCTCGAGCGCGAGCTGCGCCAGGCGCTGGCCGGCGAGCAGTTCGTCGTCTACTACCAGCCGCAGCTCTCCCTCGATTCCGAGCGGGTCATCGGCGTCGAGGCGCTGGTGCGCTGGAACCACCCGCAGCGCGGCCTCGTCCGCCCGGGCGAGTTCATCGGGCTGGCCGAGGACATCGGGCTGATCGCGCCGCTCACCGCCTGGGTGCTGCAGTCGGCCTGCCGACAGCTGCGCGACTGGCAGGACCGCGGCATCGGCGACATGCAGCTGTCGGTGAACCTGTCGCCGGTGCAGTTCCGCGAGCGCGGCGTCGAGCTCCTGATCGAGCGGGTGCTGGCCGAGAGCGGCCTCGCCGCCGCCAGCCTCGACATCGAGCTGACCGAGAACGCCGTGATCGAGAACAGCCAGACCGCGACCGCCAGCCTGCGCTACCTGCACCAGCTGGGCGTCACCCTGTCGATCGACGATTTCGGCACCGGCTACTCCTCGCTGTCCTACGTCAAGCGCCTGCCGGTGCAGCGGCTGAAGATCGACCAGTCCTTCGTGCAGAACCTCGAGCACAGCGCCAACGACGAGGTGATCGTCCGCGCCATCATCAATCTCGGCCACAGCCTGGGGCTCAAGGTCATCGCCGAGGGTGTGGAGACCGAGGGCCAGCTCGCCCGGCTGCGCCGCTTCGGCTGCGACGAGGCGCAAGGCAATCTGATCAGCCTGCCGCTGGCGGCGGCCGAGCTCGAGTGCCGGCTGATGCAGGGTGGCGGGCTGCGGCCTCCGCCCGCCCACTGAGCCCGGTCGATGAACGACGTGCCGACGGCCGGAGCGGCCAGGCCCGCCGGCCTCCTGGATGCCTTGCGGTCGAGGCTGCGCCAGCGGCGCGACAGCGAGCACGAGCAGGCGATCATCCGGATCGTCTTCGCGCTGCTGATCGGCGGCTACGTGCTGCTGGTCCCGGCCGAGGGGCCGGGCGCCGACCTCGCCTTCCGAGCCGGCATGGCGATCTGCCTCGGCAGCCTCGCCGCCTCGCTGGGCCTGTTCGCCCACCTCGTCCTGCGGCCCGACATCAGCCACGGCCGCCGCTATGTCGGCGCGCTGATCGACATCGTCGGGCTCAACGCCGTCATGCTGGTCGGCGGCATGCACGCGGCGGTGTTCTACCCGGTGCTGCTGTGGGTGATCCTGGGCCACGGCTTCCGCTTCGGCCTGCGCCAGCTCGCCATGGCCGCCACCATGTCGCTGGTGCTGTTCGGCGGCGTCATCACGCTGAATGCCGACTGGCGGGCGGTGCCCGCCCTCGACGTGGCGCTGACCCTGGCGCTGGTGGTGCTGCCGGCCTATTTCGCCGCCCTGCTCGGCAAGCTGCACGCCGCCATCGGCCGCGCCGAGGAGGCGAGCCAGGTCAAGAGCCGCTTCCTCGCCACCATGAGCCACGAGTTCCGCACGCCGCTCAACGCCATGATCGGCATGAGCGAGCTGCTGCGCGGCACGCGGCTCGACCACGACCAGCAGGACATGGTGGTCACCATCCGCGGTGCGGCCCGCAGCCTGCTCGGGCTGGTCAACGACCTGCTCGACGTCGCCAAGCTCGAGGCCGGCGGCTTCGTCGTGGAATCCGCACCCTTCGATCTGTTCCGCCGGCTGGCCTCGGTCAGGGCGCTGCTCGCCCACGAGGCCCACGAGCGCGGCCTCTACCTGCGGCTGCGGATCGATCCGGCGACGCCCTGGCGGCTGGTCGGCGATGTCAGGCTGGTGCACCAGATCCTGGTCAACCTCGTCGCCAACGCCGTCCGCTTCACCCAGGAGGGCGGCGTGTCGGTGTCGTTGCGGCCGCTCGCCGGCGACGACGCCGCCGACGGTAGGGCCTGGCTGCGCATCGAGGTCGCCGACACCGGCATCGGCATCGGCGAGGCGGCGCGCCAGCGCATCTTCGACCGCTTCGAGCAGGCCGAGGACAGCACCGCCAAACGGTTCGGCGGTACCGGCCTCGGCCTCGCCATCGTGCGCCAGCTCGTCGGCCTGATGGGCGGCCGGATCGGCGTCGAGAGCACGCCGGGCCAGGGCTCCTGCTTCCGGATCGAGCTGCCGTTCCAGCGCCAGCCGGCCGATGCGCCGCTCCCGGCCCCGAGGGGACGCGCCGTGGTGCTGGGACCGCCCGGCAGGGCGGCCGATCTCGCCCGCCGCCTCGCGACCCTCGGCGTCGAGACGGCGGTGGCGGACGAGCCTGCCAGGATGGGCCGGCTGCTGGCGGTGCCCGACGGCCGCTGCGTCGTCGTCGTGACCGGCGGCCTGTCGGCCGGCCAGGAGGCCGATCTCGCCGAGCTGCCGACCTGGCGCGCCGGCGCCGAATGGGTCGACGTGCTGGCGGTGGGGCTCGACCGGCCGCTGCGGCGCGTCGCAACGCTGGCCGAGCTGCCGGCCGATGCCGGCGACGAGGCGCTGGCCGCCTGCCTGCACGCGGCGCTGGCGCAGCAGGAGGACGCGGCGGCGACGCCGGCGCGCGTCGGCGCCGGGCGCGGCGGCCGGTCGGCGCGCGTGCTGGTCGCCGAGGACAACCTCACCAACCGCAAGGTCATCGGCCGCATCCTGGAGAGCGCCGGCCACCGGGTCACCATGGTCGAGAGCGGCGAGGCGGTGATCGAGGCGGTGGAGGAGCAGCCTTTCGACATCGTGCTCATGGATCTCAACATGCCCGGCATGAGCGGCATCGAGACGCTGAAGATGCTGCGGTTCACCCAGCAGGCGCACGAGCTGCCGCCGATCGTGGTGCTGAGCGCCGATGCCACCGAGGAGACCCGCCGCCAGTGCGCCGAGGTCGGCTTCACCGGCTATCTCACCAAGCCGGTCGATGCGGCGCTGGTGCTCGGCATGATCGACGAGCTGACCTTCGCGACCGGCGGCGCGACCGGTGGCGCGACCGGTGGCGCGGGCGACGCCGCGAGCCATGCGCCGGCCGAGGGCGATGTCGGCGCGACCGCCGCCGGGCGCGTCGCCGATGCGGGCGCCGTGGTCGTGCCGCATCCGGCGCTGGACAGCGGCCGGCCGGCCCTCGATCCGGCGAAGCTGCGCAGCCTCGAGGCGCTCGATACCGGCGACGGCTTCCTCGACGGGCTGATCGGCGACTTCCTGATCGACGCCGAGCAGATCGCCGGGCGGATCGAGGCGGCGGTGGCGGCGGGCCGGGTGCGCGAGCTGCGCGACCAGGCGCATGCGCTGCGCAGCAGCGCCGCCTATCTCGGGGCGACGGCGCTGTTCGAGCTCTGCCTGGGCTGGCGCGATCTCGACGACGGTGCGCTGGCGGCGCGCGGCAAGGGCGAGATGGTCAGGCTGCGCCGCGAGCTCGAGCGGCTGCATGCGGCGCTGGCCGAGTTCCAGGCGGCCCGTCGCCGGCCACGGCCGCAGGGCCAGGGCCACGGCTGAGCCGCCGGCACCGGCTCAGCCGCCGGCCCGCTTCTTCTGCTGCACCCGGGCCAGGGCGTCCATCCGCCGCAGCTCCGGCTCGCCCAGCTCCATGGCGAGGTCGGTCCACAAGTCGACGATGTCGACGAGCTCGCGCTTGGTGACCGGGTTCGAGCGCTGGCGGACCCGCTGCAGGGTCCGCATGGTGCCGAAGCGGGCGGCGGTCTCGTCGATGTGGCGGCGCAGCCGGCTCTCGCCCTCGCCGGGCTCGCAGACCAGGTCGACCAGGCCCAGCGCCTGCATCTCGTCGGCGCTGCGGGTGATGCCGTCCTCGATCAGGCGGCGCGCCATCTGCGGCCCGAGCTTGCGCTCGAGGAAGCTCTGCGCCCCCATGCCGGGGAACAGGTTGAACAGGATCTCGGGCAGGCCGAACTTGGCGCCCCGCTCGGCCACCACCAGGTCGTCGGTGAGCATCGCCTCGAAGCCGCCGCCGATGGCGTCGCCCTCGACCAGGGCCGCCGACTGGATCGGCAGGTCGAGATTGATGTGGTTGTCGTGCAGGATGTCGATGGCGAGGTGGGCATAGGCCCGCAGCCCGGCCTCGTCGCCGCTGCGGATCATGGCGGTGAAGCTGGTGAGGTCGCCGCCGAGGCTCCAGACCCTGGGCGCGTCCGAGGCCCAGACCAGCCAGCGGAACGGCATCTCGCCGGCGTCGCGGCCGGCGAGCTGGTCGCGCAGCAGCTGCTGGATCTCGCGCATGTCGCGCATCAGCTCGGGCGTGTAGCAGGCCCGCACGTCGTGGCGCATCCGCGCCCACAGGATGCCGCTCTCGGCCTCCAGCCGCAGGCTCAGATGCGGCAGGTCGATGTCGAGGCTGACCGCCCGCCGCAGCGCCGGCTGCCGGCCGGCGAAGTTGAGCGTTCGCACCGAAAGCGGCTGGTTGTCGTTCTCGCCACGCTTCAGCAGGCTGTGAAGGCTCTTGTTCGATGCGGCCATGTCACCCTCCGGCGGCAACTGGGCAGTTGCGCTCGCTCGCACGACCAGGGCTGAGTGTCGTGCATCAAGTTGTCGTCTGTATTAACCTTAATAACGACTTTCAGGGTCCGCAAGAATTTTTTTTCGCTGTACGTTAATGTTATTTTAACCCTGTTTGTTTGCTTAATTGAAGAGCATTTTATCGGTAGTTTCATTGCATTCCGAGCAATGATGACCGATCGTCATGACTTGCCGATGTCTATTGGCACAATGCATCGCCGGCGGGACCGCCGGCGAGGTCGCGGTCAGGCGCGGTCGGCGGCCGGTCCCTGCGCCAGCACGGCGGCCAGTGCCGCCACCACTCCTCCGTCGTAGCGGTCGGGATGGGCGCGCAGATGACCGAGCACCGTCGCCGGCTCGGCGGCGTCGCGGTAGGAGCGCGGTGCCGTGCGGGCGCAGAACACGTCGGCCACCGCCAGGACGCGCGCCGGCTGGCCGATGGCCGGGCCGGCGAGGCCGTGCGGATAGCCGGTGCCGTCCAGCCGCTCGTGCATCTGGCCGAGGGCCGCCGCCACCGGCAGGCCGAGCTCGACGTCGCGCAGCACCGCCTGGGCATGGTCGACATGCCGGCGCATCGCCGCCTGCTCGGCCTCGTCGTGGCGGCCGGGCTTGGCCAGCAGCTCGCGCGGCACGAACAGCTTGCCGATCTGCGACAGCGTCGACGCCGTGCGCACCGTGGCCACGGTGTCGTCGTCGAGCCCGAGCTCGACGGCGATCCGCGACGACAGCAGGGCCATGCGCTGGCTGTGGCCGCAGAGATAGGGATCGGCCAGCTCGATGGTGCGGGCCAGGGCCGAGATCGTCTGCTGCACCAGCCGCTCGCGCTCGCGCCGCCGCGCCACCAGCTCGCTGACGTCGCGGGCGACCATCACCGTGCCGACCACGGCCTCGGCCTCGTCGGCCAGCGGCGCCACCACGACGTTGAGATGGCGGCGCCGGCCGCACAGCGAGACCTCGAGCTCGTCCCGCCGCGCGATGCCGATGGCGGCGGCATCGGCATCGAGCCGGCCGAGTGCGGTGGCCACGGCCGCCGGGAACAGCTCGGCATCGGTCCGGCCGACGATCTGGGCGACGGGCGTGGCCAGCGCCGTCGCCATCGCCGGGTTGGCGAAGGCATAGCCGCCCCTGCCGGTCTTGAGGCCGACGAGATCCGGGATCGCCGACATGATGCCGTGCAGCAGGTCGTGCTGCTGGCGCAGCCGGCCGGCGAAGTCGCGGTACTGCGCCAGCAGCTCGGCCTGGTGCCGGCTGCTCAGCCGCCAGCAGATCCAGCCGCCGGCCAGGCCCAGCAGCAGCAGCGCGGCGAGGGCTCCGAGCGCCAGGCTGCGGCGGAACTCGACCAGCGGGCGCAGCACCTCCGCCTCGTCGGCCGACTGCTCGACCCGCCAGCCGAGCTCCGGCAGGACCGCCACGCCGCGGAAGGCGGCAGGCCCGGCCTCGATGGCAGGCCCGGCCCCGGCGCTCTCCAGCAGCGAGCCGTCGGCGAGGCGGATGCCGGCGCTCTCGCCCGGCAGGTCGAGCGGTCCCGGCCGCAGCACCTGCTCCAGGCGGTCGCCGGCGGCGATGCGCATCACCAGCACCGCGCCGGGCAGGGAGCGCGCCGCGAAATCCGGCTGCGGCGCCGGTATCGGCAGCACGAGGTCGAGCCGGACGCCGCCGCCCTCGTCGGGCAGCGTCGCGATCCGACGGCCGGCCCTGGCGCCGGCATCGTCGCTTCCGGCTCCGAGCGCCGCGTCGGCGGTGGCGGCGAGCTGGGCGCGCGTCATGGCCGGTGCGGCGGAATCCGCCAGCAGCAGCCTGCCGTCGGTCGAGACGAGGTAGCTGCCGACCAGCTCGCCCTGGCGCGCCATCTCGTCCATCAGCTGGCGCATGTAGGGCAGCTGCTCGTCCAGCGCCTGCGGCAGCGACGCCTGCGGATCGGCCAGCGCCAGCTCGAGCGCGAACAGCTGCACCAGCTCCGAGCGGGTGATGCGGCGGCCCTGCGCCTCGACGCCGTCGAGCCAGGTCTCCAGCACCTCGGCCCGGCCATGCGCCAGCGCCTCCAGCCGTGCCGCGGCCGCCGAGACCAACACCTGCCGGCGCTCGGCCGTGGCGGCCTGGACCAGCCAGCCGGCGGCGGCGGCGGCGACCAGCAGCGCGGCCACGAGGCCGGCGAGCGTCTGCCACCGCCGGCGGAGCGGCAGGGCGGGTGGCGGGTCGAGCAGCGTCAGCCGGTCGACCGAGAGTGCTGTGGCGCTGGCCATGCGGGCGGCGTCAGCGGCGGGTGGCGCCGGCAGCGAGCGGTGCCGCCGCCGAGACCACCACCGAGCCCGGCGCCACGTGCGCCCAGCGGCTCTCCTCGTTCACCGAGTAGTAGGGGATGTAATGGGTCAGCCGGGACTGCGGCAGCACGGCGTTGGAGAGGTTGTCGAGGACGTAGACCTCGTCGCCGATGTGGGCGGCCAGCACGGCGTGGGCGAGGTTGCGCAGGCTGTCGCGCAGCACCACCATCCGCAGCCGCTCGGCCGGGAAGCCCAGGCTGCGCAGCGAGACGTATTTGGCGATGACATAGTCCTCGCAGTCGCCGGAGCGGCGCAGGAACTCCAGCGGCGTCGCCCAGTAGTCGCTCCTGCCCCAGTTCTCGTTGTCGGGCCGGTATCGCCACTGGTTGAGGAAGTTGTTGACCTCGCGCGCCTGCTGCATCTCGGGAGCGCCCTCAAGGCCGCGCAGCAGCGCCTGCCAAGCCTGCGCCGCCCGCGAGCCACAGGCCGGATCGCCGGCGGCGCAGGCGGCATAGCTCGCCCGCTCGCGCTCGATGCCGGCCAGCACCCGGCGCCACTGCGGCAGGGCGGCGTGCGAATCCGAGCGGAACTCCAGCGTGCCGAACAGGGCGCTGGAAGGCGGTGCCGCCGAGGCGTCGCAGGCGAATCCTAGGCCGAGGGCGAGCGCCGTTGTGGCGAGCAGGCGGCGCATGGGCGGTCTCCGTCGTTGCGCACCGCCGGTGCGAGCCCGGGGTGCCTCGTGCGCAGGATCGCCCCTCGCGGTGAACGAAACCTTGCCCCGGCGGGCCGATGGGCCGTCGGCGAGCACTCCGATACGGGATTTCAGCCCGCGGGCCGCTTCAGCCTGAGGATGTAGCCGATGATCTCGGCGACGGCGCGGTACTGCGCCGGCGGGATCGGCTGGCCGATCTCGACCGAGGCGTGCAGCAGGCGGGCGAGCGGCGGGTTCTCGACCAGCGGCACGTCATTGGCCCTGGCGAGCTCGCGGATCCTGGCGGCGACGCGGTCCGCCCCCTTGGCGACGACGATCGGGGCCGGTGCCTCGCTCGGCTCGTAGCGCAGCGCCACGGCGAAATGGGTCGGGTTGGTGATGACGACCGTGGCCTTGGGCACGTCGGCCATCATGCGCTGGCGGGCGCGCGCCATCCGCAGCTGGCGCAGCCGCTGCTTGATGACCGGATCGCCTTCCGAGTGCTTGTGCTCGTCCAGCACCTCCTGGCGGGTCATGCGCATCTGGCGCATGAAGGAATGGCGCTGCCAGAGATAGTCGAGCACGGCCAGCACGGCGGCGAAGGCGGCGATCGCGGCCAGCAGCCGGGCGGCGAGGCGGGCGGTGAGACCGATCAGGCCGGCGGCGTCGAGGTCGACCGAGCCCAGGATCGACAGGGCCTCGTCCTTGCCGACGACCCAGGCGATGCCGCCCACGCCCAGGAGCTTGACGAGGCCGCGGCCGAACTCGACCAGCGAGGAGGACGAGAACAGCCGCCCGAGCCCGGCCATCGGCGAGACCCGCGAAGCCTGCGGCGCCAGCGCCTTGGGCGACCAGACCAGGCCGTGCTGGACCAGCGGTGCCGCCGCCGCCAGCAGCATGGCTGCGCCCAGCGGCAGCGCCAGCGCCAGGCCGCCCTCGAGCAGCGCGTCGATCAGCGGGCCGGCGAGGTCGGCGGGATCGGCGGCGCGCAGGTGCGCTCCTGCGAGCCAGGGCGTCAGCGCATGGGAGAGCCGGCCGGCCGAGGCGGCGAGGCCGCCGCCGCACAGCAGCGCCGCCATGCCGAGCAGCAGGAAGCTCGCGACCTCGCGGGTCGAGACGACGCGGCCTTCCTCGCGCGCGTCGTCGAGCCGCTTCTGGGTCGGCTCCTCGGTCTTCTGGGAGTCGTCCTGCTCCTCGGCCAAGCCCTCAGCCTCCCGAGATCACCAGCAGGCTGCGGTCGAACAGCCCGAGGAAGGCCTGCAGGCCGGCGGCCAGCGACAGCATCAGGGCGCCCAGCGACAGCAGCAGCTGCGCCGGTGTCGCCACGAACAGCATCTGGAAGGCCGGCACCATGCGGTTGAGGGCGCCCAGCGCCACCGACAGCGCGAGGCCCACCAGCATCACCGGCCCGGCGATGCGCAGGCCGACGGCGGTGGCCTCGACCAGCAGCCGGCTCAGCAGCTCGGCACCGTCGGCGGGGATCGGCACGGCGCCGACGGCGAACAGGCCGTAGCTGTCGACCAGCGCGTGCAGCAGCGCGTGATGGGCGTCGGCGGCGAACAGCAGCGCCAGGGCGACGATGGTGAGGAAATTGCTGCCGATGCTGCCCTGGCCGCCGTCGTGCGGGTCGAAGAACACCGCGCTGGCGAGGCCGGACTGGCTGGCGATGACGCTGCCGCCCAGGTGCAGCGCCACCATCGCCATGCGGGTGGCGGCCCCGATCAGCAGGCCGATGCCGATCTCGACGATGACGAGACCGACGAGGCCGCCGCCGGTGCCCGGATCGCCGGCCGGCAGGGCGGGCCCCAGGATCGGGGCGAGCAGGATGCTGAGGATCAGGGCCAGCAGCAGGCGCAGGCGCGGCAGGACGTAGACCTCGCCGAAGCCCGGCACCACCATGAGCGCCGCGCCGATGCGGGCGAAGACCAGCAGGATCCGCAGGATCTCGGGCTCGATCAGCTCCCGCCAGCCCATCGCCGCCACCCGCTCACGAGGCGCCGATGGTGGCGATGCGGCCGAACAGGCCGGTGGTGAAGGCGGCCAGCACGTGGATGACGAAGGGCGTGGTCAGCACGAAGGTGACGGCGATCGCCAGCACCTTCGGCACGAAGGCCAGCGTCGCCTCCTGGATCTGGGTCAGCGCCTGCAGCAGCGACACCAGCAGGCCGACCAGCAGCGCCACCAGCATGGTGGGGGCGCCGATCTTGATCATCACCCAGATCGCCTCGCGGGCGACGTCCAGGACCAGCTGCGGGGTCATATCGGCATCCGCATGATTTCCTGGTAGGCGGCGATCACCCGGTCGCGCACCGCCGTCACCTTCTGCAGGCCGAGCTCGGCGGCGTTGACCGCCTCGACGACGTTCTGCAGCCCGGCGCGGCCGGTCAGGCCGTCGATCGACTGCTTCTCGGCGCTCTGCAGGCCCTGCACGGCACCGCCGATCTCGCTGCCGAGCATGGCGCCGAAGGCCGAGCCGGCGGTCTGCACGCCGGCGGCGCCGCCGCTGACGCCCTGGGCCGACGCCTCGCGCAGGCGCTGGGCGGTCTGGGCGTAGGCCGCGGCACCGTAGCCGCCGATCTTCATCGCAGGTCACTCCGGGTCGGGGCCGCGGGTCAGCGCAGCAGGTCGAGGGTCTTCTGCAGCATGGCGCGGGCCTGCTGCTGGGCGTTGAGATTGGCCTCGTAGGAGCGCTGGGCCTCGCGCATGTCCATCATCTCGACCAGCGTGTTGACGTTGGGCTCCTTGACGTAGCCCTTCTCGTCGGCCGCCGGGTGGCCGGGCTCGTAGCGCATCGGGAAGGCGCTGCCGTCGACGCCGTAGCGGTCGACCTCGACCAGCTCGACGCCGAGCTCGCGATCCAGCCGCTCGGCGAAGCTGATGGTCTTGCGCCGGTAGGGATCGCCGCCCGGCGTGCGCGAGGTCGATTCGGCGTTGGCGAGATTCTCGGCCGTCACCCTGAGCCGCGCCGACTGGGCCTTCATGCCGGAAGCGGCGATCCGCATCGAGCTTTCGAGATCCATCGTCCGTCTCCTCGCGCTCAGCCGCCGCCGACGCCGAGCGCGATGCGCATCATGCTCATGTACTTGCCGTAGATGCCGGTCGCGAGCTGGTGCTCGATCTGGGTCTGCGCCAGCTTCTGGGCCTGCTCCTCGAGCACCACGGCGTTGCCGGAAGGAGCGGTCTCCCACGCCCCGGCACGGCTGCCGCCCTCGCCGGCCGGAGCCGCCGGCGGCGTGCCGGCCATATGCTCGGCGGCGGTGCGCGCCAGCCCGATGCCGGCAGGCGCCTGCGGCCGCGCCAGCTGCTCGGCCCGCTGCGGCTTCAGGTCCAGGGGCTGGAAGCGCGGCGTGTCGGCATTGGCGATGTTGCCGCTCAGCACCGCATGCCGACGCGCCAGCCAGCCGGTGCGGCTGGAGATGAGGTCGAACAGATCGCCGCCGATGGGCTGCAACGGATTCGCTCCGGCTCGACACCGCCGCTCGCGGTGCAGTTGCAGGCTAGGCCGATCACGGTTAACAGATCCCTAATCGCGGGGCGGCCTGCCCCGGATCTCGGCGCCCCGGGGCCGAGGCGCTCCGCCTGCCGCGGGAGACGGTGTTGCTCTATCTGACGCGGCGGCCCGGCGAGGCCGTCATCATCAACGACAACATCGAGGTCCGGGTGGTCGAGGTCAGCGGCCGCAACGTCAAGCTCGGCTTCACCTTCCCGGCCGACTGCTCCGTGCTGCGCGAGGAGGTCTTCCTGCAGGTCAAGGCCGAGAACGAGGCCGCCGCCCGCTCGGCCGCCGAGCTGGCCGCCGGGGCGCTGCGCGACCTGCCGGGCGGCGGCAGCTGAGATGGCGGCGGCAGCGGCACCGGCGCCGGCGCCGCCGGTGGCCATCGTCATGGGCAGCCAGTCGGACTGGGCCACCCTGCGCCACGCCGCGACCACGCTGGACGACCTGGGCGTGGCCCACCGCGCCTCGATCGTCTCGGCGCATCGCACGCCCGAGCGGATGTTCGCCTTCGCCAAGGGGGCGAAGGCCGCCGGGGTGCGCGTGATCATCGCCGGTGCCGGCGGGGCGGCGCACCTGCCCGGCATGGTGGCGGCGCTGACGCCGCTGCCGGTGCTGGGCGTGCCGGTCGAGAGCCGGACGCTCGGCGGCTGGGACAGCCTGCTGTCGATCGTGCAGATGCCGGCGGGCGTGCCGGTCGGCACGCTGGCGATCGGCCGGGCCGGCGCGGTCAACGCCGCCCTGCTGGCCGCGGCCATCCTCGCCGGCAGCGACGACGGCCTGGCGTCGCGGCTGGAGCGCTGGCGGGCGGCCCAGACGGCGGCGGTGGCCGAGGCACCGGTCGAGGCCACGGCACAAGCATGAGCCCGGTCCCGCCCGGCGGCACCATCGGCATCCTGGGCGGCGGCCAGCTCGGCCGGATGACCGCCCTGGCGGCCGGCCGGCTGGGCTATCGCTGCCACGTGCTGGCGCCGGAGGCGGAATCACCCGCCGCCGAGGTCAGCGCCGCCTTCACCCGTGCCGCCTGGGACGACGAGGCGGCCCTCGACCGCTTCGCCGGAGCCGTCGACGTCGTGACGCTGGAGTTCGAGAACGTGCCGGTGGCGGCGGTCGAGCGCATCGCCCGGCAGCGGCCGGTGCGTCCGGGTGCGGCGGTGCTGGCGGTGACCCAGGACCGCGTCGCCGAGAAGAGCTTCGTCAACCGGGCGGGCGTCGGCACCGCCGCGTGGCGGCCGGTGGCCTCGGCGGCGGATCTCGGGCGCGCCCGCGAGGCGCTGGGCGGAAGCTGTATCCTGAAGACCTGCCGGATGGGCTATGACGGCAAGGGCCAGGTCATGGTGCGGCCGGGCGACGATCCGATGGCCCGCTGGGCCGGCCTGCGCACCGATGCGGCCATCGCCGAGGCGGTGGTCGACTTCGCGCTAGAGATGTCGGTGATCACCGCCCGCGGCGTCGACGGCGCGCTCGCCAGCTACCCGCCGGTCGAGAACCGCCATGAGCACCACATCCTGCGCCGCACCATCGCGCCGGCGCCCATCGCCGCCGGGGCCGCGGCCGAGGCGGTCCGCATTGCCGAGACGCTGGCGACGGAGCTGGCGGTGGTGGGCCTGCTGGGCGTCGAGATGTTCCTGGCCAGGGACGGTGCGGTGCTTGTCAACGAGCTGGCGCCGCGGCCGCACAATTCCGGCCACTGGACCATGGACGCCTGCGCCGTCGGCCAGTTCGAGCAGCTGGTGCGGGCGGTGTGCGGCCTGCCGCTGGGCGATCCGGCGCCGTTCTCGGCCGCCGTGATGGACAACCTGCTGGGCGACGAGGCCGACCGCTGGCCGGAGCTGCTGGCCGAGCCCGGCGCCAGGCTGCACCTCTACGGCAAGCGCGAGGCGCGGCCGGGCCGCAAGATGGGGCACGTCAACCGGCTCGGTCCGCGATGATGCCCAGGCACAGGAGCAGCAGCGCCAGCCCGAGCGCGCCCTGGATCAACAGGGCCGCATAAATTCCGGTCCAGCCGGCGGCGGCCGCGGCGACGAGGAGCCAGAGCGCCAGGAAGATTCCCAGCGGCCCGGTGGCGCTGACGCCGCGCGCTGCGACCCAGGCCAGGCCCAGCGCCAGGGCGAGATTGTAGGCGCCGACATTCCACGCCAGCGGGGCCGCCCACTCGATGTGCCGGGCCATCGTCTCGGGCGTATCGTCCGCGAGTGGCCACCTTCGGGTGGCGAAGGCGGCAAATCCCCTCGTCCAGAAGGCCATCTCGGCGATCGCGAAGCCGACATGAACGACGGCGCCCGTGCCGGCGACAATGGACAACCTGCTCATGCGCCTCCGCCCTTCGAGCCCGCGACGAGGGGAGTATAAATATTCACTACAATTCATATGTGTGAATCATCACACACACCGCCGGGAAATCGCAGCTCAGGCGATGATGTCGGGAATCCGCGCGCTGGTCAGGTAGGCGATGCGGTCCTTCAGCGCCAGCTTCTGCTTCTTCAGCCGCTGCATCTCGAGCGCGTCGTTCGAGCCGTCGCTGGCCAGCTGGGTGATTCGCTCGTCGAGCGCCCGGTGCGCGGCGCGCAGGGTCGCCAGACGGGTGTCGATCTCGTTCTTGAGGGGCTTGTCGCTCATCGAGGGCGCCGTTGTCCTGACAAGCGAGTGTAGCCTATGTCCGGGTTGGAGAGCAGCAATCAGGTCACCGGTCGCCGGTTGTCGATCGCTCCGATGGTGGAAATTCTGCCAGGGGGTGGATTGTCGGGCAAGCGGTGACCCCTAACCGGGAGGCCTTCCGATGCGCCTCGGAATCCTGACCAGCGGCGGCGACTGCGCCGGCCTCAACGCCGTCATCCGCGCCGTCGTGCTGCGCGCCACCCAGGGCTTCGGCTTCCAGGTGATCGGCATCCACGAGGCCACCTTCGGCATGATGCAGCGGCCGGTGGCGGCGGCCGAGCTGACGCCCGACAGCGTCCGCGGCATCATGTTCCAGGGCGGCACGATCCTGCGCACCACCAACCGCGGCAACCCGTTCGCCTATCCCGCCGAGGACGGCACCAGGTCCGACCGCTCGGCCGACGTCGCCGAAGGCTACCGGCTGCTCGGGCTCGACGTCCTGATCGCGGTCGGCGGCGACGGCAGCTTGGCGCTGATGCGACGCCTCGCCCAGGCCGGCGGCATGAACCTGATCGGCATTCCCAAGACCATCGACAACGATCTCGGCCACACCGAGTTCGCCGTCGGCTTCTCGACCGCCGTCGCCATCGCCACCGAGGCGGTCGACCGGCTGCACGTCACCGCCGCCAGCCACAACCGGGTGATGGTGCTGGAGGTGATGGGCCGCGACGCCGGCCACATCGCCCTCACCGCCGGCGTGGCGGGCGGCGCCGACGTGATCCTGATCCCCGAGATCCCCTGGAGCATCGAGGCGGTCTGCGCCAAGGTCGAGCAGAGGCGCCGCGCCGGCCGCAACTTCAGCCTGATCGTGGTGGCGGAATCGGTGCGCAACCCCGGGGGCGAGGCCATGCGCTACACCGACGCCCACGGCCAGTCGCGCTACGGCGGCATCGGCCGCGAGGTCGCCGAGCTGGTGGCCCAGCGCACGGGTGCCGAGAGCCGCGTCACCGTGCTGGGCCACGTCCAGCGCGGCGGCTCGCCGGTACCCAACGACCGGCTGCTGGGCTCGGCCTTCGGCGTGGCGGCCGTCGATCTCGCGGCACGCCGGCAGTTCGACCGCGTCGTCGGCTGGCGCGGCCGCAAGGTGATCGACGTGCCGATCCTCGAGGCCTGCGCCGCCTACCAGGCGGTCGATCCGGACGACCCGATCGTCCACACCGCCCGCGGGCTCGGCATCTCGTTCGGCGACCGGGGAGAGCAGTCATGACGAGGCTGGTCGGCGACATCGGCGGCACCAATGCCCGCTTCGCCCTGGCCGAGCCGGGCGGCGAGCCCGGGGACGAGCAGATCCTGCCGGTGGCGGGCTTCCCCGGCCTCGCGGAAGCCGCGCGGGCCTTCCTCGGAGCGCGCGCGGTCGACGAGGCGGTGCTGGCGGTGGCCACGCCGGTCGAGACCGACGAGGTGCGCTTCACCAACAGCCCCTGGTCGTTCTCGATCAGCCGCCTCGGCCCGGCGCTGGGCGTGAAGCGCCTCGCGGTCATCAACGACTTCGTGGCGCAGGCCCTGGCGATCCCGCACCTGACGCCGCGCGATCTCGAGGTGCTGCACCACGGCGAGCCGCTGGCCGATCGGCCGGTCGGCGTGATCGGCCCCGGCACCGGCCTCGGCGTCGCCGGGCTCGTGCCGGTGCGCGGCCGCTGGCATGCGGTCTCGACCGAGGGCGGGCACACCTCGCTGGCCCCCGGCAATGCCCGCGAGCTGGCGCTGCTCGGGCGGATTTCCGGCCACTTCCCGCATGTCTCGAAGGAGCGGCTGATCTCGGGACCGGGGCTCCTCACCATCGTGCGCGGCCTGGCCGAGCTCGACGGCGTGGCCAGCCCGGCCGCCCGGCCGGAGGACGTGGCCGATCTCGCCAGGGCCGGCGCCAGCGCGCTCTGCGAGGAGGCGATCGGGATCTTCAGCGCCCAGCTCGGTGCCGCCGCCGGCGACCTCGCCCTGACCTGGGGGGCCAGGGGCGGCGTCTACGTCTGCGGCGGCCTGTGCCTCAGCCTGGGCCCGCTGTTCGACAGGGCGCTGTTCGTCGAGCGGTTCCTGGCCAAGGGCCGGATGCGCCCCTACCTGGCGCCGATCCCGGTCTGGCTGGTGCATCGCACCGGCACCGGCCTCCTGGGTGCAGCCCGCCACGTGCTGGACGATCCGGGCGCCTGAGCGTGCCCGGGTGCCGG
>DAOLFG010000007.1:0-62296 GCA_035326425.1 Geminicoccus sp. | reverse complement strand
GTGCAGCCCGCCACGTGCTGGACGATCCGGGCGCCTGAGCGTGCCCGGGTGCCGGATTGTCGCTCTGGTTGAAGGAGTTGGCGAGCGGGGCGGGACTTATAGGGAAGCGTACCAAAAGTCGCAAGCTGCCATCTGGAATCTTCTCGCCGACCCGCCTACATTGGGGCGTGGGCCTAGCTCAATCGGGAGGTATGCAGAGCAATGTCGATGCACGAGCATGTCGATAGTCTCCGCACGAAGCACGCACGCCTCGAAGAGATGATCGACGAGGAGCAGCATCGTCCGCTTCCGGATCAGTCGACAGTCTCCCGTCTCAAGAAAGAGAAGCTGAGGATCAAGGAAGAGATCGAGCGGTTGCGAGGCGGCAGTTTTGCCGACGGATTGAGCAACAGCTTCAGTTGAACTGAAGAAGTGGCCGGCCCCGCAGCCGGCCACTTTCGTTTTCAGGGGCTGGTCGTCCGCAGCCGGGCGATCGGCCGGACCGTCCGACAGCGCCCTCGGGTACCGTTCGGGGCAGCTCGCTGCCGTTGCCGTGGTACGCGACATGGTTGATCCTGCGTAAACCAGCGTCTTTCGGGGCCGGTGCTTGCCGGTGGCTGGCGGGGCTCGTAAGGGATCGCCATGCTGATCGAAGGCGAGCCGCAGCGCACGATCGGAGTGGCCGGGGACGGCCGTTCCGTCGCCATCATCGACCAGACGCGCCTGCCGCACGAGGTCGTGCGTGTCGAGCTGCGCACGGTCGAGGACGCCGCGCGCGCCATCGAGACCATGCAGGTGCGCGGCGCCCCGCTGATCGGCGGCACCGCCGCCTACGGCATCTGGCTCGCCATGCAGGAGGACGCCTCGGACGAGGCGCTCGACCGCGCCTACGCCAGGCTGATCCGCACCCGCCCGACCGCGGTCAACCTGCGCTGGGCGCTGGACGAGATGCGCGCCGCCCTGCGCAACCGGCCGCGCGGCGAGCGGCCGGCATCGGCCCGTGCCCGGGCGGCGGCGATCTGCGACGAGGACGTGGCGATCTGCCGCGCCATCGGCGACCATGGCCTCGCCATCATCCGCGACATCGCCGCCGGCAAGCCCGGCGAGCCGGTGAACGTGCTGACCCACTGCAACGCCGGCTGGCTCGCCACCATCGACTGGGGCACCGCCACCGCCCCGATCTACCGGGCGCAGCAGGAGGGCATCCCGGTGCATGTCTGGGTCGACGAGACCCGGCCGCGCAACCAGGGGGCGGCGCTCACCGCCTTCGAGCTGCTGCAGCAGGGCGTGCCGCACACCGTCATCGCCGACAATGTCGGCGGCCATCTGATGCAGCACGGCATGGTCGATCTCTGCATCGTCGGCACCGACCGCACCACGCGATCGGGCGACGTCTGCAACAAGATCGGCACCTACCTGAAGGCGCTGGCGGCCCACGACAACGGCGTGCCGTTCTACGTGGCGCTGCCCTCGACCACCATCGACTGGACGATAAGCGACGGCCTGCGCGAGGTGCCGATCGAGCAGCGCGCCCCGGCCGAGCTGACCCGCGTGCGCGGCCGCGCCGACGACGGCCGGATCGTCGAGGTGCTGGTGACACCCGAGGGCAGCCCGGCCGGCAACTGGGCGTTCGACGTCACGCCGGCGCGCTACGTCACCGGCCTGATCACCGAGCGCGGCGTGTGCCCGGCCAGCGAGGCCGGGCTCGCCGAGTTGTTCCCGGAGGCGGTACGGCGCGCCTGAAGCATCCGGGGCTGCGCCGGCCGCTGTCGGCGCTGGCCGCCGCCTATCTGCGGCTGGTGGCGCGCACCGGCCGCTGGCGCATCGACATCCATCCCGACGCCCTGGCCCATCTGCGGGCCGAGCGGCGCTGCCTCGCCGCCTTCTGGCACGGCCGCCTCGCCATGACCCCGTTCCTGTGGCGCGCCATGCTGGATGCGGCGGGGCTCGACCGCGCCACGCCGGCCTGCGCCCTGATCTCGCATCATTCGGACGGCGCCCTGATCGCCGAGACGGTCGGCCGGCTCGGCATCGAGGCGGTGCGCGGCTCGACGGCGCGCGGCGGCCGCGAGGCCTTCTGGGCGATGCGCCGGCGGCTGCGGCAGGGAACCACCATCGCCATCGCCGTCGACGGACCCCGCGGGCCGCGCCAGCGGGTGCAGGCAGGCATCGTCGAGCTGGCGCGCTCGACCGGCGAGGCCATCCTGCCGCTGACCTTCGCCGCCCGGCCGGCCCTGACCTTCGCCAGCTGGGACGGCTTCGTGCTGCCGCTGCCGTTCGCGCGCGGCGTGCTGGCCTGGGGAGCGCCGCTGCGGGTGCCGCGCTCGGGCCCGCTCGTCGAGCCCTGCCGGGCGGAGCTGGAAGCGGCTCTCGCCGCGCTCACGCTCGCCGCCGACGATGCCGGGCGCTGAGCCCCTGCCGCTCCGCGCCTACGGGCTGGCGGCACGGCTGGCGCTGCCGCTGGCCGGCCCATGGCTGCGCCGCCGCGTTCGCCTGGGCCTCGAGGATGCCGGGCGCATCGGCGAGCGCCTGGGCCATGCGAGCCTGCCGCCGCCCGAGGCCCGGCCGGTCTGGCTGCACGCGGCGAGCCTGGGCGAGACCCGCGCCATGCTGCCGCTGGTGGCGGCGATCCGCGGCCGTGGCCGGGCCGTGCTCGCCACCACCGCCACGCTGACCGCCAACCGGCTGGCACGGGAGCGGCTCGCCGGCGAGGCCGCCGTGCAGCTGGCGCCGCTCGACCTGCCGCAGGCGCTGGAGCGGTTCCTCGGCCATTGGCGGCCATCGGCGGCGCTGCTGGTGGAATCCGAGATCTGGCCCTGCCGGCTAGCGGCGCTGGCGGAGCGCGGCGTGCCGGCGCTGGTGGTCAACGGCCGGATCTCGGCGGAATCGGCCCGGCGCTGGGCGCGGGTGCCGGGGACCGCCGGGGCGGTGTTCGGCCGGCTGGCACTGGTGCTGGCGCAGGGCGAGGCCGATGCCGGCCGGTACCGGGCGCTGGGAGCACCCCGGGTCGAGACCGTCGGCAACCTGAAGCGCAGCGCCCTGCCGCTGCCCTGCGACGCCGGCGAGCTTCGGCGCCTGCGCGCGGCGGTGGCGGGTCGCCGGGTGTGGGTGGCGGCCAGCACCCATCCGGGCGAGGAGCCGGCGATCGCCGAGGCGCACCGGCGGGCGGCGGCGGCCTTTCCCGACCTCCTGACCATCGTGGCGCCGCGCCATCCCGACCGCGCCGAGGCCGCGGCCCGGGCCTTCGCCGAGTGCGGCCTCGCGGTGGCGCGGCGCTCGGCACAGCGGCAGCCGGACCGGGCGACGGCGGTCTTCATGGGCGACACGCTGGGCGAGCTGGGGCTGTGGTACCGGCTGGGCGAGCTGGCCTTCGTCGGCGCCAGCCTCGTGCCGCGCGGCGGCCACAACCCGATCGAGCCCGCCATGCTCGGCCGGCCGGTGCTGATCGGTCCGCACCATCACCATGTCGCCGAGCTGGCGCTGCCGCTGCTGGCGGCCGGCGGGGCCGTCCAGGTGGCGGACGGCGGCGCGCTGGCCGGAGCGGTGGCGGGGCTGCTGGCCGATCCCGGCCGCCGCGGCGACATGGCGGCGCGGGCGCAGGCGGTGGCGGACGAGGGCCGCGGCGTGCTGGACACCGTCATGCGCCGGCTGTCGCCGTGGCTGGACCATGCGTGAGCCGGGCTTCTGGCGCCGGGACGGGCCGGCGGCCCGGCTGCTGCAGCCGCTGGCGTCGCTCTACGCGCTGGCCGCCCGCCATCGCGCCGCCGCCATCGTGCCCGAGCGGCTGGCGGTGCCGGTGGTGGGCGTCGGCGGGGTCACCGTCGGCGGCAGCGGCAAGACCCCGGTGGCGCGCGCCGTCGCCGGGCTGCTGCGCGAGGCCGGGTGCTGCCCGCATGTCGTGCTGCGCGGCTATGGCGGCAGGCTCGGGGGGCCGGTGCGGGTCGACGCCGCGCGCCACGATGCGGCGATGGTCGGCGACGAGGCGCTGCTGCACGCCGCCGACGGCCCGGCCTGGGTGGCGAGGCGGCGTGCGGCGGGCGCCCGCGCCGCCCTCGCCGCCGGCGCCGATTGCATCGTGCTCGACGACGCGCTGCAGCATCCGGGGCTGGCGCCGGCGCTGACGCTCCTGGTGGTGGACGGCCGCGACGGCATCGGCAACGGCCGGACGCTGCCGGCCGGGCCGCTGCGCGAATCCTGGCACGACGCGCTGGCCAAGGTCGATGCCGTGGTGCTGCTGGGCGAGGACGAGGCCGGCATGGCGCGCCGCTGCGGCGGCACGCCCGTGCTGCGCGCCTCGATCGAGCCGCGGGGCGATGTGCGGGGCCTCGAGGGCAGCCGCCTGCTGGCCTTCGCCGGCATCGCCGGGCCCGGGCGTTTCCGCCGCTCGCTGGAGCGGCTGGGTGCCGAGGTGGTGCGGCTCGTCGCCTTCGCCGACCACCATGCCTTCCGCGAGCGCGAGCTGGCCCGCCTCGATGCGGCGGCCCGCCGCCAGGGCCTGGCGCTCGTCACCACCGCCAAGGATGCCATGCGTCTGCCGCAGCACTGGAGAGCGCGGGTGCGGGTGCTGGAGATCGCCGTGGTGTGGCACGATCCTTTGTCAATCCGTCGGCTGCTCCGTGTTTCGTGAAAGATCCGTCACTCTCGTTTCATCGACGGTACTGCTAGGGTTCTGGGCGGATCACTTGTCGTCGGCTCGCACGAGCCAGTGGAACAGTTGCGACGATCGCGACGTTCCAGCGTGCGCGCAGGAAGCGGAGGGGACCCATGGCCATCTATGATACCGCCAGCTCCCAGAAGGCCAGCCGGCAGATCATCCGCGAATCCATGAGCGTTCCACTGCTGACGCGGGAGCACGAGCTGGAGCTCGCCAGGCGCTGGCGCACCGACGACGACGTGGCGGCGCTGCACGAGCTGACCCAGGCCTACATGCGGCTGGTCGTCTCGACGGCGGCCCGGTTCAAGAACTACGGCCTGCCGATGAGCGACCTGGTGCAGGAGGGCGTGGTCGGCCTGATGCAGGCGGCGGCGCGCTTCGAGCCCGAGCGCGACGTGCGCTTCTCGACCTACGCCGCCTGGTGGATCCGCTCGGCCATGCAGGACTTCATCCTGCGCAACTGGTCGGTGGTGCGCACCGGCACCACGGCGGCGCAGAAGTCGCTGTTCTTCAACCTGCGGCGGCTGCGCGCCCGCATCGACGACGGCCGCGGCGGCATGATGACCGATGCCGGCCGCGCCTGGATCGCCGAGGAGCTCGACGTCGGCATCCACGAGGTCGAGGACATGGAGATGCGGATGCTGGGCGGCGACCAGTCGCTCAACGCCACCATCAGCCCGTCCGGCGAGGACGCCTGGCAGGACTTCCTGGCCGACGAGCGGCCCGATCCCGAGCAGGTGACCTCCGAGACCCACGACGCCAGGGCGCGCTCGCGCTGGCTCGCCCAGTCGCTGGCCGAGCTCAGCGACCGCGAGCGCACCATCATCCACGAGCGCCGGCTGGTCGAGGAGGGCAAGACGCTCGAGGAGCTGGGCGTGCGGCTAGGCATCAGCAAGGAGCGGGTGCGCCAGATCGAGCACCGGGCGCTGATGAAGCTGAAGGCGGCGATCCTCAAGCGCGTCAGCGATCCGGCCGAGGCCATCCTGCTGACCGCCGTCCCGGCCTGAGCCGCCGCTGGACGGCGCGCGGCGGCTGGGGCACTCCTCGCCGTCATGGGTGACGTCGACGTCGTGATCGTGGGTGCCGGCCACGCCGGGCTGTGGCTCGGCGGCGGCTTGGCGCGCGCCGGCCTCGCGGTGCGGGTCGTCGACCCGGACAGCCCGGACGCCGTCGACGACGCATCGGACGGCCGCACGCTGGCGCTGCTGGGCGGCAGCCGCGGCGTGGCCGAGCGCATGGGCCTGTGGCGGGCGCTGGCGCCGATCGCCCAGCCCGTGACGCGCGTCGAGGTCCGCGATGCCGGCAGCGGCTCGTCGGTGCTCTACAGCCCGGCGGAGCTGGGCGTGGCGACCTTCGCCTGGGGTGTGGAGAACCGGCCGCTGCGCCGCGCGCTGGCGGCGGACTTCCTGGCCGTCGCCGGCGCGGATGCCTGGGTGACCGGGCGGGTGGCGGGCCTGCGCCGCGGCACCGATGCCGTCTCGATCCTGCTCGACGACGGCCGGACGCTGGAGGCCCCGCTGGCGATCGGCGCCGACGGGCGGGCGTCGCGGCTGCGCCAGCTCCTGCGCATCCCGGTCGACCGCCTCGGCTACGGCCAGGCCGCCATCGCCCTGGTGGTGGCGCACGACCGGCCGCACGGCGAGGCGGTGCGCGAGCGGCTGCGGCCGTCGGGGCCGCTGGCCCTGCTGCCGCTGACCGGCCGCCGCTGCGGCGTCACCTGGGTCGAGCCCGAGGCCGAGGCCCGGCGGCTCGCCGGCCTGCCGCCGCGCGATCTCCTCTCCGCCCTCGACGCCGGGATCGGCGGCGTGCTGGGCGAGCTGGCGCTGGCGAGCCCGGTCGCCGTCTGGCCGCTGGGCGCCCAGCATGCCCGCCGCTACGTCGCACCGCGTGTCGCCCTGGTCGGCGACGCCGCCCACGGCGTGCATCCGATCCACGCCCAGGGCTTCAACATGGGCGTGGCCGACATCGGCGTGCTGTTCGACCTGCTGGCCGGGGCGCGGGCGCGCGGCCGCGACCTCGGCGATCCCGGCCTCCTGCTGGCCTACGAGCGGGCGCGCTGGTGGGACAACGAGCGCCGGCTGCGGCTGACCGACGGGCTGAACCGGCTGTTCTCCAACGACGTGGCACCGGCGAAGGCGTTGCGCGGCGCCATGCTGCGCGCGCTCGATTCCATCCCGCCGCTCAAGGCGCTGGCGGTGCGGCAGGGTATGCGCGCCGGCTGAGGCGGTGGCGATCACCGTCGTCGGCGGCGTCGAAAAAAGAAGGGGCGCGGCCCTGCGGCCGCGCCCAAGTCGACGTCCCTTGATACCCAGGGCGGAAACTGCGCTCGGCTTGTTGGCCGTTGATGTCGCTGTCCCTGGCGTTGTGTAACAATTGTGTCGTTCCTATTTTCGGTTAAGTTGGGTCGGAACCCGATGGCATCCTTGCCCATTGCCGGGGCATAAAACCGTATGGCGTACCAGCTCGTCGGACCGAATGCGGCTGACTCCCGGCGCCGGCTGGATTATGAGGGCCCCGATGTCGTCTAACGGTATGCGGTCCGAGCGGGCGGACCGGCCTGAGGCGCGGGCTCCCGGCTTGTGCGGGCCGGGCGGAGCAAACACGTGACGGGCATGAAGCCCACTCTCTGCATCATCAACTTCAATGGTGAGCGCTGCCTGCCGGCCACGCTCCGCGCCGCCGTCGACCTGGCCGAGCAGTTCGCCGAGATCGTGCTGGTGGACAACGGCTCGACCGACGCCAGCCTGGCGGTGGCCGGCAAGGACTTCCCGCAGGTGCGCGTGGTGGCGCGCGGCGACAATGGCGGGCCCGGTACCGCGCGCAATGCCGGCATCCAGGCGGCGACCACCGACCGCGTGCTGTTCATCGACAACGACGTGACGCTGACGCCCGGCTGCGCCGAGCGGCTCGGCCAGGCGCTCGACGAGGATGCCGACGCCGTCATCGCCATGCCGGTGGTGATCTATGCCGGGCGCCGCGACACCGTGCAGTATGCCGGCGCCGGCAGCCATTTCCTCGGGCTGATGACGCTCCTGTCCCAGAACGAGCCGGTCGACAAGCTGGGCGGCGATCCGATCGACGTCGGCTCCTGCGTCACCTGCGCCTTCCTGCTCGACCGCAAGCGGATGGGCGAGACGGCGCCGTTCGACGAGGACTTCTTCTACCAGATGGAGGACCACGACTTCGGCGTGCGGATGCGGGCGCGCGGCTTCAGCGTGCTGGCCGTGCCCGACGCCCAGGTCTTCCACGGGCTCGGCACCGAGGGCATGTCGATCCGCCGCAACGGCGTCTATGCGCCGGTGCGGGTGTTCTGCCTGATCCGCAACCGCTGGATCTTCCTGCTCAAGACCTACTCGCTGCGCTCGCTGATCGTGCTGAGCCCGATGCTGCTGCTCTACGAGCTGAGCCAGTTCGTCATCGTGCTGCGCAAGGGCTGGCTGATGGAGTGGGGCCGGGCGGCCGGCTGGGTGATCGTCAATTTCGGCTCGATCATGGGCAAGCGCCGCGAGTTCCAGCGGGCGCGCCGCCGTCCCGACCGCGAGCTGTTCACCGGCGGCGCCATTCCCTTCCGCACCGAGCTCGCCCAGTCGAGGCTGGAGCGGTGGGGCAAGAAGGCGCTGGATTCGATCGCCTCGACCTACTGGAAGGGCGCGGCGCAGTTGCTGTGAGCGCGCTCCCGTCGAAACTTCCGTTGCGGCCCTCCTAGGTGGCGCCCGACACGAGCGCGGCGCCGCGCGCCCTGCTGCTGGAGCCGCAGCCCTTCTATACCGACCGCGGCACGCCGATCGCGGTGCGGCAGGTCCTGCGTGCCCTGAGCGAGCTCGGCTGGTCGGTCGACGTGCTGACCTTCCCGATCGGCGAGCCGGTCGACATCCCGAACGTGCGCGTCGAGCGGGTGGGCAATCCGCTGGGCTTCCGCCATGTCGCGGTCGGCTTCTCGCCGCAGAAGGTGCTGCTCGACCTGCTGATGGCCGGCGACCTCGTCCGGCGGCTGCGGCGCGAGCGCTACGATGTCGTCCACGCCGTCGAGGAGACGGGCTTCCTCGCCGCCCTGCTGCGCGGCCGCGGCGGCCCGCCGATCGTCTACGACATGGCCTCCTCGATCCCCGAGCAGCTGGCGCGGAAGGGCCTGCTGGGCGCCCCGCCGCTGCGCCGGTCGCTCGAGGCGGCCGAGCGCTGGCTGCTGCGCAAGGCCGGCTGCGTGATCTGCAGCGCCGGTCTCGGCGAGCATGCCCGCGCCGCGGCACCCGCCGCCACGGTGCGCGAGTGGCGCTTCCCGGCCGAGCTCGACCCGGCGCCGCCGGAGGCGGTGGCGGCGCTGCGGCGCCAGCTGGGCATCCCCGAGGGAGCGCCGGTGGTCGTCTATGGCGGCAACTTCGCCTCCTACCAGGGCGTCGACCTGCTGGTGCGGGCGGCGAACGAGGCGCTGGCGGCGATGCCCGGGGCGCACCTGGTGTGCGTCGGTGCCGCCGATGACGGCGAGCTCGCGGCGGCGGCGGCACTCGTGTCCCCTGCGGTCGCCGACCGTGTCCATCTGCTGGAGCGCCAGCCGCGCCAGCGGGTGCCGCTCTATCTGGGGCTCGCCGGCATCCTGGTCTCGCCGCGCAGCTACGGGGACAATTTTCCGCTGAAGCTCTTCGACTACTTGGCCATGGGCAGGCCCATCGTCGCCACCCGCATCAAGGCCCATACCTGCGTGCTCGACGAGCGGATCGCCTGCCTCGCCGAGCCCGACGCCGCCGGCCTCGCCGCCGCCCTGACCCGCCTGCTGCGCCAGCCGGACGAGTGCGCACGGCTGGCAGCGGCCGCCGCCGGCTATGCCGACCGGCATCTGAGCTGGGACGGCTTCAAGGCGCTGGTCGCCGAGATCTACGGCCTGGCGCGCGCCTCGCGATGACCGACCGCCGCCTGCGCATCCTCTACCTCGTCGCCGGCCACGGCCTGATGGACGGCGTCGGCCCGAGCCGCAACGTGCTGAGCCTCAGCCGGGCGCTCAGGCCCTATGCCGACGTGACGCTGGCCTTCCGCTACCTGCTCGACCCGCACGCCCCGGCCGACCTGCCGCTGATCGAGATCGACCCCGGCAGCCGGCCGGCGAGCTCGCTCGACGATTCCGCCATGCGCGGCATGTCGCTCGGCGGCTTCGCCGGCTATCTGTGCCGGCTGCGGCGCCTCGCCGTCGAGGCGGCGGGGCGATACGACGTGATCCTCGAGAAGAGCTGGCTGCTGTCCGGCCATCTCTCGGCGGTGGCGGCCAAGGCCGGCGGCGCCGGCATCCCGGTCGAGAACGTCGTGCCGAGCTCGGCGAGGCACGAGGCGGCGGGCCTGCTCAAGCGGCTGCGCGTCGAGGCCGGCCGGGTGCTGGCCGGCCGGGCGCTGCGCCAGGCGCCGCTGGTCATCGCCGAGACCGACCAGCTCAAGACCGACATCGCCAGGGTGTGGGGCGTCGAGGAGGGGCGGATCGTCGTCGTCGGCCTCGGGCTCGACCGCGGGATCTTCCGGCCGATGCCCCAGGACGAGGCGCGCGGCCGGCTGGGCCTGCCATCCGACCGCTGCATCCTGCTCTATGTCGGCACGCTCGACGAGACGCACGACCTCGAGGCGGCGGTGCGGGCGGTCGCGGCGCGCGACGGCGACGACCTCGAGCTGCATGTGGTGGGCGACGGGCCGCGGCGCGCCGAGTACGAGGCGATCGCCGCCGCCGGCGGGGGCCGGATCGTCTTCCACGGCCGGCTCGCGCACGCGCTGGTGCCGGTGTGGATCGCCGCCGCCGACCTGTGCCTGGCGCCCTACAGCGCCAAGGCCTTCGCCAGCGGCGCCCTGGGCTATTCCACGATGAAGATTCCCGAGTATCTTGGCGTCGGCCGGGCCGTCGCCAGCGTCCCGAGCGGGCGGGTGCGCCAGATCGTCACCGACGGCGAGACCGGCTTCCTGTTCGACAATACCATCGCGCGATGGCAGTCCTTCCTGGACGGCCGGCCCGACCGGGCCCGGCTGGCGGCAATGGGCGAGAAGGCGGCGGCCGGTCCGCTGCCGAGCTGGGACGATACCGCGCGGGGCTATCTCGCCGCATGCGAGCGCGTGCTCGCCGGCAGGGGACGGGGCAGGAACTGAGGGATGGGGCTCTATCAGCTCGCTGCCTTCGCGCACCTGGTGGGTGCCGTGCTGCTGATCGGCTACCTGCTGCTGTGGGCGATCATGGGACTGGCGCTGAGCCGCCGCTTCGCTCCCGACGAGGTGCGGCGCTATCTCGGCGTGGTCGCCGCCGCCCGCTGGCCGCACGTCATCGTCCCCTGGCGGCTGCGCCTGCCCTGGCCGCTGGTCGGCTGGGCGATGCTGGCCTTCATGATCCTGAGCGGTGCCCTGCTGCTCGCCATCGGCCCGGTGGGCCTCGACGGCGTCATGTGGGCCAAGCTCGTGGTCGTGCTGCTGCTGGTCGGCCTGCATCACCTCTATGCCAGGCGGGCGTCGCCGCCGGTCGGCTACGCCGGCCTCGCCCTCGGGCTGGTCGTCGTGGCGCTGTCCGCCCACCTGCTGCGCTGAGGCCCGGCCATGACCCTCTACGGCCTCTGCATCACCCTGCATCTCCTGGCCATGTCGCTGTGGCTCGGCCACATGCTCGTATGGTCGCTGTTCGCCGGCCCGGCGCTGAAGGCGATCGATCCGCCGGCCACCGCCGAGATGCTGCGCGAGCGCAGCGTCTATCTCGGCGCCCTGGGCTGGCCGGCGCTGGCCGTGCTGGTGCCGACCGGGCTCTACATGCTGCACTACCGCGGCATCGGCCTGGGCGACCTCGTCACGCTGTCCTTCCTCGACATGCCGGGCGGCGGTGCCATCGGCCTGAAGCTGCTGCTGGTGCTCTGGATGATCCTCTACCAGGCGGTATGGGGCCACCACCGGGCACCCATCGCCATCTACGTCAACATGGCGGCGGCCCTGGTCATCCTGGCGGCCTCGGTCGTCATCGTGCGGGGCTGGGCCTGAGATGGCGCAAGCGCCCAAGCTGCTCGTGCTGGGCCTGCAGCTCGGCGACGGTGCGCTGATCCGCCGCTGGGCGGCGGCCGGCCGGCTGCCGACCCTGGCCCGGCTGATGGCCGAGGGTGCGAGCGGCGAGCTGGCCACCACCGCCGACGACCTGCACGTCTCGCCGCTGCCGTCGATCTACACCGGTGCGGCGCCCGGCGATCACGGCGTCTACTTCACCTTCCAGCCCGCCCCCGGCGTGCAGGGCTGGCAGCGCTTCGCCGAGGGGCTGTACGGCCGCCCGACCTTCTGGAAGCTGCTGTCGGACGCCGGCCTGCGCTGCTCGGTGCTGGACACGCCCTATGCCCATCCCGAGCCCGGCTTCACCGGCGCCCTGGCGCTCGACTGGGGCACCTGGGCGCAATATCTCGGGCCCACCGGCAATGCCGTCGACGAGCTGACCAGGGCGGTCGGCCGCTATCCGCTCGGCCTCGAGGCCCACGACATCGGCTTCATGGCGCTCGACGGCAAGGACATGGCCGGCCGCCTCGCCGAAGCGCTCGACGCGCGGGTCGAGGCGACGCGCTGGCTGATGCGGTCGCGGCCCTGGGACGTGCTGGTCACCGTGCTCGACGAGACCCACGCCGCCGCCCACTATTGCTGGCGCCCGCCGGCCGACGGCTCGCAGCGGGCGCCCGACGAGCAGCCCGAGCTGCTGGCTGTCTACGAGGCGCTCGATAGCGCCATCGGCCGGATCGTCGAGGCGGCGGGGCCCGGCGTGGCGGTGCTGGTGGTCTCGGGCGACGCCATCGGCGTCAACCGCGCCGGATGGCACCTGCTGCCGCAGGTGCTGGCGAGGCTCGGCATGCTGGTGTCGAGCGACGTGCCGGCGGGCCCCACCGCCGCCGACGGGCCGAGAGCCGCCAAGGGCTTCGACCCGGTCAAGATCGTCCGCGACCTTTTGCCCAGGGATTTCCGCAAGTCGCTGGCGCGGATGCTGCCGACGGCGCTACGCGACAAGCTGGCCAAGCGCGTCGACAGCGCCGCCATGGACTGGTCGCGGACCAGGGCGTCGTGCCTGCTGACCGACCTCGAGGGTTGCATCCGCATCAACCTGAAGGGCCGCGAGCCGCAGGGCATCGTCGAGCCCGGTGCCGAGTACGAGGCCGTGCTGTCCGAGATCGAGACGGCACTGGGCGAGCTGGTCGACCCGTCGACCGGCCGGCCCGCCGTGACGCGGATCCTCCGCTCCGACACCGCCTTTCCCGGCCCGCGCCGCGACCGGCTGCCCGATCTCGTCGTCCACTGGTCGCGCGAGGCGCCGATCACGGCGCTGTCCTCACCGCGCATCGGCCTGGTCGAGGGGGCCTCGCCCGATCCCCGTCCCGGCACGCACGCCGGTCCGGGTTTCGCTATTGTGGCAGCTCCGGGTATGGTGGCCGGGACGTTACCCGAGGGCGCCGGCATCCTGGATGTGGCGCCGACCGTGCTTCGGCACTTCGCGATCCGGCAGCCATCGCATATGAGCGGAGTGCCTTGGCAACGGTCGAGCGGCACTTAGGGGGACCAGCGCTTCGTGACGGTGAAGATTCTGCAGATCGGCGCCGGCATCCGTGGCCGGCACTGGGTCCAGCTGGTCAAGACCTACCCCGACGCCACCTGCGTCGCGCTGGTCGAGCCCGATCCGACCAACCTCGCCGCCGCCAAGGGCATGGCCGGCGACGGCTGCACCTTCCATGCCGATCTCGACGAGGCGCTGGCGAAGCGGCCGGCCGACGCCGCCCTGATCGTCAGCCCCGACCGCCTGCACCGCGAGCACGCCATCCGCTGCCTGGAAGCCGGCATGCATGTGCTGGTGGAGAAGCCGCTGGCGCCGTCGCTGGAGGACGCGCTGGCGATCGTCGACCGGGCGCGCCAGCTCGGCAAGCAGGTGATCGTCGCCGAGCAGTACCGCTTCTGGCCGGCCGAGCGCACGGTCAAGAAGCTGCTGGACGAGGGTGCGATCGGCAAGGTCGACCATTGCACGGTGATCGACCGGCGGCGCCAGCCGGCCGCCGGCGAGGGGCCGTGGATGGCCGAGCTCGACTATCCGCACCTGCAGGACATCGCCGTCCACCACTTCGATTCCTTCCGGATGTGGTTCGGCCGGCCCGACAGCATCTTCGCCAAGGCGTGGCGCACGCCCTGGGCCTCGGACTACAAGGGCCGCTGCAGCACCGAGGCGATCATCGGCTTCGGCGACGTCCACCTGCAATATCTCGGTACCATGCGCTCGCATCGCTTCGCCTTCTCGATGTTCGTCGAGGGCGAGAAGGGGGCGATCTGGACCAACCGGAAGTACGTGTTCCTGCGCAAGGGCGGGGCGCGGTTCTTCATGCCGGTGCGCAATGTCGCCGTGCCCAAGGGCGACGACGCGCCCTATCCCAACGGCGGCACCACCTCGATCCTCGACAGCCTGCGCGACGCCGTGCAGAAGGGTATGGTGGCCGAGACCGCCGCCGCCGACAATGTCTGGTCGATCGCGATGCTCGAGGCCGGCAAGCGGTCGGACGCCGAGCGCCGCGAGGTGTCGATCGGCGAGCTGCTGCCGTCCGCGAGGCTGGCGGCGTGACGCCCTGGCCATGACCGGACGCGTCCTGCTCATCGGCCTCGACAGCGCCGACGCCGAGCTGATCGAGCGCTGGTCCGACCAGGGCCACCTGCCGACCTTCGCGCGCCTGCGCCAGGAGGGCCTGTGGACGCGGCTGCGCACCACGGCCGAGGTCATGCACGTCTCGGCCTGGCCCACCATCTACACCGGCGTCACCCCCGGCGGGCACGGCATGTACCATGCCTACCAGGTGCGCGCCGGCGACCAGCGCATCCAGCGCACCTCGCCCGCCTGGTGCGCCAGGCCGCCGTTCTGGAAGCATCTCGACGACGCCGGCCGCCGCTGCATCGTGCTCGACGCCTTCATGGACTGGCCGCTGCCGGGCTTCAAAGGCCAGCAGGTGCTGGAGTACGGCACCTGGACCTGGTTCGGCGAGCCGGGCTCGACCCCGCCGGGCCTGCTCAAGGACATCCTGCGGCAGTTCGGCCCCTATCCGGTGCCGGACCACAGCCGCCTGACCAGCGTGCCGGCCGACCTCGTCGGTTTCCGCGACAGGCTGGTGGCCGGTGCCACCAAGAAGGCCGAGGTCAGCCGCTGGCTGATGCGCGAGCAGCCCTGGGACATGCTGTTCGTCACCTTCGCCGAGCCCCACGGCGCCGGTCACTATCTCTGGCACGCCGAGGACCCGCACTATCCGAGCCACCCCGCGGGCGGCGTCGCCGGCATGGCCACGCCGATCCGCGACGTCTATGTCGCCGTCGACCGGGCGATCGGCGAGATCCTGCAGGCGGTCGACGATCGCACCACCGTGCTGGTGACCTCGGGCGACGGCATGGGGCCCAATTATTCGGCGACCCATCACCTGCCGCCGATGCTGGCCCGCATGGGCCTCTACGCCTCGCAGGAGAGCGGCGGCGGCGGCTCGAAGAAGAGCCTGCTCAAGCAGGTGCGCGGCATGGTGCCGATGCCGGTCCGCCGCGCCATCACCCGCTGCCTGCCGCGCGACATCCAGCACCGGCTGTCGACCGGCTGGGTCAATGCCGGCATGGACTGGGGCCGGACCAGCATCTTCCCGATCCCGAACTCCAACGAGGCCTATCTGCGCGTCAACCTGCGGGGCCGCGAGCCGCAGGGCATCGTGGCGCCGGGCGGCGAGAGCGAGCGGCTGCTCGAGACCCTGGGCGCCGAGATGCGGGCCCTGGTCAACCCGGACAACGGCGTGCTCGCCGCCGAGCGGGTGACGCTGGTCGACGACGCGTTCGCCGGACCGGAGCGCAGGCACCTGCCGGACCTCGTGGTGGGCTGGGACAACGAGGCGCGCGTGCTGCGCGACCTCTCCGGTCCCTGCTGCGGCCAGGTGCACGGGCCCGCCGGCTACGAGATCGCGCCCTACTACACCGGCAACCACCGCGCCCTGGCCTTCCTGGCGGCGCGCGGGCCGCATGTCGATTCCTGCGGCGGGGCGGTCGACGGCCACATCGTCGACATCCCGGCCTCGATCCTGGCCCTGCTGCGGGTCGACGCGCCGGCCTGGTTCGAGGGCGAGGCGCTGCCGCAGCTGCTGCCGGCGGCGCGCGTCGCGGCCGCCGTCGGCTGATGGCGGCGAGGCTGCCGAACTTCGTCGTCGTGGGTGCCGCCAAGTGCGGCACGACCTCGGTCTGGCAGTACCTGGCGCAGCACCCCGACGTCTACCTGCCGCAGCGGCGCAAGGAGCTGCACCATTTCGCCGCCGATGCCGTGCGCGCCAACTCGGCCGGCCCCGGCGACGGCCGGGCGGTCGAGGATTTGTGCGCCACCTGGGACGAGTATGTGGCGCAGTTCGCCGAGGCCGGCGACCAGGCGGCGGTCGGCGACGTCTCGCCGTCCTATTTCGCCTATCCGCAGTCGGCCGAGGCGATCCGCCGGCGGCTGGGCGATCCGCGCATCGTGCTGATCCTGCGCGACCCGGTGCAGAAGGCGTTCTCGCAATATGCCCACCTGCTGCGCGACGGCCGCGAGACGCTGCCGTTCTGGGACGCGCTGGCCGCCGAGCCCGAGCGCCGCGCCAAGGGCTACGGCGCGCTGTGGCGCTATGTCGAGAGCGGCCGCTACGCCGAGCCGACACGCCGCTTCATCGAGGTGTTCGGCCGCGACCGCGTGCTGGTGCTGTTCTTCGAGGATCTCGTGCGCGATCCCCAGGCGGTGATGCGCGAGCTGTTCGCCTTCCTGGGCGTCGATCCGGCGGTGCCGATCGACACCAGCGGCGTATTCAACAAGTCGGGTGCCCCGCGCTCGCGCCGGCTGGCGTCGCTGCTGACCCAGCGGAACCCGCTGCGCAGCCTCGCCCGCCGGCTGCTGCCGCCGAGGCTGACCGCCGCCGTCGCGTGGTGGATCGTCGGCCTCAACACCGGCGGCAAGCCCACGCTCGAGCCGCGCGCCCGCCAGTTCCTCCAGGAGCACCTCGCCCCCGACGTCGCACGCCTCCAGCAGATCCTCGGCCGCACCCCGGCATGGCAGCAGTGAAGCAGGGGGCGGCCGCGCCCCGCGCCGGCGGTGCCCGTGCCGCCCGCGACGCCATCTGGCAGATGGGCGGCTTCTTCGCCCTGACGCTGTCGAGCTACCTGATGGTGATGCTGCTGGCGCGGGGCCTCGGCCCCGCCGCCTACGGCATCTACGGCGTCATCTACGCGACGCTGCTGGCGATCGAGCTGATCACGCGCCTGGGCATCCCCCAGGCGACCTCGAAGCTGGCCGCCGGCAGCCCCGACCGGGCGCGGCTGATCGAGGCCACCGGCATCACGCTGGCCGTGCTGGTGTCGCTGGTGGCGCTGGCGGCGATGTGGCTGGCGGCACCCTTGCTGGCGCGGCTGCTGCACGTGCCGGACGGTGCCCGGCTGTTCCGCATCGCCGCGATCGACCTGCCGTTCTTCGCACTCTACGGCGTGCTGGTGCATGTGCTGAACAGCCGGCGGCAGTTCCGCGCCAGCGGCATCGTCGCCATGGTGTACGGGCTGGGCAAGGTCGTCGGCACCGTGGCCATGCTGGCGGGCGGCTTCACCTCGATCGGGGCGGCGCTGGTGGTCAACGCCCTGGCCTCGGTCGTGGGCGTGCTGGCGCTGCTGCCGCAGGTGGGCCTCGTGTCGCTGAAGCCGGCCATGGCCGAGCGCGGTGCCATCGTCCGCCTAGCCCTGCCGACGGCGCTGGCGGATCTCTGCATCCAGAGCCTCCTCGCCCTCGACCTCTGGGCGCTCAACGCCCTGGACGGCCGCCTCGATCCGGTGGTGCGGGGCGAGTACGCGGCGGCGCTGAACCTGGCGCGCGTGCCGAACCTGCTGGCCTTCGTGCTGACCTCGATGCTGGTGCCGATGATCAGCCATGCCCTGAGCACGGGCGGCGTCGTCGCGGCGCGGCCGATGGTGCTGGGCGCCACCCGCTTCCTGCTGGTGCTGGTGCTGCCGGCCTGCGCGCTCATCGCCGCCAATGCCGGCGAGGTGCTGGCCCTGCTGTTCAGCGAGGCCTACCGGCCGGGCGGCCACCTGCTGGCGCTGCTGATCTTCGCCCAGGGCCTGGGCTTCACGCTGCTGAACTCGCTGCAGGCCATCCTGCTGGGTGCCGGTGCCGCCGACACCGGGGCGAGGCGGCTGCTGGTCGCCGTCGTGCTGGCGGCCGCCTTCAACCTGGCGCTGATCCCGTGGCTGGGCGCCACGGGTGCTGCGCTGTCGGCGGTGCTGGGCTTCGGCGTGGCGGCGGCGAGCGTCGGCGTCGCGGTGCGCAGGCGCCTGGGCGTGCTGGTCGCGCCCAGGGTCGCCGTGGGCTCGGTGCTGCTGAGCCTCGCCGTCGGCCTCGTCGGCTGGCTGGCGCCCACCGACGGGCCGGCGCTGCTGGTCGAGCTCGCCGGCCTGTTCGCCCTCTATCTCGGGCTGGCCTGGGTCGTGGGCCTCGTCGGTCCCGCCGACATCGCCATGCTGCGCGGTCGGCGGGCCGTCTGAAGCCTAGGAGACCCGCTCGATCCCGGCACCCACGCCCGAGAGCTTGGCCTCCAGCCGCTCGTAGCCGCGGTCGAGATGATAGATGCGGTTGATCTCGGTCTTGCCCTCGGCCGCCAGCGCCGCCAGCACCAGCGACACCGAGGCGCGCAGATCGGTCGCCATGACCGGCGCACCCTTGAGGTAGGACACGCCGCGCACCAGCGCCGAGCCGCCGTGCACGGTGATGCGCGCACCCATGCGCGACAGCTCGGGCGCGTGCATGAAGCGGTTCTCGAAGATCGTCTCGGTGATCATCGAGGCACCGTCGGCGACGCACATCATCGCCATGAACTGCGCCTGCAGGTCGGTGGCGAAGCCGGGGAACGGCCGGGTCATCACGTCGGTGCCCGACAGGATGCCGTTGGCGCGGCCGGCGACGAAGCCGCCCTCGACCGGCCGCAGCGACACGCCGGCCTCCTCGAGCGTCTCGCGCGCCTGGCCCAGCATGTCGACGGTGGCGTTGCGCAGCTCGATCTCGCCGCCGGTGATGGCGGCCGCCATGGCGTAGGTGCCGGCCTCGATGCGGTCGGCCATGATGCGGTGGGTGCCGGCCTGCAGGCGCGGCTGGCCCTGAACCCGGATCTCGCTGCTGCCCGCACCTTCGATCACCGCCCCCAGCGCCTTCAGGCACTCGGCGAGGTCGACGATCTCGGGCTCGCGCGCGGCGTTGACGATCACCGATTCGCCGCGCGCCAGGCTCGCGGCCATCAGGATGTTCTCGGTGGCACCCACCGAGGGCTGGCGGAACTGCACGGTGCCGCCCCTCAGCCCCTTGGGGGCCTTGGCATGGACATAGCCGCCGTCGAGCTCGATCTCGGCGCCCAGGGCCTCGAGGCCGGCGAGATGCAGGTCGATCGGCCGCGTGCCGATGGCGCAGCCGCCCGGCAGCGACACCGAGGCCTTGCCGCAGCGCGCGACCAGCGGGCCCAGCACCAGCACCGAGGCCCGCATCTTGCGCACGAGATCGTAGGGTGCGGTCGTGCTCATCACCTCGGGGCAGTGCAGCGTCACCCGGCCGGGTGCCCCCGCCAGGTGCCGCGCCTCGACGCCCAGCACCTGCAGCAGGCGCAGCATGGAGGCGGTGTCGGCGAGGTCGGGCACGGATTCGAGCGACACCGGCTCGTCGGTGAGGAGCGCGGTGGCGAGCAGCGGCAGGGCCGCGTTCTTCGCACCGCTGATCTCGATGGTGCCGCGCAGGGGCACGCCGCCGGTGACGACGATCCGATCCATATGGCAGTCTATCCGTTCATCGTGGCACGAGGTCCGCCGCTGCCGCGGGCGAGGCCGCAGCAGCGCCCGAAAGCTTAGAGCAGAAAGTCGACGGCGGTGTCGAATCTCAGAGCGTGCGCGTGACTTTGCGCAGGCCCTGTGGCCGATCGGGATCATGGCCGCGGGCACGGGCCAGGCTCTCGGCGAAGACGTAGAACGCCTGGGCGGCGACGATCGGATCGAGCAGCGGATGCAGCGGCTCCGGCAGCGGCAGGTGCAGGCCGCCTGCCCCGTCGCCGGGTGCTGCCACCGCCACGCTGGCGCCCGCCGCCAGCGCATCGCGCGCGAAGGCCCGCGCATCCTCGCCGCCAGGGTCGGCGAGGCCGTAGGCCAATACCGGGAACCCCTCGCCGATCACCGCCCGCGGCCCGTGCTGCACCTCGGCGGCACTCAGCGCCTCGGCGTGCAGGCCCGAGGTCTCCTTGAGCTTCAGCGCCGTCTCCTGGGCGATGCCGAGCGCCGGGCCGCGGCCGACGACATAGAGGCTGCGGGCCGACTGCAGCATCGGCAGGGCCGCCGACCAGTCGCAGGCCAGGGCCTTGTCGAGATGCGCCGGCAGCCGCTCCAGCGCCGCCGCCAGCCCGGGATCGCCGCGCCATCTCGCTACCAGCCTCGCCGCCACGGCCAGCGTCAGGATGAAGCTCTTGGTGGCGGCGACGCTGCGCTCCGGCCCGGCGCGCTGCGGCAGCAGGTATTCGGCGGCCGCACCGACGGGCGAGCCCTCGGCGTTGACGATGGCGACGGTGACGGCACCGCCCGCCCGCGCCGCCTCGATGGTCGCCAGCACGTCCGGCCCGGCGCCGGATTGCGACAGCCCGACGACGAGGGCGTCCTTCAGGTGGAGCCGGGCGCCGTAGCGGGTCACCAGCGACGGCGCGATCGAGGCGGTGGCGAGGCCGCCGCCGATGCCGAGCAGGGCCGCGAGGTAGGTCGCGGCATGATCCGAGCTGCCGCGCGCCACGGTGGCGGCGAAGGACGGCGGCCGGTCGGCCAGCCGGCCCGCCAGCGCGCCGTAGGCGGCCTCGTCCCGGCCCAGCATCGCCTCGACCCTTTCCGGTGCCTCGCGCGTCTCGACGAGCATCTGCGACGTCATCGCACCCCTCCATGATCCGAGCGGACTGGCGGCATCTTTGGTATCTGTCGGCGCCACCGGTGGGAAGGAGCCCTTTGTTGGACACCGAAGGCCGATTGGAGCGCTACCGTGCCGCCGACAGGTGGCCGACGGAGGAATCGCTGGCCACCATGCTGGACAACCAGCTGGGCGCCTTCATGGCGGTGCGCCAGGCGCTGCCGGCGCTGGGCCAGGCGGTGCGGGCGGCGGCGGCCCGCCTCGGCACCGAGGGCCGGCTGATCTATGTCGGCGCCGGCGCCTCGGGCCGGCTCGCCGTGCAGGACGGCGTCGAGCTGTGGCCGACCTTCGGCTGGCCGAACCAGCGGCTGATCTACCTGATGGCCGGCGGCATCGGCGCCCTGGTCGAATCGAAGGAGGGTGCGGAGGACGACGCCGAGGCCGGTGCCGCCGCCGTCGTCGGCCATGTGCCCGGCCCGTCCGACGTGGTGATCGGCGTGGCGGCCTCGGGCACCACCGCCTTCACCCGCGGCGCCGTCGCCGCGGCGCGCGCCGCCGGCGCCCTGACCATAGGCCTCGCCAACAATCCGCAGGCGCCGCTGCTGGAGGAGGCCGAGCTGGCGGTGCTGCTGCACACCGGCCCCGAGTTCCTCTCGGGCTCGACCCGGATGACCGCCGGCACGGCGCAGAAGATGGCGCTCAACCTGTTCTCGACCCAGCTGATGATCGAGCTCGGCCGGGTCTATGACGGGCTGATGGTGCATGTCGTGGCGACCAACGCCAAGCTGGTGCGGCGCGGCCAGCGCATCGTGCAGGTGATCACCGGTGCCGCCGAGGAGGCGGCCGCTGCCGCCTACCAGCAGGCCGACCGCAGCATCCCGCTGGCGGTGCTGCTGCTCGACGGCCTCGACATCGAGGCGGCGCGCGAGCGGCTGGGGCGGACGCATGGCGACCTGCGCCGGGCGCGCGAGGCCGGCTGATGCGCACGGTCGAGGGCCGCATCCTGACGCCCACGGGCTGGGTTTCGGGCCGGCTGCATTGCGGCGCCGCGATCCGGTCGATCGAGCCCCGCGACGATGCCCGCGACGACCGCTTCGTCCTGCCCGGCTTCGTCGACCTGCACGTCCACGGCGGCGGCGGTGCGGACTGCATGACCGGCGAGGACGCGGTGCGGACCATGAGCCGCTTCCATGCCCGCCACGGCACCACCTCGCTGCTGGCCACCACCGTCACCGCTCCCGCCGACGACATCCGCGCCGCCTTCCGCGGCATCGCCGCCGTGGTGGAAGCCCCCGAGCGAGGCGGCGCCAGGGTGCTGGGAGCGCATCTCGAAGGCCCGTTCATCAGCCCGGATGCGCTGGGCGCCCAGCCGCCGCACGCCATATCGCCCGACCTCGACCTCGTGGCGGAGCTGGCCGCGATCGCTCCGGTGCGGGTCGCCACCATGGCGCCCGAGATCGACCCGGAGGGCCTGTTACTGGCGGCCTTGTGCCGCCTGGGCTGCCGGGCGCAGATCGGCCACACCACCTGCACTTATGCCCAGGCCAGGACGGCGCTGGCGCGAGGGGCGGCCGGCTTCACCCATCTGTTCAACGCCATGACCGGCCTGCAGCACCGCAAGCCGGGTGCCGTCGGCTGCGCCCTGGCGCATGGCGACTGGGCCGAGATGATCTTCGATCTCCTGCATGTCGAGGAAGGCACGGTGCTGGCGGCCCTGCGCGCCGTTCCCCGGCTCTACGGCATCACCGACGCGGTGGCGGCCACCGGCATGCCGGACGGCGAGTACCGGCTGGGCCGCCATCTGACCCACAAGCGCGGCGATTGCGTCCGGCTCGCCGACGGCACGCTGGCGGGCAGCGCCCTCACCATGGCCCTGGCGCTGCGCAACCTCGTGCGGATCGGCCTGCCGCTGGCCGAGGCGTCGCGGCGGCTGTCGATGCTGCCCGCCGATTATCTGGGCCTGGCCGAGCGCGGCCGCATCGTCCCCGGTGCCGCGGCCGATCTCGTCGTCGTCGATGGCACCGGCGAGCTGCTCGACGTCCTGGCCGAAGGGAGCCCCGTCGCATGAGCCCGCCGGTCAGCCCTTCACCGCCCCGCTGGTGAGGCCGGAGACGATCTGTCGCTGCATGATCAGGAACACGATCATGGCCGGCACGCCCGCCAGCACCGATCCCGCCATGATGCTGCCCCAGCTGATGCCGTAGACGTCGTTCTGCAACTGCGCCAGGCCCACCGGCAGCGTGCGCATCGCATCGCGGTTGGTGAGGATCAGGGCGACGAAGAACTCGTTCCAGGCCTCGATGAAGGTGTAGATGCCGGCGGCGGCGATCACCGGCTTGGCCAGCGGCAGCGCCACCCGCCAGTAGACGCCGATCCATGAGCAGCCGTCGATCCTGGCGCTCTCCTCGATCTCGCGCGGAAAGTTGGCGTAGTAGGCGCGGAACATGAACACGCAGAACGGCAGGAACAGCGCCAGATAGGCGAGCACGAGGCCGCTGCGGGTGTTCACGAGGCCGAGCGAGGTCATCAGGATGAAGAACGGGATCAGCATCACCTGGAACGGGATCATCGTCGTCGACAGCAGCGCCCCCAGGATGACGTTGCCGCCGGTGAACTTCAGCCGCGCCAGGGCGTAGCCGGCCATCGAGGCGATCAGCAGGACCAGCAGCGTCGTCGTCACGCCGACCAGGGCGCTGTTGAGATAATAGGTGCCGAAGGGTGCTGCGGAGAGTGTCTTGGTGAAGTTCTCCAGCGTCGGCTGCTCGGGAATCCAGTGCAGCGGCAGCTTGAAGATCTCGGCATTGGGCTTGAAGGCCGTGCTGATCATCCAGCCGAACGGCACGCTCCAGACCACGGCGACGGCGAGGCACAGGGCGCTCATCGCCAGGTGTCCGGCCTTCTGCCGCAGGCGGTGGCCGTTCATCGGCGGCGGTCCTTCAGCACATGGGCCTGGCCGAGGCTCAGCGCCGCGACGATGACGAGGAAGACGATGCCGACCGCCGCCGCGAAGCCGAAGTCGAAATACTCGAAGCCCTGGCGGTAGAGGTAGATGAGGATGGTCTCACTCCGGTAGAGCGGGCCGCCGCCGGTCATGATGAAGATCTGGTCGAAGGTCTTGAACGAGCCGATCAGCTTGATGATCATCACGACGACCAGCGTCGGCCGGATGTGCGGCAGCGTCACCGCCCTGAAGGAATGCCAGGGATTGGCGCCGTCGAGCGTGGCGGCCTCGTACAGCTCCTTCGGCACGCCCTGCAGGGCCGCCAGGAACAGCATCGCCGACAGGCCGGTGCCCAGCCAGACGTTGACGATCACCATCGACCATCGCGAGTAGAACGGCGAGTTCAGCCACGGCACCGGACGGGCGACGATGCCGAGGTCGATGAGGGTGCGGTTGATCAGGCCGTAGTCGACGTCGAACAGCCAGAGCCAAGCCAGCGCCGCCACCGGCGTCGAGACGATCACCGGCATGAACACCGACAGCCTGAGCAGGCGGGCGGCGATGCCCGGCCGGTTCATCAGCAGCGCCAGCGCCAGCGACAGCGCCGTGCCCAGCGTGACGTTCCAGAAGGTGTAGAAGACGGTGTTGCGGAGCGCGTTCCAGAACAGCGGATCGGTGAACAGCCGGACATAGTTGTCGACGCCGATCCAGACGCTGGCGCCCGGCTTCCACTGCACGAAGCCGAGCCAGACCGCATAGCCCAGCGGGTAGGCCATCAGCAGCACCAGCACCGCGAGCACCGGTGCCGTCAGCACATAGCCCGACAGGCGGTCGACGACGGCGGAGAAGCCGCCGCCGTCGTGCCGGCTCGCCGTGCTGAGGGCTGCGGTGGACATGGCTCGACCGGCTGCCGGGCATCCCCGGCAGCCGATGGCCCGCTACATGCGGCCGCTGCGCTTGATCAGGGCATTGGCGCGCTGCTGTGCCTTGCCCAGCGCCGTCGCCGGGTCGGCCATGCCGAACGACACCTCCTCGAAGGCGTCGCGCAGATATTGCTGCACCTCGACATAGTGCGAGGTCACCGGCGGCTCGTGCGCCGAGAAATAGGCCTCGAGCGCCTGCTTCTCGAGCGGATTGGTCTCGAAATGCGGGTCCTGCAGCATGTCGAGCCGCACCGGCCGGAAGAACTTGGTCTCCAGCCACTTCGACTGGCCGTCCTTGGAGACCAGCCACTCCATCAGGGTGATGGCGTCGTTCAGCCTCTCCCCGGGAATGGCGGCCATGATCGCCACATTGTCGCCGCCGGAGAACGAGGTGCCGGATGTCTGCGCATCGGGCGACGGATGCGGCATGATGCCGAGCTCGAGATCGGGCGCGTCGCGCTTGGCGCGCTGGGTGATGCTGCCGCCGGCGAAGGTCATCGCCACCCGGCCCTGCAGGAAGTCGACGAGGTAGTCGGAGTCGCCGGCGGCACCGATCGCCGAGGGCGGCACGGCGTTGGCCTTCAGGTGCAGATCCATGAGGAAGCCGAGTGCCTTGGCACCGGCGTCGCTGGCGAAGACGAACTCGCCCTTGTCGCGGTCGATGACGTCGCCGCCGGCCATCCACAGGTAGGGCAGCCAGTGGAAGGTGGCGAGCGACGGGATCGAGGGCACGAACAGCATGCCGTAGACGTCCGGCTGGCCGTCGCCGTTGCGGTCGAAGGTCAGCTGCTGGGCGGCCTTGGTGAACTCGTCCCAGGTCCTGGGCGGGTTTTCGGGATCGAGGCCGCGCTCGCGGAAGATCGCCTTGTTGTAGACCACGAACGAGCCGTCGCCGCCGAACGGGACGGCGTACTGCTTGCCGTCGAACTGGCCGGTCCTGGTGGGGCCTTTCGGGAACTGGTCGAGGCTCAGCGCCGGGTGGCTGGCGATGATCTCGTCGAGCGGCTTCAAGGCACCGAGATTGGCGAAGGCCTCGGTGGCGACGACGTCGAGGGTGGTGAAGTCCGGCGGCGTGTCGGCGGCGACGGCGGCGATCAGCTTGTTGATGTGGTTCTTGCCGCCGGGGATGTACTCGACCTCGAGGTCGATGTCGGGATGCGCCTTCTCGAAGGCGTCGAACATCGGCTTCGCACCCTCGGCCGACATGCGCGTCCAGACGGTGAGCGTGCCCGCGAAAGCCGTCGTGGACATCAGCGAGCCCGCGAGGGCCAGCGCCATCAGACTTTTCATGACCGTTCCAGCCTCCCGATCGTGGATACCGGCTAAGCCGCCAGCTGCTCGCCGTAGCGCCGGAGCAGCCTCTCGTTCACCGACACGCCGAGGCCGGGGCCGATCGGCACCGGCACGCAGCCGTCGCGATCCGGCACGAGCCGCGATTCCAGCAGGTCGTCGCGCAGCAGATTGTCGGAGATGTCGCATTCGAGCGGCGAGGCGCGGTAGGGGCTCTGGCGCTCGCTCCAGTCGGGCTGGGCCGCCAGCAGGTGGAGCGTCGCCACCCGCACGAGCTGGCCGTCGAAGACGTGCGGCACCAGCCGGACGCCGTGAGCGGCGCACAAGGCGAACAGGTGCTGCATGTTGGCGATGCCGCCGTGGCCGACGAGGTCCGGGTTGACGATGTCCATCGCGCGGGAGGCGATCACCTGCCGCAGCATGGCCATGTCCATGCTCTCGCCGCCGGCGATGGCCATGCCGCAGCCCTGGCGCAGCTCGCGATAGCCTTCCGGCCACGCCTTGCTGAGCGGCTCCTCGAACCACATGATGCGGCCGGTGGCGGTCAGCTCGTCGATGAAACGGCGCGCGGCCGGAATGTCGAGCGCCCGGTTGGCGTCGATCGCCAGCGGCACGCCCTCGGGCAGGGCGTCGAGGACGCGGCGCACCCAGGCGATGTCGCGGGCCGGCGCGTGCCAGCCGACCTTCATCTTCAGCGAGGTGTGGCCGCGCTCCATCGCCAGATGCGCCTCGCGCACCGCCGCGGCGGCGACGTCCTCGTCCTCGCAGACGTTCTGCAGCGAGGCGTAGGACGGCTGGGAATCCCGGAAGCGGCCGCCCAGCAGGTCCGCCAGGCACATCCCGGCCATCTTGCCGCGAATGTCGCAGAGCGCGATCTCGAAGCCCGCCGCCATGTTCAGGCTGACCGCCTTCAGGCGCTCCACCAGCGGGTTGCTCGCCAGCACCGGGCTGCCGACTGCCAGCTCGCTCGCCGCCCGGCAGTCGTCGGCACCGGCGCGCCGGGCGAACAGCTCGCCCCAGCCTTCCACGCCATCCGTCGTGCGGAGCCGGATCAGGCAGGTCTGGCGCGCCGACTTCAGGCCGTTGGCGTCGCCATAGGCCTTCGGCAGCGGGTATCGCAGCCTGAAATATTCGACAGTTGCGATGCGCAACGCTGCCGGCCTCCCCTTGGTATGGCAGATTGCTGCCTAGTATGGTAGATGGAGCGTGTCAATTGATCAGGCTCGATGGAGCGCCTCCGAATTGTGTTGAACGACTTCCTTGTCGCTCCGTCGCCCGAGCGCTCGGAATCGAGCGCTCGCCGGATCGAGCGCGAGATCCGCAAGGCCATCGTCACGCTCGAGCTGCTGCCGGGCGCCACCTTGTCGGAGAAGGACACCGCCGACCGCTACGGCGTGTCGCGCCAGCCGGTGCGGGAGGCCTTCATCGCCCTGGCGCGGGCGCGGCTCGTCGACATCCAGCCGCGCAGCGGCACGACGGTGGTGAAGATCTCGACCTCGCTGATGCTGGAGGCCCGCTTCGTCAGGGAATCGCTCGAGACGGCGGTCGTCCGCCGGGCCTGCGAGCGCTTCGATGCCCGGGTAAGGGCGCGGCTCGACTACCTGTTGCAGGTGCAGGAGCGGGCGGCGCGCCTCGGCGAGCACTACGAGTTCCAGCGCGCCGACGAGGACTTCCACGCCGCCATCGCCGAGGGTGCCGGCTGCCCGTCGGCCTGGCAGGTGATGGGCGACATCAAGTCCCACCTGGAGCGGGTCTGCCACCTGACGCTGCCGAACCCTTCGTCGCTGGGCCTGCTCATCCGCCAGCATCGCGACATCCTGGCCGCGATCGACGCCAGGGACGCCGACGCGGCGGCCGCCGCCCTGCGCATCCACCTGAGCGAGATCCTGGCGGCTCTTCCCGAGGTCGCCGCCCGCCACGCCGCGCTGTTTTCCGACTGAGCGCCGGCCTTCGACCCGGCGGCCCTTCGACGATTTCGAGGGCGAGCTGGTCGAGGCCAGGAGGCCGTCAGGCCGTATCGCTCGGCGAGGTCGCACCGTTCCACGCGCCAGCTTGAGCGAAAACGATCATCTTAGGAAATTTTGCACAACCCGGATGGGCGAGATACATCGTAACGTAGACGTCATACCTGTTGACAAGATTCAAAAAGAGCATAATTTGATTGCAAACGCGCACGCACTTGTAAGGCTATGGGAGGGCCTTGCGTGGAGAGCAGCCTGACAGTCGGCGAATTCACGTCCGCCGCGCAGCGGCAGGCGCGCCTGCTCGGCCATTTGCGGCTGGAAGTTTTCGCCGACGCGCAGCAGTTGAAGGATGCCCTCGGTGTCTCGATCGCAACCGTGCGGCGCGATCTGAACGAGCTCGAGTCCAGGGGGCTCCTGAAGCGGACCCACGGCGGCGCGACCATCATCAACCAGACGACGCGCGACTATGTGACGCCGATCCGCGAGATCACCAACGTCGAGGAGAAGAGCCGCATCGGCGCCGCCGCCGCGGATCTGGTCGTCGAGGGCGATGCCGTGCTGATCGACAGCGGCACCACGTCGCTGCAGGCCGGCAAGCACCTCGCGGGACGCCAATCGCTCACTTTTGTCACCAATGGAACCGACACGCTGGCGGCGCTGGTCGCCGGAGGCGCGCGCAACGTCCATTTCATCGGCGGCGAATACATCGATGTGAACCGTTCGACGGGCGGGCCGATGGCGGTCGACGCCGTCCGCCGCTTCAGCGTCGACAAGGCCATCTTGAGCGTCACCGCCGTCGACGTCGAAAGGGGCCTGATAGCCACCTTGAGCCCGCAGATCGGCGCCGTGCAGCAGGCCATGATCGAGGTCGCGAAGACCGTCATCGTCGTTGCCGACCATTCCAAGTTCGACCGGACCGCACTGTCGGTGATCGGGCCGCTGAAGAGCGTCGATCACATCGTCACGGGCGACGCGACACGCGCGCATGTGCGGTCCTTGCCCGGCAGTCTGCGCGCCAAGTTCATTTTCGTCTGAGCACCAGAGAGGGGAGCCTGCGGTGTCGGTGATATCGGTCCAGAATTTGGTGAAGGACTGGAGCTCGTTCCGAGCGGTGGACGATGTCAGCTTCCGCACGGAGGACTCGGAGTTCGTGGCGCTTCTCGGGCCGTCCGGCTGCGGCAAGTCGACCACTCTGCGGCTCATCGCCGGCCTCGACGACGTCACCTCCGGCTCCATCCGGATCGACGGGCGCGACGTGACGGCCCTCGCGCCCGCCAAGCGCAACCTGTCGATGGTTTTCCAGTCCTACGCGCTGTTCCCGCACCTGACCGTGGCCGACAACATCCTTTTTGGACTGTCCGTTCGCGGCGTGCCGAAACCCGACCAGCAGCAGCGTCTGAAGCGCACGGCGGAGCTCCTCGGCCTGGAGCCGCTCCTGGGGCGGCGGCCGAGCCAGATGTCGGGCGGGCAGCAGCAGCGTGTCGCGCTCGGCCGGGCGCTGATCTCCGAAACGCCGGTATGCCTGCTGGACGAGCCGCTGTCGAACCTCGATGCCAAGCTCCGCGCCGGGATGCGCAGCGAAATACGCTCCCTGCAGAAGCGGCTCGGCATAACGATGATCTACGTGACGCACGACCAGACCGAAGCCATGAGCATGGCCGACAGGGTCATCCTGCTGAACAAGGGACGCGTGGAACAGGGCGGCGCACCTTCCGATCTCTACGAGAAGCCCGCCTCCATATTCGTGGCTCAGTTCATCGGGACGCCGCCGATGAACATTCTCGATATGGCGGACGGGGCGCACGGCACCGTCATTTCCGGCGGAGGGCGTGTGCTCACGACGGCCGCCCCGTCCGCCGGGCTGCTGTTCGGCATCCGTCCGGAGCACCTGCATCTGACCGACGGCGGCGAGGCGGCGACGGTCCAGTCCAGCGAGTATTTCGGAGCCGATACGATCCTGTCCTGTCGCATCGGCGCGCAGTCGCTCCAGGTGCGCGTTCCGGGCCGGCCTTCGTTGCAGAGCGGCGCGACCGTCGGGCTGACATGGAATCCGGCCGCCATGCATTTCTTCGACAAGACTACAGGGCTGCGTCGTGACGACGTGCCGCCAATGCGACCGAACTGAGTGGAGGATCTATCCCATGCGAATGAACAGACGACACGCCTGTAAGATGACCGTGGCTGGTCTCTCCTTTCTGATGCTGGGATCGGCATCGGCCCTGGCTCAGACCAAGATCGATTTCTATTATCCGGTCCAGGTCGGTGGGCCGGTGTCGAAGGTTATCGATGGCTATGTCGAGAAATTCGAGGCAGCCAATCCCGATATCGATGTAGCACCGATCTATGCCGGTAACTACAACGACACGACGACCAAGGCCCTGACTGCCGCCAAGGCCGGCACTCCGCCAGCCCTCGCCGTCCTGCTCGCTACCGACATCTTCACCCTCTACGATGAGGACATAATCGAGCCGTTCGACGCTTTCATCGAGTCCGATGAAGACAAGACTTGGGTGAAGGGCTTCATGCCGGCCTACCTCGAGAGCGCCCAGATGGAGGATCAGCTCTGGTCCGTACCCTTCCAGCGCTCGACGGCCGTGCTCTATTACAACAAGCAGGCATTCAAGGATGCCGGCCTCGACCCGGAGAAATATCCGACGACCTGGGACGAGATGGTGGCCGCCGGCAAGGCCGTGACCGCCAAGGACGCTTCCGGCCAGGTGACGCGCTGGGGCGTCGGCATTCCCGGCAATGTCGGCTCGGCCCAGTGGCTCTTCGGCGCGCTCGCGGCCGAGAATGGCGCACGCCTGATGAACGACGAGGGCACCGAGACCTATCTCACCGATCCGAAGGTGGTCGAGGCTCTCCAGTTCTGGGTGGACCTTTCGAAGGTGGATGGCATTCACCCGTCCGGCACTTTCGAGTGGGGCACCGCGCCCGCCGACTTCCTCGCCGAACGAGTGGCCATGATCTGGCACACCACCGGCAATCTGGCCAACATCCGCAAGAATGCGAGCTTCGACTTCGGCGTTGCGCCCTTCCCGGGCAACCCGAAGCCGGCTTCGGTCCTGGGCGGCGGCAACCTCTACATCTTCAAGGACGCGTCCGACGAGCAGAAGGCGGCCGCCTTCGAGTTCATCAAGTTTTTGACGTCCGACGAAATTCTGGCCGACTGGAGCCTGCAGACCGGATATGTCGCGCCACGCGACGGCTCCTGGAAAACGCCTGCGCTCGAGAAATATGTGGGCGAGGTTCCGGAGGCAGCCGTGGCGTTGAGGCAGATCCCCGATTCCGTTCCGGAATTCTCGACGCACGAGAATGCGCGCACGACGAAGGTGCTCAACGATGCGCTGGCGGCGGCACTCACCGGCAGCAAGAGTGCCGAGCAGGCCCTGGCCGACGCGCAGGCGGAAATCGACACCATCCTGAAGCCCTATCGCTGATCCATTGACCGGACACGCGGTGCCTTCGCGCCGCGTGTCTCCCATTGTGTCGCCGCATCCGTCATCAGGTGAGCCATGAAGAACGCACGCAATCTCATCCATGGAAGCTTGTTGCTGCTTCCGGCCGCCGTGCTTCTCTGGGTCTTCACCTATCAGCCGATCCTGGCCACTGTCTTCAACAGTCTCTTCTCGACACCGAAAGGACGGCGGCCGTCCGTATTCGTCGGTGCCGACAACTACACGCGAATGATTGCCGATCCGGTCTTCTGGCAGGCGCTCGTCAACAATCTCGTCTATGCGCTGGTCACGATCCCGGTATCGATGGGGCTCGCCCTGGCGATGGCGCTGTTCGTGAACTCCCGGATCCGGGGGCAGGGGCTGACACGGATGGCCTACTTCACGCCGACCGTTCTGCCGATGGTGGCGGTCGCCAATATCTGGCTGTTCTTCTATGCGCCGGGGTACGGGCCGGTCGACCAGCTCCTCGGGCTCTTCGGCCTCGGCGACAACAATCTGCTGGGCTCGCCCGGGACTGCCCTCTGGGCGCTCATCGTCATAACGGTCTGGAAGGAAGCCGGCTTCTTCATGATCTTCTATCTGGCCGCGCTGCAGCAGATTTCGCCGACGCTGCTCGAAGCGGCACGCCTGGAAGGCGCCACCCCGTGGCAGACATTCCGGCGGGTGACGGTTCCACTCATCATGCCGACCACGCTCTTCGTCATGGTCAATGCGCTGATCGGCGCCTTCCGGCTGGTCGATCACGTCATAGCGTTGACCAAGGGCGGACCCAACAACGCGACCACCCTGCTTCTCTTCTACATCTATCAGGTGGGCTTCCAGTTCTGGGATACCGCCTATGCGGCCGCGCTCACTGCTTTCCTCCTCGCCGTGCTCGCACTCATAGCACTGGTCCAGTTCGGCTATCTCGACAAGAAGGTCCACTATCGATGAGCACCGCGACGCGCGCCAACCCGCTCACGATCTCCGCTATCGGCGCTTGGCTGCTGGCGATCGTCTGGGTATCTCCGCTGCTCTACGCCTTCTGGGCGGCGTTTCACATGCCGTCGCATGCCGCCGGGTTCGAGCTCTTCTCACCGCTGACGCTCGACAATTTCCGCGAGGTGCTTTCGGCGGCTCCCTTCCCGCGCTACTTCCTGAACACGTTCCTGTTGGTGACGCTCATCCTCGTCTGCCAGCTGGTGGTCTGCACCATGGCGGCCTACGCCTTCGTCTGCTTCCCGTTCCGGGGATCGGAAGCGCTGTTCATGCTGGTTCTCATCCAGCTCATGATCATGCCGGAAGTCCTGCTGGTGGAGAACTACCGCACGCTCGCCAATCTCGGCCTGCGCGACACGATCCTCGGCATGGGGCTGCCATATCTCGCGTCCGCCTTCGGCATTTTCCTGTTTCGGCAGACCTTCAAGAGCGTCCCCAAGGAGCTGGAGGAGGCGGCACGGCTCGAAGGCGCCAATGCGTTGCAGGTTCTGCTGCGCGTCTTCGTGCCGCTCGCCAAGCCGACATTCGTGGCCTATGGCCTGGTGACGGTGAGCTACCACTGGAACAATTTCCTGTGGCCGCTGGTGGTCACCAACTCCGTGGAGACGCGTCCGATCACCGTGGGGCTCCAGGTCTTCGCCACCGTCGAGCAGGGGGTCGACTGGAGCAAGGTGACGGCAGCGACATTGCTGTCGGTGGCGCCGCTGCTGGTGGCGTTCCTCATCTTCCAGCGTCAGTTCGTGCAGAGCTTCATGCGGGCGGGCATCCGATGATCCCACGCCGATGACAGCCACCGCATCCCGCCGGCCCGTTCCTGTTCCGCAGGAGACCGCCCAGCCGCCAACGAGGTCTCGTCAGCCATGCTGATCGCCCACATATCGGATTTCCATGTCTTCTCCGAGCGGCCGGAAACGAAGCTGGTCCGGATGGATGCCGCCGCCGTGGCGCGCAGGATCGTGGACGACATCTGCCGTTTCACGCCGGCGCTCGAAGCGGTCATGTTCACGGGTGACCTCACGGACGGCGGCTCCGCCGAGGACTATGCCCTGCTGGCCGATATCCTCGCTCCCATCGGGGTTCCCGTCTTCATGGTGCCGGGCAATCACGACAGGCGCGCCGCGATGCGGGCCGCCCTGGGCGCGCGCCTGCCTTTCGAGGGCAGCGGGTTCCTGAACTACGAGGCCCGCATCGGCGGCTTTCGCGTCCTGGCGCTGGACACATTGATCGAGGGGCGTGTCGAGGGTGCCCTGGAGCGGGAAAGCCTCGATTGGCTGGCTGGGCGGCTCGCCCGCGGCGGTGCGGAGCCCACGCTGATCCTGATGCATCATCCGCCTTTCCCATCCGGCATCGAATCGCTGGACCGAATGGCGCTCGTCGGCGGAAGGACGGAACTGGCAGAGATGGTGCAGGCTCATCGCGGGCCGCTCGTCATTCTGGCCGGCCATATTCATCGTCCCTGCAAGGCGATCTGGAACGGCGCCTATTGCGCCGTGGGTGGGAGCCCGGCATTCCAGATCGAGCTCGACTTGGCGCCGAAGCAGCACGAGCCGGGCGTCGTGTCGGAACCTTATGCCTATTATGTGTACCGGCTCGACACCAGAGGCGACCTCGCGGTCCATACGCGCTTCGTGGCCATCTGATACCTCGAGAGAGCAATATCGTGAACGATCAGCATTCCCAGATCCAGGACATCGCCCGGGAAGCGGGGGAAATCGCGCTCCGGCATTTCCGCAGGGTTTCCAGCCTCGCTGTCGAGTCGAAGGGGCCGCTCGATCTCGTGACGGCTGCGGATCGCGATGTCGAACGGTTCATCTCCGAGCAACTGACCCGTCTCTTCCCCGAAGACGGCGTGTTCGGTGAGGAAGGCAGTTTCGTCGAGGGCAAATCCGGTCGCATTTGGGTCATCGATCCCATCGACGGGACCTTCAACTTCGTTCGCGGCAGCAACGACTGGGGTGTCTCGATCGGTCTCTTCGAGAACGGCGCGCCGGCCTATGGCGTCGTGAACGCGCCGGCGCGCGGGGAGCTGTTCGCCGGCGGCGGCGTGCCGGCCTCGCTGAACGGCAGACCGCTGCCGGCGCTGCGCGGCTTCGACCGCGGCAGCGCGGCCGTCGGCGTGGGCATCCATCCGGATATTCCGCGGGAGGAAGGGCTGCGGCTGCTCGGCGCAGTGGTCAACGACCTGCAGGTGGCGTTCCGTGTGACGGGCTCGTCGGTCGTCTCGCTCATCGACATCGCCAAGGGCGCGGTCGACGGGTATATCGGCCTCGGCATTCCGAGCTGGGACATACTGGGCATGCTGCCCTGCCTGGAGCAGCTCGGCGTCGGGACGACCATCGACTGGCGGGCGGCCGGCCTCGACACCAGGCTCCGATTCGTCTGCGGTACGCCCGGGCTCCTGGAAATCGCTTCCGGCTTGGCTTGACCGCTCGACGCCGTGGCTGTCCTCGCCACCGACGGATGGCACCCGGATCGTGACGGGTCGGTGAGACCGCCTCCCTCGAAAGGCGATCTCCGTTCCCTGTGCTCGCCTCCGCTCGCAGCCGTTGCGGCATGGTCACAGCCGGCTCTGCCGTACAAGGCCCGGGGCATGGAGCCGGAGCTATCGGAATTGTTGGTACCCCCAACGGGAATCGAACCCGTGCTTCCGCCTTGAAAGGGCGATGTCCTAACCTCTAGACGATGGGGGCGAGGTCGGCGCTGCTGTAGCGGCGGGCGGCGGGGGAATCAATATGCCAGCGGGTTAACGCCCCGCTTACCGTGATGCCGCATCATGGCCGGCAGCGGAGACTGGCGGACCGGGATCGGGCGATGGCCCTGGCGGCGGTGCACTACGAGATTCAGCTTCGGCGCGGCGACCGGTGGGTCATCGAGGCCGTGCTGCACGACCGCGAGGCGGCGCTCGAGCTCGCCCGCGCCATGGCCGACCGCAGCGACGCCGACGGCGTACGCATGGTCAAGGAATGCGCCAGCGCCGTCGACGACGCCACCTCGGTGCTGACCCTGTTCCAGGTGATGCGGCCGAAGCCCAAGCCGCAGCGGCGCCGGACCCCGCCGCCGCAGAGGGTCGCGTCGCCGCCGCCCGAGCGACCCGACGCGGCCGAGCGGCCGCTGCAGGTCGATCCGCGGCCGCCGCCGAAGCCACCCTGGTGGGAGACCACGGCTGGGCTCGGCGGCATCGCGGCCGGCGCCTGCGTGATCTTGGTCGGCGCGCTGTCGCTGCTCGTCTGACCGGCCCCGCCCCTGCCGAGACGAGCTCGCCGGTAGGCCCCGTCGCTCGAGCCTCGTCGGGCGTGCCCCCTCGATCGGGCCGGTCGCTCCGCAATGGCCGGCCGGCGCGCCGCCGTCGCTCCCGCCGGAAGCGCCGGCGCTCGCCTCGTGCCTCGCCGCTATGGTCCCACGCGGCGGCGTCACTCGGCGGCGGCGGCATCCTCGATGTGGAAGCTGGCACCCTCGCGGCCCTGCCAGCGGTCGACCTTGACGCGGCCGGCGACGCGCAGCGGCTCGCCGCGCAGCAGGGCGTCGGCCAGCGGCGTGCCGCGCGAGCGGAAGGCGACGGCGCGCAGCCTGCCGCCGGCGGCACCGGTCAGCGTGCAGGCGAGGTGGCTGTCGCCGACCGGCCGGGTCTCGACGACGCGGGCGTCGGCCAGCGCGAAGCTCGGCTCGACATTGCCGGCGCCGAACGGCGACAGCCGCTCGACCTGCAGGGCCAGCGCCGAGGTGACGCCGCCCACCGCCAGCGCACCGTCGAGCTCGAGCGGTCCCGGAGCACCCGGTGCCGCCAGCGTCGCCGCCTCGACCCGCTCCGCCATGAAGGCCGCGAGCTCGCCGAGCCGTGCCGCCGACATCGACAGGCCGGCCGCCATCGGATGGCCGCCGCCCTGCGTCAGCAGGCCGGCCGTGCGCGCCAGGATCACCGCAGCACCCAGGTCGAAGCCCGGCACCGAGCGCGCCGAGCCTTTGCCCATGCCCTGGCCGTCGAGCGCGACGACGAAGCAGGGACGGTGGAAGCGCTCGACCAGCCGGCTGGCCAGGATGCCGACGATGCCGGGATGCAGCCGCTCGTGGCCCGCCACCAGCACCGGCGCGCCGGCGGCGGCGGCATCGGCCACCGCCGCCTCGGCCAGGGCCAGCTGCTCGCGCTCCATCGCCTGCCTGCGGGCGTTGAGCTCGTCCAGCCGCTGCGCCAGTCCCGAGGCCTCGCCCGGATCGTCGGTGGCGAGCAGCCGGGCGGCGAGATCGGAGCGGCCGATGCGGCCGCCGGCGTTCAGGCGTGGCCCGAGCGCGAAGCCCAGCTGCCAGGCCTCGGTGACGGCCGCGATGCCGGCGGCCTGCGCCAGCGCCGCGAGGCCCGGATTGCTGCCCTGGCGCAGCACCTTCAGCCCCTGGCGGACGAAGGCACGGTTGAGCCCGGCCAGCGGCACCACGTCGCACACCGTGCCCAGCGCCACGAGGTCGAGCCATTGCAGCGGGTCGGGCTCGGGCCGGTGCCGGAAGAAGCCGCGGCCGCGCAGCTCGCGGCTCACCGCCACCGTCACCACGAAGGTGACGCCGACGGCGGCCAGATGCTGGAGCGGGCTCTGCTGGTCGAGCCGGTTGGGGTTGACCACCGCCAGCGCCCGCGGCAGCCGGTCCTCGGCGGCGTGGTGGTCGATGACGACGACCTCGAGGCCGTCCTCGGCCGCCTCGTCCAGCGGGGCGAAGGCGGTGGTGCCGGTATCCAGCGTGACGACGAGGCCGCAGCCGGCGGCGGCGAGCCGGGCCAGCGCCTGGCGGTTGGGGCCGTAGCCGTCGGCGATGCGGTCGGGGATCTCGACGAGGCTCTGCACGCCGAGGCTGCGCAGGTAGCGGACGAACAGCGCCGTCGAGGTGGCGCCGTCGACGTCGTAGTCGCCGACGATGCCGACCTTCTGGCCGTCCTCGACGGCATCGGCGATGCGCGCCGCGGCGCGGTCGAGATCGAGCAGGTGCGACGGGTCGGGCAGCGCCGAGCGCAGCCGCGGCTCGAGGAAGTCGGCGGCCTGGTCGAGCCCGATGCCGCGCCCGGCCATCACCCGCGCCACCACCTCCTCGAGCCCGAGCCGCTGGCTCAGCGCCAGCGCCAGCCGCTCGTCGCAGCTGCGCAGGCGCCAAGCCCTGCCGAGCGCGCTGCGCCCGACCTCCACCTCTCAGCCGCCGAAATGCGGCACGACGCCGGTCTTCACCGAGACGTTGTGCTCGGCCTCGATGAGCCGCACCGTGCCGGTCTTCGAGCGCATGACGATCGACTGCGTCGTCAGCCGGTTGCCGACGCGCCGCACGCCCTTGAGCATGGTGCCGTCGGTGACGCCGGTGGCGGTGAACATCACGTCGCCCCTGGCCAGCTCCTCGAGGCCGTAGACGCGGTCGAGGTCCTTGATGCCCATCTTGCGCGCCCGGGCGCGCTCGTCGTCGTTGCGGAACAGCAACCGGCCCTGGAACTGGCCGCCGATGCAGCGCAGGGCCGCCGCCGCCAGCACGCCCTCGGGCGCGCCGCCGCTGCCCATGTAGATGTCGATGCCGGTCTCGGGGCGCGAGGTGGCGATCACGCCGGCGACGTCGCCGTCGGTGATCAGCCGGATGCGGGCACCGGCGGCGCGCACGTCGGCGATCAGCTGCTGGTGGCGCGGTCGGTCGAGGATCAGCACCACGAGGTCCGAGATCGCCACCCCCTTGGCCTCGGCCAGCCGCTGCAGGTTCCACGAGGGCGGCTGGTCGATGTCGATCAGGCCCTCGGGCAGGCCGCCGCCGACCGCCAGCTTGTCCATGTAGGTGTCGGGGGCGTTGAGGAAGCCGCCGTGCGGCGCCATGGCGATGCAGGCGATCGCGTTGGGGCCGCCCTTGGCGCAGATGGTGGTGCCTTCGAGCGGGTCGAGGGCGATGTCGACCTTGGGTCCGCCGCCGGCGCCGACCTTCTCGCCGATGTAGAGCATCGGCGCCTCGTCGCGCTCGCCCTCGCCGATCACCACCGTGCCGTCGATGTCCAGCACGTTGAGCGCCTGGCGCATGGCGTCGACGGCGGCCTGGTCGGCGGCCTTCTCGTCGCCGCGGCCCATCAGCCGGGCGCTGGCGATGGCCGCGGCCTCGGTCACCCGCACGCTGTCCAGCGCCAGGTTGCGATCCTCGCTCTGATAGTCTCGCATGTCTCCCCCTCGCGGAGCGAACCCGCCCTAGTCGGCAAGGCGCTCGATGCGGATCATCCGTGGTGGCTCGATCACCGTCCCCAGCCGGGCTATCCGGTCCAGCGCGCCGGTCATCTGCGCTTCCACCGCCTCGTGGGTGGTCAGCACGATCGGCACCGGCTGGTCCGGGTTGCGGCCGCGCTGGATCAGCGCCTCGATCGAGACGTCGTGGTCGCGCAGCACCGCCGACACGTCGGCCAGCACGCCCGGCCGGTCGGTGACCTGCAGGCGGATGTAGTAGCTGCCGACATGCGCCGCCATCGGTGCCGTCGGGTGGTCGGCCAGTGCCGCCGCCGGCACGCCGAAGGTCGGCACCCGGCTGCCGCGGGCGATGTCGACGAGGTCGGCCAGCACCGCCGAGGCGGTGGGGCCGGCGCCGGCGCCGCGGCCCTCGTGGACGACGTTGCCGACGAAGTCGCCGTCGACCACCACGCCGTTGAACACGCCCTCGACGGCGGCGATCGGTGCGGAGGCCGGCACCATGCAGGGATGCAGCCGCTGCTCGAGGCCGTTGGGCGTCATCCGCGCCAGGCCCAGCAGCTTGATCCGGTAGCCGAGCTCGGCGGCGAAGCTGATGTCGAGGGCACTGACGTGGCGGATGCCCTCGACGTGGATGGCGTCGAAGCGCGGCCGGCCGCCGAAGGCCAGGGTGGCGAGCAGCGCCAGCTTGTGGGCGGCGTCGATGCCGTCGACGTCGAAGCTCGGATCGGCCTCGGCATAGCCCAGCGCCTGCGCCTCGGCGAGCACCGAGGCGAAGTCGCGCCCGGTCTCGCGCATCGTGGTCAGGATGTAGTTGCAGGTGCCGTTGAGGATTCCGTAGACCCGCCGCACCCGGTTGGCGGCCAGCCCCTCGCGCAGCGACTTCACGATCGGGATGCCGCCGGCCACCGCCGCCTCGAACGCCAGCGCCGCGCCGGCGCGCTCGGCCTGGGTGGCGAGCTGCGCGCCGTGCACCGCCAGCATGGCCTTGTTGGCGGTCACCACCGCCTTGCCGCGGGCCAGCGCCTCGCGGCAGAGCTCCAGCGCCGGGCCTTCGGCGCCGCCGATCAGCTCGCAGACGACATCGACCTCGGGATCCTCGGCGAGGCCGCGCGGATCGTCGTGCCAGCGCAGGCCGGAGAGGTCGACGCCGCGGTCCCTGGCGCGGTCGCGGGCGCTGACGGCCGTGATCCGCAGCTGCCGGCCGGTGCGCTGCGCCAGCAGGTCGCCATTGGCGGCGACCAGGCGCACGACGCCGGCCCCGACGGTGCCGAGGCCGGCCAGGCCTATGCGCAGGGGCTGGGCCATGCCCTACGCCACCGCCCGCACCGGCGCCTCGCGCGCCGCCATGCCGGCGGCATTGTCGTGGCGGAGCAGGAAGGTGCGGATGTTGCGGACGGCCTGGCGCAGCCGGTGGCGGTTCTCCACCAGCGCCATGCGCACGAAGCCGTCGCCGTACTCGCCGAAGCCGATGCCGGGCGAGACCGCGACCTCGGCCTCCTCCAGCAGCATCTTCGAGAAGGCCAGCGAGCCCATGTGGCGGAAGCGCTCGGGCAGCGGCACCCAGCAGAACATGGTGGCGGCGGGCGACGGCACCGGCCAGCCGGCCTGGGTCAGCCCGTCGACCAGCACGTCGCGGCGCTCGCGGTAGACCTTGCGGATCTCGTCGACGCAGTCCTGCGGGCCGTTGAGCGCCGCCGTCGCCGCCACCTGGATCGGCGTGAAGGCGCCGTAGTCGAGGTAGGACTTGATGCGGGTCAGCGCCGTCACCAGCCGGGCGTTGCCGGCGGCGAAGCCGATGCGCCAGCCCGGCATCGAATAGGTCTTGCTGAGCGAGCTGAACTCGACCGCGACGTCGAAGGCACCTTCCACCTCCAGGATCGAGGGCGGCGGACGGTCGAAATAGATCTCGGCGTAGGCGATGTCCGAGAGGATGAAGATCTCGTGCCGGCGGGCGAAGGCCACCGCCTCGCGGTAGAACTCGAGATCACAGGTCAGCGCCGTCGGGTTCGACGGGAAGTTGAGGATCATCACCGAGGGCGCCGGCACCGAGTGCTCGACGGCGTGCGCCAGCTCGGCCATCAGGTCGATCCCCGGTCCGAACGGCACGTGGCGGATCGAGGCACCGGCGATGATGAAGCCGTAGGGGTGGATCGGATAGCTCGGGTTCGGCACCAGGATGGTGTCGCCGGGCGCGGTGATCGCCTGGGCGAGGTTGGCCAGGCCCTCCTTCGAGCCCAGCGTGACGCAGACCTCGCTCTCGGGGTCGAGCTTCACGCCGAAGCGGCGGGCATAGTAGGCGGCGAGCGCCCGGCGCAGGCCGGGAATGCCCTTGGAGGTCGAGTAGCGGTGGGTCTTGGGATCGCGCACCGCCTCGACCAGCTTGTCGACGATGTGCTGCGGCGTCGGCTTGTCGGGATTGCCCATGCCGAGGTCGATGATGTCGCGCCCGGCAGCCCGCGCCGCGGCCTTCATCTTGTTCACCTCGGCGAACACGTAGGGCGGCAGGCGGCGGATGCGGTGGAACTCGGGCTGCTTCATGGCGGTACCAGTCTGGCACGAAATCGGGGATCGGGCGTGACGGCGACGAGCGGGCGGCGTCGGGCCGCCACGCCCGTCGCCGGATTTTCCGTCAGGCGGCCTCGGCGGGAAGGAGATGGACGATGACATCCTCGCCGGCGCCGCCGCCCTTGAGGTCCACCATATCCGGCGGCGCGCCCAGGCGCATCAGCCAGGATGCCACGGCGCGGGCGCGATCGAGGCCGAGCGCCGGCGAGGCGCCGTGGCCCTCGACCAGCAGCCGGCGATTGCCGGCGCGGGCGGCCTCGGCGGTGGCGCGCATCGCCGCCTCGTAGCCCTGGGGCAGCTCGCGGCTGCTCGGCTCGAAGGCCAGGGTCACGGGCCCGGCGGCCGGCATCGCCGCCGGGGTCTCGGCCGGCGGCGCGGCGGCGACCGCGCTCGCCGGGGCCGGCCCGGCGGCGGGCTCGACCGTGGCGGGCGCAGGCGATTCGGCGGCGGACCCGTCGCCGGCGGAGCCGAAGAGCTCGCGCAGGTAGATCAGCGCATCCTCGCGCTCGGGGGCGGCCGGCTGCTCCTGCACCGGCAGGGCCGCCGTGGTGGGCGGCTTGCCCGGCAGCGTGCTGGGCTGCACGGTGTCGGGCAGCACCCCGACCCCGGCCTCCTCGGCCCGCTGGTTGAACTGCAGCTGGCGCTCGAGAATCAGCAGGAAGGTCGCGATCCGGCCGTTGTTGCGCTCGGTCAGCACCTGCTGGCGGATGGCGAGGTCGGCGATCTCGCCGCCGCCCGGCGGCACCGGCTCGGGCGGCTCGACCGGCCGGGCCTCGACGCCGCCTTCCGGCGGCACCGGCTCGGGCACCACCGCCGGGACCGGGCCGGCGGGAGCCGTCTCGTCGAGGCCGACCTCGTAGCGCGCCATCGAGCGGTCGTAGCGGGCATTGGCCCGGTCCGAGACCAGCGCGTCGACGATCTCGCGGCGCTGCTCGATGGAGTAGCTGAGCCGTGGCCGCGGCGGCACGGTGGAGAGGGCCGGGTAGGGTGCCGCCTCGACCTCGGGATCGGGGCCGGTGTCCGGCCCGATGGTGCACGCCGATACGGCGACGAGCAGTCCCAGGGCCAGACCGGCCTCGAGGGGCCCCCGCGCCAATCCGCTGCGGTTGGCGACGATGCAGCTATCGTCTAAGAGCACGCTCACGAATGCCCGCTAAGCTTTCTCGGTGCCACCGAACCCATCGCGCCTGTGTTCCGATGACCACCGTCCGGCGTGCGACCGCAGCCGCGGCGACGTCCGGGCCTTGCCCGACGGTGCGCAGGAACCACGCGTTGCCACAATGATAGGGGATGGATGAATGGCTGAGCAACAAGAAGCGCCCGTCCCCGACCAGGACGAGATCGTCGAGATCCTGGGGGAGATCGCGGAGCGCAGCCGCACGCTGGTCGAGGACTTCCTCAATCGCCAGCGGCACGAGGTCGACGGCCGCGGCATCGACCCGATGCAGCTGGGCTCGACCTTCTTCGAGCTGACCGCCCGGCTGATGCGCGATCCGACCGATTTCGTGCAGGCGCAGTTCGACCTGTGGCAGAACTACATCCGCCTGTGGCAGACCACGGCGCAGCGCATGATGGGCCAGGAGCCCGAGCCGGTGATCGTGCCCGAGCGCGGCGACCGCCGGTTCAAGGACGCCGCCTGGAACGAGAGCGCGCTGTTCGACTTCATCAAGCAGTCCTACCTGCTGGCGTCGCGCTTCCTGCTGGAGCGGGCCAGGAACAGCGGCGCCACCGACGACAAGCAGAGCCAGAAGATCGAGTTCTACACCCGCCAGTTCGTCGACGCGCTGGCGCCTTCCAACTTCGTGATGACCAATCCCGAGGTCTTGCGGCTGACGGTGGAGACGCGCGGCGAGAACCTGCTGCGCGGCCTCAAGAACATGCTGGAGGACCTCGAGCGCGGCAAGGGCCGGCTCGCCATCAAGATGACCGACCTCGACGCCTTCGAGATCGGCCGCAACATCGCCACCACCCCGGGCCAGGTGGTGTTCCAGAACGACCTGATGCAGTTGATCCAGTATCAGCCGACCACGCCCCAGGTCCACAAGCGGCCGCTGATGATCATGCCGCCCTGGATCAACAAGTTCTACATCCTCGACCTGCAGCCGCGGAACAGCTTCATCAAGTTCGCGGTCGACAAGGGCTTCACCGTCTTCGTGCTGTCCTGGGTCAACCCGGACGAGCGGCTGGCCCACAAATCGTTCGAGGACTACATGGTGGAAGGCCCGCTGGCGGCGCTGGACGCCATCAGGGCCGCCACCGGCGAGAAGGACGTCAACGCCATCGGCTACTGCCTGGGCGGCACGCTCCTGGCCTGCACGCTCTCCTGGATGGCCGCCAAGCGCGACAACCGCATCAAGGCCGCCACCTTCTTCACCAGCCTCGTCGACTTCAAGGATCCGGGTGAGCTCGGCGTGTTCATCGACGAGGAGCAGCTGGCGGCCATCGAGGCGACGATGGCCAAGCGCGGCTATCTCGACGGTGCCGAGATGTCGACGACCTTCAACCTGCTGCGCGCCAACGACCTGATCTGGTCCTTCGTCATCAACAACTACTTGATGGGCAAGGACCCGTTCCCGTTCGACCTGCTCTACTGGAACTCCGACAACACCCGCATGCCGGCGGCGATGCACGGCTTCTACCTGCGCCGGTTCTACCACGAGAACCGGCTGATGCAGCCGGGCGGCATCTGCATGAAGGACGTGCCGGTCGACCTCGGCCGCCTGCGCCTGCCGGTCTACTGGGTGTCGACGCGCGAGGACCACATAGCACCCTGGAAGAGCACCTACTCCGCCACGCAGATCTACAAGGGCCAGAAGCGCTTCGTGCTGGCGGGCTCGGGCCACATCGCCGGCATCGTCAACCCGCCGGCCTCGGGCAAGTACGGCTACTGGACCAACGACGAGCTGCCGCCCGACGCCGAGGAGTGGCTGGCCGGCGCCACCCACCACGAGGGCTCGTGGTGGAACGACTGGGCCGCCTGGAACGCCGAGCGCTCCGGCGCTATGGTCGATGCCAGGGTGCCGGGCGCCGGCGGGCTGCCGGCGCTGGAGCCGGCACCCGGCAGCTACGTCAAGGTGCGCGCCGGCTGAGGCCGGGCGCGCCCGCCGCCGCTCATTCGTCCAGCGGCAGTCCCAGGGCGTGGCGACCGGCCAGCCGGAGCTGCGCCGCCTCGCCGATCGGGTGGTAGCGGGCACCCTGGATGTCGCGCGACAGCCGCTCCAGCGGATGGTCGCGGCGGAAGGCGCCGCCGCCGGCGAGCTCGAGCGCCCGCTCGGTCGCCTGGAGCATGGCGCGCGTCGCCAGGGTCTTGGCGGCGAACAGCCGGGCGGTCGATGCCGGGCCCGGCTCGCCCTCGTCGCCCAGCCGCAGCATCTCCTCCAGGGCCAGCTCGGCCGCCAGCAGCTCGGTCTGGACGGCACCGGCCAGCGAGGCGGCGTCAGGCCCCTTGGCGCGCGGGCGGGCGCCGTCCAGCGCCGCGTCGCGCGCCGCCTCGGCGATGCCGAGATAGACGGAGTAGATCAGCGGGAACGCCACCAGCGTGATGGTGTGGAACAGGCGGTGCCAGCGGCCCTGCGGCCGGCGCACCCCCACCGCGGTGTCGGCGAGGAAGAATCCGTCGATGACGATGTCCCCCGAGCCGGTGCCGCGCATGCCGTGCGCCCGCCAGTTGTCGACGACCGTGACTCCCGGCGCCTTCAGCGGCACGCCGAAATGCAGCACCGTGGGCCCGTTCTCCGGATCGTCGTGGACGGCGCTGGTCATCAGGATGTCGCCCGATGGCGAGCCGCTGGCGAAGCGCTTGGTGGCGGTGACCCGAAAGCCGCCCTCGACCCTCTCGGCGATGCCGGCGCTCTGCAGCCAGTCCGAGCCGCCCGAGGTGACCATCACCAGCTCCTCGGCGGCGATGCGGCGCAGCAGCGGCTCCACCGGTGCCTTGTCGTGGCGCCAGCGCCAGACGGTGAGCGCCACCACATGGGTATGCATGGCGAAAGCCAGCGCCGTGGAGCTGCAGCCCTTGGCCAGCGTGCGAAGCGTTGTCGCGAGATCGCGATAGCTGGCGCCGCCGCCGCCCAGCTCGATCGGGACGCCGGCCGAGAACAGCTTGGTCGCCTTCAGCGCCGCGTAGCTCTCGGCGGCGAAGCTGTCCTCGGCGTCGTGCCCGTTGCAGCCCGGCCTGAACCGCTCGGCGAGATCGGCGGCGATGGCCTGCCAGTCCCGCTCGGCCCGGCCTATGGTCGAAAGAGGAAGTGCCGATGCCATGTGACGTCTCCCATAACGGCCCGGTCTGGCCCGAGCCCGCAGGTTGCGCCTTTGGGAGCGTGCCGCATAGTTCAGGAAATGGACCCTGACGGAGGGGTGACATAGGCTCGAAACGCACGGAAGATAGTAATCTTGTGAGTGGCAACGGCCGAGGATTCGTCCAGTAATTGGACCGTTCGGTGTTGCGAAGCTGGAGGATCTCGTCTCCATGCCGCGCGGATATGGTCAGTTCTGTCCGGTCGCCATGGCCTGCGAGGTGTTCGCGGAGCGGTGGACGCCGCTCGTGCTGCGCGAGCTGTGCGCCGGTCGATCGCAGTTCAACGACATCCACAAGGGGGTGCCGCTGATGTCGCGTACCCTGCTGGCGCAGCGCCTGCGCGACCTGGTCGACGCACGCGTGGTCACGGCAGAGGTCAAGTCCGGCGGCCGTGGCCAGTCCTATCGCCTGAGCACCGCCGGCCTGGCCCTCTGCCCGATCATCGACCAGCTGGGCGACTGGGGGACACTGTTCGTGCGCAGCCGCATCGGCCCAGCGAGCTGTGATCCCAGCTTCCTGATGTGGGCGCTTCGCTCGTCCATCGATCGCAGGCTGCTGCCGGAGAGCCGGTTCGTGGTGCGGTTCACCTTCCTGGGTCTGGAGCCGGCGTATCGGAACCTGCCGCTGCGCTGGCTGGTGGCGGCCGAAGGCGACCTCGACGTCTGTTGGAAGGATCCGGGCTTCGATACCGACGTTGAGATCCACGCGGACATCACGCGCTTTTCCCGGGTCTGGCTCGGGCACGAGGGCTTGGCCGCGGCACTGAGCGACGGCAGCGTCGAGATCGCGGGACCGCGCGAGATGGTTGGCTTGGTCCGCCGGTTGCTCGACCTGCGGGATGCACCGGCGGCAAAGGTCTTCCGCTTCACACCGCCCGAGCTGACCGGAGTGCAGGCGGTCGCTGGCGCAGCCTAGGTCAACTCTCCTCGACCCGCACCGTATCGTCGCCCAGCCGGTCACCGAACTGGACCTCGACGAGCCGTAGCCGCGTCGTGCCCGGGTTGCGCAGCTGGTGCAGGCAGCCGCGCGCCACCCGCACCGCCTCGCCGGCCGGCACCCTGCGGACCTCGCCGTCCAGCCGCACCTCCGCCTCGCCCTCGACCACGATCCAGTGCTCGTCGCGGTGCTCGTGCCGCTGCAGGGTGAGCCGGCCGCCGGGGTCGACCGCCACCTCGCGCACCTTGAAGCTGTCGCCGTCCCAGAGCGAGGTGAACTGGCCCCAGGGCCGCACCTCGCGGGCATGGCTCTCCGCCTCCTTGCGGCCGTGCCGCACCAGGCTCGCCACCACCTCGCGGATGGCGTCCGGCGCGTCCCTGCCGGCCACCAGCACGGCGTCGGCGGTCTCGACCACGGTGAGGTCGCTCACCCCGGCCACGGCCACCAGCCGGTGCTCGGCCTTGACGAGGTTGTTGCCGGCCTGGACGACCAGCACGTCGCCCTGCACGGCGTTGCCGGCATCGTCGCGCGGCATCAGCTCCCACAGGGCACGCCACGAGCCGACGTCCGACCAGCCGGGGTCGCACGGCACCACCGCCACCCGCGACGAGCGTTCCATCACCGCCTTGTCGATCGGCAGCGAGGGCAGGGCGGCCAGGATGTCGGCCGGCACCTCGGGGCCGCCGGCGGCCCGCATCGCCGCGTGGGCCAGGCGCAGCCCCTGGCTCAGCTCGGGCTCGTGCTGCGCCAGCTCGGCCAGCAGCGCGTCGGCGCGCAGCAGGAAGATGCCGCTGTTCCACAGGTGCTGGCCGTCGGCCAGCATGGCCTGCGCCTCGGCCAGCGGCGGCTTCTCGACGAAGCGGGCCACGGCCAGGGCGCCGCCGCCCGGCAATGGCTGGCCGGCCTCGATCCAGCCGAAGCCGGTCTCCGGCCGCGTCGGCGCTATGCCGAAGGTGACGAGATGGCCGGCCGCCGCTGCCGGGATGCCCGCCTCCACCGCCCGGATCAGGCGGTCGGGCGCCAGCACCAGGTGGTCGGACGAGCAGATCCACAAGACGGCGTCGGCGCCCCAGGTGGCGGCGGCATGCAGCGCGGCGATGCCGACGGCGGCGGCGGTGTTGCGCGGCAGCGCCTCCAGCAGGATGTGGCCGCAGAGCGCGGGATCGAGCTGGGCGAGCTGGCGTCGCACCAGCACCGCCTGGCCCGCCGCCGCCACCACCATCACCCGCTCCGGCGGCGCCAGCGGCAGCACGCGCCGGGCCGTGGCCTGCAGCAGCGATTCCTCGCCATAGAGCTCGACCAGGTGCTTGGGAAAGGCCGACCGGCTGACCGGCCACAGCCGCGTGCCGGAGCCGCCGGCCAGGATGACGGGCACGATCACGGACGGGCTCGGCTCGGGCATCGCGGCACTCGGATGGGCGGGCGCAAGGATCCGCCGGGGCGGGCCAAATCTGGGTGCCATGCCCTAGCCCGCGTCACCTGCGCCCGCAAGGCGGCGGCTTGACGCCCGCCGAGCCCGGGCGCCATCACGCCCCCCGGGGTACCGCATGTGACCCGCAGCCGCTGGGACGACACCATGACCGGCCGAGACGACTTCGCCCTGCATCCCGATCACGGCGCCTACGCCACGGGCCTCGACCGCAACGCCGCCAACTTCGCGCCGCTGTCGCCGATCGGCTTCCTCGAGCGCGCCGCCGACATCTATCCCGATCGCGTCGCCGTGGTGCACGGCCACCTGCGCTGGAGCTACGCCGAGCTGCGCGGCCGCTGCCGCAGGCTGGCCTCGGCGCTGCGCGAGCGCGGCATCGGGCCCGGCGACACCGTGGCGGTGATGGCGCCCAACACCCCGGCGATGCTGGAGGCGCACCACGGCGTGCCGATGGCGGGTGCGGTGCTGAACGCACTCAACACCCGGCTCGATGCCGCCACCATCGCCTTCGTCCTGGAACATGGCGAGGCCAGGGCGCTGCTCGCCGACAGCGAGTTCGCGCCGGTGGTGCGCGAGGCGCTGGCCCGGCTGGAGCGGCGGCCGCTGGTGATCGACATCATCGACCCGCTGCACGACGGGCCCGAGGAACGGCTGGGCGAGACCGACTACGAGACCCTGCTGGCGGAAGGCTTCGAGGAATTCGAGCCGCTGTGGCCGGCCGACGAATGGCAGGCGATCGCGCTCAACTACACCTCCGGCACCACCGGCAATCCCAAGGGCGTGGTCTATCACCACCGCGGCGCCTGGCTGAACGCCATGGGCAATGCGCAGGTGTGGGCGATGCCGCACTTTCCGGTCTACCTGTGGACTCTGCCGATGTTCCACTGCAACGGCTGGTGCTTCCCCTGGACCGTCTGCATGCAGGCCGGCACCCATGTCTGCCTGCGCCGGATCTCCAGCGAGACGATCTACGCCGCCTTCGCCGAGCACGGCGTCACACACCTGTGCGGTGCTCCGATCGTCATGAGCATGGTGGTGAACGCCACCGACGCCCAGCGTCGGCCCTTCGCGCAGAAGGTGCGGATGATGACGGCGGCCTCGGCCCCGCCCGCCGCCGTGCTGGAGAAGATGGAGCGCCTGGGCATCGAGGTGACCCATGTCTACGGCCTGACCGAGGTCTATGGACCGGCCACGGTCTGCGCCTGGCAGCCGCCATGGGCTGCCCTCGACCACAAGGGCCGCTCCGACCAGTTGGCCCGCCAGGGTGTGCGCTACCCGGTGCTGGAGGGGCTCGACGTCATGGATCCCGAGACCATGACGCCGGTGCCGCGCGACGGCGCCACCATTGGCGAGATCATGATGCGCGGCCACATCGTGATGAAGGGCTACCTCAAGAATCCCGGCGCCACCGAGGCCGCCTTCGCCGGCGGCTGGTTCCACACCGGCGACCTCGCGGTGATGCATCCCGACGGCTATGTCGAGATCAAGGACCGCAGCAAGGACATCATCATCTCAGGCGGCGAGAACATCTCCTCGATCGAGGTCGAGGGCGCGCTCTACCGCCACCCCGACGTCATCGACGCCGCCGTGGTGGCCCGCCCCGACGAGACCTGGGGCGAGACCCCTTGCGCCTTCGTCACCCTGCGCGAAGGCTCGACCGCCACCGCCGACGACCTGATCGCCCACTGCCGCCGGGAGCTGGCCCGCTACAAGGTGCCGAGACATTTCGTCTTCGGCCCCTTGCCCAAGACCAGCACCGGCAAGGTGCAGAAGTTCGAGCTGAGGAAGCGGGCGGCGGAGGTGTAGGCGGGCTTCAGCCCAGCATCGCCACCACGATCTCCCGCCATTCCTGGCGCAGGTCGCCGGCCGGCCGGGCCTTGCCGGCGCGGCGGTACCAGTAGCCGGCATTGCCGAGGTCGCCCTCGACGCGGTGCAGGTGGGCGTGGACCCAGTCGTGTTGCGGATCGCCCTCCTGCTGCTGGGCGATCCGATGCGCGGCGTCCCACTCGTCGCGGCCGGCGTGCCACAGGGCGAGCAGGGGGCGGCTCAGGCCGGCCGGCGGCTGCGGCCCGCCGAGCGAGGCTTCGAAGTCGGCGATGTTCATGCCGGCCATGATGGCACGATCGCCATCGGCCCGTTAAGGTGCGGCCAAGTCGAATCCAGGGAGGTTCCCGCCAGATGCGCCAGCATCTCACGCCCGAGCGCGCGCTGCCCGCCGACCGCTTCGCCGGTGCCCTCGTCGGCCGCGCCTGGCTGCCGGAAGGCCCGGCCGTCGTGGCGCTGCGCGAGGACGGCGTCTACGACGTCACCCGCGAGGTCGGCCCCACCGTCTCCGAGCTGCTGGAGCGCGACGATCCGGCCGGCGCGCTTCGCGCCGCCAGCGGCCAGCGCATCGGCGATCTCGGCGAGATGCTCACCGCCAGCATCGCCGGCGAGGGCAACGGCCGACCGCGCCTGCTCGCACCCTGCGACCTGCAGCCGGTCAAGGCCGCCGGCGTCACCTTCGTCAAGAGCATGCTCGAGCGGGTGATCGAGGAGCAGTGCAAGGGCGATCCCAGCCGTGCCGAGGCCATCCGCGGCACGGTGGCCCAGCTGATCGGCGGCGAGCTGCGCGGCCTGAAGCCGGGCTCCGACGCCGCGATGCGCCTGAAGCAGATGCTGATCGAGCGCGGCGCCTGGTCGCAATATCTCGAGGTCGGCATCGGCCCCGACCCTGAGATCTTCACCAAGGCGCCGCCCCTGTCGTCGGTCGGCACCGGTGCCGACATCGGCGTGCATCCGATCTCGACCTGGAACAACCCCGAGCCCGAGGTAGTGCTGGCCATCGACAGCAAGGGCTCGATCAAGGGGGCCGCACTCGGCAACGACGTCAACCTGCGCGACGTCGAGGGCCGCAGCGCCCTGCTGCTCGGCAAGGCCAAGGACAACAACGGCGCCTGCTCGATCGGCCCGTGGATCCGCCTGCTCGACGGCGGCTTCGACATCGACGCCCTGCGCGGCACCGTCGTCCGCCTCACCGTCGAGGGCGAGGACGGCTTCAGGCTCGACGGCAGCAGCTCGATGAGCGAGATCAGCCGCGACATCACCGAGCTCGCCGCCGCCACCATCGGCAGGCACCACCAGTATCCCGACGGCGTGATGCTGTTCTGCGGCACCATGTTCGCGCCGGTCGAGGACCGCGGCGAGCCCGGCCGCGGCTTCACCCACAAGCTGGGCGACATCGTCACCATCTCGGCCGAGCGGCTGGGCTCGCTCACCAACCGCGTCGGCCACAGCGACCGCATAGCACCCTGGAGCTACGGCCTCACGGCGCTGATGCGCAGCCTGGCGGCGCGCGGCCTCCTGTAGGTGAAGGTCATCGGCCTGCTCGGCGGCATGAGCTGGGAGAGCTCGGCCGAGTACTACCGCATCGTCAACCAGCGGGTGCGGGACCGCCTGGGCGGCCTGCGCTCGGCCCGCTGCCTGATGTGGTCGTTCGACTTCGCCGAGATCGAGGCGCTGCAGCATGCCGGCCGCTGGGACGAGGCGACGCGGCTGCTGGTCGAGGCGGCACGGCGGCTGGAGCGCGGCGGCGTCGACTTCCTGGTGCTCTGCACCAACACCATGCACCGCATGGCCGACGACCTGCAGGCGGCCACGCCGCTGCCGCTGCTGCACATCGCCGATCCGACCGCGGAGCGCATCAAGGCGGCGGGCCTGCGCCGCGTCGGCCTGCTCGGCACCGCCTTCACCATGGAGCAGGACTTCTACAAGGGCCGGCTGGCGGCGCGGCACGGGCTGGAGGTGCTGGTGCCGGACGCCCCGGACAGCACCCTGGTCCACCGCGTCATCTACGACGAGCTGGTGCGCGGCGTGGTCGAGCCCGCCTCGCGCGCCGCCTACCGCGAGATCATCGGCCGGCTGGTGGAAGGTGGAGCGCAGGCGGTAATCCTGGGCTGCACCGAGATCATGCTGCTGGTCCGCCCCGAGGACAGCCCCGTGCCGCTGTTCGACACCACCACCATCCACGCCGAGGCGGCGGTGGAGATGGCGCTGGCGGACGGTCGAGCCGGGCTCAGGGACTGCCCAGGGCAGCGCGCCTGATCTCCACCGCCCGCTCGATCACCGCCTCGATCGAGCCGATCGAGGCGGCGTTCAGGATCAGCTCGCGGGCGAGTTGCAGGTTCAGCCGCTCGCAGGCGGCGCGGCGGTCCTTGTCGGCGATGCGCTCGAAATCGGCGTTGTGGGCGAAGCCGAGGGTGCGGCGGATCATCGATGCACCCGCGAAGCCGAGGCTGTCCGCGAACAGGCGGCGCATGTAGTCGGCCTGGGCGATCTGCAGCGAGCCCGCGTCCTCGAACAGCGCCGGCGGCCAGGCATCGCCGGCGCGCGGGCCGTTCCACAGCTCGACGAAGCGAGCGGCAAAGCCGTTCCAGATCCCGGGGACGATGCCCAGGATCCAGTCGCGGTAGGTGTCTCGCCCGCCCGGCCGGGCCTCGTGGCCGTCCTGGGCGAAGTAGGCCAGCAGCAGGTTGCCGATCAGCTTGCCGACGTCGAAGCCGATGGGCCCGTAGAAGGCGAACTCGGGGTCGATCACCCTGGTGTCGTCGGCCGTCACCATGATCGAGCCGGTGTGCAGGTCGCCGTGCAGCAGGGCCTGCGCCTCGGTGAGGAACTTCGCCTTGAGCACCGACACGGCGCGCTTGAGCGGCGCGTCCTCGCGGATCGCCCTGGCCGCGTCGTCGAGCTGCGGCGAGGTCCAGCGGTTGCGCTCGTGCACCATGTAGGGATCGGTGAAGATCAGGTCCTCGGTGATCCTGCACAGCTCGGTGTTGCCGCAGAACACCGCCACCTCGGCCTTCTTGGCACCGGCCGGCACGGCGAGGTCGGAGGTGTGGAACAGGGTGCGCGCCAGGTACTCGACGATGTGGTCGGCGAATCTCGGGTAGACCACGCCGTCGATCATGCCGCGGCGCATGATGATGTGCGGGTGCAGCCGCTCCATCGCGATCAGGTAGAGCTGCGGATCGTAGTGGTGGATGCGCGGCACGAGGCCGGGGGCGTGCGTCGCCTGCGCGGTCGAGGCGCGGTGCTCGAAGAAGGCGCGCTCGAGCGGCATCGGCCAGCCCTCGCCGGCGACGCGGACATAGGGCAGCGCCTGCTTGATGCACAAGGCACCGGCCGGTCCCTCGACGATGAAGACGACGTTGAGATTGCCGTCGCCGACCTCGCCGACCCGCCAGTCGCCAGGGCCGCCGCCGAGCCGGGCCGCGAGGTCGGGGAGGCCCGCCAGGTACTCGGCGATGCCGCGCTCGTCGAGCGGCCGGTAGCCGGGCGGCGTGGCGATCGGCACGGGTTGACCTCCCTGTCTCGTCAGCGCATAGGGCTCGTGGGCCTTCCGCCGGCCCGCGCGGCCCATGCTATGGCAAATTCGTGAAGCGCAGGCAAACGACCCCGTCCCCCGGCCGTGGCCGCATGTCGATCGCTGCACCGCTCGTGGGCCTGGTGCTGGGCCTCTGGCTGGCGATGACGACCGTCGCCGCCGCCGACGATCTGGCCGACGCGCAGGACCGCGGCCTCGAGCTGTTCCGCGCCGGCCGCTACAGCGAGGCGGTGCCGCATTTCGAGAAGGCGCTCGATCTCGCCGAGGCGCGCTTCGGTCCCGAGGATCCGGCCGTCGCCTACGACCTCAACAACCTGGCCGAGGCCCAGCGGCTGCTCGAGCGCTACGACAGGGCCGAGCAGCTCTACCTGCGCGCCATCATAATCGACGAGAAGGGCGGCGCGCAGGGCCACGGGCTGGCCACCAGCCTCAACAACCTGGCGCTGGTCTACAAGGCCGAGGGGCGCACCGCCGACGCCGAGCGGCTCTACCTGCGCTCCCTGTCGATCTTCGAGCGCACGCTCGGGCCCAACCATCCCGACGTCGCCAGGAGCCTGAACAACCTGGCCTCGCTCTATCGGGGCGCCGGCCAGCCGGCCAAGGCCCGGCCGCTGCAGGAGCGCGCCGTCGCCATCGCCGAGCGCTCGCTCGGGCCGAAGAGCGCCACCACCCAGGCGCTGCGCCGCAACCTCGCGGCCCTCGAGCCGGCGACGGCTGCCCCGCCCCCGCCGGCCGGCAAGGCCGCGGCATCGTCCAGACCCCCGGCCGGCAAGGCCGCGGCATCGTCCCGGCCCACAGCCGCCAGGGCGCCATCCGGCCCGCCGGCGCCGAAGCCGGCGCGGCAGGCATCGGCCGCCGCCGCGCCGACCACCCCGGCGGCTGCGGCGCAGGGCGGCTACGCCATCCACCTGGAATCGATCCGCGACGGCGACAAGGTCGAGGCCGAGTGGCAGGGACTGGTGAGGAAGCATCCGAGCCTCGCCGGTCTCGGGCTGCGGCCGGCGCTGCCGGTCGAGGTGCCGGGCAAGGGGACCTACTACCGCGTCGCCGCCGGCAGCTTCGCCAGCCGAGAAGAGGCGGCCAGGGCCTGCGCGCCGATCAAGGCCGCCGGCGCCTACTGCGCCATCCTGACCCCGTGATCCGCACGCTCGAGCGGCTGCAGAGCCAGGTCAGGCGCGGCTTCGCCGCCGGCAGCGAGATCCGCGAGACCGCGGCCTTCCGGGTCCACATCTGGCACACCGCCGACGTGTTCTACCGCAACCGCGCCCTGGCGATGCGCCGGCCGGCGAGCTGGGAGCCGGCGATCGCCGAGATGGAATCGGTGTTCGCCTCGGCCGAGCGCGTGCCGCGCATCGAGCTGCTGGCCGAGCTCTGGCCCGAGCTGGCGCCGGCGCTCGAGCGGGCCGGCTGGGTGTGCGAGGCCAGGGGGATGGCGATGGCGCTCGAGGCACCGGCCTTCACGGTCGTGCCCGGGCAGGCCCATGTGACGCTGATCGGCGCCGACGCGCCGCGCGCGCTGGTGCGCAGCTTCGTCCGCGGCACCGAGGAGGTGTTCGACATGATCCCGAGCCCGGAGCAGGGCGGCGAGATCGACGTGCTGCGCCGCGACCTCGCCAGCGGCACCGCGCTGTGCGCCGCCAGCCTGGTCGACGGCCGGCCGGTCAGCGGTGCCAGCCTGATCGGCATCGGCGCCGATGCCGAGCTGGCCGGCGTGTGGACCACCGACGAGGAGCGGCGGCAGGGCCGCGCCGAGGCCGTCTGCCGGACGCTGCTCGGCCACTTCTTCGCCCGTGGCGGCGAGCTGGTCTGGCTCTCGACCAGCGACGACGAAAGCGAGCGGCTCTATCGCCGGCTGGGCTTCGCGCCGGTCGGCACCCAGCTCAACTACGCCAAGCTGCGGAGCAAGCGATGACCGACGGTCTCACCTACGGCGACGTCGAGGCGGCGGCCGAACGCCTGCGCGGCATCGCCGTCCGCACCCCGCTGCTGACCTCGGAGGCGCTGGACGCGCGCATCGGCGGCAGGCTGCTCATCAAGGCCGAGCCGCTGCAGCGCACCGGCTCGTTCAAGTTCCGCGGCGCCTACAACACCATCCGCCAGATCTCGGCACCGGCGGTCGTGGCGTTCTCCTCCGGCAACCACGCCCAGGGCGTGGCGTTGGCGGCACGGCTGCTGGGTAAGCGTGCCACCATCATCATGCCGTCCGACGCGCCGCGCGCGAAGCTGGAGGGCACCCGCTCCTATGGTGCCGAGGTCGTCACCTACGACCGCTGGAGCGAGGACCGCGAGGCCATCGGCGCCCGCATCGCCGCCGAGACCGGCGCCGAGCTGGTCCGTCCCTACGACGACTGGCGGGTGATGGCGGGCCAGGGCACGGTCGGCCTCGAGATCGCCGGGCAGGCGAAGGAGCTGGGCCTCACCCCCGACGCCGCCATTGTCGGCGTCAGCGGCGGCGGTCTGATGGCGGGCACCGTGACGGCGCTGGCGCATCACTTTCCTGCCATCGAGGCGTTCACCGCCGAGCCCGCCGGCCTCGACGACCATGCCCGCTCGCTGGCGGCCGGCGAGCGCCTCGGCAACGCCGCCGACGCCCGCTCGATCTGCGACGCGCTGCAGGCGCCGATGCCGGGCGAGCTGACCTTCTCGATCAACCGCCGCCTGCTGAAGGGCGGCCTCGTCGTCACCGACGACGAGGTGCGCGAAGCCATGCGCGCCGCCTTCGCGCATCTCAAGATCGTGGTCGAGCCCGGTGGGGCCGTGGGCTTGGCCGCCGTGCTCTCCGGCAGGCTCGACTGCCGCGGCCGGACCGTCGCCATCGTGCTGTCGGGCGGCAATGTCGATACCGCGCAGTACGCCGAGATCCTGCGCGGCGGTTAGCGGCCTTTACAGCCCGGCAGGCGGCTTGCTACCGCCCGATCGACCTGCACCGGCGCTCCCTGCGAGCCCGTCCTTCGAGGTGTGCGCCCATGCTGACGCCGATCAAGCTGATGCCGAAGCTCGTCGAGCTGGCCGACCGGGCGAGCGAGGTGGTGATGCGCCACTACGCCAGCGAGTTCACGCCAGAGCAGAAGGCCGACAAGTCGCCGGTGACGGCCGCCGACCGCGAGGCCGAGGCGCTGATCGAGGAGGGGCTGAAGGAGATCGCCCCCGAGATCCCGATGGTGGGCGAGGAGGCGGCGTCCTCCGGCCGCATTCCGGATTTCTCGAAAGGCCCGTTCTGGCTGGTCGACCCGCTCGACGGCACCAAGGAGTTCATCTCCAGGAACGGCGAGTTCACCGTCAACATCGCCCTGGTCGAGAGCGGCCGGCCGATCCTCGGCATCGTCACCGCACCCGCCCGCCACATCGCCTGGTGGGGTGCGCTGGGCCAGGGTGCGGTCTGCCGCGACCGCGACGAGGTCAAGACCATCAAGGTCCGCCTACGGCCGTCGGTCGGCGTGGTGGCGGTGGCCTCGCGCTCGCACCGCGGTGCCGACACCGACGCCTGGCTGGCCAAGGAAGGCATCACCGACTGGGTGTCGGCCGGCAGCTCGCTGAAGTTCTGCCTCGTCGCCGAGGGCCAGGCCGACGTCTATCCGCGCTTCGGCCCGACCATGGAGTGGGACACCGCCGCCGGCCACGCCGTGCTGCTGGCGGCAGGCGGCAAGGTCGTCGATCTCGATGGCAAGCCGCTGGCCTATGGCAAGCCGGGGCTGAGGAACCCGTTCTTCATCGCCGAGGGCGGCTGAGGCGCGAGCTTGCGCCTCTCCCGTCTCCTGCCGCCCGAGACGGCGCACCGCCTCGCCGTCCGCGCCCTGCCGCTGCTGCCGTCGCGTGCGGCGCTGGCGAGCCCGCGACTGCGGACGCGGCTCTGCGGGCTGAACCTGCCCAACCCGGTCGGCCTCGCCGCCGGCTTCGACAAGAACGCCGAGGCCTTCGCCGGCGCCCTGCGCCAGGGCTTCGGCTGGGTCGAGATCGGCAGCGTCACGCCGCGGCCGCAGGCCGGCAATCCGAAGCCACGGCTATTCCGGCTGGTCGAGGACGAGGCGGTCATCAACCGCATGGGCTTCAACAATGACGGGCTGGAGGCGGTGGCGGCGCGCCTCGCCGGCCGCGATCCCTCCGCCGGCATCGTCGGCGCCAATATCGGCATCAACAAGGACAGCACCGATCCGGTCGGCGACTATGTGCTGGGCCTGCGGCGGCTCCTGCCGCTCGTCGACTATGTGACGGTGAACATCTCCTCGCCGAACACGCCGGGCCTGCGCGGGCTGCAGCGCCGCGAGCCGCTGGAGCGGCTGCTGGCGGCGCTGATCGAGGCCCGTGGCACGGTGAGAAAGCCACTGCTGGTGAAGATCGCCCCCGATCTCGACGAGGCCGGCGAGGAGGACATCGCAGAGGTGGCTTTGGCCTCGGGCGTGGACGGGTTGATCATCAGTAACACCACTGTCGCCCGTCCGACACTTCGCTCCGACCATCGCGACGAGGCCGGCGGGCTGAGCGGCCGGCCGCTGCTCGAGCCGTCGACGGCGCTGCTGCGCCGCATGGCGGGCAGGGTGCGGGGTCGGCTGGCGCTGGTCGGCGTCGGCGGCATCGCCAGCGGCGCCGACGCCTACGCCAAGATCCGCGCCGGCGCCTCGGCGGTGCAGCTCTATACCGGCATGGTCTATGGCGGCCTCGGCCTCGCCCGCCGGGTCGCGGGCGAGCTGGATGCCTTGCTCGCCCGCGACGGCTTCGCCGATGTCGCCGCCGCAGTGGGGGTCGATCTCTAGCCTTGGCGACCGCCCGATCCGGCCCCTAAATGCCGTCAACGAACGGGAGGCGGGCTGTGGTCGGAATCTTGACCGAGGAGCATGAGCAGGCTCGCGATTCCGCCCGGCGTTTCGCCGAGGAGGTGATCCGCCCGGTCGCGGCCGAGCTCGACCGCACCGAGCGGTTTCCCGAGGAAATCTATCGGCAGATGGCGGAGCTGGGCCTGTTCGGCATCACCGTGCCGGCCGAGCTGGGCGGGGCGGGGATGGATGCGCTGGCCTATGCGCTGGTGATGGAGGAGCTGAGCCGCGGCTACGCCTCGGTCGCCGACCAGTGTGGGCTGGTCGAGCTGCTGGGCACGCTGCTGACCCAGCACGGCACCGACGCCCAGCGCGACCGCTATCTCCGCCCGCTGCTGCGCGCCGAGCGGCGCTGCGCCTACGCCATCACCGAGGCCGAGGCCGGCTCCGACGTCTCGGGCATCCGCACCACCGCCACGCGCACCGACAAGGGCTGGCGGCTCGACGGCGGCAAGCTGTGGATCCACAACGCGCCGGTGTGCGACTTCGCCGCCGTGCTGGCCCGCACCGACAAGGCCGCCGGCCATCGCGGCATGAGCATCTTCCTGGTCGATCGCGACCTGCCGGGCTTCTCGGTGGGCGAGCGCGAGCACAAGATGGGTCAGCGCGCCTCGCAGGTGGGGGCGCTGCATTTCGACGGCATCGAGCTGCCCGGGGAGGCACGGCTCGGGCCGGAGGGCCGCGGCTTCCACATGATGATGAGCGTGCTCGACAAGGGCCGCATCGGCATCGCGGCACTCGCCGTCGGCATCGCCCGCGCCGGCCTCGAGGCGGCATTGCCCTATGCCCTGGAGCGCCGGCAGTTCGACCGGCCGATCGCCGACAACCAGGGCCTGCAATGGATGCTGGCCGACATGGCCAAGGACATCCAGGCCGCCCGCCTGCTGACCTGGGACGCCGCCATGAAGCTCGATCGCGGCGAGCCCGCCACCATGGCCTGCTCGATGGCCAAGCTGGCGGCCGGCGACACCGCGGTGGCGCAGACCGCGAACGCCGTGCAGATTTTCGGCGGCAGCGGCTACATCCGCGGCTTCGAGGTCGAAAGGCTCTATCGCGACGCCAAGATTTGCCAGATTTATGAGGGAACGCAGCAGATACAGCGGACGATCATCGCCCGCGAGCTGATCCGGCCCGCGCGTTGATCCGAAGAGCCCGGCGCGGAGGGTAGGCGGATGGCGGCACGACCGGCGGCACTGGTGACGGGAGCCGGCCGCGGCATCGGCCGTGCCTGTGCGGTGGCGCTCGCCCGCCGCGGCTACGACATCGTCGTCAACGAGCGCTCGCCGACCGAGGACACCGACGCCACCGTCGCCGCCATCGAGGATCTGGGCGTCGACGCCGCGGTGGTGCATGGCGACATCGCCGACATCGAGGGCCACGAGGCGCTGCTCGACGAGGCCTGGGCGGCCTTCGACCACCTCGAATGCCTGGTCAACAATGCCGGCGTCTCGGTGCTGTCGCGCGGCGACCTGCTCGACCTCGGCACCGAGAGCTACGACCGCTGCATGGCGGTCAACACCCGCGGCACCTTCTTCCTGACCCAGGCCTTCGCCCGTCGGCTGCTGGCCGAGCCCGCGGAGACCTCCTGGCACCGCGCCATCGTCTTCATCACCTCGGTGAATGCCGCCGACGTCGTCCCGGTGACGCGCGGCGAGTACGGCATGTCGAAGGCCGCCACCAGCATGGCGGCCCGGCTGTTCGCCGCCCGCCTCGCCCCCGAGGGCATCGGCGTCTACGAGATCCGCCCCGGCATCATCCGCACCGAGATGACCGAGCCGTCCAAGGCCCGCTACGACAGGTTCTTCGCCGAGGGCGGTGCCGCCATCGCCCGCTGGGGCGAGCCGGACGAGGTCGGCCGCTGTGTCGCCACGCTGGCGGCGGGCGAGCTGCCCTACACCGTGGGCCAGGCGGTGCTGGTCGACGGCGGCCAGGGGATGAACCGCCTGTAGCTGTCCCGGTTCAGGCCCGAAAGCTCCCGACCGCACGTTCTGCGACAATAGGCTCGGCCCGGCGGATTGAAGCCGGGCGGTTCCCGTTTAACCTCGTTGGGGTGGACGCCGGCTCGGGCGGGCCGGCGGCAGCGGGAGAAGACGTGCCGTGAGCGAGCTCGACGCCCTGACCCTGGCCCGGCTGCAGTTCGCCTTCACGGTCTCCTTCCACATCATCTTCCCGGCCTTCACCATCGGGCTCGCCAGCTACCTCGCCGTGCTGGAGGGCCTGTGGCTGCTGCGCGGCGACGAGACCTATCGCCGGCTGTTCCGCTTCTGGGTGCGAATCTTCGCCGTGTCGTTCGGCATGGGCGTGGTGTCGGGCGTGGTGCTGTCCTACCAGTTCGGCACCAACTGGAGCCGCTTCTCCGACGCCGTCGGCCCGACGCTCGGGCCGCTGCTGGCCTACGAGGTGCTGACCGCCTTCTTCCTCGAGGCCGGCTTCCTCGGCATCATGCTGTTCGGCTGGGAGAAGGTCGGCAACGCCCTGCACTTCACGGCGACCTGCCTCGTCGCCGTCGGCACGCTGATCTCGGCGTTCTGGATTCTCGCCGCCAACAGCTGGATGCACACCCCCGCCGGCTTCGAGCTGGTGGACGGCCGCTTCATGCCGCTGAGCTGGTGGGAGGTGATCTTCAATCCCTCCTTCCCCTACCGCTTCGTCCACATGGTGCTGGCGGCCTATCTCACCACCGCCTTCGCCGTGGGGGCGGTCGGCGCCTGGCACCTGCTGCGCGACGCCTCGGGGGCCGAGGCCAGGCGGATGTTCTCGATGGCGATGTGGATGGCCGCCATCGTGGCACCCATCCAGCTGCTGGTCGGCGACCAGCACGGCCTCAACACCCTGGAGCACCAGCCGGCCAAGATCGCCGCCATGGAGGGCCATTTCGAGACCCGGCGCGGCGCACCGCTCTACCTGTTCGGCATCCCGAACATGGAGAAGGCCGAGACCGAATACGCCGTCGGCATCCCCAAGCTCGGCAGCCTGATCCTCGCGCACGACCCGGATGCCGAGCTGAAGGGCCTCGACGCCTTCCCGCGCGACGAGTGGCCGAACGCCACCGTGCTGTTCTGGACCTTTCGCCTGATGGTGGGCCTGGGCCTGCTGATGATCGCCGTCGGCGCGGTCTCGCTGGTGCTGCGCGCCCGCGACAGCCTCTACGAGCACCGCTGGTTCCACCGCCTCTGCGTCGCCATGGGACCGTCCGGCTTCGTCGCCCTGCTGGCGGGCTGGATCACCACCGAGATGGGCCGCCAGCCCTGGATCGTGCAGGGCCTGATGCGCACGGCCGACGCCGCCTCGCCGGTGCCGGCCGGCAGCCTCTTGACCTCGCTCCTGCTGTTCGTCGCCACCTACAGCTTCGTCTTCGGGCTCGGCATGTACTACCTGCTGCGGCTGATGCGCCAGCCGCCGGACCTGGGGCCGCAGCTCGCGGCCGACGACACCGTGGGCAGCCACCGGCCGCTCGGTGCGCCGAAGCTCGCCGTCGACGAGGGGGCGTGAGGCCATGGAACTCGACCTGCCGCTGATCTGGGCCGGCCTGATCGCCACCGCCGTGTTCATGTATGTCTTCCTCGACGGCTTCGACCTCGGCGTCGGCATCCTGTTCCCGTTCGCCAAGGCGCACCGCCATCGCGACGTGATGATGAACTCGCTGGCACCGTTCTGGGACGGCAACGAGACCTGGCTGGTGCTGGGCGGCGGCGGCCTGTTCGCCGCCTTCCCGCTGGCCTACGCCATCATCATGCCGGCCCTCTACCTGCCGCTGATCGTCATGCTGCTGGCGCTGGTGTTCCGCGGCGTCGCCTTCGAGTTCCGCTTCAAGGCCGTCCGCTCGCGGGCGATCTGGGACTGGGCCTTCGCGCTGGGATCCACCGTCGCCGCCTTCGCCCAGGGCATCGTGCTCGGCACCTTCATCCAGGGCATTCCGGTCGAGGGCCGCCAGTTCGCCGGCGGCCCGTTCGACTGGCTGACACCGTTCGCCCTGCTGACCGGCGTGTCGCTGGTCGTCGGCTACGCGCTCTTGGGTGCCGCCTGGCTCGCCCGCAAGACCGAGACCGAGCTGCAGGACTGGTCGTTCGCGCTGATGCCCGGCCTGATGGCGGCGGTGATGGTGGCGGTGGGTGCCGTGTCGATCTGGACGCCGCTGCTCGACAGCGAGATCGCCCGGCGCTGGTTCTCGCTGCCCAACATCATCTGGCTGTCGCCGGTGCCACTGCTGGCGCTGGTGCTGGCGGGCCTGTTCCTGCGCGGCGTGGCGCGGCGGCAGGAGGAGCTGCCGTTCTTCTGCGCCGTCGGCATGTTCCTGCTGTCCTACATCGGCCTCGCCGTCTCGCTCTATCCCTACATCGTGCCGCGCGCCTTCACCTTCCGCGAGGCCGCCGCCCCCGACGTCAGCCTGTCGATGATGCTGTGGGGTGCCGGCATCCTGCTGCCGGTGATCCTGGCCTACACCGCCTACAACTACTGGGTCTTCCGCGGCAAGACCGGCGAGGCGGGCTATCACCATTGAGGCGGCACCATTGAGGCGGCACCATTGAGCCGCGCCGCCTGGTTCGTGGCGCTGTGGGTCGCCGGTGTCGTCGCCGTGACGCTGCTGGTCTACGGTGTGCGGCTGCTGCTGGGGTTGTGAGGGGCGGG
>DAOLFG010000050.1:0-40453 GCA_035326425.1 Geminicoccus sp. | reverse complement strand
CGGTTGCCGCGGGTGGTTGCCGTGGGGTGGGGACTGCCGTAACTCCCGCAGGCCAAGAGAACATGCGCGGGGAGCGACGTGAGCGTACCTGACCTCGGGCCCAACCTCGTCGCCATGTTCGATGCGCGCGCGGCGCTGCGCGGCGAGCGGCCGCTGCTCTGGGCCAAGCACGACGGCGCCTATCGGCCGTGGAGCTGGGCGCGCGTCGCCGCCGAGAGCCGGGCGATCGCCGCCATGCTGGCCGAGGCCGGCCTCGAGCCCGGCGACCGGGTGGTGCTGGTCTCCGAGAATCGGCCGGAATGGTGCATCGCCGATCTCGCCGTGATGCGCGCCGGCGGCGTCACCGTGCCGGCCTACACCACCAACACCACCGCCGATCACACCTACCTGTTGGAGCACAGCGGCGCCCGGTTCGTGATCTGCTCCAACGAGGCGCTGGCCAGGCGGCTGATGCCGGCGGTGGCGCAGGTGCCGGCGGTACGGCTGGTGCTGCTGATGCAGCCGGTCGAGGGCTGGGCCATTCCGACCGCCAGCATCGCCCCCTGGGACGAGGCGCTGCGCCGCGGCGCGGCGGCACCGCAGGTCGACCACGGGCCGAGGCTGCAGCCGGACGATCTCGCCTGCCTGATCTACACCTCGGGCACCGGCGGCCGGCCCAAGGGCGTGATGCTGAGCCACCGCAACATCATGGCGAATGTCCGGGGGGCGTGGGTGCTCCTCGACCACCTGGACTGCGTCGAGGACGCGGTGTTCCTGTCGTTCCTGCCCTTGAGCCACGCCTACGAGCACACCGCCGGCCAGTTCCTGCCCCTGGCGATCGGCGGGCAGATCTACTACGCCGAGGGTGTCGAGACGCTCTCCACCAACCTCGGCGAGGCCCGGCCGCACGTCCTGCCCTGCGTGCCGCGGCTCTACGAGGTGATGCGCCAGCGCATCCTCCATCAGGTCGACCGCCAGGGCGGGCTGACCGCCAAGCTGTTCCACAAGGCGGTCGAGCTGGGCAGCAGGCGCTACGAGCAGGGCTCGCTGCCGCTGCACGAGCGGCTGCTCGATCTCCTGCTCGACCGGCTGGTGCGCGCGAAGGCCGGGCAGCGCTTCGGCGGAAGGCTGAAGGCGATGGTTTCGGGCGGCGCGCCGCTGGCCTACGAGGTCGGGCTGTTCTTCTGGGCGCTGGGCCTGCCGGTGGCGCAGGGCTACGGCCAGACCGAGGCGGCACCGGTGGTCTGCGTCAACCCGCCCTGGGCGGCGAGGCTGCGCTCGGTCGGACCGCCGATCCAGGGGACCGAGCTGCGCATCGCCGAGGACGGCGAGATCCTGGTCCGCGGCGACTGCGTGATGCTGGGCTACTGGAACGACCCGGAAGCCACCGCCGCTGCCCTGCAGGACGGCTGGCTGCACACTGGCGACATCGGCACGCTGGACGGCGACGGCTACCTGACGATCACCGACCGCAAGAAGGACATCATCGTGCTGTCGGGCGGCGACAACGTGGCGCCGCAGCGCGTCGAGGGCATCCTGCTGCTGGAGCCCGAGATCGGCCAGGCGGCGGTGTTCGGCGACCGCAAGCCCTATGTCGCGGCGCTGATCGCCCCGCACGCCGATCTGCTCAAGGAGACCGGCCGGCAGCATCGCGGCGACGAGGCTGCGGCCGCCTCCGCCACCGACAAGCGCGTCGCCGCCGCCGTCGCCCGCGCCAACGCCCGCCTCTCCAACCTGGAGCGGGTGCGGAAATTCGCCCTGATGCCGGAGGCCTGCACGGTCGACAACGGGCTGATGACGCCGACGCTGAAGCTGAAGCGGCATGCGCTGAAGCAGCGCTACGGCGAGATGCTGGAGGGGCTGTTCCGATCGTGAGATGACGGGCCGGCGCCGGCAGCGAGACCCCGCCGCTCGCGCACGAAGGCGACGAAGGCTGTCAGCGGCGCCGGCATCTGGCGGCGGCTCGGATAGTAGAGGAAGGGACCGGGGAAGGCCGGGCACCAGTCCTCCAACACGCTGACGAGCTGGCCGGCCTCGACCGCCGGCGCCGCCAGGCCCTCGAAGGTCCAAAGGAAGCCGGCGCCGTCGATGGCGGCCTGCAGCATCACCTGAATGTCGGACGACAGTAGCCGCGCGTCCGGGCTCAGGCGGACGACGCGGCCTTCCTTCTCGAACTCCCAGGGCGGGCAGATGCCGCTCGGAAAGACGACGCCGATGCAAGGCAGGCCGGCGAGGTCGGCCGGCTGGCGTGGCCTGCCGTGGTGTGCCACCAGCTCGGGTGCGGCGACGACCGCGTATCGCTGCGGCGGCCCGAGCGGAACGGCGATCATGTCCTGGGCCAGATGCTCCTCGAACCGAACGCCGGCGTCGAAGCCGGCGGCGACGATGTCGACGAAGGCGGTCTCGACGACCAGCTCCAGCGTGATCGCCGGGTAGCGGGCGAGGAAGGCCGCGATCATGGGTGCTATCGCCAGCCGCGCCGCCGGCGCCGGGGCGTTGATGCGCAGGCGGCCGGACGGCATCGGTGCTACACTGCGGATTTCCCCTATCGCCGCATCGATCTCGCGCAGGGCCGGTTCCAGCCGCTCGAGCAGTTGCATGCCGGCCCGGGTCGGCGCCACGCTGCGGGTGGTGCGATTGAGCAGGCGCACGCCCAGCCGCTCCTCCAGCTCGCGCAGCCGCTGGCTCAGGCCGGACACCGAGACGCGCTGCTCGATCGCCGCCCGGCGGAAGCTGCGGTGGCGGGCGACGACGGCGAAGGCCACGAGGTCACGCAGGTCGGGATCGGCCATTGTTCACCCCTGCGAACACCGCATCCGCGATCATCCAGCTTATGCACACGCTCCCGCGATCGCAAATTCCGCGGCACGTCGACTGGAGGGAGCTTCCCACATGGACAAGCGGCGACTGGGCAGGGGCGGCCCGGAAGTCTCGGCGGTCGGGCTCGGCTGCATGGGCATGTCCGACCTCTATGGACCCGCCGACAGGTCCGAGAGCATCGCCACCATCCATGCCGCCATCGAGGCCGGCATCACCCTGCTCGACACCGGCGATTTCTACGGCATGGGCCACAACGAGCTGCTGATCCGCGAGGCCCTGGCCGGGCACGGCCGGGACGCGGTGCAGATCAGCGTCAAGTTCGGGGCGATGCGCGATCCGGCCGGCGGCTGGATCGGCTACGACGCCCGGCCGGCGGCGGTGAAGAACTTCCTGACCTACTCGCTGCGGCGGCTGGGGGTGGACCACATCGACATCTATCGCCCGGCACGGCTCGATCCCGACGTGCCGATCGAGGACACGGTGGGCGCCATCGCCGAGATGGTCGAGGCGGGCCATGTCCGGCACATCGGGTTGTCGGAGGTGGGGCCGGCCACGATCCGCAAGGCCCAGGCGACGCATCCGATCGCCGATCTGCAGATCGAGTATTCGCTGGCGTCGCGCGGCATCGAGCGGAGCATCCTGCCGACCTGCCGCGAGCTGGGGATCGGGATCACCGCCTATGGCGTGCTGTCGCGCGGCCTGATCAGCGGCCACTGGTCGAAGGAGCGCATCCAGGCCCAGCGCGACATCCGCGTCCACAGCCCGCGCTTCCAGGGCGAGAACCTCGACCGGAACCTGGCGCTGGTGGAAAGGCTGCGGGGCGTGGCGAGCCGACTGGGCGGCAGCGTGGCGCAGGTGGCGATCGCCTGGGTGGCGGCCCAGGGTGCGGACATCGTGCCGCTGATCGGCGCCAGGCGCAGGGACCGGCTGAGCGAGGCGCTGGGGGCTCTGGACCTGAAGCTCGACGCCGCCGACCTCGCTGCCCTGACCGAGGCGATGGCGGCCGATGCCGTCGCGGGCGACCGCTATGCGCCCGTCCAGATGGCCCATCTCGACAGCGAGCGGGGCGGCTGAGGCGCTACAGCTCCTGGCCGCCGACCTGAGCGCGCAGACCCTCGATGTTCTGGCGCGCTCCCGGCATGTAGGGGTGGATGGCGAGGGCGGCCTCGAAGCTCTCGATCGCCGGCTCGGGGTCGCCGATGGTCATGAAGATCAGGCCGAGGCCGGAAAGCGCCCCGAAATGGCGCGGCTCCAGGGCCAGCGTGCGCTGGATGTCGGCGACCGAGGCCGGGTAGTCGCCCATCAGGTAGTGCAGCGTGGCGCGCTTGTTCCAGGCCTCGGCGAAGTTGGGCGAGCGCTCGACCAGCGCGTCGAAGCGCTCGAGGGCGGTGGGCCAGGAGCGGGTGGCCATGGCGGCGGTGCCTTCGGCCAGGAGCTCGGCCGATTCGGCGTCGAAGATCTCGCTCCAGATCTGCCAGATCTCCGCCTCGGCGACGACGGCGGCCTCGGGGCCGGCCTTCAGCCGCTCGAACAGCGCCGGCAGGCGCGGGTCGATCTGGTCGGCCAGCGCCGGCGCCGCCGACAGCAGCAGCAGGGCGGCGGCGAGGACGCGCGAGCGCATCAGCCCAGCACGCGGTGGGCGAGGCTGGGCAGGCTCTGGCGGACGCGCTCGAGCCAGCCGAGGTCGATGCGGGCGGTGGCCCAGCCGGGACGGTCCTGCGCCACCTGCGCCATGATGTGGCCCCACGGATCGACGATCATCGAGTGGCCCCAGTTCTGCCGGGTGTCGGCGGCAGCGCGAAAACTGCCGACCTGGGCGGCGGCGGCGACATAGCACTGCGATTCGATGGCGCGCGCCCGCAGCAGCACCTCCCAGTGGTCCTTGCCGGTCATCAGGGTGAAGGCCGCGGGCACCATCAGCAGCTGGGCACCCTGGTCGACCAGCCGGCGGTAGAGCTCGGGGAAGCGCACATCGTAGCAGATCGAGCAGCCGACCCGCACACCCTCGGCATCGAAGGTGACGATCTCCGAGCCGCGGCCGACGGTGGCGGATTCGCGGTACTCCCTGCCGTCGGGCGTGACGACGTCGAAGAGGTGGATCTTGCGGTAGCGGGCGATCTCGTCGCCCTCGCGGTCGAAGGCCAGCGTGGTGTTCCACAAGCGGCCGCCTTCGCTGTGCATGATGCTGCCGCCGTGGATCACGACGCGGTGGCGGCGGGCCAGCTCGGCCAGGAGCGCGCCGGCCTCGCCACCGGTCGGCGGCTCGGCGGCGGCCTGGCGCTCGTCGGGACTGCCGCCCTGGAAGGCCCAGACCTCGGGAAGGGTGATCAGGTCCGGCCGGTCGGATTCGACGGCGGCGGCGATCAGCTCGCGCGCCTGCGCCATGTTGGCGGCCTTGTCGGGGCCGGAATTGGTCTGGACGACGGTGACGCGCATGGGCGAAGTCTCCCCGAGACGGCGCAGCGTAGCGCGAACGGCGGCTTGCCGCAGCGGCCATCGATGTGTATACATTTCCTCAATCTACACATGAGGCGACAGATGCGCACCAATATCGAGATCGACGACGAGCTGATGGCCCAGGCGCTGAAGATGTCGGGGCTGAAGACGAAGAAGGCGGTGGTGGAGGAGGGGCTGCGGCTGCTGGTGGGCCTGCGCGGCCAAGCATCGGTGGCCGACCTCTATGGCAAGATACCATGGGAGGGCGATCTGGAGGCCTGGCGGCTCGATGATGTCGGCGAGGACAAGCGTTGATCGTCGCCGACAGCAGCGCCTGGATCGAGTTCTTCAACGCGACCGGATCCTGGCAGGGGCTGCACCTGCGGGCCAGCCTGCGCGAGGAGACGGTCATCGTCGGCGATCTGGTGCTGTGCGAGGTGCTTCGCGGCTTTCGTGACGATGCCCAGGCCGCGCGGGCAGAAGCGGCCATGCAGAAATGCGCGCTGCGCCGCATGGTCGACTTCGATGTCGCCAGCGACGCCGCCATGCACTTCCGCTATCTGCGGGGCAAAGGATTCACCATCCGCAAGACGATCGACCTGCTGATCGGCACATTCTGCCTGCGCAACGACCTGCCGCTGCTGCACGCCGATCGCGACTTCGACGTGATGCAGCGGGAGTTGGGCTTGCGGATCGTTGCGCCGAGCTGACTGTTCTCACGCCGCCTTCGGCAGCACCTGCGGCAGCGGCGGGGTCTTGGCCATGACCTCGAAGGCGTCGTGGCGGACGAAGTTCTGCTGCATGGCATCCTTCAGCAGCGCCTCGGTGACCAGGCCGTTCTCGACGCATTCCTTCAGCAGGCCGAAGAACAGATGCTCCTGCTTGCGGTCGGGGTGGTCGTTGTAGGTGCCGAGGAAGGCGTACTCGCCGAACAGTTTTCGACGCGCCCGCTTGAGGAAGGCGAGGCCGGGAATCACGCTGCGCTCGGCCGGGACGAAGTCGACCGGCAGGCCGCTCTTCCACGGCTGGGTCTTGCGCCGGGTGTTGTGCAGCATCTTGGTGCGGTCGGAGAGCTTGTCGAAGTCGTTCCACTCGGGCTCGAACAGCTCGATGGTCGACTTGTCCTCGTAGGCGAGGTTCATCCACTCCTTGTAGTCGCGCTCACGCTTGAAGAGGGCCTCGAAGTCCTTCTCGATCCGCCAGTGCTGGAGCTTGCCGCAATCGAGCAGCATCACCGAGCTGGCATGATGGGCCAGCGGCCCGACGCCGCGCATCCGGCACATCACGGCCTTGCCGTGCATGTCGCGCGACAAGAGCTCCCAGACGTCCTGCACCGCGAACACGTCGGGGTCGACCACGACGGCCTTGCCCTCGTAGCCCATGAGCTGCGGCGGCATGAAGCGCAGCGGCGTGAACGACTGCAGGTCGTCGTTGAGCCAGGTGCGGGTGTCGCCGTCGCGCATGTACTGCCGGCCCTCGTAGGGGCCGAAGAAGTCCATGTGATCCTTCAGCTCGATGAGCTGGACGTCGAACTCCTCGGGCGAGGCCGAGTTGCGGCGCATCGAGTGCAACGACACCAGGGCACCGATGTACTGCTTGTCGTTGGTGTGGATGAAGACGGTGGGCTTCTTCGCCATTCTCGCTGTCTCCTGGCTCACTCGGCGGCCTGCGCGTCGGCGGGTTTTTCGCTGGAGAGATAGCCGAAACCGGGCAGAAGGCGACTCTCGATCGCGCGCTCGATCGTCGCCACCTCGTCGGGCTGGAAATAGTCGCGCCAGCCGCCGACCTTGGCGCGGCGGACCTTGAACGAGTCCGGATTGTTCTTGTCCTTGGCCAGCATGCGCGAGCCGGACAGCCAGAACACCTTCTTGGTCTCGAGCGCCCGCATGTTCTCGACGCTGGCGAAGGCGACGCAGTCGGCGAGCTCGGCCTCGGTGGGCTCCGAGCCCATGAAGCGCAGCACCCGCGCCAGCTCGCCGGCGGTGCCGGCGCGCAGATCCTCGTAGCGGACGACCAGGATGTCCTTCATGTCGGGCAGCTCGCGCGCCCAGGCATTGGTGAAGTCGATCACCTTGCCGAGCCCGGCGTCCTCATCCATCACGAAGTCGTAGATCGGCACCTCGGCGCCATGGCCGGGATATTTGTTGAGCGCCTTCTTGCCCGGACGCATGCGGTGCTTCCACTGGTGGAACTGCGACACGGCCACGTCGGCCGGGTCGCGCACCATCAGCACCACCTTCTTGTCGCGGAAATCGGCCTTGCTGTCGGTGTTGCCGGTGAAGTCGCGCAGGTAGTTGTCGTGGGTGAAGAACACCCGCGGAATGCCCTCGTGCTTGCGGTTCAGGTTGTCGAAGCCGATGAAGGCGCTGCTCTTCAGGCCGTAGCGGAGCTGGAAGAAGCGCGACAGCATCACCCTGAGCCAAGTGCGGCCGCTCTTGCCGAACGACACCACGACGACGTCGGCGAGACCGAGCTTCCTGAACTCCTCGCGGCCACGCATCCAGCGCTCGATGCGCCGCTTCCTGTCGGCAGGCATCCAGAACACGGCGAGCATCACCAGCTCGCGCGTCAGCTTCTTCCACAACACCTGCAGCATGTAGCGTTCCGTAGGGTTTTGCAGCGTTTCGTTGCGCAACAACACCCGACACTTGGACACGCCTCGCTGAAATGCAACCCGGCCGCAACGTCGCGGCGGCTCAGCGTGGCAGCAGCGCCGCGATCCGGCGGGTGACCTCGGCCAGCTCGAGGCCGATGCCGGGATTGGGCGGCAGGAAGGGCCGGCCCAGCGGCACCGCCATGCCGCGCTCGTAGAGCCAGCGGTGCAGGGCGCCGAGGTCGCGGCCGTAGCCGAGCAGGCCGGCGCGGACCAGGGCGCCGCCCAGCAGGGCCAGCGGGCCGGCGCCATCGCGCGGATCGAGCGCCTTGACCACGACGCGGCGCAGCGTGGTGCCGAAGTCGGGGGCGAACGGCAGCTCGAAGATCGCCAGCGGCCGGCCGAGCCGTGCGACCTCGACCATCATCGAGATGCTGTCGCCGGTGACGACGAAGCGGTCGGCGAGCGCCAGCAGCGCCATGTAGGGGTTGTCGGCGGCATTCGGCGCCCAGCGGAAGAACGGATCGCGCGGCAGGGCTGCCGCCAGCGCCTCCACCACCTCGGGGCGGGTGCGGCGGCTGGTGGTGGCGTAGAGCGTGCCGCCGTCGCGGACGCTTTCCAGCCCGGCGGCGAGATCGCCGGCCTCCCCGGCACGGAAGCGGAACGGCTTGGTCTCGCCGCCGACCAGCACGGCCGTCAGCGGCCGCGGCAGGCCGGAGAGGCGCTCCCGCCAGGCTTCACCGGCCTCGGCGATCCTTTGCGGGTCGGCGCCGACCAGCGGCAGGTCGAGCGGCACGACGTTCGGGCCGCGGTCGACGCGGAACTGCGTCGGCGAGACGATGAGGTCGAAGCGGTCGGGCCAGCGCTTCGGCCGGCCGACGATGACGAGGCGCGTCGAGGGCGAGCGCTCCTTCAGCCACAGTGCCGCCGCCGAGGGCCGCCGGCCGATGGTGACGACGAGATCGGGCCAGGGCGGCTCCAGCCTGTCGGACCTGGTGAGGTCGAGATGGTCGAGGGTCGGCCTGAAGCTCGGCTTGCCCAGCACCCATTCGGGCTTCGGCAGCACGGTCCTGACCGCGTAGGGCCGGCCCAGGGCGTCGACCAGCGCGCGCGCCTGGGCGTTGTCGCCCGGCTTGTCGCCGAGCAGCAGCCAGATGCGCGGCTCAGCGGGTGGGGAGGTGGATGTAGCGGCCGTCGACATGGACGAGGGGGGCGATGCGCTCGACGAGATCGGCCTCCAGCACGCGGCCGACCACCAGCGTATGGGTGCCGACGACCAGCCGCTCGCCGACGGCGCAGAGCAGCCAGGCCTGGGCCTGCTCCAGCAGCGGCGGGCCGGCGGGGTGGCGGCGCCAGCTGCCGAGGCGGAAGCGATCGTCGTTGCTGGTGGCGGCATCGCCGAAGCAGCGTGCCAGCGCCTCGAAGCCCTCGGGCAGCACGTTGACGGCGAACAGGCCGCGCGACAGCAGGCGGTCGTGCAGCAGTGCCTGGCGGTTGACCGCCACCAGCACCGAGGGCGGCTCGAGGCAGAGCGAGGTGAAGGAGGTGGCGGTCATGCCGTAGTCGACGCCGTCGACCTCTGTAGTGACCACGACGACCGTGGCGGCGACGCCGCGCATGACGCGCCGCAATGCGTCGGCCACGGCGGCCTCGTCTGCCGCGGAGGCCGTGCAGCTCATACCGCAGCCAGCGGCTGGGGCGGCGACACCGGCTTGAGGCGCAGCAACACCAGGATGAGCAGCACGGCGGGGATCGCCGCGAGGTTCATCGCATGCCAGCCGACGCTCTGCTGCAGGACGCCGGCAGTGAGCGCCGAAAGGCTGACCGTGGTGAACATCAGCAGATCGTTCAGCCCCTGCACCTTGGCCGCTTCTGCCGGCCGATGGCACTGGGTCAGCAGCGCGGTGCCGCCGATGAACATGAAGTTCCAGCCCAGGCCGAGCAGGAACAGCCCGGCAATGAAGTTGGCGAGATCGAGCCCCGCCATGTTGATGCCGATGCTCACGAGATTGAGCACGGCGCCGACGGCGATGACCTTGGGCGCACCGAAGCGCGCGATGATCCTGCCGGTCCAGAAGCTCGGCAGGAACATGCCGACGACGTGCCACTGGATCACGAAGGCGGTGTCCGGAAAGCTCAGCCCACAATCCAGCATGGCGAGCGGTGTGGCCGTCATCAGCAGGTTCATGGTGACATAGCCCACGATCGCCGCGAGGAAAGCGGTGACGATCGCGGGATCGCGCACCAGCTCGCCGGTGCTGCGGGCCTCGCCCGCCCGGGCGGTCGCGCGCAGCGGCGGCAGATCGAGCCAGCTCACCGCCAGGAGCAGCGCAGCACCCAGCACGGCGACGGCGAGATAGCAGCCGGCGAAGGTGATCGGCGCGAACAGGTCGCGGGTGGCCTTGGCCAGCTCCGGCCCGAGCACGGCGGCGACGAGGCCGCCGGCCATCACCCAGGCGATGGCCTTCGGGCGCATCGCCGCGATGTCCTCGCGGCCCGACTGGTCGGCGGCGTCGGCGGCGGCGAAGCGCAGATAGTTCGAGAAGGCGCCGAAGCTGCCGTAGAGCACCCCCGCCAGGCAGAACAGCCAGAAGCTGCCGGCCAGCACGGCATAGGTGCCGAGGGCGCCCGAGGCGACGGCGAACAGGCCGCCGAGCCGGAAGCCGGCGCGCCGCCCGACCCGCTGCATCAGCAGCGAGGCCGGCATGGTCGTCGACATGATGCCGATGAACTGAAGGGCGAGCGGCAGTGTGGAGAGCAGCGGCGTCGGCGCCAGCTGGTGGCCGACCAGGGCCGAGGTGCTGAACTGGATGGTGTTGGCCATGAAGAACAGCGCCTGGCAGGTCACCAGGACGGAAATATTGCGGCGGAACGGGGAGGCGGACATGGCCGGGTTGATAGCCGACCGGCCATCCCTTGACGAGCGAGGAAGGCTCAGCCGCGGATCATCAGGCCGGGCGGAGCCTCGCCGGCCGGCTCCTCGGGGGCATCACCCGCTTCGCCGATGGCGGCGGCCCACGCCTCAGCGATGTCGACGAAGGACTGCAGCCGCTGCTCGAAGCGCGAGATCTCCAGCTCCTCGCGCGGCAGGGCCAGCCACAGCACGATGCCGCCCTCGCCGGGCGCGCGGGCCAGCGTGGCGCCGCCGGTGCCGACGCCCAGGAAATTGGCATCCAGCATCCGGCCGTAGAGCGCGGCGCTGTCGCCGGCCGGGCGGCCGAGCGGTGCCGAGAGCAGCAGCTGGCCGGCCGCCTCCTGCACGTCCAGGCTGACGAAGATGTCGTCGAGGCCCAAGGAGGCGTGCCCCTCCTCGTCGAGGGCCAGGCCCTCGAGGCCGATGCGCTGGCCCAGCTCGTCGAGGAGCTGGTTGGTCTGTGCGAGGATGCTCATGGCATCGTCCCCGGATGGTGCTCGTTGCGTGGCGGGTCAGACGAGTCCGCTGTCGATCTTGCCGGGCCCCTCGAGCCGCCGCTCGATCTCGAAGGCGCGCTCCATGGCCTCGTAGTCCGCCTCCTCGGCACGCTTGACGAACTCGGCCTGGGTGCCAACGGCGTTGCGCATCTGCCCCATCACCCGGCCGAGCGCGCTGCCGCTGTCGATGCCGCCGCTCTGCAGGGACGCCTTGCCCAGGCCGGAAGCGACCTCCGTCTTGTCGACGTCGAGCCCGGCATTGGTGATGTCCTGGATCTGCTTCGGCGCTTCCTTGATGCCGGCCCGCTCGCCCAGGGCGATCAGCATGCGGGTCATGGCGTCGGATATCTGCGTGGCACCGGCCGCCTTGTGCGCGGCGCTCGGATCGTGGAATGCCGCCTCGCGCTGCTCGGTGTTCGCCATGCCGGCGGCGAACAGGGCCAGCCGGCCGCCGCCGTCGGGGGCCATCGCCTTCTCGTAGAGCTTGCGCGCCTCCTGGGGCGACAGGTCTCGGATGGCCGCGTCGATGCAGCGGATGATCGGCTTGGCGATGTCCTGCCCGCCGACGCCGTTGACGACCTGGCCCATCGCGGTGTCGACCATCAAAGACTCCATCGAGCCCAGGAAGTCGGTGATCGACGCCGAGCCGTCGCCGCCCTTGCCGCCGGAGAGCGCCAGGGCCTTCAACGCCGACGCCGCGCTGTCCTTACCCGCATCCCACCTGGTGCGGCTGTCGCCCATGTCCCGGTCGTCGAGGTTCAGCGTGTACTCCATCGCATCCTTGGCGAACTTCTTCAGGTCATCGGGTGCGGGCGGCTGGCCGGTGCCGTCGATCGACACCGCGACCTGGTCGGCCAGGCGGGCGCTGAAGAACTGGTGCTGCTGTGCCGTGAAGTCCTCGGGGCTGACATTGTTCTTGGCCAGCAGGGCGTTCAGCTTGCTGCTGCCCGGCGCGTACTGCGTTAGCACCTGCGTCACGCCGGCTTCGCGCTGGTCGGCCTTGCTCAGGCTCTTGGCGAAGGCGATGGCGTCGCGGGCCTGCCGGGCGGTCAGCGGCTTCATCACGTTGTCGTAGAGACCATCGGCGCGCCGCTGCATGCCGGGGCGGGCCATCTGCAGCGCCTGCCTGGCATTCTCCATGCCGTACTTGCCGCCGACCTCCTTCAGGAACTGACTGACGATATGCTTGTTGTCGGCCCTGTCCTGCTTGGTCGGGCCGAACATGAAGCGGACCAGCCGGCTGCCGAGGCCATGCTTGGCGGTCTTGAGGTCGTCGTTCTGGCCCAGCCGCAACGCCGCGTCGTCGCCGGCGCCGCTGATCGCCTGCTTGAAGGTCTGGAGGTTGATCGGACCCATCTGCGTCTCCCCGGCCCCGACCGGCCGACCGTGGCCCTACTCCGCCGAGAACATGCCCAGCCCCGAGACGTAGACCTGGGCCTGCAGGTCCTGGATGCGGTCTCCGAGCTTGCCGGCTTCCTTGCTGCCGGGCACGCCGATGCCCTGGTCCTGGACCTCGAGGGCACCGCCACCGACGTGCATATCCTTGTAAATCTGCAGGCTGTCGCCGCTCAGCTGCTCGTCGGGGGTCACGTCGCCGCCCATGTCGTGCATGACGAGGTCGTGCTTCAGCTCGACGTCGACGACGCCGCCGCGGTCCTTGTCGCTCTTGCAGCCCTTGGACATGGTGGCCGCCTGGTCGGTGGCGCCGACCAGCTCCAGCGCCTGCTCGGCCATCGCCTGCATCACCAGGATCTCGCGGCTCATCTTGGCCGGATCGCCGTTGCCGCGGCGGAAATCCTCGTGGGTGAACATCGAGCGCACACGGTTGGCCTGCTGGCGCATCTGGCTCATCAGGTCGGCCTGGGCCGGGTCGTTGCTGTCGAGGCGGTCGTAGACCGAGCCGATGAAGCCGCCCGGCCGCGTGCCGACCGAGCCCTCCCTGCCGGTGCCGAGATCGCCCAGGAACTTCACCATCTCGCCGCGATTGTGCTCGTAGACCTCTCCCCAGCCGCCGATCGCGTCCTGCACGGTCTCCGGGCTGATGGCGCCGACGGCGGCACCGATGGCCGAGCCGACGAGGGCGCCGGCGATGGTGCCGGCGACGGGGACGATGCTGCCGACCACGCCGCCGATGGCAGCCCCCAGGCCGGCACCGCCGCGTACCGCCATCTGGCCGGTGATGCCGGTGGCCAGCGGGTTGATGCCGAACGAGAAGTTGATGGTGTCGACCTCGACCTGCAGCGCGACGTCCTGGCCGAGCATCCCGCCGGGGCGGGTGTCGTCGGCATGGAAAGTGACAGGCCCGCCGTGGCCGGCGCTGGAATTGGCCTCGAAGGCGCGGAACTGCTCCCTGGTGTAGGTCAGCTCCTGGTAGTCGGGCAGCTTGCCGCGCACGCCCGGCAGCTCGCGCACCGGCGACGGCGTGGTCAGGTTGATGCTGACATGGGTGATCTTCACTGGCGCCGGGTTGCCGTTCTGGGCGCGGGTGAGCGCCTCGGTCAGCACGCGGTCGTTGGTGGTGATCGCGGCCTCCAGCACCTCGTGGGCGCCGCGGTCGTTGGCCGCCTGGCGCTCGCCCGGATCCTCGATGTCCCACATGTCGAGGACGCCGTTGCCGACGACCTTGGCCATCGTCACCGGAGCGCCGCCCGGCACGTTGCGCTGCAGCTCGCTGACCTTGAGGTGGCGGGCGTGATAGTGGTCGGCCTTCTCGGCCGAGCTGACGCCGGCGCGCGGCCTGTGCGGCTGCACGCCGGGGCCGCCGGCGATGTTCTGGGCGTAGCGCCGGGCGAAGCGCGGGCTGATGTGCGCGCCCGGCGTGATCTTGCTCTTGTAGGTGCGGGTCACGCCGTCCTTGGTGGCGACGATGTCGCGGTCGATCCGCGTCCAGTGCGGGCTCTGCGCCAGCGCCTCGCGCCGCGCCGAGCTCAGGCTCTTCTTGCCGGTCAGCTCGGTGACGAGGTCCGGCGGCAGGCCGGCGCGCTCCAGCTCGTGCTTCAGGTTCGCCACCATCTGGTCGCGGCCCTGGACCATCGGGTGGGTGCGCTTGTTGTGCTCGGTCGGCAGCTCGGTGCGGGTGCGCTGCGACGTGCCCTGGTAGATGTTGTCGGCGGCCGTGACGGCGCGCTGCTTCGCGGTCTGCAGCTGCGCAATCATCGGATCGGCGCCGCCGAGCGGCGAGGTCGCAGTGATGTGGGCGATCGCCTTGTCCATGACGTGCCCCGCGGCGTGCGCCCACAGCAGGTTCGAGTGCGCCACCGTCTTCTGGGACAGGGGATCGGCGTCGCGCACATCGTCGAGGAAGCCGGCCTTGGCCTGCAGCAGCCCCACCTGGTGGCGCAGCTCGTCGACGAGTGCCTGGTAGAGGTCCTGGCCCTCCTGCGAGACCGGCGCGTTCGGGCCCGCGAGGCCGGCGAGATTCTGCTGCAGCGCGAGCAGGGTCTGGTGCTTGGCGAGGAGCTCCTGCTCCAGGGCCTGCCAGCCGGCCGGGTCGTAGGACATCTTGGCCAGCAGCTTGCTGTTGCTCTGGACCTCCTTCAGCGTGTCGCGGGCGAGATCGCGGAAGGCCTGCGGCTCGCCGCCCAGCGGATGGGCGCCGGCGGTGGTCGGATTGAGCTTGCTCATCAGGCCGAAGACGAAGCTGCGATTGTCCTCGCGCGGCATGCCGGCCGGGTGCTGCTGGACGAAGTTGGCCAGCCCGGGATGGGCCTCGCGGAACTGCGCCTGCTTCTGGCCGTAGAACTTGGTGATGGCGCGCTGGGCGATGGTGTCGATGTCGGCGGGCCGCAGCGTCCGCTTGCCGTAGGCCGGATCCTGCTTCAGCTCGCGGTTGATCGCCTGCATCAGCGGCTTCTCGGCCAGCTCGCCCAGCGGATAGCCGTTGGCCGCCGCCATGGTGGTGAAGCGATGCTGCAGCGAGGGTTGGCCGGTGCCGGTCATGTAGCCGACGAAATTGTCGCGGGTGCGCCCGAGGGCGCCGAGGCGGATCTGCTGGGCGTTGTCGAGGATCTGCCGGACCTGCTTGGCGCTCAGCGGCTTCGGGTCGATCTGCCAGTTGGCCTGCAGGCCGGCGGCGCGCACTGCCGACCGTGCGATCACCGGGCCCTCGGCCTTGAGCAGCGCCGCGTAGAATGCGCCCTTGAACTGGACGTTCTCCATCTGGTGCGCGGCGGTGCCGTGCGAGAAGCTGCCGCCGTTGCGCCAGGCCTGGAACCGGGTGCCCAGCGACAGCTCGCTGGTCTGCGCGCCGGTGCCGGTGGCATCGAGGGTGACACGGTCGCCGCTGGTGATGGCACGGAAGCGCTCGAGGCCGATCGCCATGATCCCCTACCTCCCTCGGCTCAGCCCCGGACGATCAGGTCGGGGCCGCTCGGCCGCGGGCCGTCCCCGTCCGGCAGGTCGACATCGACCAGGGGACCGCCGCCATTGGCCTCGGTGATCCGCTTGCGCCACATCGCCGCCGTGTCGAGGAAGGGCTCGAGCCAGTCGTTCAGCGCCTCGACGGTCAGGCCGGCCAGGGGGCGGCGCTCGGCGAGGAAGGCCATGCCGCTGTCGGGCTCGACGCTGAGCGTGGCGCCGTTGGTGCCCTGCCAGAACATGTTGGCGCCCAGCAGCATGCCGTAGATCTCGGCGGCCCGCTCGGCGTCGACCTCGACGAGGCGGGTGAAGACCACCACCTCGTCCTCGTCGGCATCGTACTGCAGATGGGTCTCCACGCCGTCGAAGGTGAGCCCGAGATAGCCTTCGTCGTCGGCCGCCATGTCCGGCGCGCCGAGGCGGCCGCCGAACTCCGAGATGACGCCTTGGAACTGGGCGAGCGACATGAGGCCTTCCTTGTCGTGGTCGGCTGCATGATGCTTGAGCGCTCAAGATTGGTCAAGCAACATCATGGCGCGGCGAGAGGCGTCGGAACGGGCAGCTCGGCGGCGGTGAGCGTTTCCTTGTCCAGCAGCACCTTGGCCAGCCGCTCCAGCTCGTCGCGGCGGCGGCCCAGGATCTCCTTGGCCCGCTCGAAGGCATGGTCGACCAGGCCGCGCACGGCGACGTCGATCTCGCGCGCCGTCTCCTCGCTGAAGCGCCGGCCGCCGCCCTCGATCGGCTGGCCGAGGAAGGTGCCGCGCTCGGTCTCGTAGGCGGCCTGGCCGAGCTTGCCGTCCATGCCGTAGCGGGTGACCATCGAGCGGGCGATGTCGGTGGCGCGCTGCAGGTCGTCGGCGGCACCGGTCGAGATCTCGGTGAACACCAGGCTCTCGGCGGCCCGGCCGGCCAGCAGCACCGCCATCTTGTCCTCCAGCTCCTGCCGGCTCATCAGGAAGCGGTCCTCGATCGGCCGCTGCAGGGTGTAGCCGAGCGCGCCGATGCCGCGCGGGATGATCGAGACCTTCTGCACCGGATCCTGGCCGGGCAGGCTCAAGGCCACCAGCGCGTGGCCCAGCTCGTGGTAGGCGACGGTGCGGCGCTCGCGGGCGTTGAGGATGCGGTTGCGCTTCTCGAGGCCGGCGACGATGCGCTCGATGGCGATGGTGAAATCCTCGGTGGTGACGGCATCGGCACCGCGCCGCGTGGCGAGCAGTGCGGCCTCGTTGACGAGGTTGGCGAGGTCGGCGCCGGTGAAGCCGGGGGTCAGCGCCGCCACCTCCTCGAGATTCACCTCCGGCGCCAGCTTCACCTTCTTGATGTGGACCTCGAGGATCTGGATGCGGCCCTTCTTGTCCGGCCGGTCGACCAGGATCTGCCGGTCGAAGCGGCCGGCGCGCAGCAGCGCCGGATCGAGAATCTCGGGGCGGTTGGTCGCGGCCAGCAGCACGATGCCGCTCGACGGGTCGAAGCCGTCCAGCTCGACCAGGAGCTGGTTCAGCGTCTGCTCCTTCTCGTCGTGGCCGCCGGCCATGGGGCCGACGCCGCGGGCGCGGCCCAGCGCGTCCAGCTCGTCGATGAAGATGATGCAGGGGGCGAGCTTGCGCGCCTGCTCGAACAGGTCGCGCACGCGCGCGGCGCCCACGCCCACGAACATCTCGACGAACTCGGAGCCCGAGATCGACAGGAAGGCGACACCGGCCTCGCCGGCGACGGCGCGGGCCAGCAGGGTCTTGCCGGTGCCGGGCGGGCCGACGAGCAGGATGCCCTTGGGCAGCCGGGCGCCCAGCCTGCCGCCGGCCTTGGGGTTTTTCAGGAAATCGACGATCTCGGAGATCTCGGCCTTGGATTCGTCGACGCCGGCGACGTCGGCGAAGGTGACCTTGGTGTCGCGCTCGACATAGATCTTGGCCCGGCTCTTGCCGACCTGCATCAGGCCGCCGCCGAGCCCGCCCATCGCCATGCGGCGCATCAGGAACATCCAGACCGCGAGGAACAGCACCATCGGCAGGATCCAGGACAGGATGTTGCCGATGAAGCTCTCGTCGCTGCCGCCGGTGAACTCGACGCCCGCCTGCTCCAGCTGCCTTGCGAAGTCGGGATCGACCCGGGCGGTGACGAAGCCCGTGGGCTCGCCGGGCTTGGGATCGCGGATGTGGCCGGTGATCCGGCTCGCGGTGACCACGAGCTGGTCGATGCGCTTGTCGGCGAGGTAGGACTGGAAGGTGCTGTAGCTGATCGGCTGGACGCGGCGGACCTGCTCCAGCACGCCCTGGAACAGCAGGATGGCCAGCACCGCCGCCATCACGTACCAGAGATTGAAGCTGGTTTTCTTGTCCATCCGGTATGTCCCGCCCGGGCCGCGTCGGCATCAGCGCTTGGCACCGCCGCCCCGGCCCACTAAGTTAGGTGCCTAGACTTTCGGGGAGCGTGCGCCGTGGGTTCTTTCAGCATGACGCATTGGCTCGTGGTGCTGCTCATCATCCTGATCCTATTCGGGGCCGGCAAGCTGCCGCGCGTGATGGGCGACCTGGCCAAGGGCATCAAGACGTTCAAGGCTGGCATGAAGGACGAGGTCGAGGAGGCGAACGCGCCTGCCAAGACCCCGAGCGACCATCCGGCGGCCTGAGCCGCCGGCGGCCGGCCCGGGCGTCGCCCGCCGACCTTCCTCCGACGACTCCTGCTTACCGGACAGCCTTGCGAAAGAGCTTGAAGCGGTGGGCCTCCACCGTAGCGATGCGTTTTGCGCCGCCCGGCACGCCGGCCGTCGAGCGCTTCGTGATGGGCCACTTCGACCGTGAGCCGGAGCTGGCCGCCCGTGCCTTCCGCCAGATGCGCGACAGCGGCAGGCTGACGGCTTCCGACGACCCGCTCGCCCAGGCGATGGTCGAGCGCGCCTGTGACTTCGGCTATCTCGGCTGGCCGAAGCGGCTGCAGCGCTGGGTCGAGGGCCGCGACGTGCTCGACGTCGGCTGCGGCACCGGGCTGCATGCCATCGGCTTCGCGCTGGTCGGCGTGCGCACTTATGTCGGCCTCGATCCCAAGGTGCGGCTCGACGCCGAGCGCGCCAAGAACACCCGCGTCGGCCGCTGGGAGCCGTTCGGCTGGACGCCGGCCGAGATGATGCGGGTGTTCCCGCAGATCCGGCTGATCCAGGGCAGCTTCGAGTCCATGGCGCCGGACGAGCAGTTCGACGTCGCCGTGCTGCACAACGCCACCGAGCACATCATCGCGATCGACGAGGTGCTGGGCGGCATCGCCAGGCGGCTGCGGCCGCAAGGGCGGCTGATCTACAACCACCACAATTTCTACTGCTGGAACGGCCACCACATGGCGCCCAAGACGGTGCGCGACCTCCGCGCCGACGATGTCGAGCAGCGCCAGTTCGTCGACTGGGCGCACCTGCGCTTCGAGCCGCCGCCCGGCCACTATTTCCACAGCGGCCTCAACCGCATCCGGCTGGACGAGCTGCGCCGGCTCACCGAAAGGCACTACGTCATCGAGACGTGGAACGAAATCCCCACCGACGAGGTGCGCGGCGGCGGCCGGCTGACGCCCGAGGTGCTGGCGAGCCATCCCGAATACAGCCATCGCGAGCTGTCGACGCAGCACGTGTTCTGCGTGGCCCAGCCGCGCGTCCAGGCGAGGCTGGCGGCATGATCCCGGCCCTGCGGCTCGTGGGCGTCGCGGCGCTGCTGGCGCTGGCCGCCTGCGCCACCGGCGGGCCGGGCGGCGGCAAGCTCGACGAGCAGCTGCAGGCGGTGGCCGATGCCCCGGCCGGCAAGGGGCAGGTGCCGGTGATCGTGACGCTCGTCCCCGGCACCAGCGCGGCGTCCTACACCCCGCCCGGCATGCAGGTGGCCTTCCGCTTCGTCTCCACCAATGCCGTGGCCGGAGCGGTGCCCGCCACCGGCCTCGCGGCGCTGGCGGCGGCACCCGAGGTCCAGCGCGTCGAGCTCGACGGCGAGATGAAGACGCTCGACCTGCAGTAGCGGCCGCCCCGGCGATGCCGCCGCGCCCAGGGGCGGCCCGCTCGTGACCACCGGCCCGGCGCTGCGCCGGCTCGGCGTCGCCGGCTACCGCTCGCTGCGCTCGGTCGCCTTCGACGTCGGCAACCCGACGGTGGTGCTGGGCGCCAACGGCACCGGCAAGACCAATCTCTATCGTGCCCTCGGGCTGCTCGTGGCGGCGGCGAGGGGCGAGCTGGGTGCCACCGTCGCCGCGGAGGGCGGCATGCCCTCGGCCTGCTGGGCCGGCACCCGCGCGCAGCGGCCGGTACGACTGTCGGTAGGCGTGTCGCTCGACGATTGGGACTATACGCTGACCCTGGGCCTGCACGGGCCGCCGCCGGAGCCGTTCCCCTGGGATCCGCTGGTGGTCGAGGAGACGCTCACCCTGCCGGGGCCGCGCCGGCGGCGGGTGGCGATGCTGGAGCGCCGGCGGCGCTCGGCCTGGCAGCGCGACGTCGAGGGCCGGCGGGTCGAGTATCCGGCGCAGCTGCTGCTGTCGGAGGCGGCGCTGCACCAGATCCGCGAGGCGCACCTCTATCCCGAGCTGGCGCTGGTGCGCGACACCATCGGCGGCGCCTGGCGGCTCTATCACGGCTTCGCCTGCGACGAGCACGCCGCGGCGCGCCAGCCGTCGGTCGACACCTTCACCGGCCTGCTCGATCCCGCCGGCGCCGGGCTCGCCGCGGCGCTGAAGACCATCCGCAAGGTCGGCGACGCCAGGGGCCTGGACGCGGCGGTCGAACGGGCCTTCCCGGGCGCCCGGCTGCTGCTCGAGGAGCAGGGCGGGCGGGTGGCGCTGCTGCTGGCCACGGCCGGCCTGGTCCGCCCCTTGCGCGCGGCCGAGCTGTTCGACGGCACGCTGCGCTATTTGTGCCTGATCGCCGCCCTGATGCCGGTGCGCGCACCGGCACTGATCGCGCTCAACGAGCCCGAGGCCAGCCTGCACGGCGGCCTGATCCCGTGCCTGGCCGATCTCCTGGTCGCCGCCTCCCGCCACAGCCAGATCTGGCTGACGACCCACGATGTCGAGCTGGCCCGCCTGGTCCGGGAGGCTCCCGGCTCGACCGTGGTCCGGCTGGAGCGCAGCGACGAGGACGGGACGATCCTGGTCTAACCCCGGTAGAGCCCGGCGCCCGGCTTCGGGAACTCGACGCGGACGCTGGTGTCGATCGTCGAGCGGCAGGCCTGGTTGACGCGCACGTCGCCGCGCACGCTCAGCAGCATGAACGCCTCGACCGCCGTGACGCCCAGGCGCTCGACCAGCAGCCCCATCATCTCGCGCACGGCGATCTCCGAGGCCGCCTGGTAGTCGGGTGCGGATCCCGTGGTGATCCACAGATCCGGCGTCTCCATCCACGGCCAGTCGCGGGCGCCGCCCTTGCACAGGCTCAGCGCCAGATGGACGCGGGCGCCGATCTCGAGCCCCGAGCCCGTCACCTCGGCGTCGCCCATCGCGGCGTGGATGTCGCCGACATAGAAATGGGCGCCGGGGACACGGACCGGCAGATGCACCTTGGTGCCGACCGTCACCCGGTTGCAGTCCATGTTGCCGCCGTGCGGGCCGACATGGGCGGTGGCGATGGCCTCGTGGGCCGGTGCGGTGGCGAGCACGCCGATCATCGGCCGCACGGCCAGGCGCAGCCCGCCGAAATGGATCAGACCGTCCTCGACCGGGCAGACCTTGGCGACCGGCTCGTTCACGAGCCCGCGCACCAGGCCCATGTCGGGCTTCACCATCACGAAGCCGTAGCTGTCGAGCCGGATGTCCAGCACCTCGACGGTGAGCACGTCGCCCGGCTCGGCGCCCTGGATACGGACCGGGCCGGTGGCGGGGTTGGTGCGTGGGAAACGCTGGCTGAAGTCGGGGGCGGTGGTGATCACGTCCTCCGGCTGCTTCAGCCGGCCGCCGCGGGCGTCGTGGGTCTCGACGATCAGCTCGCAGGGTGCCGCCACCTCGAGCCGGGGCGCCGCGCCGGGGTCGATGGCGTGGGCCACCCGCTCGCGGGACAGGAAATGGACGTCGGCGAACATGGCTCGGCCTCCCTGCGTCGCGCCGATCCCTAGCGGCTGGAGGCCGCTGCCACCAGCCCGTCGACCGCGTCGTCGTCCCAGGCCTCGCCGAAGCGGTCGAACGCCCGCAGCTCCGGCAGCCGGTGGCGGAAGAAGGTGCGCTGGCGCTTGGCGTACTGCCGCGTGCGCAGGGCGGCCTCGGCCAGGGCGTCGGCAAGGCTGCGGCGGCCTTCGAGCACGCCGCGCAGCTCGGGCACGCCGGTGGCGCGCAGCAGCGGCGAGTCGGGCGGCACGTCGCTGCGGGCCAGCAGGCGCTCGACCTCGGCCAGGGCACCGGCCTCGGCCATGTCGTCGAGGCGCGTGGCGATGCGGCGCGAGACGGTGGTGGCCGGCGGCAGCAGCGCCAGACAGACGCGGTGCGGCGGCAGCGTGACCTTCACGCGCGGCTCGGCATGCCAGGAGGCGAGCGAGCGGCCGGTGGCCTCCAGCACCTCGAGGGCGCGCAGGATGCGCTGCGGATCGCTCGGCCGCAGCCGGCGCGCCATCGCCGGATCGCGGGCGGCGAGGCGGCGGTGCAGCTCGGCGGGCGCCAGGCCCTCGGCCTCGGCGCGCAGCCGCGCGCGCAGGTCGGCCGGCACGTCCGGAACCGGCGCCAGTCCCTGCAGCAGGGCCTGGATGTAGAGGCCCGTGCCGCCGACCAGGATGACGGCGCGGCCTGCAGCCGTCGCCTCGGCGATCACCGGTGCCGCCAGCGAAAGCCAGTGGCCGGCGCTGCCGGTCTCGGTGCCGTCGAGCACGCCGTAGAGCCGGTGCTCGGCCCCGGCCTCGTCCTCGGGCGAGGGGCGGGCGGTCAGGATGCGCAGGTCACGGTAGAGCTGCATGCTGTCGGCGTTGACGATCACGCCGCCGGTGCGCTCGGCGAGACGGGTGGCCAGGGCCGACTTGCCGCTGGCGGTGGTGCCCCCTATGACGACCAGCATCACCGCCGCCACCTCGACGAAATCCACCGATGCCCACGGTCGCCTGCCTGATCGCCGACCCGCAACGCGCCGCGCTGACCGAGGCCATGCTGGTGGCGGCGGCGCGCGACCTGCGCGGCGAGGCCCGCTGGCTGGATCCGGGCGTCGCCGCCGAGATCCGCACAGGGCTCACACCCGGCGAGGCCACGGCGCGCGGACGGGCCGTGCTGGGCGATGCGCCGGTCGATGTCGCGGCCCTGCCGGCCGAGGGCCGGCGCAAGCGGCTGCTGCTGTCGGACATGGACAGCACGATGATCACCATCGAGTGCGTCGACGAGCTGGCGGCCTGCGCCGGCATCAAGGACCAGGTGGCCGAGATCACCAGCCGCACCATGAACGGCGAGCTGGACTTCGGCCAGTCGGTGCGGGCGCGGGTGGCGCTGCTGGAGGGGCTGCCCGAGAGTGTCATCGCCGACATCTGCCGCGACACGCTGCGGCCGATGCCGGGTGCCGCCGTGGCGGTGCGGACGATGCGGGCGCACGGCGTGCGCTGCGTGCTGGTCTCGGGCGGCTTCACCCGCTTCACCGGCCATGTGCGCGAGCTGCTGGGCTTCGAGGTCGACGAGGCCAACGAGCTGGAGATCGTGAACGGCAGGCTCACCGGCCGGCTGGTCGGGCCGTTGCGCGACGCCGATGCCAAGCTCGAGGCGCTGCGCCGGCACCGCGACGAGCTGGGCCTCGCCGACAGCGAGGTGATGGCGGTGGGCGACGGCGCCAACGACCTGCCGATGCTGCAGGCGGCCGGCCTCGGCGTGGCCTTCCGCGCCCATCCGCGTGTCCAGGCCGCGGCACCGGTCAACATAAGGCACGGCGACCTGACGGCGCTGCTCTACCTGCAGGGCTATCCGCGCGACGCCTGGGTGCCCGGCTGACCCTCAGTTCTCGGCGAAGCGCAGCGCCACGAAGCGCAGGTCGCCCTGGCGGTCGACCAGCAGCAGCACCGACTTCTTGCCCTCCTCCTTGAGCTTGGCGATGCGGCTCGCCACCTCGCCCGGGCCCTTGACCTCCTCCTGGTTGACCTCGACCAGCAGGTCGCCGGGACGGAGGTTCTCGCCGGCCGCCGGGCTCTGCGGGTCGACCTCGGTGACGACGACGCCCTTCGAGGCCTCGCCGAGGGTGAACTGCTGGCGCAGCTCGTCGTCGATCGGCCGCAGCGTGAAGCCGAGCTCGGGGATCTTGGCGGTGCCGGTGGCGCCGGTCGGCGGCTCGGGCTGGCCGAGCTCGGCCACCTGCTCGTCCTCCGGCAGCTCGCCCAGCTCGACATCGACCGTCAGCCGCTCGCCCTTGCGCCAGACCAGCACCTTCGACTTCTGGCCGATCGGCGTGTCGGCGACGATGCGCGGCAGGTTGCGCATCTCGTCGATCTTCTTGCCGTCGAACTCGAGGATGACGTCGCCGGCCTGGATGTCGGACCTGGCGGCGGGGCCGCCCGGCGTCACGCCGGCGACCAGGGCGCCGGCCGCCTCGTCGAGGCCGAGGTTCTCGGCGATGTCCGGGCTCACCGACTGGATGCGCACGCCGAGCCAGCCACGCGGCACGCGGCCCTTGCTCTTCAGGTTCTCGATCACCGGCTTGGCGAGGTTGGACGGGATGGCGAAGCCGATGCCGGCATTCACGCCCGAGGGCGAGAAGATCGCGGTGTTGATGCCGAACACCTTGCCTTCGAGCGTGAAGCTCGGACCGCCCGAATTGCCGCGGTTGATGGCGGCGTCGATCTGCATGTAGTCGTCGTAGGGGCCGGAATTGATGTTGCGGCCGCGCGCCGAGACGATGCCGGCGGTGACCGTGCTGCCGAGCCCGAACGGATTGCCGATCGCCAGCATCCAGTCGCCGATGCGGACCTTGTCGCTGTCGGCCCATTCGACGAACGGGAAGGGCGTGTCGCGCTCGATCTTGAGCAGGGCGAGGTCGGTCTTGGTGTCCCTGCCGATCAGCCTGGCCTTGTACTCGCTGTCGTCGTTGAAGATCACCTTGATGTCGTCGGCCTCGGCGATGACGTGGTTGTTGGTCACGACGAAGCCGGCCGGGTCGACGACGAAGCCCGAGCCCTGCGACAGGCTACGGCGCTGCTGCTGCTGCGGCCGGTCGCGGTCGAAGAACTCCTTGAAGAACTCCTCGAACGGCGAGCCCGGCGGGAACTGCGGGATCGGCACGTCCTCCTGCCGGCCCGCCTCCTTGGTGGTGGAGATGTTCACGACCGCCGGCCCGACCCTGGCCACGACGTCGGCGAACATCGGCAGCTGCGAAAGGTTCTGAGCGCCGGCCGAGCCGGCGCCGGACAGCACCAGGCCGGCCGCCGCCAGGGCCATGCCCATGCAGAGCGACCGGCAGGCACGCAACAGCCGGCCCCCGCTGGCCTTGTGTTCGGGCATCTATCCATCTCCCCGCGGCGCGCTCACGCGCCTCGCAACGGTCCAGAGGGCGCCGCCATCGGAGGCGACGCGGCTGAGGGCAGATTCTCGCCGATGATCATGCCGCCGGGCACGGCCCCCTGGCAAGCACGGCACGACGCCGCCCTCGCCGGGATCCCGCCCGGTCAGCCACGGATCAGCCAGACCGCCACCACCCCCACGACGGCGCAGGCGAGCCCGCCGACACGCAGCGTCTGGGTGGGCATCGCCAGCATCCTCGCCGCCGCCCGACGCATGGCTTCCGGAAAGAGCGCCCACAGGCAGCCCTCGACCACCAGCACCAGCGCCAGCAATGTCAGCAGCTCTAGCATGCCCGGTCGTCTGTCGCTCCCTGACGCCGGGGCACGCCGGCTTCCGCCGGCATCAAGGTGCGACCGCCGCCGCCTGACCCGATGCCGGCGCGGCCGCGGGTGCCGGCGTCGCGGCCGGCGCCTGCGAGAGCGGCGAGCCACCGCCCAGCGGCTGGCCGGGCAGGTTCGGGTTGGGCTCCGACGGCATGGTGCCGAAATAGCGGAAGAACGGGCTGTCCGGCTTGATCACGAAGCTCGTCGCCCCGTCGCCCAGCGCCGTGCGGTAGGCCTGCAGCGAGCGGTAGAAGTCGAAGAACTTCACGTCCCTGCCGAACGCCTCGGCGAAGATGCGCACGGCCTCGGCGTCGCCCTCGCCCCGGGTGATCTCGGCCTGCTTCTGCGCCTCGGCGATCAGCACGCGGCGCTCGCGATCGGCGCGGGCGCGGATGCGCTGGCCGATCTCGGCGCCCTGGGCGCGCAGCTCGCGGGCCTCGCGCTCGCGCTCGGTCTGCATGCGGCGGAAGATCGCCTGGCTGTTCTCGGCCGGCAGGTCGGCCCGCTTGATGCGGATGTCGACCACCTCGATGCCGAACTGCGCCAGCGCCCGGTTGGCCTCGTCCTGGATGTCGCGCATCAGGCCGTCGCGGTCCTGGCTCAGCACCGTGAACAGCGAGGCTTCGCCCAGCACGCTGCGCAGCGACGAGAACACGATCGGCTCGAGCCGGCCGCGGAAGGCCAGCTCGGTGCCGGCGGCCTGCCGGAAGCGCAGCGGATCGGCGATGCGGTAGCGGGCGAAGGCATCGACCACCAGCCGCTTCTGGTCGCCCAGCACCAGCTCGACCGACGGCGCGTCGAAGTCGAGCACGCGGCGGTCGAAATACTCGACCTGCTGGATGAACGGGATCTTGAAGCCGAGGCCCGGATCCCGCACGACGCGGACGGGATTGCCGAACTGCAGCACCAGCGCCTGCTGGGCCTGGTGGACCACGAACATCGAGCTGTAGAGCAGCAGCACCGCCGCCGCCAGGGCGATACCCAGCCCCATCAGGATCGGACGCTTCATGGCGCGCTCCCTTCAGGGCGAGCGGGTGTTTCCTCCTGCTGCTGGCGGGCCCGGCGCTCGAGCTCCGGCAGCGGCAGGTAGGGCACGACGCCCTGGGTGCTGTCGCCGTCGATGATGACCTTATTGGTGCCCTTCAGCACTTGCTCCATCGTCTCCAGGTAGAGCCGCCGCGTGGTGACGTCCTCGGCCTTGCTGAACTCGGCCAGGATGTTCTCGAACCGCTGCGCCTCGCCGCCGGCGCGCGCCACGGCCTCCTGCTTGTAGGCCTCGGCTTCCTGCAGCAGCCGCTCGGCCTCGCCGCGGGCGCGCGGGATGACGTCGTTCTGGTAGGATTCCGCCTCGTTCTGCGCCCGCTCGCGGTCGGCCTGGGCGCGCTGCACGTCGCGGAAGGCGTCGATGACCTCGGACGGCGGGTCGGCCTTCTGGAGCTGGACCTCGTCGATCAGGATGCCGGCGCCGTAGGCGACCATCAGCTCCTGCAGCAGCTCGCGGGCGCGCTGCTCGATCGAGCGCCGGCCCTCGGTGGTGACCTCGAGGATCGGCCGCTGGCCGATGATCTCGCGCATCACGCTCTCGGCCGCCGCCTTCACCGTGTTCTCGGGATCGCGGATGTTGAACAGGAACTGGGCGGCGTCGCCGATCTTCCACAGCACGACGAAGTTGATGTCGACGATGTTCTCGTCGCCGGTCAGCATCAGCGCCTCGTCGACCACCTCGCGCGCCGCCGGCGCGCGCTGGCCGGGCTGCGGTGCCGCCGCCGAGCGGAAGCCGATCTCGATGCGGTTGACGCGCGTGACCTGCGGCGTGATCACCGATTCGATCGGCGCCGGCAGGTGGTAGTTCAGGCCGGGCGAAGTGACGCGGTGCAGCTTGCCGAAGCGCAGCACCACGCCCTGCTCCTCCGGCTGCACCCGGTAGAAGCCGCTGGCCAGCCACAGGCCCACCAGCGCCAGGCCGATCAGCACGATGCCCTTCCTGCCCGCGGCCCCACCGACGCCGCCACCGCCGCCGGGGAACAGGCTCTTCACCTTCTCCTGGCTACGGCGCAGCAGCTCCTCGAGGTCGGGCGGCTGCGGACCGCCGCCGCCGGGGCGTCCGCCCCACGGGCCCTGGCCGCCCCCTCCACTTCCCCAGGGGCCACCACCTTGACTGTTCCAGGGCATCTGACCTCTCTAAAGCCTGCGCTTTCCGAACGCGCGGCGACCGCGCGGCGAGCAGCATACACGGTCGCAGGCGACCGTGTGCGTCACGACATAGTGCGCTTATATCGGGTGAGCGAGGCAGAGGTTCAACATGGCCGAACCGACGAGAGAGCAGGTCCTGGCGGCGCTGGCCGCCATTCGCCCGCCCGGACGCGACCGCGACGTGGTTTCCGCCGGCATGATCTCCGGCATCGTCGTCAAGGGCAGCAATGTCGGCTTCGCCATCGAGGTGGCGCCGGCGGAGGCGGCGGCCATGGAGCCGCTGCGCAAGGCCTGCGAGGCGGCGGTGCGCGGCCTGCCGGGGGTCACCTCCTGCACGGCGGTGCTGACGGCCGAGCGGGCGCCCGGCGGGCGCGGCCCGGCAGCGGCGCCGCCCGATCTCGGAGCCCCCAGGCATGCGCATGGCGGCGCCCAGCCGCAGCGACCGCTGGTGCCGGGAGTCCGCTCCATCGTCGCCGTGGCCTCGGGCAAGGGCGGGGTCGGCAAGTCGACGACGGCGGTGAACCTCGCCATGGGCCTGGCCTCGATCGGGCTGCGGGTCGGCCTGCTCGATGCCGACATCTACGGCCCGTCGATCCCGCGCATGGTGGGCGTGGCCGGCCGGCCCGGCACTTCCGACGGCAAGAAGCTGCGGCCGATGGAGAGCTACGGCGTCAAGAGCATGTCGATGGGCTACCTCGTCGACGAGGAATCGCCGATGATCTGGCGCGGTCCGATGGTGCAGTCGGCCATCCAGCAGATGCTGGGCGACGTCGAGTGGGGCGAGCTCGACGTGCTGGTGGTCGACCTGCCGCCCGGCACCGGCGACGCCCAGCTCACCATGGCGCAGAAGGTGCCGCTCACCGGTGCCGTCATCGTCTCGACCCCGCAGGACATCGCGCTGCTGGACGCGCGAAAAGCCATCAACATGTTCCGCAAGGTCGACGTGCCGATCCTCGGCATCGTCGAGAACATGAGCTATTTCTGCTGCCCGAGCTGCGGCCACCGCGCCGAGATCTTCGCCCATGGCGGCGCCAGGGCCTGCGCCGAGCAGTTCGGCGTCGACTTCCTGGCCGAGATCCCGCTGGACCTGCGCATCCGCGAGACCTCCGACGACGGCAGGCCGATCGTCGCCACCGAGCCGCGCAGTCACCAGGCCGAGGCCTATCGCAACCTGGCGTTGAGTGTCCGTGACAAGCTCGTGGCGGGAGCCGGCGGCGGGACCCGGCCTTTCCCCAAGATCGTGTATCAATAGTAGTCGATCTACTTCAGATTGAAGCCTTGCTTTTCCGCGGCTGCGGAGCCACTTTTGTTGCAGTGCAACATGGTGGGCCTGCAGCCAGCCGATGATCCCTGGAGTCGTGTTCCGCAAGCTGACGCGCCACGAGGCGCCGTCGCTGGCGCGGCACCTGCGCCGGCTGGGCCAGCAGGATTGGCGCGCCAGGTTCCAGGGCGTCGTCAGCCGGCGCGAGGCCTGCCGCCACGTCGGCCGTCTCGACTGGTCGCGGACGGTGGTGATCGGCGCCTTCGTGGGCGGGCATCTGCGCGGCGCCGGCGAGCTGCATCCGTTCTCGACGGCGGAGGGCCGCGAGGCCGAGATCGCGATCACGGTGGAATCCGCCTGGCAGAACCGCGGCATCGGCACCGAGCTGCTGCGCCGGCTGATCAACGCCGCCCGCAACCGGCTGCTCGGCCGGGTCTGCCTGCTCTGCATGGCCGACAACGCCCGCATCCGCCACCTGGTCGAGAAGCTGGACGGCTCGCTGCGCACCGAGCTCGGCCAGAGCGAGGGCGAGATCGCCCCGCTGCCGCCGACCTTCGTCACGCTGGCCGAGGAAGGTGCCGAGAACGGCGCCGCCTGGCTCGCCGGCATGCGCAGCCGGGCGCGGCCGCGCGCCGCCTGAGGCTCACCAGTTGGTGTAGCTGCCGTCCGGCCGGCGCAGGTGCGGTGCCTCCCAGAACTGGAAGCTCTGCTTGGCCACCGCCTCCTCGTCGACCTCGACGCCGAGGCCCGGCCCGTCCGGCACGTCGTAGACCGCACCGTTCAGGCGGACCTGCGTCGGGAACAGCTCGTTGGAATCGAAGCCCAGCTTCTCGGACGGCGTGGCGCGGCACTCCAGCCAGGAGAAGTTCGCCACGGCGGCGGCCATGTGGACGCTGGCGGCGGTGCAGATCGGCCCCAGCGGGTTGTGCGGCATCAGGTCGACATAGTGGGCCTCGGACCAGCCGGCGATCTTCATCGCCTCGGTGAAGCCGCCGACGTTGCAGATGTCGACGCGGTTGAACTGGTGGATGCCGCGCTCGATGTAGGGCAGGAACTGCCACTTCGAGCTGAACTCCTCGCCGATGGCGAAGGGCACGTCGACCATCGAGCGCAGCGATTCGTAGGCCTCCGGCGTCTCGTCGCGGATCGGCTCCTCGAGGAAGTCGAGGGTGCCGGACGGCATGCGGTGGCAGAACGAGGCGGCCTCGGCCACCGACAGCCGGTGGTGGTAGTCCACGCCCAGCACCACCTCGCCGCCCAGCTCCTCGCGGGCCTTCACCAGCCACTTGGCGGTCTCGGCGATGGACTTGCGCGGCTCGTAGACGTCCTTCGCCTGGTGCTGGGCGCAGGACAGCCGCATGCAGTCCCAGCCGCGTGCGATCAGCATCCTCGCCTGCTCGATCATCTCGGGTCCGGGCTCGGCCGAGGTGGTGGCGAAGGTCGGCACCTTGTCGCGCTGCCGGCCGCCGAGCAGCTCGTAGACCGGCACGCCCAGCGCCTTGCCCTTGATGTCGTGCAGCGCGATGTCGATGGCCGAGATCGCGGCCAGCAGCACCCGGCCGCCCTCGAAATACTGGCTGCGGTACATCTCCTGCCAGATCGCGCCGATCCTGCGCGGATCGCGGCCGATCAGGAACTCGCGATAGTGCTCGAGGGCGCCGACCACGGCCTTCTCGCGGCCGGACAGGCCGGATTCGCCCCAGCCGTGGATGCCCTGGTCGGTCTCGACCTTGACCAGCAGCTGGTTGCGGATGCCGACCCAGGCGACGAAGGGTCGGACGGCGGTGATGCGCATGTCTCAGAAGCCCTGCATGAGGAAGTCGATGGCGCCGACGATCTCGTCGTGGCGGTCGGCGAGGGAGGCGACGACGCGGCCGAGACGTCGCCGCTCGATGGCGGCCATCATCTCCGGCACCAGGACGTAAGTGGCACCTTCGAGCGTGACGATCAGGTGAAGTCTCGACACTCGGTGCCGCTTGTCGGCCAGCGGGACGAACGGGACGACGAGGCGGGTCGGAAGATCCGAGAGTATGGTAGCCTGCACGTCGAGCACGAACGGCGATGCGCCACGGCCGACGCCACGGTACACATCGAACCGGGCCACTACTCTTCGAGCCAGAGGGGCTTGAGAGGCAACCCGTTCTCCTCGACCCACTTGTTCCAGTATTCGATGGCTTCGGCGTTTTCCTTCAACCAGGCCTGCTCTCTCGCCGTCCGGACGGCCGCCGCCAGCCCCTGCTCGGCGGCCTGGGAAGCGTTGACGCCCAGCTCCTTGGCGGCGGCGACCAAGTCCTCGCGCACGGTCAGATTGACAGGCCGGCGGCGGACTTTCTTTTCGGCTGCAGTCACGCTCATCGGGCGACTTCCTGCCATTTCCATGCGCATCCATCATGCGCACAAGGCTCGAACGGACTCAAGCGGCCTTCGTCGCCGCCCGCCGTTTGGCCTGCTCGTCGGGGTCGGCCACCGGGCTCGCCGCCAGCAGGGCCTGGGTGTAGGGGTGCCGGGGCCGGTCGAAGATGTCGTCGCACAGGCCGGTCTCGACGATCTTGCCGCGCTGCATGACGGCGACACGGTCGGCGATGTCGCGGACCACCGGCAGGTCGTGGGCGATGAAGATGTAGGACAGGCCCAACTCGTCGCGCAGCTCGGCCAGCAGCTCGATCACCTGGGCCTGCACCGAGACGTCGAGGGCCGAGACCGCCTCGTCGCACACCACGATGTCGGGCTTCAGCGCCAGGGCGCGGGCGATGGCGATGCGCTGGCGCTGGCCGCCGGAGAACTGGTGCGGCCAGCGCAGGGCGTGCTCCGGCTTCAGGCCGACGCGGCTCAGCAGGCGCCCGACCTCGGCCCGCCACTGCGCCTTCGGCAGCACGTCGGGGTGAATGGTCCATGGCTCCGAGATCAGCTCGAACACCGTCATGCGCGGGTTGAGCGAGGCGAACGGATCCTGGAACACCGCCTGGACCCGGCGGCGGAAGTCGAGCAGCTCCCGGCCCTTCAGCCCGGCGATGTCGCGGCCGGCGAAGCGGACGCTGCCCTCGGTCGGCTCGTCCAGCGCCAGGATCATCCGGCCGAGCGTCGACTTGCCGGAGCCGGATTCGCCGACGATGCCCAGGGTCTCGCCGCGCCGCAGCTCCAGGCCGACATCGTCGACGGCGCGCAGCCCCTGTCCGCCGGCCTTCACGAACAGGCCGCGCTCGGCCGGATAGTGCTTGGCGAGGTTGCGGCATTCGAGCAGCGGCGGCTCGGTGGCCGGCGGCCGCGCCGGCGGATGGCCGTGGCGGCCGGGCACGGCATCGAGCAGCCGCCGGGTGTAGGGGTCGCGCGGGTGGCGCAGCACGTCGCGCACCGCCCCGCTCTCGACGATGCGGCCGTCATGCATCACCACGACCTTGTCGGCGATGTCGGCGACGACGCCGAGGTCGTGGGTGATCATCAGCAGGCCCATGCCGGATTCGGCCAGCAGCCCGCGCAGCAGCTCCAGGATCTGCGCCTGCACCGTGACGTCGAGCGCCGAGGTCGGCTCGTCGGCGATCAGCAGCGAGGGCGCGTTGGCCAGCGCCATCGCGATCATGACGCGCTGGCGCTGGCCGCCGGAGAACTGGTGCGGATAGGCGTCGGCGCGCCGGGCGGGATCGGGGATCCCGACCCGCTCCAGCAGCCGCACGGCCTCGGCATTGGCCGAGGCGCCGTCCATGCCCTTGTGGGCGCGCAGCGTCTCGGCGATCTGCCAGCCGACCGTGTAGACCGGGTTCAGGTGCGCCAGCGAATCCTGGAACACCATGCCGATCTTGCCGCCGTTGATCGCCCGGCGCTCGGCGGGCGTCATCTTCAGCAGGTCCCTGCCGTCGAGCAGCGCCTCGCCGGCGGTGATGTAGCCGGGCGGGCTGTCGAGGATGCCCATGACCGCCGAGGCCGAGACGCTCTTGCCCGAGCCGCTCTCGCCCAGCACGGCCAGGGTCTCGCCCTTCTCGACCGTGTAGGAGACGCCGCGATTGGCGTGCACCACGCCCGCGAACGAGCGGAACTCGACGCAGAGGTTGCGGACCTCCAGCAGGGGTGCGGCCATCACAGGCCCTCGAGCCGCCAGCGCTGCAGCGGATCGGCGGCGATCCGCAGCCAGGACGACAGCAGGTTGCAGGCGAGCGTCGTCAGCATGATGGCGAGGCCGGGGAAGAAGGCCAGCCACCAAGCGGTGCCCAGATAGTTGCGGCCCTGCGCCACCATCAGGCCCCAGGTCACCTCGGGCGGCTGGATGCCGATGCCGAGGAAGCTCAGGCCCGATTCCGCCAGCATCACATAGGCGAACTCGACCGTCGCCAGCGTGCTCAGCGTCGGGATCACCAGCGGCAGGACGTGGCGCAGCGCGATGCGCGTCGGCGAGGCGCCCATGACACGGGCGGCGGAGACGAACATCCGCTCGCGCAGCTCCAGCACCTCGGCGCGGGTGGTGCGGATGTAGACGGGCAGCCGGGTGACGGCGAGCACCAGCACGATGTTCATCACGCTGGGCGCGAACATGTAGAGGATGACGACCGCCAGCAGCAGCGAGGGGAAGCTCATCACCACGTCGGTGAGGCGCATCACGAGGCTGGCGACCCAGCCGCGCGCATAGCCGGCGAGCAGGCCGAGCGCGCCGCCGAGGACCGCCGAGGTCAGCACGGCCGCCACGGCGATGCCCAGCGTGTTGCGGCTGGCGAGGATCAGCCGGGGCAGCATGGCTCGGCCGAGGCTGTCCGCGCCCAGGAGATAGGCCCAGCCATGCTCGAAGGAGAGCGGCGGGGCGTTGCGCAGGCGCAGGTTGGGCCGGGTGGCGGCGTCGCCGGTGACCCAGGGGCCGACGACGGCCAGCACCACCAACAGGACGAGGAACGCCAGCGACACCATCGCCAGCTTGTCGCGGGCCAGCAGCTTCAGCATCACGCGGGATGCCGAGGGCGGGGCGGTGATCGCGGCGTCCGCCATCTCAGCCCTGCCGCACACGCGGGTCGAGCTTGGCATAGGCCAGGTCGATCCCGATGTTCATGATGAAGATCAGCGTGGCGGTGACGAAGATCGCCGCCTGGATGATGGCGAAGTCGCGCTGGATGATGGAATCGATCATCAGCTTGCCGACACCCGGCCAGCCGAAGATCGTCTCGACGATGACCGCGCCGTTGACGATGCCGGCGGCCTGATCACCGGCGACGGTGATCACCGGCAGCATGGCGTTGCGCAGCGCGTGGACGAAGATGATGGCGCGGTTGCCGATGCCCTTGGCGCGCGCCGTCTTGACGTAGGGGGCGGAGAGAGCGCCCAGCATGGCGTTGCGCACGACCTGGACCAGGATGCCGAACGGCCGGATGACCAGCACGCCGATCGGCATGATCCAGTAGAGCGGGCCGCCCATGCCGGAGGTCGGCAGCCAGCCCAGGCTGACCGAGAACAGCAGGATGGCGCTGATCGCCACCCAGAAGTCCGGCGCGCTGGCGCCGGCGAGGGAGCCGATGCTGGCGACACGGTCGAACAGCCCGCCCGGCCGGTAGGCGGCGAGCGAGCCGACGAGAATGGCGCCGCCGATCGCCAGCAGCATGGTGACGCCGGCGAGCTTCAGCGTGGTCGGCATCGCCTCCAGCACGACCTCCAGCGCCGGGCGGTCCTTGCGGATCGAATGGCCGAGGTCGCCGCGAGTGAGCCCGACGAGGAAGCTGCCGAACTGCTCGATCGCCGGCCGGTCGAAGCCGTGGCGGGCGTTGAACTCGGCGCGCGCCTCCAACGTGGCGTCGATCGGCAGATAGAGGTCGGCCGGGCTGCCGGTGAGGCGCGCCATGAAGAACACGAGCACGATCAGCCCGACCAGGGCGATCAGGCTCTGTAGCGCGCGGCGTGCGAGATAGCTGGCCATGAGATGCCCGGAGCGGCCGCCCCCGACGCGCGGGAGCGGCCGCTCCACTTCACCTGAAGGTGATCGTGGCGAGCTGGATCTCGCTGTTGGTCGAGATCGAGGGCTTGAAGTTCACGCGGTTGCCGACGCGGGTGTAGCCGACCATGTGGAACAGCGGCACGTCGGCCACGAGCTCCTCGTTGATCAGCCGGAAGGCCTCCTGCCAGAGCTTCTGCCGCTCCGGGTTCACGGCGACCTGGGCCTCCTCGATGATCTTGTCGACACGCGGGTCGGACAGCGCCGACTGGGCGCCGTCGGTGTGATACTTGAAGAACACCGTGAACACCGCGTCGCCGTTGTTGTTGTCGTGCATGGCGTGCACGAGGTTCGGCGGCCGGTCCTCGGCGAACGGCCTGGTGTAGAGGTCGACCCACTCGGCGACCTCGACGATCTGCAGCTTGGCATTGAAGCCGACGTCCTGCAGCATCGCCAGGATCGCCTCGGCCGTCTCCGTGACGCCGGCGTGGATGCCGCGGCGGACGTAGAGCGTGATCTCCTTGTCGACCGGCGTGCCCGCGGCCTTGGCCTCGGCCAGCAGCGCCTTGGCCTTCTCGGGATCGAACGCCCAGGGCTTCAGGTTGGGATTGTGGCCGTTGATCGACGGCACGACGAACTGCGTCGCCGGCACGACGTCCGGGCTCAGGATCGAGCCGCGGATGGCCTCGCGGTCGATGGCGTAGTTGAGCGCCTGGCGGACCCGCACGTCGTTCAGCGGCGGCAGGGCGACGTCGATGCGGAAGTTGGTGGTCTCGGAATCGAAGTAGCTGAAGTCCATATTCGGATCGGTCGCGTCCTGGACCGCGATCGAGGGTGCGATGTCGGCCTCGCCGGTGGCGACCATGGCGGCGCGCACCGCCGATTCCGTCCGCCAGATGTAGGTTGCCTTGTCGACCTCAGGCTTGTCGCCCCAGTAGCCGTCGAAGCGCGTCAGCACGACGTCCTGGCCCGGCCGCCAGCTGCTGAACACATAGGGGCCGGTGCCGACGGGCTCGCGGGTCAGCTTGTCGAACACGGTATCGGGATGCTGGATCGTCATCGTGCCCATCATGGTGGGCATGATCGGAGCCGGCTGGTCGGTCTTGATCTCCAGCGTCGTGGCGTCGATGGCGGTGGGCGTCACCTTGATGCCGCCGAAGAACTTCACCCGGATCTCGCAGTCGAGGTTCGGGTTGAGCGTCCGGTTGATCGACTTCACCGCGGCGTCGGCGTCGAAGGCGCTGCCGTCATGGTACTTCACGCCCTCCTTGAGCTTGAAGCGCCAGGTGGTGTCGTCGACGCGCTCCCAGCTGGTGGCGAGGCGCGGCTTCACGCTGCCGTCGGCGGGGTCGATCTCGGTGAGGGTCTCGGCGACGTTCTGCTTCACGACGCGGCCGATGTTCGACCGGCTGGCGTGGCAGGGGTCGATGATGTCGGGCTCTTCCGGCAGCACGATCGTGACCCCGCGCTCCTGCGCCAGGGCACTGGTCGACGACATCAGCCCCGCCAGGAGAAGGGCAGCCAAGCCTGCGCGGCGTGTCATGGGCAACGGCGCCATGGAATCCTCCCTGATTCTTCTGTCCGCGATGACGTCCGGTCGCCGCGAGGTGGGCTGCGAAGGTAGCGACAGCAGAACGGCAGTTCAACCATCGGAACGCCGGCGCGGCGCCTGCCCGCTCCGGACCAGCAGCAGGATGGCCAGGCAGATCACGGTTCCGCCGACCCAGATCCAGCCGTCCGGCACCTGGCCGAAGGCGAGATAGGCCAGCACCGCCACGATCGGCAGCCGGGCGAAGTCGAGCGGTGTCACCAGCGACGCGTCGGCGAGCGCGAAGGCCCGCATCATGCAGAGCTGCGAGAAGGCGCCGAGGCCGCCCTGGACCGCCATGATGGCGAGCGCCTGCCAGGAGGGCGTCGTCCAGACGAGCATGGCCGGCAGCAGCGCCAGTGGCACGGAGAGCGCGAGGTTGATCGCCACCATCGCCGTGGCGGAATCGAAGCGGGCCAGCACCTTGGCGATCAGTGCTATGGCGGCCAGCAGCACGGTCGAGGCCAGCACCGCCAGCGCGCCTGCACTCGGCACCACCAGTCCCGGCCGGATGATGACGAGCACGCCGGCAAAGCCGATCAGGATCGCCCAGAGCCGGCCGCGGCGCAGCGATTCGCCGAGCAGCAGGGTGGCACCGGCGGCGCCGAACAGCGGCGTCGCGAAGGCGATGGCCGTGGCCTCGGCCAGCGGTATGCGGGCGACGCCCCAGAAGAACAGGCCGAGGCCCACGATCTTGAAGGCGGCGCGGGCGACGTGCAGTCCCCAGTGCCGCGTGGCCAGCCCCGCCCGACCCAGGCGCCACAGCCAGGGCAGGACGACCGCCAGCCCGAACAGGTTGCGGAAGAACACCAGGACGAAGGCGTCGACCTCGCGCGTGACGACGCGCGCCAGGACGGTGTCGACCGCGACACAGAACGCCGACATGAGGACGAGGAGGACGACCGGCGCGACGGGCCGGCCACCGGTCCCGCCGCCGGGCGGCGGCGGGACGGACGCAGCGGCCAGCTCAGCCCCGGCCGATGAACGGCATCTGGTTGGACATCACCGTCATGAACGGGATGTTGGCGTCGAGCGGCAGGCCGGCCATCAGCACCACCGAGTCGGCGACGTGCCTGGCGTCCATGGTGGGCTCGGGCTTGGTCGAGCCGTCGGCCTGCAGCACGCCGCCGGCCATCCGCGCCGTCATCGGCGTCGCGGCGTTGCCGATGTCGACCTGGCCGCAGCAGATGTCGAACGGCCGGCCGTCGAGGTTGGTCGAGCGGGTGAGGCCGGTGATGGCGTGCTTGGTGGCGGTGTAGGGTGCCGAGTTCGGCCGCGGCACATGGGCGCTGATCGAGCCGTTGTTGATGATGCGGCCGCCGCGCGGCTGCTGGCTCTTCATCATCCGGATCGCCTGCTGCGTGCACAGGAACGGCCCGGTCAGGTTGACCGCCACCACCGCCTGCCACTGGGCGTAGGTCAGGTCCTCCATCGGCACCGGCGGAGCGCCGGTGCCGGCATTGTTGAACAGCACGTCCAGGCGGCCGAAGGCCTCCTTGGTCCTGGCGAACAGCGCCTCGACCGATTTCGGATCGGTGACGTCGGTCGGCACCGCCAGCGCCGCAGGCCCCTTGCCCTCGCCGAGCTTGGCCGTCTCGTCGAGCTGCTCCTTGCGGCGGCCCGCCAGGACGACCGAATAGCCGGCCTCGATCAGCCCCAGCGCCACGGCACGGCCGACGCCGCTGCCCGCACCCGTGACGATGGCGACCTTCACGTTGGCACCCATGTCCTTCGTTCCCCCCTGCTCTCAGCAATAGCCCGTCGAGCCGTCCGGCCGGATCGGCAGCTTGCGCTCCCAGTGGACATACTCGCCCTTGGCCAGCACGTCCTCGTCGATCTCGACCCCCCAGCCCGGCCGGTCGGGGCGCAGCTCCAGATGGCCGTCCTTCGGCAGGTACGGATCCTTCACGTAGGGCGCCCGCTCGGGCAGGCGGTACTCCAGGATCTTGAAGTTCGGCTGGGCGGCGCAGAAGTGCAGGTTCACCGCCGTCGCCAGCGGGCCCATCGGGTTGTGCGGCGCCACGGTGACGTAATGGGCCTCGGCGATGGCGGCGATCTTGCGCATCTCCAGGAGGCCGCCGATGGCGCAGATGTCGGGCTGGATGATGTCGGCGCCGCGGACGTTGAGCAGCCGCAGGAACTCGAAGCGGCTGTAGAGGCTCTCGCCGGTCGCCAAAGGGCATTCGAGCTGGGCCTTGAACGGCCCCCAGGCCTCGACGTTCTCCGGCCGCAGCGGCTCCTCGAAGAACATCGGGTCGTTGGCCGCCAGGGCGTTGCCGAGCTGCACCGCCTGCCACGGCTCGAAGATTTTCGCGTGTGCGTCGAAGGCGAACTCGAAGTGCTGCGGGCAGGCCTCGCGCAGGCCCTCGAAATACTTGCCGCTCTCGCGCACGACCTCGCCCCAGCGGCGGTTGTGCAGATCGCCGCGGAACGGGCTCATCTTGAAGGCGGTGAAGCCCCACTTCTCCTCCAGCGCCAGGCACTGGTCGCGGGCGTCGTTGGGATCGGGGGCGGTGTAGACGCCGAGATAGACCCGCACCCTGTCGCGGGCGTTGCCGCCCAGCAGCATGTAGACCGGGACGTTCAGCGCCTTGGCCGAGATGTCCCACAAGGCGTGGTCGATGGCCGAGATGGCGGCGAGGCCGAGCGCACCCGGCGGGAAGCGCTGCTGCTGCAGCAGCTTCAGGATCAGGAACTCGATGCGGCGCGGGTCGTGGCCCTCGATCTGCAGGTAGAGATAGTCGAGCAGCGGCGGCAGCGCCCAGTCGGGCCCGTGGTTGTAGCACTCGCCCCAGCCGGTGATGCCCTCGTCGGTGTCGATGGCGACGATCACGCGCGGCCGGTCGCGGTCGCGGGTCATGAAGCTCCTGAGGCCTGTGATGCGCAAGGCCGGTTCTCCCTATCTGGCCTGGTCGTCGAGCAGCAGCTCGCCCTCGAAGATGCGCTGGCGGGCGCCGCGGATGTGGGTCGCCATGGCGGACGACGCCCGGGCGGCGTCGCGCCCGCGGATGGCGGCGGCGATGGCGCCGTGCTCCTCCTGCACCCGCCACATCCGCTCGGCCGAGCGGTGCATCGACAGGGTGCGGGCGAGCTGCATGCCGAAGTCGATGTGGCTGCGCAGCATGGCGAGCACGTCGGGGAAGTAGCGGTTGCCGCTGGCCTCGGCCACGGCGAGATGGAAGGCGAAATCGGCGTCGTGGCCGACCTCGCCGCGCTCGATGGCCAGGGCCATGGCGGCCAGCGCCGCTTCGATGGCGGCGAGCTGGCCGGCGTCGTGGCGGTCCGCCGCCAGCGCCGCGGCCTTCTCCTCCAGGCCCAGGCGGAACTCGAAGCAGCGCTGCACGTCGGCGATGCTCTGCAGCGGCGCGAAGCTGGCGAGCGCCAGCCGCGGCTTGCGCTGGACGTAGCTGCCGGAGCCGCGCCGCGACTGCACCAGATCGTCCTCGCGCAGCCGCGCCAGCGCCTCGCGCACCACCGGCCGGGAGACGTTGAACTCCTCGCCGAGCACGGCCTCGCTGGGCAGGCGGCTGTCGGGCGGGTAGTCGCCGCGCAGGATGCGGTCGAGAATCTGGCCGTAGAGCCAGTCGCAGAGCTTCTGCTCGCGCGGCGGCGAAGCGCCCCCCGGCCGTTCCACGGCCACCTCCCTCGAGCCTCGACCTGAGGTTTCGACCCTAGGTGGTCCGCAGCAGCCTGACAAGTGCGCAAGGCTGTCAGACAGCAGGCTGATGACGAAGAGTTAATCCAGATTCAGTTTGACAACTCCGCTGTCGGTCTCGATTTTCGCGGGATCGAGGCTGCCCGTCCGGCGGCCGCGCTGGTTGTTCCGAAACGGGGAGGCAGGTCGCAATGACGACCAGGCGAGTGCTTCTGGGTTCCGCGCTCGGCGGGACGGCGATGCTGTTTCTCGGCGTCGGAGCCGACGCGCAGGCCGCCTCCTACAGCGAGGCACCGACGCTGGCGGAGGCCGTGAAGGCCGGCAAGCTGCCGCCGCTCGACCAGCGCCTGCCCTCGGACCCCGAGGTGCTGAAGCCGCTGGACAGCGTCGGCAAATATGGCGGCCAGCTGCGCTTCGGCCTGCGCGGCAGCTCGGACTACAACAACACGCTGCGCATGGTCGGCC
>DAOLFG010000049.1:0-40724 GCA_035326425.1 Geminicoccus sp. | reverse complement strand
TCTCCCCGCTTCCATAGGCAGGAGAGTGACCACCCAAGCACGATTACGCCATGTCCCTGGAAATAAAATCATGGTGCTCAACCAAGACCAGTTCTTCCAAGCAATAATATCTCGGCAGATACCGAGGATCAGGATAGCAGGAATTGTCGTAGCTGACGGCGCTGTATTGGTTCAACAGCCTACCGACGATCCGTCTTCATGCTTCGCGTTCATTGGTGGAGAATATGAAATTGGGGATACCTTCGAGACCCGGCTCAGAAAGGAGTTTGAAGAGGAAACAAACGCAAGAGTTGTCGAAGCCAAGTACCTCTTCTGTGTCGAGAACCACTTTCGATACAAGGAGAATCTCGTTCAGCAAGCGGAACATTACTTCCTCGTGACTCTAAATCGGCGAGATATCTCGAGCCGGGAACCCCATCTGAAACAACACTGGTTGCCCCTTTCGCAGGTTGGAACTACCGATCTGCGTCCTTTTGCAGTTCGCGATGCGGTTGCGGATGGGACCTACCTGAAGAAGAGGCACATCGTTCAAATGCCGGACTAGGATCCATAGCTGTGAGGGGAAGACACGATGGCCTATCCCGAAAGTCACCGGAAGCATTCATATCATCGCTACTCTATATGTTCAGATTGATTCTCGGGAACCTAACAAATAGGGGCGATTGAATGCGAAACGGTTTTCCAGATGGTGCTCGGGACACGATTGATCCAGAAAAGCATGGATGGCGCGTCGACCTTCTCGTGTACTATTAACCATCATGTCCTACAGCCATTGAGGCTTGGTTGAAGGCCTCGATAGGCCGTTTGCCCATGTTACGGTAGCCGCGGTGCGGCCGTCCGCGATTGGATCCCGCGGTCAAGCCGCGGGATGACGAGTAGGAGGAGCGCGGCGCGGTATGGTCCGGCGCTGCGGAAATGCGGAACCATCGACTTGCCTTCAGAACTTGCGCCTCCGGCCGGATCGCGACAAACCGGGGCGGGGTGGCTGAGCGGAGCGGGTGATGGCGATGGGTGGAATGGTGCCGGCGGTGGCGCATGGCTGACGGTCGGCAGCCGCGGCTCGGCATCACGGCGATGCCGGAATGGATCCAGGTCGAGGGCGTCGAGCCGCTGCTCGACAACCTGCAGGGGCTGGCAGGGGCGTCGACGGTCATCACCTCGCCCTATGTCATGGAGCAGGTGGCGGAGGGCGCAGGGGGGCGGGAGCCGCCGATCGATGCCGGGGCCGGGTCGGTGCGGCTGCTCGACCGGCTCTTGTGGGGCAAGCGCGAGATCGCCTGCCGGACCGCACCCAGCTTCGCGCCGGAGACCGCACTCTATGCCGGGCTGCGCTACCTGCCGGCCGAGCCCGACGCGCTCACCCAGGCCGAGGGCGGCAAGCTCGGAAAATTCCTGCGGGCGGCCAAGCGGCGCGGGCTCGAGGTGCAGCTGCAGGTGCAGGCGGCGATCCCGCCGGGCTACCGCGTGCAGTTCGGCGGGCCCGAGGCCGAGGACGAGCCGCGGCTGCCGGACGGCGGCATCCCGCAGCCGCGCGTCGACAGGAACGGCAGCCTCGCCAGCCCGCACATCCGCGCCTACACCTGCGCGCTGCTGCGGGATCTGGCGCAGAACTATCCGGAGGCCGACGCCGTGCGCGTCGACTGGCCGGAATATCCGCCCTACACCTTCGATTCCTGGTTCACCGACCATTCGGCGCATGCGCAGGCGGCGGCTCGGCGGCTGGGCTACGATCCCGAGCGGATGCAATACGACGCCGGGCGGCTGCGGCAGCTGCTGTTGGGCGGGATCGAGGTGCGGATGCTGCGCGAGCTGGCGCACGAGCCGGGCTATGCGGCGGCGCGGCTGCTGGCGCGTTTTCCCGGTTTCGCCGACATGCTGCGGCTGAAGGCCGATCTCGTGGTCGAGACCCTGGCGGCCTATCGCGCCGCATTGCCGAACCGCATGGCGCTGATCGCCCATGCCTTCCCGCCACCCTGGTCGGCGTTGTGCGGCATGGACTATGCGCGGGTCGGCCGCGAGGTGCAGGGCATCGCGGTGAAGCTCTACACCATGCACTGGCCGATGATGCTGCGGCAGTACGGCGAGACGATGCTGGCGGGACAGAAGGGGCTCGACGGCGGGGCGCTGGCGCGGGCGCTGGTGGCGGCGTTCGCCACCGGCGGGCCGGTGCCGCAGCGGCTGGACGAGCTGCGCTATCCCGAGCCCGAGGAGCCGCACCCCGCCGGCGACGCGGCGATGGCGGCGAAAGTGCGGCTGACGCGCGCCGAGGCCGGCGACTGTCCGGTGACGGCGGGGGCGCACGGCTATGGGCCGCTCGAGGACTTCGAGCGGCGTTTTCGCGCGGTGTGGGCCACCGGCGGGCCGGGAGTGTGGGTCAACCGCTACGGCTATCTGAGCGACGCCAAGCTGGCGGTGCTGGGCCGGGTGGTGCGGGAGCGGGACTGAGCGGTCCCGCTTCCCCGCGGAGTCAGGCGAACCGCGGCGCCTCGCCGGGGGCCGGGGTGTAGGGATAGCTCTTCAGGCCCAGCACCTTGTCGAGGCCGCCCAGCTCCTCGATGCGGTGCTGCTGGTCGGCGAAGGCCAGGGCGTCGACGGCGGCCGGATCGCAGATGGCGCGCAGGCGGCGCAGGCCCTCGGCCACCGCCGCGGCGTGCGCCGGGTCGGCGGCGAGGTCGGTGAGCTCGCCGGGATCGCTGGCGAGGTCGAACAGCTGCGGGGCATGGCCCTCGAAGTGGACGTACTTGTAGTTGGCCCAGCGGATCATGAAGTAGCCGGCGATCGACGCCACGGCGTGGTACTCGCAGAAGGCTGTGCGGTCGGGCTCGTCGGGGCCGGCGGCGAGGCCCAGCAGCGAGCGGCCGGGCAGGTCGGCGTCCACGGCCGAGGCCGGGGTGGCGGTGGCTTCGAGGATGGTCTGGAAGGAATCGACCAGGGTGGCGGGCGTCGAGACACGGCGGCCGGCCGGGATGCCGGCGCCGCGCAGGATCAGCGGCACGCCGGCGGATTCCTCGTACATGGTCGACTTGCCCCACAGCGTGTGGGCGCCGAGGTTGTCGCCGTGGTCGCTCGAATAGACGACGACGGTGTCGTCCTTCAGGCCGGCGCGGTCGAGGGCGCCGACGACGCGGCCGATATTGTCGTCGAGGAAGCTCACCATGCCGTAATAGGCGTTGATGGCGATGCGCACATGGCGCTCGTCGCGGAAATGGTCCTCGTAGTTCTGGGTCTCGCGCAGCGTTTTCAGCACCGGATGGTCGGGGAAGCCGCCGGGCTCGCGGCCCTGCGGCAGCGGCAGGGCGTCCTGGTCGTAGAGGTCGAAGAACTCGGGCGGTGCGATCAGGGGAAAATGCGGGCAGACGAAGGAAACGAACAGGCACCAGGGCTCGGACGGCGGGTTGGCGGCGGCCTTCTCGATCCAGTCGACGGCGGCATCGCGGATCTTGCGGTCGTAGCCGAGATAGGTGCTGTCGCCCTTGCCGGCGTCGGCCGAGAGCAGCCGGGTGCTGGGGCGCTTGGGCGGCGGGCTGCGCACCAGCCCCTGGCCGTCGCCGATGCCGTTCAGCACGTGCAGGGGCAGGATCTGCTCGTCGAAGCCGGTGGGGTCGCTGTCGTTGCGGTAGTGCAGCTTGCCGATCGACACCGAGCGTCGGCCGGCGGCGATCAGGCGGTGGCCCCAGCCCTCGGGCCGGCCGACATAGGGCTGGGCGTTGTCCCAGCAGCGCACCTCGTGGACGTAGCGGCCGGTGGCGAAGCTGGCCCGGCTCGGCACGCAGATCGGGCAGTTGCAGTAGGCGTTGTCGAAGCTGGTGCCCTCGGCGGCGAGGCGGTCGAGGTTGGGGGTTTGGACAACTGCGTTGCCGTAGGATCCGAGCACGCGGCGGCTGTGCTCGTCGGACATGATGAAGAGGACGTTGCGCCCGCTCATGCGACGCCTTCCGCGACTGGAATGGGAGAGGAGAGGAGGGCTACTGCGCGGGCTGCTTCAGCTCGCCGGCGATCGGCTGGATCTTGGCGGCGACGGCGACCAGCCGCTCGGCCGCGGCCGGGCCGCGCGAGAAGCTGGGGGTGATCGCCTGCTCCTCGAACCATTTCACGGTCTCGGGCAGGGCCATCGCCTTCTCGAAGCTGTCGGCCATGAAGGTGACGCGCTCGGGATCGGTGCCCTTGGGGGCGATCCAGAATCGCTCCTCGACCCATTCGAGATCCCAGCCGAGCTCCCTGGCCGTCGGCACGTCGGGAAGCTGCGGCACGCGCTCGGGGGCGAAGACCAGGAGCGGCTTCAGGCCGGAGCCCTGATACTGGATCAGCTCCTGCGGCGAGAAGCCGGAGAAGTCGGTGTGGCCGCCCAGGATCGAGGCCAGCCGCTGCGAGCCGCCGCCGGTCTGGACGTAGCGGAAGCGCACGCCGGCGGCACGGGCGAACATCAGGGCGATGACGTGGACCGGCAGGCCGATGTTCACCGCCGCCTTGACGCTGTCCGGGCTGGCCTTGGCCGCCGCGACCAGCGCCTCGGCGTCGGCGAACGGTCCGCCGGCCTTGGCGCCGATGCCGAGCGCGCTGGAGCCCGTCTGGCAGATCAGGTCGAAGGCGGTGTGGTCGAAGTCGATCACCCCCATGATCGAGGCCAGCACCAGGCCGTTGTGCCAGATGCCGATGGTGTAGCCGTCCGGCGCGGAATCCTTGATCTGGCGCAGGCCGACCGAGCCCGCCGCACCGGTGACGTTGACGATGGTGAGCGGCTGCGGCAGCAGGCCCGAGGTCTCGAAGGTGCGCTCGAACAGCCGGGCGTTCATGTCGATCGAGCCGCCGGTGGCGGTCGGCACGATGACGCGGATGGCCTTCTCCGGATAGGCGGCCAGGGCCTGGCGGCCCAGCGGCAGCGTCGCCAACAGCGAGCTCAGGAGAAGCTGGCGTCTAAGCATGGTCGGTTTCTTCCGCGTCTGGCCTCGCCGCACGATCTTGACGGCCGGCGGCCGGCGGGAGCAACGGCAAAGGGCTTCACAGGCGATAACGTCCGAGAATAGGGGGTGGATGTGGATCTCCGGGCCGTGCAGATCTTCATCGCCGTGGTCGAGGCCGGCAGCCTGCGGGCGGCGGCGGCGCGGCTCGACATCAGCCAGCCGGCGCTGACCAAGATCGTCCGGCGGCTGGAGGACCAGACCGGCGTGCCGCTGCTGCTGCGCTCGGCCAGCGGCGTGTCGCTGACGGCGTTCGGCGAGACCTTCCTCAGGCACGGCCGGCTGCTGCTGGCGACCTGGAGCCAGGCCGGCAGCGAGCTGCGGGCGATGCGGGCGGGTGCGGCCGGCACCATCCGCATCGGCGCCGGGCCGTCCTGGCACCGTATCCTGCTGCCGAGGGCGATAGCACTGTTCCGCGCCGACCACCCGCAGGTGCGCCTGACGGTGCGGCACGGCGAGGACCGCACGCTCAAGGAGATGCTGCGGGCCGGCATGCTGGATCTCGTGGTGGCGGCGCTGCCCGACGGCGGCCACGACGCCGACCTCGACGGCATGCCGCTGATCCGCGACCCCTACCGGATCTTCGCCCGCCACGACCATCCGCTGCAGCGGCAGCAGAGCGTGCGGCTGGACGAGACCCTGGCCTGGCCGTGGCTGCTGTCGCCACCGGGCACGCTGATCCGCGAGCGGCTGGCGGCGCTGTTCCAGGCCCACCGCCTGCCGCCGCCGGAGCCGGTGGTCGAGACCGACATCGTGCCCTTCCGCCTGGCGCTGATGGCCGAGGGGCCGTACCTGACCTGCCATGCCGGCGAGCGGATGGGCGAGGGCGGCGAGCCGCTGCTGCTGCCGCTGGCGGTGGCGGCGATGCTGGGCGGCCGCGACGCCGGCGTGCTGACCCGCCGCGGCGTCGAGCCCAACCCGGCAGCGGCGGCACTCGCCGCCATGATTGCCCGGGCCTGCGCCGAGACCGGCCAGCCAGCATCGGCCCCATGATCGTCCGGACCTACACCGATGCCGGCCAGCCGGCATCGGCCGCCGCCAGGCGATAAGCCCGGGTTATCGCGTTGCTCCGCAAAGCCGGTTCCGCCGCACCGCGCCGATCGGCTAGCCTCCGAGGAATCGGGGGCTTGAAGGCTATCCAGTGAAGCTATAACCCTACTCGGCAAGTAGGGAGAAGGGATGTCCGAGATGCGCATGGTCAAACTGTTCGCCGCCACGCTGATCGCCGGTGGCGCGGCGCTCGCCAGCGCCGATGCCGGGGCCGCCTGGCCCGAGAAGCCGATCCGGATCGTCATCCCGTTCGCGCCGGGTGGCACGTCCGACCAGATCGCCCGCATCTTCCAGAAGTCGATCGAGGAGAACAATCTCTCCAGCCAGCCGCTCACCATCGTCAATATCGGCGGCCACTATTCGGTGGGTGCGAGGCAGGCCAAGGACGCGCCGGCCGACGGCTACAACTTCCTGGTCCTGCATGTGGCGCTGATGGGCGGCGAGGGCTCGGGTGCCGTCGATTTCGGCTATCGCGACTTCGACGCGGTGGCCACGACCAGCGAGTTCTGCCTGACGCCCGCCGTGATGGAATCCTCGCCCATCAAGACGACGGGCGAGCTCGTCAACGGTGCCAAGGCCAATCCCGACAGCATCGTCTTCGGCGTCAACATCGGCGCCATCAACCATATGGCGGCGCTGATGCTGCAGGAGACCACGCCGGGCGCCCGCTTCCGGTTCGTGCAGGTCGGTGGCGGTGCCGAGAACTTCAAGCAGCTGGCGGGCGGCCACACCCAGGCCGGAGTGTTCTCGGGTGCCGAGTACATGTCGTTCAAGGACAGCGGCGTGCGCGCGCTGGGCTGGTCGGGCGGCGAGCGCCATCCGAAGCTGCCCGACCTGCCGACCCTGAAGGAGCAGGGCTTCGACGTGCAGTTCTGCGTCGCCAACTGGTGGTTCGCGCCCAAGGGTACGCCCCAGGAGGCCATCGACGGCATGGCGGCGATGCTGCAGAAGGCGATGGAGACACCCTATGTCCGCCAGGAGCTGGACAATCGGCTGTTCGACGCCGTCTTCCTCCAGGGCGACGCCATGAGGGCCAGCCTGGACGAGACCTGGGCGCGCATCGAGCCCGTCGCCAAGCTGGCGGCCGTGAAGAAGTAGCCGGATCGTCCCGGGAGCCTCGCCACCATGACACGTCGCCTCCTCTGCCGACTAGGCCTGGCCTGCCTCGTCGCGGCCCTGGCCTGGGTCGACCCGGTCCGGGCCGCATGGCCCGAAAAGCCCGTCCGGCTGATCGTGCCGTTCGCTCCCGGCGGCACTTCGGACCAGATCGCCCGCGTCTTCCAGCGGACGCTGGACGAGAACGGCCTGCTGGGACAGCCGTTCACCGTGGTCAATGTCGGCGGCCACTGGTCGGTGGGCGCCCGGCAGGTCAAGGACGGCCCGGCGGATGGCTACACCTTCCTGCTGGTGCATCCGGCGATCATGGGCGGTGAGGCCAGCGGTGCCGTCGACTTCGGCTATCGCGACTTCGACCCGGTCGCCGCGACCAGCGAGTCCTGCACGCTGGCGGTGGTGGCGGACAATTCGCCGTTCAGGACGCTGGACGATCTGATGAATGCCGCGAAGGAGAAGCCGGACACGATCGTGTTCGGCGTCAACATCGGCGGCAACAACCATCTGGCGGCCCTGCTGCTGCAGCAGGCGGCCCCGGGTGCCGCCTTCCGCTTCACGCAGGTCGGCGGCGGTGCCGACACCTTCAAGAACCTGGCCGGCGGCCACACCCAGGCGGGCATATTGGGCCGGCCGGAATATGCCAGCTTCAAGGACAGCGGCATCCGCGCCCTGGCCTACATGGCGGAGGAGCGGCATCCGAAGCTGGCCGACATCCCGACCGCCAGGGAGCTGGGCTACGACGCCCAGTTCTGCCCGTCGCAGTGGTGGCTGGCGCCGAAGGGCACGCCCGCCGAGGCCGTGGCGGGGCTCGCCGACGTGCTGGAAAGGGCCATCGCGACGCCGATGGCGCAGCAGGAGATGGAGAACCGGCTGTTCGAGCCGTTGTTCCTGAAGGGCGACGCCTTCGCCGCCAGCCTCGACGCCGCGTGGACGCGGATCGAGCCGATCGGCAAGCTGGCGGCACCGCGCAAATGAGTGCCGGCAGCGAGGCGAAGCCGGCTCGCCGGATCGGGCCCGACCTGGCTTTCGGGCTGTTCTGCCTGCTGGTGGCCGGCGTCCTCTATCGGGAAGCCAGCAGGCTGCCGGATTCGCCGTTCGACCCGCTGGGCCCGGGCTCGGTGCCGATGATGGTGGCTGGCCTCCTGGGCTTCCTGGCGCTGGTGCTGCTGGGGCGGCTGGCGCTCGGCATGGGCATCGGATCGGCGGCGCAGAGCCTGATCGCCGGCATGAACAGCGACGAGCCGCCGACCCACCGGCGCCGGCCGCTCACCGCGATCATCGGCTATGCGATGACCGTCGCCTACGTGGCGGTCATGCATCTCGACTGGCTCGACTTCTTCTGGGCGACGCTGGCCTACATGACGGCCCTCGGCCTGCTGCTGCTGCCGCGCACGCCGCGCGCCTGGATCGCTGCCGTCGTGATCGCCGTCGTGAGCGCTGCCGCCATGCAGTACATCTTCACGCGTATCCTCTTCATCGACCTGCCGTGAGTGGCCGCGGGTGCTCGAAGCCTTTCTCCATCTGCTGACGCCGACGCCGTTCCTCGTGCTGTTCGTCGGCGTGTTCCTGGGCATCATCGTCGGCGCCCTGCCGGGCCTCACCGGCGGCATGACCATGGCGCTGGTGCTGCCCTTCACCTACTACATGCAGAACACCAACGCGGTGATCCTGCTGATCGGCATCTTCGTCGGCGGGGTCAGCGGCGGGCTGATCACCGCGACGCTGATGCGCATTCCCGGCGAGCCCTCGGCGGTGATGACCACGCTCGACGGCTATCCCCTGGCCAAGCGCGGCCAGCCCGGCCGGGCCGTCGGCCTCGGCGTCGCGGCCTCGCTGGTCGGCGGCGGCTTTTCCTGGATAGCGCTGGTGCTGCTGTCGCCGCCGCTCGCCAGGATCGGCCTGATGTTCGGGCCCTGGGAGACTTTCGCGCTCATCGTGATGGCGCTGGTGCTGATCGCCTCGCTCAGCCGCGGCTCGATGCTGAAGGGCCTGATGGCCGCCTGCCTCGGCATGCTGGTGGCGATGCCCGGCGTCGACGAGAGCTCGGGCCAGCTGCGGCTCAATTTCGGCTTCCACGCGCTCGACGCCGGGTTGAACCTGCTGCCGGTGATCGTGGGCGTCTTCGCGCTGTCGCAGATCCTGGTCGACATGGTCGATGTCGAGCTCAGGATCGACAGCGTCGAGGCGTCGGTGCGCGGCGTGTTCATCCGGCTGCGCGACTATGTCGTCCACGGCGTCAACATGGTGCGCTCGTCGCTGATCGGCGTCGCCATCGGCATCATGCCGGGCGTGGGAGCCACGGTGTCGTCGATCGTCGCCTACACGGTCGAGAAGAACCTGTCGAAGGAGCCCGAGAAGTTCGGCACCGGCCACGAGCCCGGCATCATCGCCTCGGAGGCCGCCAACAACGCCTGCACCGGCGGCACGCTGATCCCGATCATCAGCCTCGGCATCCCGGGCGGCCTCGCCGACGCGGTGCTGCTGTCGGCGCTGATGATCCACAACCTGCAGCCCGGTCCGCTGCTCATGGTCAACAGCCCGCACGTCGTCTACGCCATCATGGCCTCGCACCTCGTGGCGCACGTGCTGATGTTCGTGATCATGACCTTCGGCGTCGTGCTGTTCGCCAAGATGATGTACGTCCACCGGGGCTACATCTTCCCGTTCATCCTGGTCGCCTGCATCGTCGGTGCCCTGGCGGTGAACAACCGCATCTTCGAGATCTGGGTGATGCTGGGCTTCGGCCTGGTCGGCTTCTTCCTCGAATGGGCCAAGGTGCCGCTGGCGCCATTCGCCATCGGCCTGGTCCTGGCGCCGATGGCCGAGGGCCAGCTCCGTTCCGGCCTGATGGCCTCGGCCGGCTCGATCGCACCGCTCTACGAGCGGCCGCTGGCGCTGACCTTCATGCTGGTGGCGACATTCATGCTGTTCTGGCCGTTCGTGGCGGATAGGCTGCGACGGCGGCGGCTGGCCGGCGGAGCCAGCCCGGCCTGACCGGAGGAGCAGGACGATGCGTCGTGGCAGTGCGGTCGTGGCGGCATTCGTGACCTGGGCGGTCCTTCCGGTGTCGGCGGCGGAGGTCGATGTCGGCGCGCTGTTCGACAGGGCCGAGGCCGCGGGGCAGGTAGGCGTGGCGCGCAAGACCAGGCTGGTCGACGGCCGGGCGGCGAAGCCGGGCGAGATCGTCGTGACGGTGATCAAGGGCGAGGGCAAGGAGACGCAGAGCAAGCCGGCCGAGGCCGGCGACGTGGTGGTGCGCAACCGCTGCCCGGAGACCGGCAATGAGGAATATCTCGTCGCGGCCACGCGCATGGGCCAACGCTACGAGGGGCCGCTGGGCGACGCCGATGCCCAGGGCTGGCAGCCCTACCGGCCGAAGGGCGTCGAGATGCGCTACTTCGTGGTGAGCGATGCCGAGGGCAGCTTCAGCTTCGAGGCACCGTGGGGCGAGGACATGGTGGCGCGGCCCGGGGACGCCATCGTGCGCAATCCGGCCGATCCCAAGGATACCTATCGGGTGCAGGGCCAGTCGTTCGCCTGCACCTACGAGATCGTGAAGGCGCCGTAGCGGCGGGTCCTCACCTCGGCAGCAGTGACACGCCCATCAGCATCTCGTCGATGGCGCGGGCGCACTGGCGGCCCTCGCGGATGGCCCAGACCACCAGCGACTGGCCGCGCCGCATGTCGCCGGCGGCGAACAGCTTCGGCACCGAGGTCCTGTAGTCGGCCATCGTCGCCTGGACGTTGCCGCGCGGGTCGAGGGCGACGCCGGATTCCTCGACCATGCCGGGGCGGCGGGGGCCGAGGAAGCCCATGGCGAGCAGGACGAGGTCGGCGCGCAGGCGGAAGGCGCTGTCGGGCACCTCCTGCATCGACATGCGGCCGTCGGCGGCCTTCACCCACTCGACGCGGACGCACTCCAGCGCCTCGACGCGGCCGTCGCGGCCGACGGCGCGCTTGGTCAGCACGGCGAAGTCGCGCTCGCAGCCCTCCTCGTGCGAGGAGGAGGTACGCAGCTTCAACGGCCAGTCGGGCCAGGTCAGCGCCTTGTCCTCGCGCTCAGGGGGAATCGGCATGACCTCGAGCTGGGTGACCGACAGGGCACCGTGGCGGTTGGAAGTGCCGACGCAGTCCGAGCCGGTGTCGCCGCCGCCGATGACGACGACATGGCGGCCGCGGGCGGAGATGGTGCCCCTGGGTGCTGCGCGGGCCTCGTCGTCGCCGGCGTTGCGCTTGTTCTGCGGGATCAGGAAGTCGAGGGCGAAGTGGATGCCGTCGAGCTCGCGGCCGGGTACGGGCAGGTCGCGCGGCCATTCGGCGCCGCCGGTCATGGCGACGGCGTCGTAGCCTTCGAGCAGGGATTTCACCGAGATGGTGGCGCCGACCTCGACGCCGGTGCGGAACTCGACGCCCTCGGCCGCCATCTGCTGCATGCGGCGGTCGATCAGGCGCTTCTCCATCTTGAAGTCGGGAATGCCGTAGCGCAGCAGTCCGCCGATGCGGTCGGCCTTCTCGAACAGGGTGACGGCGTGGCCGGCGCGGGCGAGCTGCTGCGAGCAGGCGAGGCCGGCTGGGCCGGAGCCGACGACGGCGACGCGTCTGCCGGTCTTCCTCGCCGGCACCTGCGGGACGATCCAGCCTTCCTCCCAGCCGCGGTCGACGATGGCGCACTCGATGGTTTTGATGGTGACCGGGTTGTCGTCGATGTTGAGGGTGCAGGAGGCTTCGCAGGGTGCGGGGCAGACGCGGCCGGTGAACTCCGGGAAATTGTTGGTGGAGTGCAGGTTCTCCAGGGCCTGGCGCCAGCGGTCGCGGCGGACCAGCTCGTTCCAGTCGGGGATCTGGTTGTTGACCGGGCAGCCGTTGTGACAGAACGGGATGCCGCAATCCATGCAGCGCGCCGCCTGCTGGCGGGTCTCGGCATGGGGCAGGGGCAGGACGAACTCCTGCCAGTTGCGCAGCCGGGCCGCCACCTTGTGGTAGGGGCGGTCCTGCCGCGCGATCTCCAGAAAGCCGGTCGGGTTTCCCATCTGCTCGGCCCCTATTCCGCAGCGACCTGCTCGGCCGCAGAATCGGCCTGCAACTCGATGAGCGCCCGGCGGTAGTCCTTGGGCATCACCTTGACGAACTGGCTGCGGACGTTCTCCCAGTCGTCGAGCAGCTGGCGTGCCTTGCGGCTGCCGGTGTGGAGGTGGTGGCGCTCCAGCAGGATGTGCAGGCGCTCGGCGTCGTGGCGCAGCATGTCGCCCATGCCGCTGTCGGCGACGCTGACCGAGCGCTGGCGCGGCCGGCCGGCGGTCTCGGAGGACGGCGCCGCCACCGGCTCGAGGTCGACCATCGCCTTGTTGCACAAGGTGGCGAAGCGGCGCTCGGGGTCGTGGACATAGGCGATGCCGCCCGACATGCCGGCGGCGAAGTTGCGGCCGGTCCGGCCCAGCACCACGACGACGCCGCCGGTCATGTACTCGCAGCCATGGTCGCCCACGCCTTCGACGACAGCGATGGCGCCGGAGTTGCGCACGGCGAAGCGCTCGCCGGCGACACCCTCGAAATAGGCCTCGCCGGCGATGGCGCCGTAGAGGACGGTGTTGCCGACGATGATGTTGTCGGCCGGGTCGAGTCCATTCGGCTGACGGACGACGATGCGGCCGCCGGACAGGCCCTTGCCGACATAGTCGTTGGCGTCACCCGACAGCACCAGCGAGACGCCGCGGGCGAGGAAGGCGCCGAAGCTCTGGCCGGCATTGCCCTTCAGGTGGACGGCGATGGTGTCCTCGGGGAGGCCGGCATGGCCGTATCGCCTGGCGATCTCGCCGGACAGCATGGTGCCGACGGTGCGGTTGACGTTGCAGATCGGCCGCTCGATGCGCACCGGCTCCTTCCGCTCCAGGGCCGGCTCGGCGGCGGCGATCAATTCCTGGTCCAGCGCCTTGTCGAGGCCGTGGTTCTGCCGCTCGCAGTTGTGGATGGCGACGCCGGGGGCGGCGGGTGCCTGGTAGAGCAGCTTCGACAGGTCGACGTTGCGGGCCTTCCAGTGCTCGACCGCCTTGCGCATGTCGAGGCGGTCGACCCGGCCCGTCATCTCCGAGAGGGCGCGGAAGCCCAGCCGCGCCATGATCTGGCGCAGCTCCTCGGCGACGAAGAAGAAGTAGTTGATGACGTGCTCGGGCTGGCCGGTGAAGCGGGCGCGCAGCACCGGATCCTGGGTGGCGACGCCGACCGGGCAGGTGTTCAGATGACACTTGCGCATCATGATGCAGCCGGCGGCGATCAGGGGTGCGGTGGCGAAGCCGAACTCGTCGGCACCGAGCAGGGCTCCGATGGCGACGTCGCGGCCAGTACGCAGGCCGCCGTCGACCTGCACGGCGATGCGGCCGCGCAGGCCGTTCAGCACCAGTGTCTGCTGGGTCTCGGCGAGGCCGATCTCCCAGGGCGAGCCGGCATGGGTCAGCGAGGTGAGCGGCGAGGCGCCGGTGCCGCCCTCGAAGCCGGAGATGGTGACATGGTCGGCGCGGGCCTTGCTGACGCCCGCCGCCACCGTGCCGACGCCGACCTCGGAGACCAGCTTGACCGAGATGCGGGCGCGCGGGTTGGCGTTCTTCAGGTCGTGGATGAGCTGGGCGAGATCCTCGATCGAGTAGATGTCGTGGTGCGGCGGCGGCGAGATCAGGCCGACGCCCGGGGTCGAGTGGCGCACACGGGCGATGTTGCGGTCGACCTTGTGGCCGGGGAGCTGGCCGCCCTCGCCGGGCTTGGCGCCCTGGGCCATCTTGATCTGGATGTCGTCGGCATTGACCAGGTACTCGGTGGTGACACCGAAGCGGCCGGACGCCACCTGCTTGATGGCCGAGCGCATCGAGTCGCCGTTGGGCATGCGCACGAAGCGGTCGGCCTCCTCGCCGCCCTCGCCGGTGTTCGACTTGCCGCCGATCCGGTTCATGGCAATGGCGAGCGCGGTGTGGGCCTCGCGGCTGATCGAGCCGAAGCTCATCGCACCGGTGGCGAAGCGGCGGACGATGCCGACGGCAGGCTCGACCTCGTCGATCGGCACCGGTTGGTCGGCCCAGCGGAACTCCATCAGGCCGCGGATGGTGAGGTGGCGGACGCTCTGCTCGTTGATGCTGTCGGCGAAGCGGCGGTACTCGTCCGGCAGGTTGCCGCGCACGGCGTGCTGCAGGCGGGCGACCGAATCCGGCGTCCAGGCATGGTCCTCGCCGCGGATGCGGAAGGCGTAGTCGCCGCCGGCGGCCAGCATGTGGCGGTAGACCGGGCTGTCACCATAGGCGTCGCGGTGGCGGCGGATCACCTCCTCGGCGACCTCGCGCCAGCCGACGCCCTCGATGGTGGTGGCCGTGCCGGTGAAATACTTCTCGACGAAGCCACTGGACAGGCCGACGGCGTCGAAGATCTGGGCGCCGCAATAGGACTGGTAGGTGGAGATGCCCATCTTGGACATCACCTTCAGCAGCCCCTTGCCGATCGCCTTGATGTAGTTCCTCTGGACCTCGCGCGTGCCGATCTCCAGGTCGTTCTCGAGGCGGATCTGTTCCAGCGTCTCGAAGGCGAGGTAGGGATTGACGGCCTCGGCGCCGTAGCCGGCGAGACAGCAGAAATGATGCACCTCGCGGGCCTCGCCGGTCTCGACGACGAGGCCGGTCTGGGTCCTGAGGCCGCGGCGGATCAGGTGGTGGTGGACGGCGGCGGTGGCGAGCAGGGCAGGGATCGGCGCCCGCTCGGCCGAGACGGCGCGGTCCGACAGCACGATGATGTTGACGTCCTCGAGCACGGCGTCGACGGCGGCGGCGCAGAGGCGCTCGAGCGCCCGCTCCATGCCCTCGGGTCCTTCCGAGGCCGGCCAGGTGGTGTCGATGGTGGCGGTGCGGAAGGCGCCGTCCAGCAGATCGGCGATGGCGCGGACCTTGCCCAGCTCGACATTGGTGAGGATGGGCTGCGAGACCTCGAGGCGCTTGTGGGCGCCCGCCTGGCGGCCCAGCAGGTTGGGGCGCGGGCCGATCATCGAGACCAGCGACATCACCAGCTCCTCGCGGATCGGGTCGATCGGCGGGTTGGTGACCTGGGCGAAGTTCTGCTTGAAATAGTTATATAGTAGTTTCGATCTGCTCGACAAAACCGCGATCGGCGTGTCGGTTCCCATCGAGCCGATCGGGTCGTCCGGGTAGGCCGCCATCGGCTCCAGGAAGAGCTGGATGTCCTCCTGGCTGTAGCCGAAGGCCTGCTGGCGATCGAGCAGGGCGTCGGGATCGTTGGCCGGCGGCGCCGGCTGCGGATCGGGGATCTCGTCGAGCTGCTCCAGCTTGTGCTGGGTCGCCTCCAGCCACTCGCCATAGGGCTCGGCGCCCGAGAGCGTGCGCTTGAGCTCCTCGTCCTCGACGATGCGGCCCTCTTCGAGGTCGATCAGCAGCATCTTGCCGGGCTGCAGCCGCCACTTGCGGACGATGCGCTCCTCGGGGATCGGCAGCACCCCGGCCTCGGAGGCCATGACGACGCGGTCGTCGTCGGTGATGATGTAGCGCGCCGGGCGCAGGCCGTTGCGGTCGAGGGTGGCGCCGATCTGCCGGCCATCGGTGAAGGCGATGGCGGCCGGTCCGTCCCACGGCTCCATCAATGCCGCGTGGTACTCGTAGAAGGCCTTGCGCTGGGCATCCATCAGCGGGTTGCCGGCCCAGGCCTCCGGGATCAGCATCATCATCGCGTGCGCCAGCGGGTAGCCGCCGGCCAGCAGCAGCTCGAGGGCGTTGTCGACGCAGGCGGTGTCCGACTGCCCGTGCGGGATCAGCGGCCACATCTTGTCGAGGTCCGGCCCGATCAGCTCGGACTCCATCATCCGGCGGCGGGCGTACATCCAGTTGACGTTGCCGCGGACGGTGTTGATCTCGCCGTTGTGGGCGATGAAGCGGTAGGGGTGGGCGAGCTTCCAGGACGGGAAGGTGTTGGTCGAGAAGCGCTGGTGGACGAGGCACAGGGCCGACTTGGTGCGCGGATCCTGCAGGTCGAGATAGAAGCTCTCGACCTGGGGGGCGAGCAGCAGGCCCTTGTAGACCACGGTGCGCGACGAGAAGGACGGCATGTAGAACTGGGTGAGGCCGGGCAGGCCCTTCTTCGTCGCCAGCTCGGCCAGCGGGTTCTGGGTCTGCTTGCGGATGGCCAGGAGCTTGCGCTCGAAGGCGTCCTGGTCGGCGAGATCGGGATCCATGCCGACGATGGCCTGGCGGATCACCGGCATGCTGGCGATCACAGCCTCGCCGAGGCCGGCGAGGTCGGTCGGCACGTCGCGCCAGCCGACCAGCTCCTGGCCCTCGATGCGGATGAAGCGCTCGAACCGGCCGACGGCGACATCGCGGGCAGCGTCGTCCCGCGGCAGGAAGCACATCGCCACCGCATAACGGCCGGCCGGCGGCAGGGTGCTTCCGCTGGAAGCCGCCCAGGCGCGCAGCAGCTCGTCGGGGATCTGAATCAGACAGCCGGCGCCGTCGCCCATCAGCGGATCGGCGCCAACGGCACCGCGATGGTCGAGATTGACCAGGATCCGCAGCCCCTGGCGGACGATGTCGTGCGTGCGGCGGCCCTTGATGTCGGCGATGAAGCCGACACCGCAGGCGTCGTGCTCGTTCCGCGGGTCGTAGAGCCCCTGCTGCCGCGGCATTTCCATCCCCATCGCTCCCCGCCGTTCGCGCGGCCTGTCGTCTCCTCGCCCCCTTGCCACGAAGCGGGCGCGCTCGAAAGCCCTGTTGCACCGGATCCCGGCAGCGAAATCCACGATGCCGGGGGCGTCAACTGTAAAACCCGCGCCTGCGTTGGATAGCCGCCTATCCGCCGTCGCGGGCGAGGGCGCCCAGCGTCGGCAGGGTGCCGTCGGCGGCGATCGCCTTGCGGTAGCCGACATAGGCATCGACGAACGGCCCGGAACGCTGCAGGCGCAACCCCTCGAAGGTGCCCAGCCGCAGCGGCGCCGCCGGATCGGCGTCCGCCACCAGCGCCCGGTCGGCAGCGCTCAGCCGCGGCTCGTTGGGCGTGACGCTGCCCTTGTCGCCGGCTCCCTTCAGGTACTGGGTGAAAGCCGCCAGGAGGAACGCCAGGCGGCGCAGGTCGCCGCCGGCATCGATCCGGGCGTTCAGGGTCTCGCCGATGAACAGCGGGATCTTGGTCGCACCATCGGAGGCGATGCGGGCGAGCTGGTCGTTGATGTTGGGGTTGTAGAAGCGCTCGAGCACGATGTCGCGATAGGCCTCGGGCGTCATGCCCGGCGCCTCTTCCAGCGACGGGATGACGTCGCGGTCGAGGAAGGCGCGCAGCAGCCAGAGGATGCGGACGTCGTTCATCACCTGGTGGACGAACTCGTAGCCGCCGAGCAGGCCGGGATAGGAGAGCATGCTGTGCGAGGCGTTGAGGATGCGGAGCTTCAGCTGCTCGAACGGTGCGACGTCGGTCGTGAACCGGGCGCTGCCCTGCTGCAGCGCCGGCCGGCCGTTGCAGAACTTGTCCTCGATCAGCCACTGGCCGAAATCCTCGGCATAGACCGGGATCTCGTCCTCGACCTTGTTCAGCTCGTCGAGCCGCGCGCGGTCGGCCGGCGACACCGCCGGGGTGATGCGGTCGACCATGCTGTTGGGGAAGGTGACGTTGTCGCCGATCCAGGCGGCCAGCGCCGGATCGCGCGCGCCGGCGAAGGCGAGGACGGCCTTGCGCAGCACCTCGCCGTTCTGGACGAGGTTGTCGCACGACAGGAGCGTGAAGGGCCTGGCGCCGGCGGCGCGGCGGCGTGCCAGAGCCGCCGTCACCAGGCCGAAGACGGTGCGCGGGGCCTCGGGCTCGGCGAGGTCGCGGGCGATCTCGGGCGCATCGAGGCGAAAGCCGCCGGTGGCCTCGTCGATGAAGTAGCCGCCCTCGGTGATCGTCATGGAGACGATGCGGACGGCGGGATCGGCCAGCTTCGCCACGGCCTTGGCCGGATCGTCGGGCGCGAAGACGTAGTCGACGATCGAGCCGATGATCCGGCAGGTCGGCCCGGTGTGCGGCGGGTAGAGCGTGAGGCTGTAGAGCCCGTCCTGGCGAGACAGGGCCTCGGCCTTGGCCCGCTCGGCCGGGCTGTCGACCACGCCCATGCCGCAGATGCCCCAGCCCGCCTGGTCGGGCAGCTGCAGGCACCTGTCGATGTAGGCGGCCTGGTGGGCGCGGTGGAAGTTGCCGACGCTGATGTGGACTATGCCGGCGGTCAGCGCCGCGCGGTTGTATTCGGGTTGCTTGATGCGCTTGGGCAGGCTGCTCAATGTCGCTTGGCTCAGTGCGACCATTGGCCTCTCCTTGGGTGCCGGGCAGGTTGGGCCGTGCGGGTTGGAACGGGTGAGCGGATCCGAAGGGCGCCGTCTGTTCCCGTACCCCGTGCTCAACGGGTCGGCGGTGGCGCCGTCACTGCAATCTGCGGCGGACGATAACGGCGAACCCGCCGGATCGCCAGTGCGCGGTCGACGATCCGGCTTGCCTTGCTGGGCCCCGGCAAGCATGAAGCTGCGGCGCCGCACGAGGGCGTTTCCTGGAGGGCATGGGCATGGCGCAGAGCCGGGCGATAGCCGCCACCGACAACGCGTTCTTCACGGCCGGCGTCGCCGACGCCGACCCCGAGCTCGCCCGCTCGCTGCAGGGCGAGCTGGCGCGCCAGCGCCACCAGATCGAGCTGATCGCATCCGAGAACATCGTCTCCAGGGCGGTGCTGGAGGCGCAGGGCTCGGTGCTGACCAACAAATATGCCGAGGGCTATCCGGGGAAGCGCTACTACGGCGGCTGCGAGCAGGTCGACATAGCCGAGAGCCTCGCCATCGACCGCGCCAAGCGGCTGTTCGACTGCGGCTTCGCCAACGTCCAGCCGCATTCGGGTGCCCAGGCCAACGGCGCGGTGATGCTGGCGCTGACCAAGCCGGGCGACACCATCCTCGGCATGGATCTCGCAGCCGGCGGGCACCTGACCCACGGTGCCAGGCCGGCGCTGTCCGGCAAGTGGTTCAACGCCGTGGCCTATGGCGTGCGCCAGGAGGACGGCCGCATCGACTACGACCAGGTCGAGCGGCTGGCGCTGGAGCACGAGCCGACGCTGCTGATCTGCGGCGCCTCGGCCTATTCGCGCACACTCGACTTCCCGCGCTTCCGCGCCATCGCCGACAAGGCCGGGGCGCTCCTGATGGTCGACATGGCGCACATCGCCGGGCTAGTGGCGGCCGGGCTGCACCCGTCGCCGGTGCCGCATGCCCATGTCACGACCACCACCACCCACAAGACGCTGCGCGGGCCGCGCGGCGGCATGATCCTCACCAACGACGAGGACATCGCCAAGAAGATCAACTCGGCGGTGTTCCCGGGCCTGCAGGGCGGGCCGCTGATGCACGTCATCGCCGCCAAGGCGGTGGCGCTGAAGGAGGCGCTGTCCCCCGAGTTCAAGGTCTATGCCCGCGACGTCGTCGAGAACGCCAGGGCGCTGGCGGCGGTGATGGTCGAGCGCGGCTATGCGATCTTCTCCGGCGGCACGGACAACCACCTGATGCTGGTCGATCTCCGGCCCAAGGGGGTGAAGGGCAACGCCGCCGAGCAGGCGCTCGAGCGCGCCGACATCACCTGCAACAAGAACGGCATTCCCTTCGACACCGAGAAGCCGACCGTGACCAGCGGCATCCGCCTCGGCACGCCGGCCGGCACCACCCGCGGCTTCGGCGTCGCCGAGTTCCGCAAGGTCGGCCACCTGATCGGCGACGTGCTGGATGCGCTGGCCGAGGGCGGCGACACCGCCGCCGTCGAGGCGAGGGTGCGCGAGGAGGTCGCGGGCCTGTGCGGTAGATTCCCGATCTACGCATGAGGAACGGGCGGCCGGGCGTGCCCCGGTCCCGGAGGCGCCCGGAACCCCGTCGACCGACCGATCGTTCCTGCGCCCCGGCGCGCGCCCCCGCCCCAACGAAACGGCGCCGCCAGCCGAGCGGGAAGGATCCATGCGACTCTTCGAATGCCAGCATTGCGGCCAGCCGCTCCATTTCGAGAATACCAATTGCGAGGCCTGCGGGCGACGGCTGGGCTACCTGCCCGATGCCGGGGCGCTGGCCACCCTCGAGCCCGAGGGTGACGGCTGGCGCTCGCTCGCCCAGGACGGCGGGCTCTACCGGCTGTGCAGCAACGCGCAGTACGACGTCTGCAACTGGCTGGTGCCGGCGGACAGCCAGGAGATGTTCTGCGCCGCCTGCCGGCACAACCGGACGGTGCCGGACCTCTCGATGCCCGAGCACATGGCCAACTGGCGCAAGCTCGAGGCGGCCAAGCACCACCTGTTCTACACGCTGCTGAAGCTCGGGCTCAGGCCCAGGAACCGGATCGAGGACCCCGAGGAGGGGCTGGCCTTCGACTTCCTGGCCGACGGCCAGGGCGACAACGGCATGACGGCGGTGATGACCGGCCACGATCTCGGCCTCATCACCATCAGCCTCGCCGAGGCCGACGATGCCGAGCGCGAGCGCCGGCGCAGCCAGATGCACGAGCCCTATCGCACGCTGCTGGGCCACTTCCGCCACGAGATCGCGCATTTCTTCTGGGACCGGCTGGTGCGCGACACGGCCATGCTGCCGCGCTGCCGCGAGGTGTTCGGCGACGAATCGGTGAGCTATGCCCAGGCGCTGCAGGACCACTACAACAACGGGCCGCCCGCCGGCTGGCAGCAGGGCTACGTCAGCACCTACGCCGCGGCGCACCCCTGGGAGGACTTCGCCGAGACCTGGGCACACTACCTGCACCTGGTCGACACGCTGGAGACGGCGTTCGCCTTCGGCATCCGGGTGAGGCCCAAGATCTCGCGCGCCGAGGAGCTGTCGACCCGCGTCGACAGCGACCCGCACAAGGCCGGGAGCATCGACGAGCTGATGGAGCCCTGGGTGCCACTGACGGTGGCGATCAACAGCGTCAACCGCAGCATGGGCCAGCCCGACCTCTATCCCTTCGTGCTGTCGCCGAAGGTGATCGAGAAACTGGGCTTCATCCACGAGCTGATCCACCGGCGGCCGAGGCCGGACTGATCGCGCCGGGCTTGCCGAACCGGCACGGCCGCGGCTACCGATAGCGGACTCGTCCAGCCCAGCGGGAGTCCCGGATGCGTTGTCTCGCCGTCGCGATGCTGGTGGTGCTGTCCTTGCCCGGCTGCGCGGTGGTGGCGCTGCCGTTCCGCGTCACCGGCGAGGTGCTGGACGTGGTGCCGGTGGTGGGGCCCGTGGCGGCGGCACCGTTCAAGGTCGCGGGCGACGTGATCGACTGAGGGCCGGTCTCAGTCGACGCTCTCGATGGCGTCGGCGAGGCGGCCGAGGCGGTCGGCGACGCGGCCGAGGGCGGCGGCACCGCGGGCCTCGGCATCGCGCGTGACGCTGGCGGCATCGGCGCGCAGGGTCTCCAGCTCGCGGTAGGCATCGTCGAGCTCGTCGGCCAGGGTCAGGCCGACCAGCATCAGCATCATCTCCTCGCGCAGGGCGCCGTGGCGGCGGATGGTGCGCTGGGCCGCGGCGTCCAGGCGCTGCGCCAGGGTCGTGAGCCGCGCAGCCTCGCCGGGACCGCAGGCCAGCTTGTAGGGCCGGCCGCCGATCGTGAACGAGACCGTCTCAGACATCGCCGGCACCTGGGCCCAGGGCGTCCTGCAGGGCGCCGGCGGCAGCGCGGGCGGCGCGGTCGAGGCGCTCGGCCATGGCGCGCGCCACGGCGAGCTCGCCGTCGAGCTGCCGGCAGAGGCCGTCCAGCCTCTCGACCTCGCGGGTGGCCGATTCCTCCATCTGCCGCAGCTCGACCTCGAGCCGCTGCTGCGCGGCACTGCTCTCGGCCAGCCGCCTCTCCAGCCCGGCCAGCCGCTGCGCCGCCTGCTCGGCGGCCCCGGCAGCGGCGGCACGGTGCTCCGCCAGCTCGCGGTCGAGGGTCTCGCAGCGGTCGCGCAGGCCCTGCAGCTCGCCGGTCGCGGCATCGCGCTCGGCGATGGCCGCCGCCGAGCCGGCCTCGGCCTCGCCGATGCGGCGCGCGGCCTCGGCCTCGGCCGCGGCGATCCGCCGGCCGGCCTCCGCCTCGGCCTCGCCGGCGCGTCGGTTGGCCTCGGCCTCGGCTTCGTCGGCCCGCCTCTCGGCCGCGGCCTCGGCCTCGCGCCATCCGGAGAGCCGGGCCGAAGCACCTTCGAGGCGGGTCAGCGCGGCGTCGAGCAGTCGCTCTGCATCATCGAGTGTCGTCATGGCGCCCGAGCCATGCCACAGCGGCGCCGGTCTGGAAATCCCGCCGGCTCAGTGCCGGCGCGCCAGCATCAGCCCGTCACCGATCGGCAGCAGGCTGACGGTGAGCGACGGATCGTCGTGCAGGCGTGCCGCGACCCGGCGCAGCGTCACCGCCTGGCGGCCGGTCTCGGCCGGGTCGGCCACCGCGCCGTGCCAGAGCATGTTGTCGAGGGCCAGGAGCCCGCCGGGCCGGACGAGGCGCAGCGCCCGCTCGCAATAGTCGCCATAGCCCTTCTTGTCGGCGTCGACATAGACGAGGTCGAAGCTGCCGGCCGCCCCCTCGGCCAGCAGGCGGTCGAGGCTGTCCAGCGCCGGGCCGACGCGCAGCTCGATCTTCTGCTCGACGCCGGCCTCGCGCCAGCGGCGGCGGCCGATGGCGGCCCAGTCCTCGTTGACGTCGAGGGTGACGATGCTGCCGTGCGGCGGCAGCGCCAGAGCGAGGCCCAGCGTGCCGTAGCCCGTGAAGCAGCCGATCTCCAGGATGCGGGCCGCACCCATCAGCTCGACCAGCAGGCCCAGCAGCTGCACCTGCTCGGCCGAGCTGCGCATGCCGCCATGCTCCATGGCGTCGGTCTCGGCGCGCAGGGCCGCCTGTGCCGGATGCTCGCGCAGGCCGACGCTGCGGATATAGGCCTGCACGCGCCCGGCGAGGCCGAGGCTGTCCTGCGACACCCGGCTCAGCCCCTGCCGACCAGCGCCTTCGCCGCCGCCAGCACCTCCTCGACATGGCCCGGCACCTTCACGCCGCGCCAGGCGCGGACGATCCGGCCGTCGCCGTCGACCAGGAAGGTCGAGCGGTCGATGCCCATGTAGGTCTTGCCGTAGTTGCTCTTCTCCACCCAGGAGCCGAAGGCCTCGACCACGCCGCCGGCGTCCGAGGCCAGGGGGAAGCAGAGACCGTACTTCTTCTTGAACTTGTCGTGGCTGGTGACGGTGTCCTTGGACAGGCCGACGATCTCGACGCCCAGATCCGCGAACGCGGAATAGTGCTGCGTGAACGTCTGGGCCTCGACGGTGCAGCCGGGCGTGTCGTCGCGGGGATAGAGGTAGAGCACGTAGGGCCTGCCCTGCAGGCCGGCCGAGCCGATCTCGCCGCCGCCGTCGACCGGCAGCTGCCAGGCGGGGGCGACGTCGCCTTTCTCGGGTGCGCTCATCGGGGTGTCTCCGGGTCGGTCAGGGCCCAGGCGGGCACAGGCGGTCGAATATCTGCCGCACCGCGGCCTGGGTATCAACGAGCCGCTGCTCCAGCCGCGGGAAATCGGCGGCCGAGGCCGGCAGCGAGCGATCGGCGGCAGCGGCGCGCACCAGCGCCTCGCGCAGGCCGGCCGGCGCCTCGGCCGGCTTGAAGCGGTCGGACAGCGACAGGCGCAGCACGGCCTGCAGGCCGTGGTGCAGCAGCAGCGCGTCGGCCAGTGCCGCGGAATCCCCGCGCGACAGCGAGCCGGTCTCGCCGGCGGCCAGCAGCACGGCCAGCGTCGAGGTCCGGCACAAGTCCGGCTGGGCAAGGGCGTCGCGCAGCTGGACGAACTGGGCGCAGAACTCCTGCTCGACCAGGCCGCCGCGGGCGTGCTTCAGATTCCAGGGATCGTCCGAGCCGTGCTCCCTGAAGATGCGCTCGCGCATGGCGCGGACGTCGCGCGCCAGGACCGCCGCGTCGCGCGGCCGGCGGATGGCCTCGGTGATGGCGACGTCGAGGCGGTGGCACAGCTCGCGGTCGCCGGCCAGCGCCCGGGCGCGGGTCAGCGCCTGCTGCTCCCAGGTCTGGGCGGTCTCGGTCTGGTAGCGCACGAAATTCTCGAACGAGCAGGCCACCGGCCCGGCATTGCCGGACGGCCGCAGCCGGGTGTCGATCTCGAACAGCCGGCCCTCGGCGGTCTGGGCCGACAGGGCGCTGACGATGCGCTGGCCGAGCCTGGCGTACCAGCTGCCGGCCGACAGGCTGCGCTCGCCGTCCGAGACGGCGTTGTCGGGCGCGTCGTAGACGAAGACGAGGTCGAGGTCGGAGCCGGTGGTGAGCTCGCGCGAGCCCAGCTTGCCCAGGCCCAGCACGGCGAAGCGGCCCTGCGGCACCCGGCCGTGCTGCTGCGCCAGCGCCGCCTCGGTATAGGGCAGCAGCACCCGGATCACGGTCTCGGCGATGGTGGTCAGCACCGCCGCCTCGTCCTCGGCGGTAGCGAGGCCCAGGAGCACCTGCAGGCCGGCCTGGAACTGCCGGCCGTGCGCCCAGCGGCGGCTGATGTCGAGCACGTCCTGCAGGTCGCGGGCGTCGGGCAGCTTGCCGGCGAGCTCGCGGCGCAGGGCGTGGCGGTCGGGCAGCCGCTCGAAGAAGTCCGGGGCCAACATGGCGTCGAACAGGTCGACATTGCCGGCCAGGAAGCCGGCGAGGCGCGGAGCGGCGCCGGTGAGGTCGGCCAGCAGACTCAGCAGGCGCGGATTGGCCCGGAACAGCGAGAACAGCTGCACACCGGCGGGCAGCCCGGCCACGAACTCGTCGAACAGCCTGAAGGCGCGGTCGGGATCCGGCTGGTCGGCCAGGGTGCCCAGGATCGAGGGCGTCAGCTCGGTCAGCAGCTCGCGGGCGCGGGTGCTGCGGGTGGCCCGGATGTGGCCGTGGTGCCAGCCGCGGATGCGCTGTGAGACCGCCGCCGGATCCTTGAAGCCCATCGAGCGCAGCGTCCCGAGGGTGCCGGCATCTTCGTCGATGCCGGTGAAGACCAGCGTGGCGCCGCCGCCGAGGTCGGGCTCGCTCTCGAACAGGGCGGCGTAGTGCCGCTCGACCGCCTCCAGCTGGCGGCGGACCTCGGCCTCGAAGGTCGCCGGCTCGGCAAAGCCGCTGAAGGCGGCGACGCGGGCGAAGTCGGCCTCGCGCTCGGGCATGAGCTGGGTCTGCTTGTCCGCCACCATCTGCAGCCGGTGCTCGACGGTGCGCAGGAAGTCGTAGGCCTCGGTCAGCTCCTCGGCGGCGCGCGGCTCGACCCAGCGGCCGGCGGCGAGGGCCGCCAGCGCCTCGGTGGTCCTGGGCGAGCGCAGCGCCGGCACCCGGCCGCCCAGGATCAATTGCTGGGTCTGGGTGAAGAACTCGATCTCGCGGATGCCGCCGCGGCCGACCTTGAGGTCGTGGCCGCGCACGGTGATGCGGCCGAAGCCGCGATGGGCGTTGATCTGGCGCTTGATCGAATGGATGTCGCGGATGGCGGCGTAGTCGAGATGCTTGCGCCAGATGAAGGGCTGCAGGCGCTTGAGGAACAGCTCGCCGACATCGAGGTCGCCGCCGACGGCGCGGGCCTTGATGTAGCTGGCGCGCTCCCAGTTCTGGCCGTGGCGCTCGTAGTACAGCTCGGCGGCGTCGGTCGAGATCGCCAGCGGATGGCCGGGCAGATGCGGCCGCAGGCGCAGGTCGGTGCGGAAGGCGTAGCCGTCCTTGGTGCGGGTCTCCAGCACATAGGACAGGCTGCGGGCGAGTCGCACGGTCACCGCCATCGGCCCGTCGCCGGCCCGGCAGCGCACGCCGTCCTCGTCGAACAGCACGATCAGGTCGATGTCGCTCGAATAGTTCAGCTCGGCCGCACCGTGCTTGCCCATGCTGAGCACGGTGATGCCGCTGCCGGCCGACGGCCGGTCGCGGTCGGCCGGCTCGACCTCGCCGCGCTTGGCGGCCTCCAGCAGCAGGTGGTCGACAGCCGACGCGACGGCGAGGTCGGCGAAGGCTGTGAGCGCGCCCGTGACCCGTTCCAGCCGCCAGTGGCCGCCGAGATCGGCCAGCGCCACCAGCAATGCCACGCGCCGCCGTGACCGCCGCAGGCCGGCCATGAAGCGCAACCGGTCGGAGAGGTCGAGGCGCGCCGCCTGGGCCATCACGCCGTCCCAGGCGGCGTCGGGGCCGGATTCGACCATCTGGCGGAGCAGGTCGGGCTCGGCCAGCAGGCATTCCTCGAGGAACGGGCTGGCGCCGAACACCGCCGCCAGCAGAGGGCCGTGGCCGTCGACGCTGGCGGCAACGAAGGCCGCCAGCGTCGGCTCGGCGGTGGTGGTCGCCAGCCGGCGCCAGCGGGCGAGGCCGCGCTCGGCGGCCGAAGGATCGGCCGGCGGGACGATCGGCAAGCTACACCGCGCGGACGAGGACGTGGCGCTTCTTGCCGGCCGAGAGCTTGAGCGTGCCGTCGCGAAGGTCGCCGGCGGCGAGAGTCGCGGTCTCGCTGGCGATGGCGTCGTCGTTGAGCCTGGCGCCGCCGGCACGGATCAGCCGGCGGGCCTCGCCGTTGGAGGCGGCGAGGCCGGCGCGGTGCAACAGCTCGATGAGCGGCGTGCCCGAAGCGATGCCGTCGAGCTCGATCACCGGCAGGCCGCCGGCCTCGCCGCCGGTCTCGAACTGCGCACGCGCCGCCGCCTCGGCCTCGGAGGCGGCGGCCTCGCCGCGGCAGAGCCGGGTAGCCTCGTTGGCGAGGACCTTCTTGGCCTCGTTCAGCTCCGCACCCTCGAGCCGCTCCAGCCGGGCGATCTCGTCGAGCGGCAGATCGGTGAACAGACGTAGGAAGCGGCCGACATCGGCGTCCTGGGTGTTGCGCCAGTACTGCCAGTAGTCGAAGGCCGGCAGCCGGTCGTCGTTGACCCAGACGGCACCGCCCACCGTCTTGCCCATCTTCTGGCCCGAGGTGGTGGTGATCAGCGGCGTGGTCAGGCCGAACAGCTGCGTGCCGTCGATGCGGCGGCCGAGCTCGACGCCGTTGACGATGTTGCCCCACTGGTCCGAGCCGCCCATCTGCATCCGGCAGCCCATGCGGCGGCTCAGCTCGAGGAAGTCGTAGGCCTGCATCACCATGTAGTTGAACTCGAGCAGCGTCAGCGGCTGCTCGCGTTCCAGCCGCAGCTTGACCGAGTCGAAGGTCAGCATGCGGTTGATGGTGAAATGCGTGCCGAAGTCGCGCAGGAACGGGATGTAGCGCAGCTCGTCCAGCCACTCGGCATTGTCGACGAGGGCGGCACCGCGCGAGAAGTCGAGGAAGCGCGACAGCGAGCGCTTGATCCCGATCTTGTTGGCCTCGATGTCGGCATCCGAGAGCAGGCGGCGCGATTCGTCCTTGCCGGTCGGATCGCCGACCTTGGTGGTGCCGCCGCCGACCAGCGCGATGGGCTTGTGGCCGGTGCGCTGCAGCAGGCGCAGCATCATGATGCTGACGAGGTGGCCGATGTGCAGGCTGTCGCCGGTGCAGTCGAAGCCGATATAGGCGGTGATCGGCCCCTCGATCGCGGCCTCGTCCAGCGCCTCGGGGTCGGTGCACTGATGGATGAAGCCGCGCGCCTCGAGGGCGCGCAGCAGCTCGGAACGGAAGGTCATCGGAAAGCTCGTGAAAATCCGGTCAGCGGGCGAGCGCCATCTTGCGGGGCTCGGCGGCGGAAGGCTTCAGGCGCTTGTCCAGATAGGCCTCGTGGATCGAATCCAGCTCGGCCAGGTGCTTGTTGAAGAAGTGGTCGGCACCCTCGATGGTCTCGAAGTCGATGGTGATGCCGCGCTGCTGGCTGAGCTTGTTGACGAGCTTGGTCACCGACTCGGTGGGCGTCACCGTGTCGCGCTCGCCGTGCGCGATCAGGCCGGAGGCCGGGCAGGGGGCGAGGAAGCCGAAATCGTACATGTTGGCCGGCAGGCTCGAGCACATGAAGCCCTGGATCTCGGGCCGGCGCATCAGCAGTTGCATGGCGATCCAGGCGCCGAACGAGAAGCCCGACACCCACACGCCGGTGCTGTTGGGGTTGTGGGTCTGCATCCAGTCCAGTGCCGCGGCGGCGTCGCGCAGCTCGCCCTGGCCGTGGTCGAACACGCCCTGGCTGCGGCCGACGCCGCGGAAATTGAAGCGCAGCACCGAGAAGCCGCGCCGCACGAACATGTGGAAGACGCTGTAGGTGATGCGGTTGTTCATCGTGCCGCCGTGCTGCGGGTGCGGGTGCAGCACCATCGCCAGCGGCGGAGTCGGTCCCTCGCCATGGACGTAACGGCCCTCGAGACGGCCGTCCGAGCCGTTGAAGATCACTTCCGGCATTTTCCTCTCCGACGCCTTCTTCGTGCCACCGGGTGCGACGACCGCCTGCCGCCGGCCCCTCGGTTGACCCGCCTTGCCTCGATTCTATACTGCCCAAGTCCGGCGGGGGTCGCAGACCTCGTTCGCGATGCATACCTGCATGGTGCATCCCTGCGGAGTCGCCTCATGGCGATGCGAGTGAACGGTCAACCCGCGCCCGGTGACGGAACCGAGCGCTTATATCCCGGGCGAAGTCGCATGTTCAAGGATTTGCGAGGCGACATCGATGCGGTCTTCGAGCGCGATCCGGCCGCGCGCTCCCGCCTCGAGGTCGTACTATGCTATCCGGGCATCCATGCCCTGATCTTCCACCGCATGGCCCATGCGCTGTGGCGGCACGACTGGAAGCTGACGGCGCGCTTCGTCTCGCAGCTCGGCCGGTTCGTGACCGGCATCGAGATCCACCCCGGCGCCACCATCGGCCGGCGCTTCTTCATCGACCACGGCATGGGCGTGGTGATCGGCGAGACCGCCGAGATCGGCGACGACGTCACCCTCTACCAGGGCGTCACGCTGGGCGGCGTCAGCCTCGACAAGGGCAAGCGCCACCCGACGATCGGCGACGGCGTGATCGTCGGCGCCGGTGCGGCGGTGCTGGGGCCGTTCACCGTCGGAGCCGGTGCCCGCATCGGCTCGAACGCCGTGGTGGTGCGCGAGGTGCTGCCGGGCACCACGGTCGTCGGCATCCCGGCACGGGCGGTGGCGCCGCCGTCGAAGCGGCCGGAGCCGCCCTGTTTCCCGGCCTACGGCACCGAGCCGGGCCAGACCGCCGATCCGGTGAACCGCGCCATCGACCGGGTGTTCACGCAGATGGCGGCGATGGAGGCGCGGATCGCCGAGCTCGAGGCCGAGCAGCCCGCCAAGCCGCAGGCGCGGCCGCTGGCGCCGGTCGGCTGAGCCTTGCCCGGATCGGTCGGCACTCCGGCCTATCTCGACTACAACGCCACGGCACCGGTCCGGCCCGAAGCCCGGGCCGCCATGCTCGCGGCACTCGCCGAGCCGGCCAATCCCTCGTCGGTGCACGGCTTCGGGCGGCGGGCACGGGGCGCGCTCGAGCGGGCGCGGCGGACGGTGGCCGACGTGGTGGGGGCGGTGCCCGGGGGCGTCGTCTTCGTCAGCGGCGGCACCGAGGCCAACAACCTGGCGCTGCGCGGCATCGGCGGGCCGGCGCTGGTCTCGGCGGTCGAGCATCCCTCGGTGCTGGAAGCCGGGCCGGCGGTGCAGATTCCGGTCGACGGCGACGGGCGCATCGGGCTGGCGACGCTGGAGCGGCTGATCGCCCTGCACCGGCCGCGGCTGGTGTCGGTGATGCTGGCCAACAACGAGACCGGGGTGGTCCAGCCGGTGGCCGAGGCGGCGCGGCTGGCGCATGCGGCGGGGGCGCTGCTGCATGTCGACGCGGCACAGGCGCCGGGGCGGATCCCGGTGACGATGGGCGATCTCGGCGCCGACCTGCTGACGCTGTCCGGCCACAAGCTGGGCGGGCCGCCGGGTGCCGGGGCGCTGGTGGCGGGCGAGGGCCTGGCGCTCGACCCCGTGCAGCGCGGCGGCGGCCAGGAGCTGCGGCGGCGGGCGGGAACCGAGGCGCTGCCGGCGATCCTCGGCATGGCGGCGGCGATCGAGGCGATCGGGCCGGGGGAGCCCGAGCGGGTCCGGGTGTTGCGCGACCGGCTGGAGGCCGGGGTGCGCGAGGCCTGCCCGGCGGCGCGGATCGTCGGTGGCGGCGCGGAGCGGCTGCCGAACACCACCTGCCTGCTGCTGCCGGGCGTCGAGGGGGCGACGCAGCTGATGGCGCTGGACATGGCCGGCGTGGCGGTCAGCACCGGCTCGGCCTGCTCGTCCGGCAAGGTCGGGCCGTCGCACGTGCTGCTGGCGATGGGCGTGTCCGAAGCCGAGGCGGGGTGCGCCATCCGCGTCAGCCTGGGATGGGCCAGCAGCGAGGCCGATGTGGAACGATTCCTGGCGGTGTGGCCGGCGCTGGCGGCCCGCGCCCTTGCGCGGCGGGCCGCAGCGACGACATAGAGGTCGGGAGTGGACGAGAGGATCTCGACGATGGGCATGCAGGCGGTCTCGCTTACCCCCGCCGCGGTCAGCCGGATGCGGGCCATCCTGGCGGGCAACGGCGACGCCGTCGGCGTCAGGCTCGGCGTGCGCACCACCGGCTGCTCCGGCATGAGCTACCAGCTCGACTTGGCGCGCGAGATCGAGCCCGGCGCCGAGGTGGTCGAGGCCGACGGCGTCAAGCTGCTGGTCGATCCCAGGGCGCTGATGTTCGTGCTCGGCACCGAGGTCGACTTCGTCGAGGACAAGCTGGGTGCCCAGTTCGTCTTCCGCAACCCGAACGAGAAGGCGCGCTGCGGCTGCGGCGAGAGCTTCTCGGTGTAGAGCCCCGGTCCCTTGCCGCACGTCACCTTCCGCCTGCCGGACGGCTCGGCGCGCGCCATCGACGCCGCCGAGGGCTGGAGCCTGCTCGAGGCGTCGCGGCGGCTGAAGATCGCCATCGAGGGCGCCTGCGGCGGCTCGATGGCCTGCGCCACCTGCCACGTCCATGTCGACGAGGAGTGGTACGACCGGCTGGATCCGCCCTCGGCCGAGGAGGAGGACATGCTGGATCTCGCACCCTCCTTGTGCGCCACCTCGCGGCTGGCCTGCCAGGTCCGGCTGGAGCGGCGGCACGACGGCCTCGCCGTCGCCGTGCCGCGCAGCACGCTGCCGGGCTGAGGCCGCCCATGCGCATCGTCGTCGCGATGTCGGGCGGGGTCGACAGCTCGGTGGTGGCGGGCCTCCTGGCCGAGCAGGGCCACGAGGTGATCGGCATCACGCTGCAGCTCTACGACCATGGTGCCGCCGCCGGCCGCAAGGGGGCCTGCTGCGCCGGCCAGGACATCCACGATGCGCGTCGCGTCGCCGAGCGGCTGGGCATCGCCCACTACGTGCTCGACTTCGAGCAGCGTTTCCGCCAGGCGGTGATCGAGGATTTCGCCGATTCCTATGCCGCCGGCCGCACGCCGGTGCCCTGCGTGCGCTGCAACCAGCGCGTCAAGTTCCGCGACCTGCTGGAGATCGCCCGCGACCTCGGGGCCGAGGCGCTGGCGACCGGCCACTATGCCAGGCGCGTGGAGGGGCCGGCCGGGCCGGAGCTGCACCGTGCCGCCGACGCGGCGCGCGACCAGAGCTATTTCCTGTTCGCCACCACGCCCGAGCAGCTGGCCTTCCTGCGCTTCCCGCTCGGCGACCTGCCCAAGGTCGGGACGCGGGCGCATGCAGCACGGCTGGGCCTGGAGGTGGCGGCCAAGCCCGACAGCCAGGACATCTGCTTCGTGCCGACCGGCGACTATGCGGCGGTGGTCGGCAGGTTGCGGCCGGAGGCGCTGGCCGAGGGCGAGATCGTCGACCGCGCCGGCGAGGTCGTCGGCCGGCACGGCGGCATCGGCCGATTCACGGTCGGCCAGCGGCGCGGGCTCGGCGTGTCGGCGGGCGAGCGCATCTATGTCGTCGGCATCGACCCCGCCAGCCGGCGGGTGACGGTGGCGCCGCGCCGCGCCGCCGGCTGTGCCGAGGCCAGCCTCGCCGAGGCCAGCTGGCTCGCCGCCCCGGCCGAGGACGACGAGGTGATGGTCAAGCACCGCGCCATGGAGCCGCCGGTGCCGGCCCGCGTGGTCGACGCCGCCGGGCCGGCGCCGCGGCTGCGTTTCGCCGCGCCGCAGACAGGTGTGGCGCCGGGGCAGGCCTGCGTCGCCTATGCCGGCAGCCGGGTGCTGGGCGGCGGCTGGATCGCCAGCGCACCGCTCCTGGACGCGGCTTGACTCGGGCCGGTGCGACCCCTAAGTGACCGCTCGCCGCGCCGGGGTGCCCCAGCACGCCGATGCCTCCATGCTTGGGGCGGAGTAGCTCAGCGGTAGAGCAGGGGAATCATAATCCCTTGGTCGGGGGTTCAAATCCCTCCTCCGCTACCATCTATTTTCACACAAAATAAACGAAATGAGCAGATGTGTGGGGATAGACCTGAACGGTCCTTCACTGCCCTAGGGTCAGTAAATTATTGTCCTTATACTTAAATTCTCTTCTTAGATATAATGTTGATAGCATATATATACGCATTTATCCCATCCTCGACCGATAGGGCGCATAATTAGAAAAAAGTCTAGACGACCCGGTTCACTTGCCGTCAAGCCGATCAGAATGCAGGCGCCGTCTTGATTGACTTCGTGCGTTCGCTCGCACGCGCAGATGCCCGCCGAAACTGTGAGAAGGTAGCGGCGAGCGATTGAGGAAGAGGCCGAGGAAAGCGGATACTTATTCTTAGACACGAAGCTCAATCGGCTTCGACACGGAAGAAGCTGACAAACTTCTTCATGTCAGCGCCCCACTGCTCGAAGCTACGCTGCTGTCGTACATATCTACTTAGCTTGCAATCTAGGGACAGCGACGCCTATTCTCGTAGCTCCGTATCATTGTAGAGGTGTGCGTGGCATGGCTCATGTCTTCGGTGGACCGGATACAAACCGGAAACTCGGCTGTCTCCGCGCCTATCTCCGCGCCTTCACTACAGCCCTGCGCAACCAGAATTTCGCCTGTGTCTATATCGATGCCTTCGCCGGTTCAGGCACGCGAACCGAGGTTAGAGCCGCCCTCCCGCTGTTCGAGAACGAGACGGATGCGACCGAGGTCACAAGTCCCGGCTCGGCCTCGATCGCTATCACCACTGATCCGCCCCTCGACACAATCGTTCTGATCGAGCAGAACGATGCTAGATTTGCGGAACTTGAAAAGCTAGCTGCAGCCAATCCATCGCGGCGGATCGAGCTTCGCCAGGGCGATGCCAATCCGCTCGTGAGGAAGCTATGCGCTGAGGTCCAGTGGCGTAAGCAACGTGGGGGCCGGCGCGGTACGCGCGGCGTAATCTTCTTGGACCCCTATGGGATGGAAGTCGATTGGAGCACTGTCGAGGCGATCGCGGCGACCAAGGCGCTCGACTGCTGGTACTTTTTTCCATTGTCGGGCCTCTATCGCAATGCCCCGCGCGATCCCACGAAGCTGGATGCGCACAAGGAGGCGGCACTCGATCGTGTTCTCGGTGCCACCGATTGGCGGGAGCGCTGGTATGAGCATGAGACGCTGCCGACTAACATGTTCGAGACGGAGGCGCAGGCCACACGCCGAGCGGATATCGCCGCAATCGAGGCCTACGTGAAGGAGAGGCTTGAGATCGTCTTCAGGGGCGCCGTCCTCGACCCGATCCGACTACGCCACAAGAACGGCCCGCCGATGGCATCGCTCTTCTTCGCCGTCTCGAACGATAGCCCGCCAGCTGTCCGCCTCGCGACCGAAATCGCGTCTCATATCCTTAACTCTGGCAGATCATCCCAAAGGCGGCCGCGATAGACCCGGCCGGCCGCCTTTTTGTTCTTGCCGCCCCACTGTTTGAAGAAAAAGGCGGTTCCAGCCTCGGCACAGAGATCGTGTATCTCGTCGACCCACACTGAATCTAGCGGGCGCGCCTGTGGCCCGCTCTCACCGCCGACGATTGCCCATTGTATGCCGCTGAGATCAGCGTCGGCAACGGTACCGATTAGCGGCTCGAAGGAAATGAACCGCACCATGGCCGGTACCTGTCGAAGTTCATCGATCCTGTGGAGGACGCGGCCGTCTTCGACGCTCGTTCCAAGCCACACGTTCGAAAGCCTGGAAAGGCCGGGTACAATCTCCTTCATACGGTCTGGCCGTTTGGTCAGAATTTGAAAGGTGTGTCGCGGGGTCTGCCCCATGGCCTGCCATACCTGCGCAATGAACTCGGTCGGTACGGCCGGATGGAACAGGTCGGACATCGAGTTGACGAAGACGTGGCGCGGCTTAGTCCAACTCATGGGCAGGCCGAGCGATTTGTGATCGAGAAAGACCTTGCCGGTCCATTTTGCGCGCCCGCCGCTCTTGCGAGTCAGGCCAGCGTACTTCTCCAGTCCCATCGCATCGAGACGAGCAGCCATCCGCATGGCGTAACAGTTGGTGCAACCTGCCGACATGATGGAGCATCCCGCGACCGGGTTCCACGTCGCGTCGGTCCATTCAATTGTTGTTTCAGCCATGCCGCGAAGCCTCTTGCCTTAGGCACTATCGTGCCGAGATAGTAAACACACCGATAAGGCGAAGATAGAGCGCTCAGGGACGACGGCTATTGTGTAGTCGGAGGCTTAAGTGAGCGGCAACGGCAAGAAGGATTGCGAAACAAGGAGCAAGCCGGAAACGAAGAACGCTTGACCACCCGCGCCGTCGCGAAGGCGGCTGCGGACTGACGGGACACCACCCATGCTCGAAGGCTCCTGTCTCTGCGGCAAGGTCCGCTGGCGTTTCGATGCCGTTCCGGAAGGTGCCACCGCCTGCAACTGCACGGCGTGCCGGCGCTACGGCGTGCTGTGGATCTATGGCCACGAGGGCGAGGATGTCTACGTCACGGGCGACACGGCGGCCTTCACCCGCGGCGAGGGCAGTGGGCTGGCCTTCCATTTCTGCCCGAACTGCGGCTGCGTCACCCATTGGCGCGGGTTGCGGCCCGGGGCCGACGGGCGGCGGCGGATGGCGGTGAATCTGCGGCTGGTGTCGGATCCGGAGGCGGTGGCTGCGATATCCATCGACCATTTCGACGGGCTCGTCACCTTCGAGGATCTGCCGCGCGACGGGCGGTGCGTCGGGGATATGTGGTTCTAGGCTCCGGCCTCGCCGCCCACCACGCCGCTCCTCACGGAGCGGGCGGCGAGAGGCTCAGCCGGCGCGGCCGGCACGCAGACACGCCCCGGGGGCTCCCGGGGCGTGCGTGGCGATGCCGGACGTGCGTGGCGCCTACTTGGCGATGCAGGTCGCGGCGTTGGCGGGTGTGCAGACGTCGAGGCCGGTATAGGTCGGGTCGGCCGGGGCCGCACCGCCCTCCTTCATCTGCAGCAGGGCGTTCATGGTGCTGTAGCCCATCTCGAACGGCCGCTGGCCGACCTGGCCCAGCGACAGGCCCTTGGCCATCAGCTCCATCTGGACCGGCAGCGTGTCGGCGACCACCAGCGCCAGCGACTTGTCGTCGAGGCGGGCCTTGTGCTTCTGCGCGACCTGCGTGTAGGCCTGCGGGATGAACTGCGGGAAGCCACCGGTCGGCGTGAAGGCATCCAGCTTCGGATACTTCGCCAGCGTGTCCTCCATCTGCTGCACCGCGCGCGGGAAGTCGTCGTCGGTGTAGAGCGGGCAGCCGTCGACCTCGGTCCAGCCGTTCTGGCCGGTGAGGCGGTCGCCGGGCGAGGCGGCGCTCTTCGTGCCCGACAGCGTGTCGCGGATGCCCTGCATGCGCTCGTTGTGGTTGGCGGCGGCCGCACCGCCCGACTGGATGCAGATGGTGCCGCCGCTCGGCTTGATCGTCTGGACGATCTTGGCGAGGTTGACGCCGATCTCGTAGTTGTGCGTGCCGATGTAGGCGACGCGCAGCGCCTGATCCTTCTCGAGCAGGTCGGAATCCCAGGTCAGCACCGGGATGCCGGCGGCCTTGGCGCCCTCGAGGGCCTTGCCCATGGCGGCGGCGTTCGACGGGCTGACGGCGATGCCGTCGACCTTCTTGGCGATCAGGTCGTTGACGACCTGGACCTGCTCCTCGCCGCCGCCGTGCTCGCCGGGGCCGATATACTCGCACTTCAGCTTGCCGCCGGACTCGGCCTCGGCCTTCATGCAGCCGTCGCGGGCCTGGTCGAAGAACGGGTTGTTCATGTTCTTCGGGACGAGCGCGAAGGTGTAGGGAGCGGCGCTCACCGGTGTCGCCGCCGAGCCCAGCGCCAGGACCGCCGCGGCGGCGGTGGCGCCGAGAAGCATCTTACGCATGTTCGATAGCCTCCATCTTCTTTGGTTACGAGTGAGCGCGGACCGAGCCGATCTCAGTCCGACTTGCGACCGCGGATCCGCTCCAGCAGGACCGCGAGGACGATGAACAGGCCGACGAAGGTGCCCTGCCAGTTCGAATCGACACCGGCCATCAGCAGGCTGTTGCGGATCACCTCGATGAGCGCGGCACCGACGAACGCGCCGAAGGCACCGCCCTCTCCGCCCATCAGGTTGGCGCCGCCGATCACCGTCGAGGCGATGACGCGCAGCTCGTAGCCGGTGCCGAGCGCGTTGATGGCCGAGCCCTGCCAGCCGACGATCAGCACCGAGGCGAGGCCGGCCATGAGGCCGCAGACCAGGTAGGCCTGCATCTTGATGCGGTCGACCGGCACGCCGGTGAGGCGTGCGGCGTTCTCGTTGCCGCCGATGGCATAGAGCCAGCGGCCCCAGGTCGTCATGTTGAAGATGAAGCCGAACACCAGGGTGAGGATGATCAGCACCCAGACCGGGTTGGAGACGCCGAGCACGTCGCCGCCGCCGATCCAGTAGAAGGTCTCGGCATAGGGCCCGAACTCGTAGATCATCTTGTTCTGCGACAGCACGACGGCGAGCGAGCGGGCGATCGACAGCATGCCCAGCGTGACGACGAAGGACGGCAGCCTGACATAGGCGACGAAGACGCCGTTGACCGCGCCGGCCAGGGCGCCGGTCAGCAGCCCGGCGACGATCGCCAGCAGCCAGTGCTGCTCGGCCTGCATGACCAGGCCCACCACCACGCCGACCAGGCCCATCACCGAGCCCACCGACAGGTCGATGCCGCCGGTCAGGATGACGGCGGTCATGCCCAGCGCCATGATGCCGATGAAGGCGAAGTTGCGCGTGATGTTGAAGAAGTTGTCGGCGGTCGGGAACGCCTCGGGCGCTATCCAGCTCATCACGAGGCAGATGGCCAGGAGCGCCACCGATACCCAGAACGGCTGGCTGGAGAGGAGGCGCTGGGCCGGCGTGCGCTCCTTGAGGCCGGTGACCTCCTCGATGGCGACGCTGGTCTGCATGGGGCGGGTGGACGACATCGGAAGGGCCTCAGGCTGCGCGGATCGCGCCGGTGATCAGGCCCGTCACTTCTTCCGGCGAGGTGTCGGCGACGGCCTTGTCCGCGACCTTGGTGCCGCGCCGCAGCACCGCGATGCGGTCGCAGACCGCGAACACGTCGGGCATGCGGTGGCTGATCAGGATCAGCCCCATGCCGGCGTCGCGCAGGCGCCGGATCAGGTCGAGGACCTCGGCCACCTGCCGGACGCTGATGGCGGCGGTCGGCTCGTCCATCAGCACGAACTTGGCCTGGGACAGCCGGGTGCGGGCGATCGCCACGGCCTGGCGCTGGCCGCCCGACATCATCTTGACGAGGTCGCGCGGCCGGGTCTCGGACTTCAGCTCGCCGAACAGCTCGGCGGCGCGCTCGTACATCGCCCGGTAGTCGATGACGTCGAGGAAGCCCCAGCGCCTGCGCCTCTCGCGGCCGAGGAAGACGTTCTCGGCGGCGGTCAGGTTGTTGCACAGGGCGAGGTCCTGGTAGACGACCTCGATGCCCTGCTCGCGGGCGTCGACCGGCTTGTGGAAATGCTGCTGCCGGCCGTCGATCTGGATCTCGCCCTGGGAGGGCGGGAAGTTGCCGGCGATGAGCTTGACCAGCGTCGACTTGCCGGCGCCGTTGTCGCCCATCAGGCCCAGCACCTCGCCCGACTCCAGGCTCAGATCCACGCCCTTCAGCGCCTCGATGGCACCGAAGTGCTTGGCCACGCCATGCAGCTCCAACCGCGCCATGAGCCTCCCGCAGCGGCGCCGGTGCTGCTGGAAAGCCGACGCCTTCTTGGATTTTCGCGTTGCAGAATACACGCCGGACGGGGGTGGTAAAGCCCGATATGGCTCAGCGAGCCGGCACGCAACCGGCGCCGCGCCGGGCGCTACCCCGGTGCAGCCGAACGGCCGGTTGCCTCGCCGGGGCCGCGGACCCACACTCCCGCGAGCCCGTGGCGTGCGGCCGCCTGCGACGTGGAGCTGCCAGCCGCCTGCGGCGTGGAGCTGGACCAGCCGCTGCGGCGTGGAGCCGGAATTGCGCAAGCTCGTCGTCGCCTTCGTCACCTGCGCATCGGCCCTGGCGGCGATCCTCGCGCTGTGGCTCGCCAACCTCGACATCGCCCGCTATCGCGGCCTGATCGAGCAGGAGGCCAGCCTGGCCCTCGGCCGCCGCGTCGCCATCGCCGGCGAGCTCGGCCTCGCCTTGTCCCTGCGGCCGACGCTGGTCGCATCGGGCGTCACCATCGCCAACCCGCCCTGGGCGTCGCGCCCGCACCTCGCCAGGGTGGAGCGACTGGAGGCGACGGCGGCGCTGCTGCCCCTGCTCGGCCGGCGGGTCGAGATCGACCGGCTGCGCGTCGACGGTGCCGACATCCGGCTCGAGCGGTCCGCCGACGGCCGGGCGAACTGGCGGCTCGACCGTCGCCGGCGGGCGGCCCTGCCGGTCCCCGGCCTGGTGAGCGCCGCCCATGCGGCCGAGCTCGCCGAGATGCCGCCGCTGGCGGACACCCATGTCGCGGAGATCGCGATCCGGGACGCCGACATCGCCTATCGCGACGACGCGGCCGGCCGGGAGCACAGGCTGCGGCTGGCCAGAGCCGACCTCGTGGCGAGCGACGCGGTCTCGCCCGTCGCGCTGTCGGCGTCGGGCGAGCTCGACGGCGCGGCCATCGATCTCGAAGGCAGGGCAGGGCCGCTGGCCGAGCTGCTGGCCGAAGCGCCGAGCTATCCGGTCGACCTCGGCCTGCGCTGGCTGGGGCTCGACGCCCGGATCGAGGGCACGCTCGACACCGGCGGCGATGTCGCCCTCGACCTCGCCGTCGATGCGACCGGCGACGATGCCGGGCTCGCCGTCGAGCACCTGGCCGGGTTCGTCCCCTGGCTCGCCTCGGCCGGGCCCGATGGCCCGATCCGCCTGGCGGGACGGGTCCACGGCAGCATGCGGGGTCCGGGCATCGAGGATCTGCGGCTGGCCGCCAGGCTGTTCGGCGTCGACCTGCGGCTGGCCGGCGCGATCGCCGACATCGGCTCGCTCTCCGGCATCGACCTCGCCGTCGAGGCGGAGGGCGATCCGGCCGGGCTGCGCAGCCTGGCGCCGCGGCTGCCGATCGGCGCGCTCAGGATCACGGGCCGAGCCGTCGGCAGCGCCTCGGCGCTGATGATCCGTGACCTCGCACTGCGGCTCGGCGCCACCGATCTGGCCGGCGAGGTCACGCTGCTGCGGCACGGCGACCGGCCGAAGCTGGTCGGGCGCATCGGCTCCGACCGCCTCAGCCTGCCGCTCGGCGCGGGACGATGGCCCGACCTGTCGATGCCGGGCGCGGCGGTCCTGGGCGCGGTCGATGCCGATCTGCGGGTCGAGACCGACCGGCTGGTGCTGGGCCGGCTCGAGGCCCGGCAGGTCAGCCTCGACGTCACGCTGTCGGGCGGCGCGCTCGAGCTCGACCGGCTGCAGGCGGATCTCGCCGGATCGCGGCTGGAGGGATCGGCCGGGCTCGACGCCGCGGGGCACGGCGTGGCGCTGCGCCTCGAAGCGGCGCCGTTCGACGCGGGCGGCCTGCTCGCCGCCCTGGGCCTGGACGGCCTCCTGGCCGGACACGGCGAGCTCAGGGTCGACCTGCGGGCCGAGGGCAGCGCGCCCGGCGTCTGGCCGGGCACGCTGGGCGGGACGGCCCGGGGCCGGATCGAGGGCGGCACGATCGGACCGGCGGCGATCGGCTTCGATTGCCTCGAGCTGAGCCTGGCCATCGCCCGAGGGGTGGCGACCCCCGGGGTCATGCGGATCGACGGTCCGGGGGCGACGGTCGAGGCGAGCGGCGCCATCGACCTCGCCGAGGGGCGGCTCGACCTCGCCGTCACCGCCACGCCGCGGGCGGGATCGGCGCCGCTGCCGGCGATCACGATCGCCGGTCCGTTCGACGATCCCGCGATCGTGATCGGCGAGCCCGGCGCCGCCGGCGGGATCGCCGGGCTGCTGGAGCAGCTGGCGGCGGCGCCATCGGCCGGCGGCGGCTGCGGCCGCGCCGCTGCCCCGCCGACGCCGCAGTGACCGTCAGCGCCGCCGCCGGGCCCGGATATGCCCGAGCCAGCCGGTGCCCGTCCGGCGACAGGTTTTGGAGAGGCCGGCGAAAAAAGCCCTTGATCCCGCGTCCGGGCGGGACTAGATAGCCGCCCGTCGCGCCGATGGCGGCGGCATCCTCCGACGGCAGGGATCGCCAACCGGGGTAAAGCTCGGGATGGCGGAGCGTCGTCGGCGACATGTTCTTTGACAAGTTGGATTGTTGTGGAAGGGATGTGCAGGCGGCGGCTCTTGC
>DAOLFG010000127.1:0-7499 GCA_035326425.1 Geminicoccus sp. | reverse complement strand
CCGGTGAGGTTCTCGATGGCCGAGAGCTTGTCGCCCTGGGCGTGTCCGCCGCTGGCGGTGCCGGCGGCGAGGTCGACCACGACAGCGGCCGAGCCGGTGTAGTCGGCGGTGTCGATGCCGTTGCCGCCGTCGAGCTTGTCGGCACCGGCATCGCCGCGCAGCAGGTCGTCGCCATTGTTGCCGGCGAGGGTGTCGATGCCGTCGCCGCCCCACAGCGTGTCGGCCTTGTTGCCGCCGCGCAGCACGTCGTTGCCGCCCAGGCCCCAGACCTGATAATCGCTGCCGCCCGGCGGCACCACGAGCAGGTCCTTGCCGTTGCCACCGATCATGGTGACAGAGCCGTCGGGACCGGTGACGATGGCCATGAGGCGCCTCCTGTTTGTTGGCGCAGAGCCTAGTCGATGGCCGACCGCCGGCAACAGGAATCTGGAATATGAACGACCGGACATACCCCGGGGCCCAACCGGTCGGATCGCCGGTCGTCCCGCCACCATCGCCCGCGCCATTGGCCCCTTGGGGCAGGGCCTCGATGGGCCTTTGACCGGGCCGCCCGCCCCGTTACCTGCTTCGGCGTGCAGCCGGCCGAGGGGGCAATGAGCGAAGGTATCCTCTCCATCCAGTCCAATGTCGCCTACGGCCATGTCGGCAACAGCGCCGCGGTGTTCCCGCTGCAGCGCCTGGGCTTCGAGGTCTGGCCGGTCAGCACGGTGCTGTTCAGCAACCACACCGGCTACGGCCAGTGGCGCGGCCACGCCGTCGAGCTGGCGCAGGTCGAGGAGATCATCCGCGGCGTCGAGGAGCGCGGCGCCCTTCCGCGCACCCGCGCCGTGCTCTCGGGCTATCTGGGCTCGCCCGACCTCGGCGAGGTGCTGCTGCGCACCGTCGACGAGGTCCGCGCCGCCCGCCCCGGGGCGCTGTTCGTCTGCGACCCGGTGATGGGCGACGAGGGCAGGGGCTTCTTCGTCCGTCCCGGCATCCCGGAGCTGTTCCGCGACCGCGTGGTGCCGGTGGCCGACATCATCACGCCCAACGCCTTCGAGCTGGCCTGGCTCACCGACACCGCGATCGGGAGCATCGCCGACGCCTCGCGCGCCGCCGCCAGGGCGCGTGCCGCGGGCCCCAGCATCGTCGTCGCCACCAGCCTCAAGATCGCCGACCGCCCGGGCGAGCTCGGCATCCTGGCCGACACGGCGCTGGGCTCCTGGATCTGCTGGACGCCCGAGCTGGCGGTGAGCCTCAACGGCACCGGCGACAGCTTCACCGCGCTCCTGCTCGGCTGGTGGCTGCGGACCGGCAGCGTGCCCGAGGCGCTGAGCCGCGCCGTCTCGGCGATGTACGCCCTGGTCGAGCTGACCCACCGCACCGGCTCGCGCGAGCTGGAGCTGGTGGCGGCGCAAGCGGCCTTCGAGGCGCCGGAGCGGATGTTCGTGGCGGAACGGGTGGGGTAGCTCGGCCGCTGCTGCTGCGGACAATTGGCGTGTGCTACCTCGATGAGGTATATGGGTCTGCGTGATCGTCCTGCCCAACCCGGACAAGGAGGCGCGCAACCGGGCCAAGCATGGCTGGGGATTCGAGAGGGTCGCCGAGATGTTCACGCATCCGCTGCTCGACGAGCCCGATGACCGCCCGCTCGGCTATGAGCACGAAGGCCGGATACGTGCGCTGGGCAGGATTGTGGCGCGCGTGGTCGTGCTGGTGTTCGAGCCGGTCGAGGTCGCAGATGGCGATTTGGCTGTCCGGCCGATATCGCTGCGCGACGCGACGCGCGCCGAGGAACGGGCCTATTGGAAGCACGTACGATGACCATCGACGAACGACTTCCGCGCCGGCGGAGCGATATCGAGATCGAGGACGCGGCTGCCGGCGATCCGGACGCCGCTCCCGTCCGGACCGAGGTCCAGATCGAGGCCATGCTCGCCGCCGAGGCCGCCCGCGATGTCCATGGAGTGGCCGGCCTTCGCCGCAGGCTCGGCATCTCGCAGGTCCAATTCGCCAGCCGTTACCGTATTCCTCTCTCGACGATCCGGCAGTGGGAACAAGGAGTACGTGAGCCGGATGCTGCGAGCCGGCTGCTGCTCGCGGTCATCGCCGAGGACCCCGCCTTGGTAGCCAGGGTCGCCAGCCGGGCGGCTTGAGGTCAGCCGAGCTTGTCCGCCGCCGCCCGACCAAGTGCTTTCGCCACAGCCTCCGCCCGCCCGGCCTCCACCGCCATCCCCGTCAGCCAGAATAGCCGCCGCGTATCCAGCGTGAACGCGTCGCGTTCCTCGGCCTTTTCCACCACCAGCCGTCCCCGGCCGTATCCTCGGATCAGCGCCATCGCCAGCCGGCCGGTCTCGAGCCCGAGGCCCGAGCCGACATTGACCACCCCGCCCGGCGGGTCGGCCGCCAGTGCCGCGATCAGCGCCGCCGCATCCTCCGCCGCCAGGAAATCCCGCCGCGTGAACGGGCTCATGTCGAAGCGGATCTCGCCGTCGCGCGACAGGCCGGCCAGCATCGTCCCCATGAAGGTCCGCCGGCCCGGCTCCCAGCCGAAGATGTTGGCCAGCCGCAGCCGGGTCAGCCGCGTTCCCAGGATCTCGGCCAGGGCCAGCTCCAGCCGCAGCTTCTGCCGCCCATAGGCATCGGCCGGCCCCAGGGCCGATCCCTCGTGCAACGGTGCCGCGGATGCCGCATAGACCTTGCGCGTGCCCAGGCTCAGCAGGTGGATGCCCGCGGCGGCGCAGGCCCTGGCGATGCCGATCTCGGCATCGTCCTCGATCCTCCAGGCCTCGCTGCCGAGCCGGGGATCGCGGCCGCACCAGATCGCCGTGCGCACGCCGCCCAGCGCCCGGGCCGCGTCGGCATGGCCGGCGGTGCGGCAGCCGGGAATCGCGCGCGCCACCTCGGCGCCGATGAAGCCACCGGCGCAGGCGACGAGGATCGTCAAGCGGCCGGCCCCAGCGGCACCACCGTGGTCCGGCGGTCGCGCACGGCCAGCCCGATCTCGCCGCGCTTCATCGCCAGCGCCTCGTTGCCGAAGATCTCCCGCCGCCAGCCCTTCAGCGCTGGCACGTCGGCGTGATCGTCGAGGGCTATGGCCTCGAGGTCGCCGCCATTGGCGATGAGCCGCTGCGCCACGTCGCTGTCCTCGGCGCGAAGCTTCAGCAGCACGCGCAGCAGGTCGATCAGCGGGCCGATGCCCTTGGGCAGCCGCACCTGCGCCTCGGCCTTCGGCAGCTCGTTCTCCGGCAGCGCCATCGCCGTCTGGATCTCGGCGATCACCGCCAAGGCGCTGGCGCGGTCCAGGCTGACCCGGTCGAGCTCGCGCAGCCCCTCGACGCTGGTCGGCCGGGTGGCGGCGATCTCCATCACCACGTCGTCGCGGATCACCCGGTTGCGCGGCAGGTCGCGGCGCTGCGCCTCGCGCTCGCGCCAGGCCGCGAGGCGCTGCACCACGGCGAGGAACCGCCGGTCGCGCGAGCGCGGCTTGAGCCGCCGCCAGGATTCCGCCGGGTCCGGCTGGTAGAGCGCCGGGTCGGCCAGCGAGGCCACCTCCTCGGCCACCCAGGCGGTCCGCCCCGCCGCCTCGATCCGCCGGCTCAGCGCCTCGTAGATCGTGCGAAGATGGGTGACGTCGCCCAGCGCATAGGCGAGCTGGGCGTGCGACAGCGGCCGCCGCGCCCAGTCGGTGAAGCGCGAGGCCTTGTCGAGCCGGCCACGGGCGATCTCGTTGACCAGCGTCTCGTAGGCCACCTCCTCGCCGAAGCCGCAGACCATGGCGGCGATCTGGGTGTCGTAGAGCGGCCTGGGCAGCCGCCCGAACAGCCGGAAGAAGATCTCGAGATCCTGCCGTGCCGCGTGCAGCACCTTCACGACGGCGGGATCGTCCGCCAGTGCCGCCAGCGGCGCCATGTCCATGCCCGGCGCCAGCGGGTCGATCGCCACCGCCTCGCCGGCACCCGCGATCTGCATCAGGCAGAGCCTGGGCCAGTAGGTGCGGTCGCGCATGAACTCGGTGTCGACGGTGACGAAGGTCTCCCCCCGCATCCGCTCGACGAAGGCGGCCAGGGCGTCGGTGGTGGTGATGAGGGTCATCGTGTCGTCGGGCAGGGGGTGGAAGGGCAGGGGTGCGGGGAGCGCGCCTTGACAGAGCCGCGGCCCCCGTGGTTCTGCCGCCGCCTTGCCAGGGCGCACCGACGAGGGCCGTTCATGCACGTCTACCGCACGCATCATTGCGGCGAGCTGAGGAAATCGGCCGTCGGCCAGGAGGTCCGCCTGAGCGGCTGGGTACACCGAAAGCGCGACCACGGCCAGCTACTCTTCATCGACCTGCGCGACCATACCGGCTTGACCCAGATCGTCTTCCACCCGGAATCGGCGGTGTTCCAGGCAGCCGAGGCCCTGCGCAACGAGAGCGTCGTCACCGTCACCGGCAAGGTCGTCGCCCGCTCGGCCGAGACCGTCAACCCGACGCTGCCGACCGGCGAGGTCGAGATCGTCGCCGACACCATGGACGTGCAGTCGGCGGCCGAGACCCTGCCGATCCAGATCAACGCCGAGCGCGACTATCCCGAGGACCTGCGGCTGCGCTACCGCTTCCTCGACCTGCGTCGCGAGAGGATGCAGCGCAACGTCCGCCTGCGCTCGGCCATCATCACCAGCATCCGCCGGCGGATGCAGGAGCAGGGCTTCACCGAGTTCCAGACGCCGATCCTCACCGCCAGCTCGCCCGAGGGTGCCCGCGACTTCCTGGTGCCGTCGCGCCTGCATCCCGGCAAGTTCTACGCCCTGCCGCAGGCGCCGCAGCAGTACAAGCAGCTCTACATGATCTCCGGCTTCGACCGGTACTTCCAGATAGCACCCTGCTTCCGCGACGAGGACGCCCGCGCCGACCGCAGCCCCGGCGAGTTCTACCAGCTCGACGTCGAGATGGCCTTCGCCACCCAGGACGACGTCTTCGCCGCCATCGGCCCCGTGATGCAAGGGCTGTTCGCCGAGTTCTCCGAATGGGACGTCACGCCGCTGCCGTTCCCGCGCATCACCTACCGTGACGCCATGCTGAAATACGGCAGCGACAAGCCCGACCTGCGCAACCCCATCGAGATCGCCGACGTCACCGAGGCTTTTCGCGGCTCCGACTTCAAGGTGTTCGCCGCCGCCATCGAGCAGGGGGCGGTGGTCCGGGCGATCCCGGCGCCCAGGGCCAGCGGCCAGCCGCGTCGGTTCTTCGACCAGGTCGACGGCTACGCCAAGGAGCTGGGCCTACCAGGGGCCGGCTGGATCGTCGTCGAGGCCCAGCCGCGCGGCCCGGTCGCGAAATTCCTGGGACCGGAGCGGATCGGGCAGGTGAAGGCGCTGGCCGGCCTGTCGGACGGCGACGGCGTGTTCTTCGTCTGCGGCAAGGCCGCCGACATCGCCAAGCGCTGCGGCCTGATCCGCAGCCGTGTCGGGCAGGATCTCGGCATCGTCGAGCAGGGCGCCTACCGCTTCTGCTGGATCGTCGACTTCCCGATGTACGAGTATGACGAGGAGCTGAAGCAGGTCGTGTTCTCGCACAACCCGTTCTCGATGCCGCAGGGCGGGCTGGAGGCGCTGAACGGCCAGGATCCCCTGGAGGTCCTGGCCTACCAGTACGACATCGTCTGCAACGGCGTGGAATTGAGCTCGGGCGCCATCCGCAACCACCGCCCCGACATCATGGCCAGGGCCTTCGAGATCGCGGGCTATCCGGCCGACGAGCTGGAGCGGCGCTTCGGCGGCATGCTGCGGGCGCTGACCTACGGCGCGCCGCCGCACGGCGGTATCGCACCCGGCATCGACCGCATTGTGATGTTGCTGGCCGACACGCCGAACATCCGCGAGGTGACGGCCTTTCCGCTGAACCAGCAGGCGCAGGAGCTGCTGCTGGGCGCCCCCAACCAGGCGACCGACAAGCAGCTGAAGGAGCTGAACATCCAGCTCTCGCTGGCAGCGCGGGAGAAGCTGCGCGGCGAGAGTTCCTGATCGCGTCGCCCGGGGAGGGCGCTCAGCCGGCTTGGCGCTGCTCCTCGTTCAGCAGCGCGCGCAAATCCTCGGCGGCGCGCTCGAGGAAGAACAGCACCCGCGCGTCGCCATAGTCGTAGAAGACGTCGTTGGGGTCGGCGACGGTGTGCGCCTTGAAGCGGCTCACCGCCAGGTCCAGCACGGCCTGGATGCTGTCGAGCGAGCGTGACGGCGTCGTCAGCACGCTGTTCTCCAGCTCCTCGATCTGCTGGTCGAGCTTCTCGACCTCCGCCTCGAGCTGGTCGAGGCCGGTGCTGCGCTCGGCATCGGTGAGGTCGCTCATCATGCCGCGGATCTCGTCCGCCGACATGCCGACCAGCTGCAGCGGCGCGAAGGTCCACTCGGGAAGGGTGCGCCGCAGGCGCTCCTGCCGCTCGAGCAGGTTGTCGCGGCGGCGTTGCAGCTCGTTGATCCGACGGACCAGGAGCATCGCGTTGCTGATGACGTTCATCGCCGTCTCCATTGCCGCTGGCGGATCTCGCTCGGCAGGACACCGCCGCGAAAATGCCGTCCGGATACCCGGCAAGTCAACAGATTATTTGCCGCGTTAAAGTAAATCCCTTTAACAAAAATTGCAGAAAATTTTATCGAATTGCCAGATATTTAGTTCAGCCGCAGTGTCTGGGAATGTTGCTGTTCATTCATCTTGTACCTCCGAAAATAATCTATTCCATGGCGATCACTCGCGTGTGAGGCGAGGCGGGCCGCCAACCGACTGGACGAGGTCGATCGGCTGGCCCTATCGTCTGGGCAACCGGGAGAATCGACAGGTGGCAGGGGACGAGGATGTGCCGGGCGGCCGTCCGGCCGGACGCAGGGCGTTGCTGCTCGCCAAGCTGCGCAACTACCTGCTGGCCGGCATCATCGTCACCGCCCCGATCAGTATCACCTTTTATATTGTCTGGCTGGTGGTCGACTATTTCGACACGCGCGTCGCCGGCCTCATTCCGGCCCACTACAATCCCGAGCGCCTGCTGCCGTTCAGCCTGCCGGGCATCGGCCTGCTGCTGACCTTGGCGACGCTGGTGCTGATCGGCTGGTTCACCGCCAGCTATCTCGGCCGGGCGCTGATGACCTCGAGCGAGCTGGTGCTCGACCGCATGCCGATCGTGCGCAGCCTCTACGGCATGCTGAAGCAGCTCTTCCAGACCGTGCTGGCGCAGTCGTCGCGCTCGTTCCGCGAGGTGGTGCTGGTCGAATGGCCGAGGCGGGGCACCTGGTCGGTGGCCTTCGTCACCGGGCCGGCGCCGGAGGCGGCACGCCAGGCCGTCGACGACGATCTGGTCAGTCTGTTCCTGCCCTGCACGCCCAACCCCACCACCGGCTACTACCTGATGGTCGCCCGCCGCGAGGTGATCGTGCTCGACATCACCGTCGAGGCGGCCATGAAGCTGATCGTCTCGGGTGGCCTCGTGGCGCCGCCGGAGACGATGGCCGTCGCCCAGGCGCGCCAGGAGCTGATGGAGCCCACCTCCTAG